>NZ_JBSWWU010000003.1:0-605323 GCF_056160245.1 Aquimarina sp. AWH4_224 | reverse complement strand
TGGTAGAGATATGGAGTGATGTCTTAGGATTAGAGGCATCCAAGATTAGTGTGACCAGGAGCTTTTTTGAGTTAGGAGGTCATTCATTGAAGGCGACAAAATTAGTTTACAAAATAAAAGAAGAATTAGGAGTTACTCTCTCTGTAGTAGATGTTTTTTCTAAACCAACAATTCGCGAGTTATCTCAGAAAATGGAAAAGGCAAATATAGCCGCAGTACATATTGACGAAAGGGTCATTTTGTTAAAAGAAAGCACTAACCAACTCAAAAATCTGTTTTTTATACATGATGGCGGTGGAGATGTGCAAGGATATATTCAACTTTCTCAATGGATTCAAAATTACAATTGTTATGGAATTCGAAGTAACACTCTAAATGATCTTCATCCTGTAGATCTTAGTATTCAAGATATAGCATATGATTATATCAAGATTTTAAAAACGATTCAGCCAGAAGGGCCGTATACAATTATTGGATGGAGCTTAGGAGGAGTCATTGCTTACGAGATCACAAAACAACTGGAAAATGCAGGAGAAAAAGTAGACAAACTGATTTTGATTGATACAGTAATTAAGCAACCAGTATCAAATGATAATAAAGGGTTTGATCTTGTTATCGAGCAAGATATTCTACGATCTATTATAGGAAACATACCGGGTCCATTACTTCAAATACAAAAAGTTGAAGAGTTTTGGCAAGTATTGTTAGGACTTATACATGCTGAGGAAATATCATTTGATGTTGTTAAAAAAGCAATTCCAGAAAATATCCAAAGGTTGATGTCAACTTTGGATCAGCAGAATGCCGAAAAGATGATCAAAACCTTTAATACAGTTAGATCTCTTGATCAAGCTATGCTGAGCTATACTGTTGAAGGGGAAATAGATGCCACGCTAGGATATATAATTGCTTCTGATTCTGGTTTGGATCACAAAACTCTTTTGGATAAGACAAAAAGACTCATTGTAGAAAAAATAGAAGGAGATCATTTTTCAATAATGAAATTTCCACAAGTCAAAGCACTTGCAACTGTCCTAGAATCTATGTTGTTACAGGAGGAACATATACTAGTTTCTCAACAATAAAATATTTCATAACAAAACTTTATTTATACCCTGTTTGTTTATCCATGAAGATGAATGGATATCGGATGTGAGTAAATGTTTTGGATCTAAATTTTAATCTAAAATTAATAATGAAAAGAAGGAGTAAAAATTTCCATTATAGTGTAATGGTAATGCTATTTGCATTTTATCAACTTTCGTTTTCTCAATCTGCTGCCAATGATCTAATTAGTTCGCAAATTGATGCAGAAGTAAACGAAATGATGAAAGAAGGTGATATCCCTGGGTTAAGTGTCATCATCATTAATGGTGACAAAAATGAAATCCGTAATTACGGATACGCAAATCTTGAAAAAGAAATTCTGGTTACCTCTAATACTTTGTTTGAGCTGGGCTCATGTACAAAGGCATTTACAGCTCTTGCGGTAGCTAATTTGGTAGATCAAAATAAGATTTCTCTAACGTCTGATGTACAAACATACTTGCCATGGTTTAAGGTGTTTTATGAAGGTGACCTGGTGAATATAAAAGTAGAGCATTTACTTCATCATACCAGCGGAATACCCTGGAGTACAATCTCCAAAATTCCTGAGTCAAATGAGGAAAACGCACTTGAGGAGACAATCAAAGCCATAGTAGGACAAGAACTTGAAGAACTACCAGGGAAGGAGTACGAATATGCTACAGTTAATTATGATATTCTCGCTTTAATTGTCGAAAAAGTCACTCATACTTCATTTGAAAAATACCTTCAAAATGAGGTCCTAAAAAAGATAGGATTAGACCAAACTACTATTGGAGAACCTAAAGATGACAAAATGATGTCTTCTGGTTATAAAATAAGTTTTTTTCAACCCAGGAAATATAACGCTCCCAGATTCAAAGGAAACAATGCTGCAGGTTATGTGATTTCAAATGCAGAGGATATTTCAAAATGGCTGCAATTTCAAATGGGATTATCACAACTTGATTTTTATGAAATCGCTCAACAAACTCATCAAAGAGACGAAACAGTACCATTACATAATATGTCATCATATGCCATGGGATGGGAAGTATCATTGAGTGGAAATGGAGAGATTTATCACAGTGGTCTTAATCCAAATTTTACTTCTTATATCACTTTTAGACCAGATGAAAAATTAGGAGTTGCAGTTTTGGCAAATTCAAACAGTACATATACTCCAATGATTGGGGATCATGTAATGAAAATAATAGCTGGAGAAAAGGTGGTTAACGAGTTTGATCCAGGAGATAGAGGAGATAAGACATTTTCTATTCTCTCGATAACTCTATTGGTATACTTATTAATCCTAACGAGCTATTTCTTTTGGGCTATTCTCGATATTGTAAACAAAAAACGAGAATTTCAAGGATTGAATAAATCGGTACTAAAGAAATCAAGTACCATGTTATTGTCAATTGTTCCTTTTGTTTTAGGGTTGATCATTTTGCCACAGGCGATTGCTAATTTTGATTGGAAATCGATTTTGGTATGGACTCCAGAGAGTTTTGATTTTATGATAAAACTAGTAATTGGAGCAATGACTGCGAGTTATTTTGTGTATGTCTTTACTATGTGTTTTCCAGAAAAAAATGAATATAAGAGAGCAATTCCCAGAATTGTATTAATGAGTATACTTTCTGGATTGTCAAATGTAGTTGCAATAATTATTATCACTTCAGCCATAGGTAGCGATGTTGATCTAGAATATATAATTTACTTCTATTTATTAACAATATCGGTTTATCTATTAGGAAGAAGATTTGTGCAGGTCAACTTGATTCGATTTGCTAGAGGTTTGGTATTTGACTTAAGAGTTCGACTGGTAGATAAAATATTCGCTACTTCTTATCAAAAATTTGAGCGAATAGATAGAGGAAGAATTTATACGGTATTAAATGATGATGTGAACAGTATAGGACAATCCACTAATATTTTTGTGGGCCTGATCACCAGTGTAATCACAACAATAGGTGCTTTTATTTACCTTGCTTCTATTGCGTTTTGGGCAACAGTACTTTCAATACTTTTAATTGTAGCTCTAGCTGCTATTTACTATTCTGTGGTTCAGAGTACAAATACCTATTTCGAAAAGGCAAGAGATGAAAGAAACATTTTTATGCGCCTTTTGAATGGAATGATTGATGGTTTTAAGGAAATAAGCCTTCATCGAAATAAAAAACATGAATATCAAGAAGACATCACTCTAAGTGCTGATAGATTTAGAAAAAAAATATCAATTGCAGATATCAGATTTGTAAATGCTTTTTTAACCGGAGAATCCTTGTTGGTAGTGTTATTAGGGGTTGTTGCATTTGGGATGCCAGAATTTTTTCCAGACATGAAGCTTTATACTTTGATGAGTTTTGTTGTGGTGTTACTTTATCTAATTGGTCCTATTAATGGAATTTTGAATTCAGTGCCTGGCCTTATGCAATTAAAGGTGGCCTGGAATCGCATTCATAGATTTTTGGAAGAAATTCCGGCAGATATCCATGTGGCTAATTCCATCCCCAATGTAGAGAATAAAAAATTGCACAATTTAAGTTTGGATCAAATAGAATATGAGTATAAAGATACTGATGGGAATACAGTATTTGGGATTGGTCCAATAGATCTTACACTAAAGAGTGGAGAAATTACATTCATCGTAGGAGGTAATGGAAGTGGAAAAACAACACTAGCCAAATTACTAACAGGTCTTTATAAACCAACTGGTGGGGCAGTAAAAATAAATAATCATAGTTTGTCCAATCTGGAGCTTAGCGAATATTTTTCGGTAGTTTTTAGTCCTTCCCACTTATTTAAAAAATTATACAACATAGATACAATAGGAAAAGAGAAAGAAATAGATGCTCTTCTCAATACACTACAACTTAAAGAAAAAGTTAAAATTATCAATAATGAATATAGCACAATTGATTTGTCGGCAGGACAAAGAAAACGATTGGCTTTATTTCAATGCTATTTAGAAAATTCACCTATTTATTTGTTTGATGAATGGGCAGCAGACCAAGACCCTGGTTTTAGAAATTTCTTCTATAGAACACTACTTCCCGAAATGAAAGCAATGGGGAAAACTATTATCGCCATCACCCACGACGATCACTATTTTGATGTTGCTGATACTGTTTACGAAATGAGAGAAGGACAGTTAAAACAATATAGAAAAGAGCTTGCTATAGAGAGTGTCTTCTCGAATGAATAATGATTCTCCATTATTCAGCAATCATAATCTTGAAATCAAATCCATCCATGAATATGCACATCTATGGATAATTTATCATAACACAAATTTATTTTAATATGAAACCACTTACGAATAGAAAAAAGAAAATGCGCCTTTTGAAACAGATGTTTTTGATTGGCTTAGCCTTGGCTGCAAACTGTTCAGTAGCTCAGGAAAAAGATTTTTTTGTCTCTAACAATGAGAAAATAAACAAAAAAGAGTTTGATGAAAAAATTGATAGTATTCTTGCTATCACAAATATACCTGCGGTATCCCTGGCAATAATTGAAGACAATAAAATAGTGTATTCAAATTCTTTTGGGTATAAGCATCAATTAAAAAAAGAGGTAATCGATAATAATACTCTTTTTGAAGCTTGTTCTCTCTCTAAAATATATTTGGTAGCTGCAGCCTATAAATTGGTAGATCAAGGGTTACTAGATTTGGATAAACCAATTTTTGAGTACAAAACAAATGAAAAATTGGCTTATGATGCACGATATAAATTGATTACACCGAGAATGATATTGAGTCATACCTCTGGAATCGAGAATTGGGAATGGTTGAACGTTGGTGGTAAATTAGAAATATTACAGGATCCAGGAACTCAATATACGTATTCTGGTGAAGGGTTTCATTATCTGGCAAGGGTTATCCAAACAATTCTTGATAAACCCTATGAAGAATATCTAGATGAAATCGTTTTATCTCCATTAAATTTGAAACAAATCGACCTTAATTACACACCTGCCGATTCTATTGGAAATTATGCAAATGGACATAGTATAATTGGTAAGAGCCTAAACAAATGGGTAACAAAAGATCCTTGGCCGGCCTCATCAATTCATACTACTGCTGAAAGCTTTGCAAAGCTTTTGGTTTCGGTTTTTGATGAGCAATTTTTAACAAAAGAAAGTATCGCCAAAATGACAAAGCCAGTAATGGCTATTGAAGAAGGTAATGATTCTAAATATGGAATTGCAAATGGATTCTTTGTTCTTGAAAATGAAAATGATAAGATTGTGAATTTCTCTGGCGACAATAAAGGCTTCAAAGCGGATATGTTATACTCAACTATTCATAAAAGAGGTTTTGTGTTTTTTACAAATAGTGATCTTGGTGGAGTGTTTGGAAAGCATTTAAATAAATTGACCACCAATTTGGATGCTAATTTGTACCTGGATAAACCATATTTCAAGGATTACGAAACTATATCAGATTTAATAGTACTCTACAATCAAGAGGGTAAAGGCAAAATGTTTGAAAGGATAGATAGCATGAAGGAAGAAGAGTTAGACTTTTATTTGCTCGAAGAGCTAATGTTTGATTTCTATTCGAAGGATAAAGAAGCATCTGAGAGAATTGCTGAAACGATTTTAAAATATGATAAAAAATCTGCCGCTTCCTATTTTCTTATCGGAGTGGTTAATTTAAAAGTTCATAATAATCCTGTCAAAGCAAAAGAATACCTATACAAATGTAAAAATCTAGGGTTTAATCGGTTTGATGTTGATAGCTATATCAGATCATGTGATGATAGCATCGCCCAGGGACACTAGAAAACTTCTTGCTCTTTTTTAATATTCACTACATGTAGTGATGGGGTGTAAGTGCCTATTGATTAAATACTTATAATTTAATTCTCAATTGTAGAAATGGAAGTAAAAGAAAGAAAACTCAACGGTAAGATTTTGAAGGATGCTTTTGATAAATTCACAGAGGCATGGGAGCAAAAAACAAAGGATCAGGGAAATGCAGAGACGTTTAATGATCATTTGATAAAAGGAGGCTTGAATCTATTATCTACGGCCAAAGATGCTATACCATGGGAAGGTAGTTTACAGGCTATATTCTCAAAAATGGAAGACTATGCTCCACGCGAAGATATCGAATCTTTTGTAGCCTTGGTATTAAATAAGTACTACGGTAGATTTGTTGATTTCAATGACCGAACAACATCAAGTATTCATACTTCTGACGATATTAACTTAGATTTTCTTAAGAAATCTGATGAGGATGATAGCTTTATGATGAGTCAAGGTCGTTTTGATTGTTTGCGTTGGAAAGATACGATCATATTTAAAACCGTATATGATTTAGCAATTTATCAAATGATGATTTGGGAGCTAAAACCAAAAACTATTATTGAAATAGGATCTGGATCAGGAGGGAGCGCAATATGGATGTCTGATCTTACGAACCAATATAATCTAGACAGCCATATCTTTTCCATTGATATTTATCCACCAAAAATGAAATACAGAAATGTATCATTTATTGAAGGTGATGTTAATCAAATAACTTCAATACTTGATGAAGAAACCATAAAAACGTTGCCACATCCTTGGTTAGTAATTGAAGATGCTCATGTAAACGTATTAAATGTTTTAAATCATTTTCATGGTTTTTTAACTCAGGGAGATTATTTGGTTGTAGAAGATAGCAAGTTCAAACAAGATGTTATTTCTGATTTTCTAAGAGAAAAAGAACAGGATTATCAGGTGGATACGTTGTATTGTGATTTTTTTGGTCAGAACCTCACTTGCTCTCACAATTCAATCTTTCGTCGTAACTAATCAAATTACAAAAGGTAGAAGCTAAGACCTACAGAATTTCTTTTGCAGTAGGAGACTAGCATCATTACCTCTTTATTACAGAATTATAATTAGTCATTGATGATTTAATGATCAGATTATCAATGCACATCATCTTAAACCACAAAAACATGATAGATAAATTAGTATTACCATTGGTTATAAATCTTGATGCTGTTACGGCCAAAGATTTCATCTCCTTTTATTTAGAAAATAAAATCGAGATCGAGACAAAATTAGAACATTATGGAGCTATAAAGTTTAGAGGAGTGCCTATTGCTTCTTTAACCGACTTTCAGGAAATAGTGAATTCCATATCAGTTAAATTTTTAAGCTATATAGATGGAAATTCTCCCAGAACAAAACTTACTGGTAATGTATACACCTCTACAGAATACGATAAGACCCAAAAAATTACCATGCATAATGAATTGTCGTATTCTGCCACTTGGCCTAATAAGTTGTTTTTTAGTTGTTTGGAGCCATCAGAAACCGGAGGAGAAACCTTGCTCGCCGATAGCAGAGAGATTGTAAGAGTAATGAACCTTGATATCGTTGATGAAGTACAAAGTAAAGGGGTGAAATATATTAGAAATTTACATGGGGGATTAGGTATTGGACCTTCTTGGCAAGATACTTTCGAGACTACGGATAAAGCCCAATTAGAATCGTATTGCAAGGCTTACAATATTAATTTTGAATGGAAAGAAGATGATAGCCTGCGATTAATACAATTGAGCAAAGGGATTATCAATCACAGAACTACTGATGAATTAATATGGTTTAATCAAATAGATCAATTTCACCCATCTCACTTAGGAGAAGAGTTATTTGATATTATGCAAACTATGTATGCAAAACCTATGGATTATCCAATGTTTGTTCAGTTTGGGGATGGAACCGATATCGATGAAGATATGATAAAAGAAGTGATAACGACTATTGATGCTGTTACGCAAGCACCAAAATGGGAGAGAAATGAACTTCTATTAGTGGATAATGAATTGATAAGTCATGGAAGAAACCCATTTACAGGAGACAGGAAAGTTGTGGTTTCAATGTCAAAGTAGAATGTTGTATTAATTCGTAATGCATAATAATGAAAATTAAAAGAGATAAGACCATTGGTATAGTTGGAGGGATGGGACCTCATTCGGGCTGTGATTTATTCGAGAAAATTTTGTCAAATTCTAGTGCAAAAACCGATCAGGAATATATATCAGTTGTGCTCATGTCTTTTCCGAGTAGTCATGTGGATAGAACTTCTTTTTTATTAGGGGAAACATCTATAAATCCAGCATATAGTATTGTAGATGTAATACGAAAATTGGAAGTTTCGGGAGCTGAAATTGTTGGAATATCGTGCAATACGGCTTACTCTCCACGTATTTTCAATGTAATTCAAAATGAGCTCAAAAGAGTAAAGTGTAACATCAAATTGTTAAGTATGCCTTTTGAAACTTGTATGAAAATTAAGAGAGAACATTGTAATATTACTAGGGTAGGAATCATGGCAACCAACGGGACATATAAATCAGAAATCTACAAAAAACAACTAGCGAATCTCGGTCTGGAACCAATCACTCCTGATTTTGAATTTCAAAACGAAATAATTCATGCTATGATTTATGATCCGGAATACGGGATCAAATCGAATCCAGAACATATACCTGCTAAGGCAAAGGTTTTGGTGAAAAAGGCGATTGAATATTTTAAAAATCAAGGAGCAGAGGCAATAATTCTTGGGTGTACTGAATTGTCACTGATCATTAAAGAGAAAAATATAAAGGGTATCGAAATTATAGATTCAACCCAAGAATTTTCAAGAGCATTAATTAGGGAGGCTAAAGTTGCTCTTCAAAATCCGAAAGAATTGTCTTTCCTAACTAATTAAAAAAGACTAAAACGATACTTCAATTACGTATTAATCATAGGATAAACGAATAAATTTAAGATGAATAAACTAAAACTTTTTTGTCTTCCTTACGCAGGAGGATCAGCTGCCATATTCAATAAATGGAAAGAGTTTATTGACGATACTATCGAAATTATACCGATAGAATTGGCAGGACGTGGAAGCAGAATACAGGCTCCGATGTATACTTCAGTTTCAGAAGCTGTTGATGACATTTTTGAAATTATTAAGGAGGATATTACGGATGGGCCATATGCATTGTTCGGTCACAGTATGGGAGCTATGCTCGCTTATGAGTTAACTACTAAGATTACAACGCAAGGTTTAGAAGGGCCACGACATATTTTCTTTTCAGGAAGAGCTGTACCTCATATTAAAATGAGAGAGGATAAAAAGTATCATCTTTTGGATGAGGAAAACTTTAAAAAGCAAGTACGTAAATTGGGAGGTACCCCACCTGAGTTTTTTAAACACCCTGAATTACTAGAATTATTTCTTCCATTACTTCGGAATGATTTTATGTTGGCAGCAACAGATTATAGTAATAGAGAAATAGTTCCACATCCTTGCAATATCACAGTTTTTTTAGGCAAAGAGGAGGATATGACCCATGAACAGGCAGATGGATGGAAACTACATACCGAGGGAGTTTGTTCTATCCATTATTTTAACGGAGGTCATTTCTTTCTAAATCAATATGCCAAAGAGATGGTGGAATTAATGAACACAACATTGATTACACAAAAAAATACCTTAGAAAAAATTAGATTTTCCTAATCCCGGAAAAATTAAAGAAATGAGTATATCATCAATTAATATTCTTTATACTTCTTTTTCTGAACGACTGCCCGGAAATATTTGGAATAAGTACTTCAATCTATTACCAGATAGAATGAAGGAAAAAAACATGCGATTTCAACGTTGGCAGGATCGACATTCCCATTTATTTGGTCAGTTATTGCTATTAGTTAATCTCAAAGAATTTGGGTATGGCAAAGGATCTTTAGAACAAGTTCTTTACGAACCTAATGGAAGGCCCTACCTTAATGCTGATATTGACTTTAATATTTCTCATTCAGGAGGAGAAGTATTATGTGCAATGACCAAAGGAATGCGAATAGGAATAGACGTAGAGGAAATCAAAAAGATTCATTTTCAAGATTTCAAAAACGTAATGAATCCATCTCAATGGAGAACCATAAACAATGCAACTGAACCGTTGGGAGCTTTTTTTAAACTCTGGACGATAAAGGAAAGTGTTATCAAAGCGGATGGACGTGGATTAGCAATTCCATTACCTGATATTAATATCGCTGAAAATATAGCCGAATACGATAATTGTATATGGTATTTAAGTGAAATCCAAACCCAATCAAATAGTAGTGCATATTTAGCTACAAGCAATAAAGAGGTTAAAATATACTTTAGGTGTTTGGATTTTTATCCAAGGTCATTGCATCTTCAAAGATGACCTATTCTTTTTTTAACGAATTATAAATCAACTTAATTCAAAGAAGCGAGCCCAATACAAATGGATTGCTTCTTACATATTTCCCTTGCTTTTTTAAAAAAGCAGGGATCACTCATTAGACTTTTTTTGAATAAAAACAAAAATTAAAATCAAATTATGAAAAGTAAAATTGAAAAAACTGACGGTAACATCGTTATTGTTGGAGCAGGGCTTACCGGATCAATGTTAGCATTAATGTTAGCTCAAAATGGATTTAAGGTAGACGTTTATGAGAAAAGGGGAGATGTTCGAGAATATGTACCCACCAAGAAACGTTCTTTAGGAATGTCATTGTCCAATAGAGGTAGAAAAGCACTTAGAAAAGCGAACATTTTTAGTAAACTAGAACCAACAATGGCTTCAAAGCATGGTAGAGCAACGCATAATGCAAGTGGTGGAGTGAAATTTCAAATCTATGGAGACGGTGGTCAAACATTGAGCACGGTAAATAGAAAAAATATTAATAGCCTTCTAATCAATGAAGCTATTGATACTGGATTGGTGAACTTTCATTTTAATCAGCGATTATCTGAAATTGATTTAGAAAACCATGTGATAACTTTCCGAAGTTCAGAAACGCAGGAAGAAAATAACGTAGCCTATTCTTATTTATTTGGTGCCGATGGAGCGAATTCAAATGTTAGAGAGGTGCTTTCAGAAAATAATATATTGACTAGTGAACGTAAGAAGTTGTATCACGTGTACAAGGAGATGACGATACCTATGGGTGAGGATGGAGACTATGTTTTGGATCCAAAATTTGTACATATCTGGAGCGCTCCCGATACCGTATTTGTTGCACTTCCAAGTTTAGACAAATCGTTTATCTCGACAATTTTTTATAGAAACGGTGAAGATGGAGAGCTCAAAAATGTAAAGACTAAGGAAGAACTTGATCTTTATTTTGAAAAGCATCTTCCTAATCTTCATAAGATTTTACCAAATTTGGAGGAAGATTTCTTTGGTAATCCGGATTCTGAAATTTTTGAAATCAAATGTTCTCAGTGGAATTATGAAAATAGAGTGTTGCTTATCGGAGATTCTGCCCATGCATTTGCTCCATTTTATGCGATGGGAATGAATACGTGTTTTGAAGATTGTAGTGTATTTATGAAAACATTAGAGGAAAACGGATTTGATTTTGGAGATGCAATATTAGAATTTGCAAATACCAGAAAAAAGGATGTAGACGCTATGCAGTTTTTAACGAATAGAAATTACCATAATCTTCAATTCTGTAAGCAACCTATTTTTGATTTAAAATGGAAGCTCGAACGAAAGATATGGGCTGCTCATCCTGATTTGTATATGCCAGAGTATTGTATGGTTGCTTTTTCAGAAATTCCTTTCTCTGAAGTAGTAGAAATATCCGAAAAGAACAAGGAACTCATTGAAGAAATTTATTCGCTATACCTCGAACAAATAGTAAATGAAACTCCAGAAATCGATATGGACTTATTCGTTCAGATAGAGGAGGTTAGAAATATTTTAATGAGTAGAGAAGCACACAGAGAATATCAAAAAGTGTTACTATAAAAACACATTATGTATATCTACACACTTGCACTACAAGAAACAATCAAGAACTTTATTTTGTGAGTTGGTTAAATTTTAATTCGAAAGTGGTAAATGTATTTACTTCGGATCTTACCGTTAATGTACCTTGGTGCATTTGCAAAATTTGTCTTGATAAGCTCAATCCAATGCCCGATCCAGTTTTTTTGGTGGTATAGAACGGGATAAAAATTTTATCTATAGCCTCGGGGATAATACCTTTACCATTATCAGTAATTTCTAGAATAAACTCTCGCTTGTGGTTGATATAGCCTTTTACAGAAATGGATGGAGTTTCATGATCAGATCGTTTAGCTTCAATAGCATTTTTGAATAAATTTATAAGCACCATTTCCAAAAGCTTGGCATCACCATATAAAAGAATATCTTTTGGTGTGGTTTGATATTTAAAATCAAAACCATTTTTGTCTAATTCTGGTTTCATCAAAAGATGTATATGCTTTAAAAGTTCTAGAACATTAATGCTAGCAAATACAGGAGTAGGAATATTGGTATAGTCCCGGTAAGCATCGATAAAACTAATGAGACCGTCGGCTCTGTTTTTAATAGTAGAAATCCCTTCTTTCAAATCGTTAAGGTTTTCGTGATCGATAACATAATTAGAGTCTAAGAGGGAAACATCTTCTTGTAAGATACTATACATTGTATCGTTTAGTGATACTATCGGTGTAATACTATTAATAATTTCATGGCGTAGAATTTTTGTGAGATTTTGCCAAGACTCTATTTCTTTACGCTGTAATTCTGGATAAATGTTTTGTAGTGCAACTATTTTTATAGGCTGATTTTTTATTTTTATCGTAATACTATGAATGGCAAGCTGAATTTCATCATCACTTTTTAAGAGGATATTTCTGCCAGAGGCTAGATCGACAATAGCTCTATGAAGTTCTTCATTATAGTTGGCTAATTCCTTAATGTTTTTTAAGTGTTTGATGTTTATTAGCTTTTTTGCATAACTGTTTATTAGTTTTATTTCTCCCGAGGAAGAATAACAGATAAGACCGGTGTTGACCTGCTGAACTATAGTGTTTAAGTATTGTAAATGCTCTTCTTTTTCACTTCGTTCTTCACGAAACGCGCTCAGTACCTCGTTAAAAGAAGTATTGAGGTTTCTGAAGCTTTTATCCAGGTGATTATCTACAGATAGTTTAAGTACAAAGTCTGAATGCTTTATTGCTTCCAAAAATCGAGTCAGTTTTTTATCTGTACGTGTAAGATATTTGAATAAACTAACGAATTGAATGATAACGCTGAAAAATAGCAAAATAGCTATGGTATAAGCTAGTGCTGTACCATAGGTTATCGATAAATAAAACCCTAAAGAAAGGGTAATGCATAGTAAAACAGTTTTTACTAATACATAAAATTTAAAATAACTAAAGCCCATGCTTTTTTAATCTTCTATATAATGCTGGACGAGTAATTCCAAGCTCATTTGCTGTTTTAGTAATGTTACCCTCATATTTCAAAAGTGTCTTTTGTATGAGCGTTTTTTCAACATCCTCTAGTTTTTGGTGTTCGGTACTATTCTGATTAGAATTAGGCTTTAAATAAATGTCAAAATCATGAGGTTGTAAGATGATTTCGGATGACATGATTACCGCCCTTTCTATAGAGTGCTGTAGCTCTCTAATATTTCCAGGCCAACTATGTTGTTGTAAGTTGGAAATGGCTTTTTTAGAAATGGATAAGTTTTTTTTGTTGTATTTTCTTGAATATATTTTTAGAAAATGATTTGCCAATAACGGAATATCTTCTAAACGTTCTCTTAGTGGAGGTAAATGGATCTCAATAGTATTGATGCGATAGAGCAAATCTTGTCTAAAAGTTTGTTCTTCGACCATTTCATATAACGGAAGATTCGTAGCGCAAATAAGACGAATATCAACATTTAATAGCTTGTTAGATCCGACTCGGTTTATTTTTCTGCTTTGTAGAGAGGTGAGAAGTTTGGCTTGTAATGCTAAGGACAAGTTCCCGATTTCATCCAGAAAAAGGGTACCTCCAGAGGCAACCTCAAACCTTCCTGCTCGATCTTCTTTGGCATCGGTAAAAGCGCCTTTTTTATGACCAA
The DNA here is from genome assembly GCF_056160245.1 of Aquimarina sp. AWH4_224. Taxonomy (NCBI): domain Bacteria; kingdom Pseudomonadati; phylum Bacteroidota; class Flavobacteriia; order Flavobacteriales; family Flavobacteriaceae; genus Aquimarina; species Aquimarina sp. AWH4_224. Next base: position 591,355 of record NZ_JBSWWU010000003.1, on the reverse strand, counting down.
ACAGTTCACTTTCGAATAGGGATTCGGATATAGAACCTAAGTCAACACCGACAAATGGTTCCCGATTTCTAAGTGAGTTTCTGTGAATAGCGTTTGCAATTAATTCTTTTCCCGTTCCATTTTCGCCAAGGATAAGAACGTTGGCATCAGTAGAAGCTACTCGGTCAATAAGATAAAAGACTTTTTGGATGGCAGGACTTTGACCAATAATTTCTTTGTATTTATTGTTTACATACGTATTTAATTCTTGTTGTTTACTACGTAAGTTTTCAATTTCTAATTTGCTTTCTCTTAATTGGATTGAAGAATAAAGAGTAGCCAAAAAGGAGTTGTTTTCCCAAGGTTTTAATACAAAATTAGTGGCACCGGCTTTAATTGCTTTTACCGCAGTTTGGATATCGCCATAGGCAGTCATTAGAACAACTACAGCATTTGGATCAATATGGAGTATTCTTTCTAACCAATCAAACCCTTCTTTTCCACTGCTGACATCTCTTGTGAAATTCATGTCGAGTAAGATGAGGTCATAGCTTTCTCTATTGAGATAGTACGGAATGGATTCGGGATTATCGGTAAGATCAATTTTTTCAAAATGACGTTTGAGGAAAATATTGGCAGCTTTTAAAATGTCTTCATTGTCATCAACGATTAGTATTTTTCCTTTTTTCTGAGTGACCGTGGTCATAATGGTAGTATAGGTTTAAGAGGTAAATAAGATGAATGTAATCTTAAAATACAGGTTGGTTGGAGAATTAGGTTTTTAGAGTTTTTAAAGTATTAAATAGTAACAATATTTACATAAATAGATAATAATTGTATGTGATCGTTTACGAACAAAGGTGTCCGTTTATGAACGTTTTTGTGAGGTGAATATACGAAAAAATAAGGGTTTACAAGGTAAAATGTTGTTTGGTACGCTTGTTGCCAAAGTGGCATTGAAATGTTAATTATAATAAAAGTACAATGGACAAAATAATCAAAAAGAAAAAGTGGACAACGAAAAAAATCTCTTATACCGCAGTAGGAGTGGTTGTTTTATGTGCTGCCATCTATATCGGTTTTTCAGAAAGAGGATCAAAGCTTAATATTAATCCTGATAAGACTACATTTTCGATGGTGAAAAGAGGGCAATTTCAAGAGTATATTGTCCAAACAGGAGAAATAGTACCCAATGGCACCTATTTTCTGGATGCTATCGAAGGAGGAAATATTACTGAGGTGGTAAAAGAAAGTGGTGCAATCGTAAAAAAAGGAGATGTAATTGTTGTATTAGAGAATGCCAATTTAAGACTTAATGTTTTGAGTCAAGAAAATTCGTTGAACGAACAAATCAATAGAATTAGAACAACGAGATTACAACTGGATCAAAATTATCTTTCTCAAAAACAACAATTGGCTCAAATTGAAAATCAATTACAAATTTTGGGACCTCAGTTTCGAAGAGATAGCGTTTTGTTTTCAAAAGAATTGATTTCAAGACAAGCTTTTGAAAAAACACAGGCGGACTACAGGTATAATCTAAAAAGAAAAGAATTTACTTATGAGTCTTTCAAAAACGACTCTACATCCAGAGTTACTCAGCTTAGTCAGCTAAGGTCTTCAGAAATTAGTATGATGGAAAGTCTAACAGGAGTAAGACAAATATTAAGTAATCTGGTGATTAAGGCCCCAATAGACGGTCAACTTACTACTTCTCGATTACAAGAAGGTCAAAACATCAGTAAAAGCGAACGGATAGGACAGGTTGACGTGATAGGGAATTACAAGGTCAAGGTTCCTATTGATGAATTGTATTTGTCTAGGATTGATAAAGGTTTGGTAGCTAGTACACTGTATGCAGGAAAAGAGTATAAGTTAATGATCAATTATATCTATCCCAAAGTAGAAGATGGGAAGTTTGAAGTTGACATGAGTTTTATTGATGAGATTCCAGAGGGAATAAGAAGTGGACAATCACTACGATTGAAAATAGAACTAGGTAAATCATCAGAGCAGTTGCTTATTCCTGTAGGAGGTTTTTACAGAAGTACAGGTGGAAATTGGGTTTACGTTTTGGAAAATGATAATAAAGCCATAAGAAGAGAAATTAGATTAGGAAAAAAGAATTCAGAAAACTATCAGGTTCTAGAGGGATTAGATATCGGTGATAAAGTGATTACATCATCATATGATAACTTCGGAGATAACAAAATCTTGGTTTGGTAGGATTAATAACAACTAAAAAACAATTTAAAATGATAAAAGTAAAAGAACTTCAGAAAGTATACGTAGGCGAAGAAATTGAAACTTCGGCAGTGGATAAAATAGATATTGATATTCAAAAAGGGGAGTTTATTGCCATTATGGGGCCTTCGGGATGTGGAAAATCCTCTTTGCTAAATATATTGGGATTACTCGATAGCCCTTCTGGTGGAGAATACTGGTTTGGACAAGATGAGGTTTCAAGTTATTCTGAAAAGGAAAGATCAAAATTAAGAAAAGGTTCTGTTGGGTTTATATTTCAAAGTTTTAACCTTATCGATGAATTAACTGTTTTTGAAAATGTAGAATTACCCTTACTCTATATGAGGGTTCCAAAAGAGGAAAGAAAGCAAAAAGTAGAGGAAGCGTTAGAGAGAATGAATATTATGCATAGGAGAAATCATTTCCCGCAGCAACTATCTGGAGGGCAGCAACAAAGAGTTGCTATAGCCAGAGCAATTGTGGCTGATCCGGATGTAATTTTTGCAGATGAACCAACGGGGAATTTAGACTCTTCTAATGGTGAAGAAGTTATGAGACTATTAGAAGAGTTGAACGAACAAGGGACAACAATTGTAATGGTAACTCACTCTCCTAGAGATGCACAATTTGCTAATAGGGTTATTAATTTGTTTGATGGAAAAGTAGTAACTGAAACTGTAAACGCACAGTTTTGATGAGATATAGGTAAATCACACTATATCATCTAATAAGAACATAAAATGATAAGAACATATTTTATATTTGGTTTTTTGTGGGCATTCATAATTTTGGATATGAATGCTCAAGTGAAATTAAATTTAAATGAGGCTATTGATCTAGCATTAAAGCAGAATATCAATATTGAAAAAGAAGATAATAACCTTAAGGCGTCTGTAAAATCCAAAGTAAATGCTTTAGCTCGAGTGCTACCGAGTATTAATTTGAGAGGAGAAGGTTTTAATGCGACTGGAAGGAATTTTGATCAAACAACAGGAGTAGTTCGTACAGAAACGGGAGAATTTGTTAATGGAGCTGCTAATGTAAACTGGAATATTCTAAATTTTCTTGAAAATTATAGTAGAATAAGAATGTCTAACAATGACAGACACTCCAGAGAATTCAATTTAGAGGCTACAAGAGAGTTAACTACATTAAATGTTATTAATAGTTACCTTCAAATTTTGCAGAGTATCAAGCAAGATTCCATTTTGCAAAAATTCTATGATACTCAAGAAACAAACCTGGATAGAACCCAAAAAATGATTGATATTGGATCTTTACCAGGACAAGATTATTATACACAAAAGGCAGAGTTAAGTAGGATAAAATCCCTGCAGATAGCAAATAATAATATTGTCGAAAATGCAAAAAGAGAACTGTTGTTAATACTAAACCTACCGGCAAATACTGATCTGCAACTGGAAGATCATTCCGTAAACTCAGAGGCTTTCGATAATGAAAATGATGATTTGCAGAGTTTGTATAACTCCGCACTAATCAATAGGAAGGATTTAAAAAGTTTAGAATTTGACGTGAAGAGCAAAAAGAATCAGATATCTGTTTCTCGATCATCATATTATCCAAACATTAGATTATTTTACAATTATGGGTCCAACTATTCATCTTTTGCGGATCCGTCATTTAATGATCAGTTTTTTGATTTAAATATCACACAAACCTATGGTTTAGCAATCCAAATTCCCATATTTAACGGTCTAAATAGTCGAACGGAAGTGTATAGATCTGTAGTAGAATTTAAAAATGCAAATCTGGATTTAGAGCAGTTCAAAAACAACGTATTGGTCGAGATTGCTAATGTAAAAGGAAACATTAAAGCTGCAGAGGAAACAAAAATCTACCGAGAAGAACAGATGAAAGCCACAAAAGTTGCTTATGAACTTCAAAAAGAAAAGTATTATCTGGGTGATGGGACACCTTTGGACTTAACTTTAGCACAAAGAGATTATATTGAGGCAACTTTATTATTAAACCAAATCAATTATCAATTGATATATAATAGATTTGAACAAGATTATTTCGCAGGGAATATTAGTGTTGCCCGATCAAGAGGTATGATGTAAATCTATTCTTCCATTTAATTTACTCTCAATTTTCGTACTTCAAAAAAATCCGGTTTATAGCTAGCAAGCATTTCTTTAAAGACATTGTTATTTAAATAACGGTACTAAAAACTCCGTACTGTTGAAAATAGCAAATTACATTCAGATCATTACCTGAGTTAATTACCGACACCAGCTTTCTCAAATAGCAGAAATCAACTATAGGATCACCTTCACCAGTAAGCTTTATCAATAAAACTTTCTGGTGGAGGTGATTTCATTATTAAATCAGAATTCTTCGACAGTATGGTCTAAGTCTTAATGGACCTAAAATGATTAAGAAAGTTTAAACAAAAACCAAAATTTTTTAGAATGAAAAAAAAACGTTTAAAAACACTTTCATTTAAGAAAGAAGTGATTACTAAGTTAAACCAAAATCAAGTTCGAGGAGGACGTTTAGTAATTGACAAAACCACTACCAATCAGGATACAGAAAGAAATTGTACTCAAGGATGTTCTTTGGGAGGTACCTGCGGAGGAGGATCAGCGATATGCTAATGCTTTCTAACCTAAGAAATTAAGTTTTCTTAGGTTTCCTTCCTTAATTAAAGATGACCCCTAACCACCATAATATAATAGTGTTTTATGTCATGATGATGGTGTTAAGAGTTACTATACTTTAAATCTAAAATCATTAACTGCATATTATTAAAATTTATTCAGCATGAAAAAAATAAGAAAAAACAATCTTAGTATAGACAAGTGTACGATTGCTAAGTTGAACTACTCCAAAATAAAAGGAGGATATCCAAAAGCTTTTGCAACACAAAGTGATCAGCAAATAACGGGGTGTCAAACGAATTGCAAATCTGAAAATTGTGGAACAAATTATCAATAGTAAATAAAATTAGGAAGTTTCTGTTTTTTAGTTTTTTGGGAAGGGAGGATCTAATACTAGGTCTTCCCTTTTTTTATGATAAACGAATATTATTTCCTTTAATTTGTATAAAAGTACCTAAGGAAATGATTAAGAGAGTAGTTTTAAGTGTTTGTGTCCTCATTTTTAGTGCCGCTTGCGTTGAGCAAAAATCTGAGGATCTACGTATTGCTGTCTCTGCAAATATGCAATTTGCCATTGATGATTTGGTTGCGGCTTTTAAAGAACGCACAGGAATAACGTGCCAGGTAATCATAGGTTCTTCGGGTAAACTAACGGCCCAAATCAAAGAAGGAGCTCCGTACGATATATTTGTCTCTGCAGATACTAATTACCCCGATCAATTATTTAAAGAAGGGTATACGATGTCAGCTCCAAAAATTTATGGATATGGGAAATTAGTGGCATGGTCCAGATTGGATAGTACAATACCTTTGCTTCCACTTTTAACAAGTCAACAAGTACATCATATTGCCATTGCCAATCCCAAGTTGGCACCTTATGGTAAGGCAAGTGTTGAGGCTTTAAAAAAAATGAAAGTTTATGATGATATTAGGGAGAAGCTGGTTTTTGGAGAAAGTATCCTCCAAACCAATCAATTTGTGATTTCTGGAGCTGCAGAAGTTGGTTTTACTTCAAAATCTGTAGTTTTATCAAATAAAGTTAAAGATATAGGGAGTTGGGTTGCTGTAGACCAAAGAGATTATAAACCTATTGCTCAAGCCTTGGTGGTTATTAAACACGAAGGAGATCAACACGAAAAAGCCGAAAGGTTTCAGGAATTTTTCTTTACCAATACCGCCAAAACAATTCTGGAAAAATCTGGTTACGCTATAAATAGTAAGGAATGAACAGCTTAAAAGGAACAATAAGTGCCATTGAAAATAATGATGGAATATCTTTGATAACGGTCAATTTGGGCACAACAATATTTCATGTGCTGATTATAGAAACCGAAGATGAAACGACGTATCTTCGGGTAGGAAATACAGTGAAACTGATTTTTAAGGAAACCGAAACTATATTAGCTAAAACTGATAAAAATACTATCAGTATCCCGAATACTATTTTAGGACAAGTATTGACGGTACAAGAAGGAGTAATTTTGTGTAAAATTAGGATAGATATTAGTGTGGCCAAAATTACTGCTGTAATTACCAGAGTGATGCAGGATCAGTTACAGTTTAAAACGGGAGATACAGCCACTGTATTGATAAAAGCATCAGAAATTATGTTATCAGAATGATAGATTGGCAACCTTTGATATTAACCTTTAAGTTGGCATTAATTACAACATTTTTGCTTTTTATCTTATCGATACCTTTATCGTATTGGTTAGCATACACAAAGTCTAAAATCAAACCTATTGTAGAAACCTTGGTAAGTATGCCTTTGGTACTACCACCAACAGTACTTGGTTTTTATCTATTGGTCGTTTTTAGTCCTAACAGTTGGCTGGGAGGTTGGATACAAGAGTATTTGGGAATTCAATTTATCTTCTCTTTTCATGGTTTGGTATTGGCTTCCATGATGTATAGCCTGCCTTTTATGGTTCATCCTATACAATCCGGTCTTTCGGGGCTTAGTTCCTCGTTGACGGAAGCTTCTTATGTATTGGGAAAATCAAAACTGACTACGCTTTATAAAGTACTTCTTCCCAATATAAAACCTTCTCTGCTCACAGGCATTGTGCTGGCCTTTGCGCACACTATCGGAGAGTTTGGTGTAGTGCTAATGATAGGAGGAAGTATACCCCAAAAAACCAAAGTGGCTTCTATAGCAATTTATGAAGAAGTAGAAGCTCTAAATTATGATACAGCAAATGTGTATTCACTGATTTTGTTTGCTATAGCATTTTGTATTTTACTGTTCGTTTATGTTGGGAATGGCGGATATTTAAAAAGATTTTGGAAATGATTCATGTCAACATACAAAAAAAGCTACAGGGGGCTATGAATGAGATGGTACTTGATGTAGATTTTACCATTGAACACGGATCTTTTGTTACACTCTTTGGAGCATCTGGAGCGGGAAAAACATCTATACTCCGTATCATTGCCGGCTTAATGCGTCCTGATGCAGGGCAAATCAGTGTGGGCCAGGAAAAATGGTTTGATAGTGAGAAAGGCATTGATCGCAAACCGCAAGAAAGAAAAATTGGTTTTGTCTTTCAGGATTATGCCTTGTTCCCGAATATGTCGGTAAAAGAAAATTTACTTTTTGCATTAGAAAAGAATCAAGATCCTCAAATTGTAGAAGAATTAATTCAAATTATTGAATTAGAAGATCTACAACATCGTAAACCTGAAAAATTATCGGGCGGACAAAAACAACGAGTAGCTTTGGCTAGAGCTTTGGTGCGTAAACCAACAATTTTGATGCTGGATGAACCCCTCTCTGCACTGGATGCCAAAATGAGAGCTAAACTACAGGATTATATTCTTAAAGTCCATAAACAGTTCAATTTAACCACTCTATTGATTAGTCATGAAGTGAGCGAAGTCATAAAAATGTGTGATCGTGTCTTTATGATCGAGAATGGACACATTGCGAAAAATGGAAAACCCATGGAGGTGTTTGCCAATCAAAAGTTAAGCGGGAAATTCCAATTTTCTGGAGAAATTGTTGAAATTTTAGAACAGGAAATAATTTGTATCGTGACCGTATTAGTGGGGGTGAATTTTGTAAAGGTAATTGCTGATAAAGAGGAAATTAAAACCATGAATATTGGAGACAAAGTATTAGTAGCTTCAAAAGCTTTTAATCCGGTGCTTCAAAAAATTGAATAGAAGAATTGGTGTGTGCTAATCGTACATATCTTGTTTGTGCACCTGGAATGGTTAAATAAAACCTAAGAACAGTAAAGGATACACTAGGATTTGTATATTGCTATCAAGCAAAATTGTAAGAACATTACTAGTAGATGGCACAATCATTATTGTTTATACCAGATATTTCGGGGTTTACACATTTTATTCAAAATACCGAGGCAGAACATAGCCAACATGTGATATCCGAATTATTGGAAGTTCTTATTAATGCAAATACACAAAATCTTAAATTGGCAGAGGTAGAAGGAGATGCCTTGTTTTTTTATAAAGTAAATGAAATTCCTTCACAAGAAAAGCTATTAGCGCAGATAGAAACTATGTTTACTGCGTTTTATAGTCATTTGAAACTGCTAGAAAAAAATCGAATTTGCCCTTGTAATGCCTGTGCTACTGCTCCAAATCTTCAATTGAAAATTGTGGTGCATTCTGGAGAGTTACAGTTTATAACTGTACAGGAGAAAAGAAAACCATTTGGGCAGTTTGTGATCGAAGCACATCGATTGCTTAAAAACTCAATTCCTAGTGACAATTATGCTTTAGTAAGCAATTCGGTTTGCGAAATGATAGGGCTGACAGAATCATATCAAAGTAAGTTATATAACTTTAATAAAAGTAGCGATCGTTATGATGATCAGGATATTGGGTATTTGTTTTCAGAAATAGACAAAGAAAAACTCAAATTAAAACCTTTTGCGATCCCAGAAGAAGTAGATTTTAAATCCGAGTCTTGCATTGTACTTGAACGTAATTTTACTATTCCTGCAAATGAATTATTGGAATATATTACTAATTATGCATATCGACATTATTGGGCAAAGGGAGTGGATAAATTTGAGTATAATCCTGATGAGGTTACTCGATTAGGCACAGAACATGTTTGTGTAATTGATGGTAAAAGACTCAATTTTACTACAGTGACCAAAAAAGCTGAAGCTGATGAAATTGTCTACGGAGAACGCACTAATGATGTACCAATTGATGAGTTATATCAATTTTTTATTATTACTCCCATCTCGAACGCTAGTTGTAAGTTAAGAGTAGAAATGTATCTGAGAGCTAGGTCTATTTTTAAAAAAATATTGATTTCGTTGGTGCTCAAAAAGGCATTCAGAAAATCAATGAATACTTCAATAGATAACTTAGAGACAGCGGTAAAAAACCAATTGATGAAGGAAGTGGGTTAAAGGAGATTCAAAATCCGTTCAAGCTGCATCCCTCTAGAGCCTTTGATTAGAATGTGTGCGTTGCTGTTTGGGATATCTAAATGATTCGAAAAATCTTCAAAATTTTCAAACCTTTGTACACGAGTATCCGTACCCTTTGTCTTATAGAAATTACTACCGATTAAATAAATTGTATCGGTAGTAGTATTGGTAATTAAATCGGCAATCCTTTGATGTTCGATTTCTGCTTCAGTACCCAGTTCAAACATATCCCCTAAAAAGACAAGCTTGGTACCTCCTTCAAATTGATGAAAGTTATGGATTGCTGCTTCCATACTTGTAGGATTGGCATTATAAGCATCAAGAATAATCGTATAATTACCCTTTTTTATCACCTGTGATCTGTTATTGGTAGGGATATAGGATTCTATCGCTGTCTTAATTTTTTCGGCACTAATTTTGAAATAGTTTCCAATAGCAATAGCGGCGGCAATATTAGTAAAATTATAGGAGCCAACTAAATTACTTTTAATCTCTTGTTGTTGATAAGAAATCACTACATCCGGTGCTGCCTTTTTAAATTGAATTTGAACGTTGCTACCTGCATTTTTAGAAAAGCTAAAAGTATTCATACCTGTAGCGGCATTAACTAGTTTGGGATCGTCAATATTTAGGAAAATCTGTTTGTCGTATTTTTTTAGATGCCTATAGAGTTCCGTTTTTCCTTTTAGTACACCTTCTATACCTCCAAAACCTTCTAGATGTGCTTTTCCTATATTGGTAATATATCCGTAATCGGGTTTGGCAATCTCTGATAGTGTTGCTATCTCACCCTGATGGTTAGCTCCCATTTCAACAACCCCAATTTCGGTTTGTTTGTCCATCGATAAAAGCGTTAAAGGAACACCAATGTGATTGTTCAAATTTCCTTCTGTGGCTTTTATGTTGAAACTAGTAGAGAGGACGCTAGCAATCAGTTCTTTGGTGGTTGTTTTTCCATTACTACCGGTTAGTGCAATAATGGGTATCCCCAGATATTCTCTATGATATGTAGCCAGATGTTGAAGTGTTTCTAAAACATCTTTTACCAATATGTGTTTTTCTGAAGTTTTATAATTGGAATCATCTATTACCGCATAAGAAGCCCCTTTTGATAAAGCTTCATCGGCATAGGAATTGCCATCAAAATTTCCTCCTTTTAAAGCGAAAAAGATAGTGTTGTTTTTGATTTTTCGGGTGTCTGTTGAGATACCATCACTTTCTAAAAACAGCTTATGTAAGGTTGAAATTTTCATAAATACGTTGGTTTAGTATAGTAAAAAGCCCTGTACAAGTACTTTGCCAGGGCTTTTTCAATATAACGAACTTTAATATACTTCTATATTATCCTCTTGGTTTTTGGTGACGAGGAGTTTTCTTTCTTTTTGCTTTCGTTCCTACTCTAGACATTGCATTTCTGAAACCGATGTAATCAGTTGCCATATCCTGTGGAAGGAATCTACGCTGTGCAGGGTCTAACCAATATGCTCTGTCTTTCCAAGATCCACCTTTGTATACACGTACATTGTCGTCTACAATGGTTGTTCTTTTACTAGACTCATCATATCTTCTTTCTAGCTTGGTGCTATCCTCTGCATCTGGTCCTACATAATGAATTGGGGCGTTGTACATTCTTCTATTTGGAAGATTTTCATCTTGGTATCCTTCAAAATATCTAGAAGAGCTTTTATCACCATCTCTATAGTTTCTGTTGTCACTTTCTGTAAAATTAGTTCTCATATAAGTGTCCTCATCGGTGATAGGCACCTGAAGAATACCTCCTGGTAATACTCTCGAAATAATTTTACCGTTACTTAATGTATCATATACGATGGAGTCTGTCATTACAATTTTCACAGTACCATCAGGGTTGATAGCATTTTTGGTGTATACATTACCTCTATAGTAGTTAAAATCGTTGTATTCATCGTCTACAATAGGTCTGTATATATCGGCAACCCATTCAGCTACGTTACCAGCCATATCATATAAACCATAGTCGTTTGGATCGTAAGATTTAACAGGAGCCGTAATATCGGCACCATCATCACTCCAACCAGCTATTCCACCATAGTCACCATCTCCTTGTTTGAAGTTAGCTAATTGATCCCCACGAGTTCTTCTTTTTCCAGAACGCGTATATTTTCCATTCCAAGGGTATTTTTTTCTACCTCTATATATATTATAACTTCTGATTTCTACTAAACCTAAGGCTGCATATTCCCACTCTGCTTCTGTCGGTAGTCTATATTTTGGTAATAATAGACCATCCTTACGTTGTATGTATAGGCCAGTGGAATCGTTGTCTTTTGCATATCTTTCTGAGGCTCTACCACCGCGAATGGCTTCATCGTTACCTCCATATGTTTGTGAAGGGGCATTAAGATAAGTTTCAGTGTCGAAAGTACTTTCAGCAGAAACATCCTCAAATGGTGCATTTTCTCTGATTACACCTTCTTCTTCAAGAATTCTTTCATTAACTCGGTTGGTTCTCCAATTACTAAATTCAACTGCCTGAATCCAGTTAACACCTACAACAGGATAATCTGCATACGCAGGGTGACGCAGGTAGTTATTAGTCATCATTTCATTGAATCCTAAACGATTTCTCCATACCAAAGTATCCGGAAGAGCTCCGTAGTATATGTTTCTGTATTTCGGTTCGGTTGGAGGATAAACACCTTTTAACCAGTCTAGGTATTCCAAATACATAATGTTGGTTACCTCGGTTTCATCCATGTAAAAAGATTGTACGTGCTGTTGCGTAGGGGTGTTATTCCAATCGTGCATAACATCATCCTGTACTCGTCCCATGGTAAAAGTACCTCCTTCAATAAATACTAAACCGGGTCCTGTTTCTTGTTCTTTGTAGTTTGTTGCTACCTGAAAGCCACCTTCCTTGGAATTGTATTTCCAACCAGTGGCTCTAGAACTACTCCCATAATCGTTCTTCGAGCAACTAAACAATAAAACACTAACGGAAAGTGCCATTAGCGACTTAAAAATAAACGCGTTTTTCATAATCTTAAGTTCGTTAAAGTAGAAATTAGGGCTTGCAATATAACAATTAACGTTAAATTTACCCTAAAATTTTTAAAATATTATCAATTCACAATTTTTTATGAATTGCCAACGACTTTGGTTTAACGGAATAATTTGTGGTTTATTATTTATCATTTAAGAAAAACCTAAAAAAAGAAATACAATACAAAAAAAGGATTTTACAACAGTAAGCAATCACTAAATAGCAGTTTTACTAGTGGTTTAAAAAGGTATCAGACTCTTTAAAGTAAACGAAGTGATTTTTTTTAATTTTTTTTTAGGGTAAATCAAAGGTTGGGTGTAATAGAAAAGAAAGATAAACATAATAGTGTGGTTTTTTATCACGGATAATAATTAAATTGATTCAGTATTTTTGGGTACATTTAGAACGGTGTGTATTGAGATTTAAAGAAATCAACACCTGCCATATAAGATATTGGTAAATTTTACGTTAAGAAAAGAACGAGTTAAAAAAATTAAACAACACACACTTTTTTAATCACTAAATAACTATATATTTGTCAAACTCAATTTTTGCAGGTATGAAAAAAACAATTATTCTTGGTCTTGCTTCTTTACTGTTTTCTAATCTTACTATCAAGGCACAAGAAAATAGAGCCATTACCACAGCCACCCCATTTTTATTAATTGCAGCAGATGCTAGAGCAGCTGGTTTAGCTGATCAGGGGGTTGCTACTTCGCCTGATGCTTTTTCACAGCAGTGGAATCCAGCGAAATATGCATTCGCAAAAACAAAACAAGGTGTTGGGGTAAACTACACTCCTTATTTAAGTAATCTAGTAAATGATATCTTTTTAGGGAATCTTAATTACTATAATAGAATCAATGAAAGAAGTGCAGTAGCTGCAAGTTTCAGATATTTTAGTTTAGGAGATATTGAGTTTAGACAAACTGCTGACGGTGCTGCAAATACGCAAAGACCTAACGAATTTACCTTGGATGTGTCTTATGCGTTGAAGCTTAGTGATCACTTCTCTATGGCGGTTGCAGGGCGTTATTTGCGTTCAGATTTAAGATTACAAACCGAAAATGCAGATGATGCTAGTGCGGCAGGAAGTTTTGGAGTTGACGTAGCAGGTTTTTTTAGAAGTGAAGAGATTGCTTTCAATTCTTTTAACGGTAGATGGAGAGCTGGATTCAATATTTCTAATATTGGACCTAAAATAAGATATGACGATGCAGGTCAGGAAAACTTCATTCCAACTAACTTCAGAGTAGGTGGAGCTTTTGATTTCATCTTTAATGAGGATAACAGAATCACACCGACATTAGAATTTAGTAAGTTGTTAGTGCCTAGCCCTCAGGATTTTGATGGCGATGGAGATATCGATGCAGAAGATAATAGAGAGTATCAGGATATTAGTGCTTTTGGAGCAATCTTTTCTTCATGGGGAGATGCAGATGGTGGATTTAGCGAAGAGTTAAAAGAGATCACTTGGGCTTTAGGAGCAGAATATATGTATAGAGATGTATTTGCTTTCAGAGCAGGGTACTTTAATGAGAGTGAAGAAAAAGGAGCACGTCAATTCCTTTCTCTAGGAACAGGTTTCAGATACAATGTAGTTAATCTAGACGTGTCTTACTTGTTTTCAACATCATCAGTACGTAGTCCATTAGAAGGAACACTTCGTTTTGGTCTTACGTTCAATTTTGGAGACGAATATTACGATTAAATAGAATAGATATAGTATTCGAAAAAAGTATCAAGCCAATGGTTTGATACTTTTTTTGTTTGTAGTACCTTATGATCCCTTTTTTTGAAAAGAAAATCAAGACAGCATGAAGGAAATAAAAATTACTTCAGTATTACAGATTTATGATTCGTTTGATGAACTGCCAGAGGATATTCAGGATTTGATGAAAAAATCCATGGAGATTAGGGATAAAGCTTATGCTCCCTACTCAGAATTTTTGGTTGGTGCTGCGCTATTATTAGAAAATGGAGAAGTGGTTCTGGGGAACAATCAGGAAAATGCATGTTATCCTTCGGGATTATGCGCTGAGCGAACTGCAATTTATTATGCAGGGGCTAATTATCCGGATGTCGCAATCCAGAAGATGGCGCTTACTGCAAAATCCTTAAAATATAAGTTGGTAACACCAACTCCTCCTTGCGGAGCATGTAGACAAGCTATTGCAGAATACGAGGTAAAACAAAAAACGCCTATAGAGATATATTTTATGGGAGAGACAGGAAAAGTGGTGAAATCTTCCTCTTTATCTAATTTATTACCCCTTATTTTTGATAATTCGTATTTATAACGTTTTCGTAGATTTTATTGGTAAAACTGTTTTTCCCTTAATTTCGAATACCTTATTTTTGTTTTTCGTTCAGTTTTGAACGAAATCGGAAAAATTTAATAATTATCATTTTAGGTAATTAATTGTTACACTTATCAGCACAATTGTAAATGAAAAAAATAACCAAAGAAGTATACCTTAACTGGTATGAAGAAATGCTTTTCTGGAGGAAGTTTGAAGATAAACTTGCTCAAGTCTATATCCAACAGAAAGTAAGAGGGTTTTTACACTTGTATAATGGCCAAGAGGCTATCTTGGCAGGGGCTTTGCATGCCATGGATCTTACAAAAGACCGAATGATTACGGCATATCGTAATCATGTTCAGCCTATTGGTATGGGAGAAGACCCAAAACGAGTAATGGCTGAACTCTATGGCAAAGGAACCGGTACTTCGCAAGGTTTAGGAGGATCTATGCATATTTTCTCAAAAGAACATCGTTTTTATGGGGGACACGGTATAGTAGGAGGACAAATCCCTTTAGGTGCAGGATTGGCATTCGCTGATAAGTATCACAAAAGAGACGCTGTTACACTTACTTTTATGGGTGATGGAGCTACAAGACAAGGATCTTTGCACGAGACTTTTAACCTGGCAATGCTTTGGAATTTACCAGTTGTATTTTGTGTAGAGAATAATGGTTATGCGATGGGGACCTCGGTAGAAAGAACGGCAAATCATACCGATATTTGGAAATTGGGATTGGGTTATGAAATGCCTTGTGGTCCAGTAGATGCCATGAATCCTGTAAAAGTAGCAGAAGCTCTGGATGAAGCGATTACAAGAGCAAGAACGGGTGGAGGGCCAACATTTTTGGAGCTGAAAACCTATCGCTATAGAGGGCATTCCATGAGTGATGCACAAAAGTACCGTACCAAGGATGAGGTAGCAGAGTATCAAAAAATAGATCCGATTACTCAGGTGTTGGATATTATCAAAGAGAAAAAATATGCTACCGACGAAGAAATAGCAACAATAGACAAAAGAGTGAAGGATCGTGTGGCTGAATGTCAGAAGTTTGCAGAAGAATCACCATTCCCAGAAAAGAATGTGATGTATGATGTAGTGTACGAACAAGATGATTATCCATTTTTATCACACAAACCACAATAAATTATGGCTACAGTAATCAATATGCCACGTTTAAGCGATACCATGGAAGAAGGGGTAGTTGCAAAGTGGCTTGTAAAAAAAGGAGATAAAATTAGTGAAGGAGATATCCTTGCCGAAATAGAAACTGATAAGGCAACAATGGAGTTCGAATCGTTTTACGAAGGGACTTTGTTGCATATTGGTATTGAAGAAGGAGAAACAGCTCCGGTCGATAAATTATTAGCAATTATTGGTGACGAAGGTGAAGATATATCTGCATTATTAAATGGAGACGCTACAGTTGCACCTGAAGCTTCAGATGAAAAGAAGGATGAAGAAGCACCTACTGCAACCAATACTACTACAGAAATACCAGAAGGTGTTGAGATCATTACAATGCCACGTTTAAGTGATACGATGGAAGAAGGAACGGTGGCTACCTGGTTGAAAAAAGTAGGTGATGCTGTTGAGGAAGGAGATATTCTTGCTGAAATAGAGACCGATAAAGCAACCATGGAGTTTGAATCATTTTATAATGGGACATTACTTCATATTGGTATTGAAGAAGGGCAAACTGCACCCGTAGATGCGTTATTAGCGATTATCGGGCCAGCAGGTACAGATGTTTCTGGGCTTAAAGATGGAACTGTTGCGACTAGCGCTAAAAGCGAAACTTCAACTACCAGTGCAGCACAACCTGAAGCTGAAAAAGAAGAATTGCAAACTTCAACAACGACTAATACTAGTACATCTGGAGGCAGAATATTTGCATCTCCTCTAGCTAAAAAAATAGCTAGTGATAAAGGTATAGATCTTTCTCAGGTAAAAGGAACTGGGGAAAATGGACGTATTGTTAAAAAGGATGTAGAATCTTTTGTTCCGTCAGTGTCAGCGCCAGCAGAGTCGAAGGAAACAACAGCAAGTCCTGCCGTTCAGGCATTCGTTCCTGCTGGAGAAGTAAGCTTTGAAGAGGTTAAAAACTCTCAAATGCGTAAAGCGATTGCTAGAGGACTTTCAGCATCCAAGTTTACCGCACCTCATTATTATCTTACTATAGAAGTAGATATGGATAATGCGATATCATCAAGGAAATTGATCAATGAATTACCAGATGTTAAGGTTTCTTTTAATGATATGGTGGTTAAGGCATGTGCAATGGCATTGCGAAAGCATCCTAAAGTAAATACTACCTGGAAAGAAGATGTTACTGTGTTTAATAAACACATCAGTATTGGTGTTGCGGTAGCTGTTCCTGATGGACTTGTAGTACCGGTACTGCCTTTTACGGATAGGATGAATATTATGGAAATAGATTTACTTGTCCGAGAGCTTGCGACAAAAGCCAGAGATAAGAAATTGACTCCACAAGAAATGTCGGGAAGTACTTTTACGGTTTCTAATCTCGGAATGTTTGGGATTCAAGAATTTACTTCTATTATTAATCAGCCTAATTCTGCTATCTTATCTGTAGGAGCAATTGTTCAAAAACCAGTAGTAAAAGATGGGCAGGTTGTGGTAGGAAATACCATGAAAGTAACTTTGGCTTGTGACCATAGAACAGTAGACGGAGCTACCGGAGCTCAGTTTTTACAAACTTTAAAACAATATCTAGAAAACCCAGTGACCATGCTGGCGTAGTGATAATAAAACTTATTGTAGGATCCCGCTTCACCTTGAGGCGGGATTTTTTTATCTTTAGCATCAAATAATTGAGGTATGAAAAAGTATTTAGGGATAATAGCAGTATTAAGTTTGTCTTTTGCTTGTAAACAAGCTACCGTTGTGGCTCAGTCTGATGTAAAAGATACGCTTCCTCAGATCATTAAGACGGATGATCTAAAAGATTTGAAGGGAGATATCACCAAAGAATATATAGAAGCGACTATGAAGTTTTTGGCAAGCGATGAGTTAGAAGGTAGAGATACTGGGAGTAAAGGATATGAAGCTGCTGTGCAGTTCGTAGAAAAGGAATTTCAATCCATGGGAGTGGTGCCTTATTTTGATTCGTATCGAGATAATTTTGAAGCCAAAGGTGTTCCTACGATGAACGTGGTGGGTTACCTAAAAGGGAATGATAAAGAACTTGCTAATCAATTCGTATTGGTTGGAGCTCATTTGGATCATATTGGAAAAGGTAGCGAAGTGAACGGAGATGCTATTGCTAATGGAGCCAACGATAATGCAGCAGGGAGCACTGCGGTTTTGGCTTTGGCCAAACAACTGGCTAAGCTTAAATCGAATAAACGAAGCATTTTATTTGTTCTTTTTGGGGCGGAAGAAAAGGGATTATTGGGTTCCAAACATTTGGCAGAAGTACTTAAGGATAAAGGTATGGATATATATACCATGGTCAATTTTGAAATGATCGGTGTTCCTTTAAACGGAAAATCATATAAAGCGTATCTCACCGGATATGAAAAATCAAATATGGCAGCAAAATTAAATGAATATTCAGGTATGGAACTTATAGGTTTTTTACCAAAAGCAAAACAGTATCAGTTGTTTCAACGCAGTGATAATTTTCCTTTTTTCAAACAATTTAATGTGCCTTGTCAAACCATATCTACTTTCGATTTTACTAATTATGATTATTATCATCATGTAGATGATGAGGTTGCTGCATTGAACTTAGAATTTATGGCAGAATTGATCAATTATTGTCTGCCGGCAGTTGTGAAGATTGCAAGCACTTCTGAAAAAGAAATCAAGTTAAAATAATCAGCTTACACAAATGAGTCATAAAAATATTATTATAACGGGGGCAAGCCGGGGTATAGGGTATGAATTAGCAAAATTGTTTGCAGACGAAGGACATAAAGTACTTGCCTTATCCCGTAATGAAGCCCCGATTCAAAAATTAAATCATAAAAACATAGCCAGTTTTGCTTTTGATATTTGTGAACCACAAGATCTTGCAAAAATGACTGATTTTGTTACTGAAAATTGGGATCAGGTCGATGTTTTGATCAATAATGCTGGGAAATTACTGAATAAACCTTTTGCTGAAATTACTACAAAAGAATTTGAAGAGGTGTATCGGGTAAATGTTTTTGGCGTGGCAGAAATTACCCGGTTAATTCTTCCATTTATGAAGTCGGGAAGCCATGTGGTTACCGTGAGCAGTATGGGAGGCATACAAGGAAGTATGAAGTTTCCTGGTTTGGCGGCGTACAGCTCAAGTAAAGGAGCGGTAATCACTTTGAGCGAATTGCTGGCAGAAGAATATAAGGAGAGTGGGATTGCTTTTAATGTACTTGCTCTTGGAGCGGTGCAAACTGAAATGTTGGAAGAAGCTTTTCCTGGATATCAAGCTCCCTTATCGGCTCTTGAAATGGCAAGTTATATCAAAGGTTTTTCTCTTACAGGGAACAGCTTTTATAATGGTAAAGTGCTACAAGTGTCCAACAGTACTCCATAATCAAAAGGGAAGCGCTAACTGCTAATTGTTGTTCTCTACTTTTGTTTTAAGCCTTTCAAAATAAACCTGGGTTGTTTTCAAGAGTTCTCCATCAATGGTTGTTGTACTTGTTTTGATAACAGTTAATATGGTATCTATAGCGGTAGGATAGATGATTTTTGTTTTTACCGATTGTACCGAGTCAGAAACAGCCTGAAACGAATTGATGAATTCAATTTTTGAAATAAGGGTATCTGTTGTTTTTCTGATGATGTTTTCTGCTTCTGAAGTTATTTTAAATTTGGGATGAGTTTTGATCAGCTGCTTTTCATCTAGTAAAGCTTTTAATTTCTGAGTCACTAGGATTTTATAAGCTTCTTCTTCAGAAACTATACTGGTTTCCGTACTCGTTTCAGAAAACTCGAATTCAGGTACATACAGGTCATTAGCCTCTTTTGAAGCTCTTTTTGAACATCCTATAAAGAGGAGAATGGCGAAGATGATATAACTGAATTGAAACTTCATAATCGTACTCTGAATTTTAGTTTTACAATTTGTCCATTCAATCTTTTGGATTCTATAATCTCTATATTTTTTAATTGTTCTGTTGGAGTCGTAAGCGTATTGATAAATTTTATCTTAGAATACATCTCAATGCCTAATCCATGAGGCAATACCTGAAAAATGGTAGCATCTTTTGCGATGAGTTGAGATAGTTCTTGCTTGCGATGTTCCCAGTCTTCTATCTTACCATTGGCGTAGTAATGGAGCATTAACGCGTAGTCATCTGTTCGTATTTGTATTTCTTCATTTTTTATTGAAGAAACAATTCGGTAAATCGTATCTGTTTTATGATATGGGGATTGTACCACAAATTGAATAAAATCATCTTTGGTAGTCCAACTAAAACACCCTAAACTATCACTTTTGGTGTAGAAGGGAGATTGTTGATCATTAAGAATGATAATATCCATAGGGATCGTATTGATCGGTTGTTTTCGATCCTGATCAATAAAACAAAAATTAAAAGTGTTGGTTTTTGGAGTGAACATATATATAACGGTCAACAGAACCAGGCTCGATAGTAAAAGAATAGTTGCTTTTAAAAGAACAGGTCTTTTGTTCTTTAATTGGTCTTCGGAATGCGTAGCTTTAAAATCATTCCAATTTTTATAATCACAATATTGAGAAAGCAGATTTAGGATGTCTACTCTAGGGAGTTTTTCAGGAGCATTCTTAAAGTAACTATAAAACGATTTTTCGCTAATACTTCCTTTTACTTTTTGTTGTAGGTCCTCTTGAAAAGAAATGATATCCTGTCCTTTCCAAAGAGAAATATCCTTGCTTGAAGCATTGTTTTTTGATAAAAACTCCTGAGCCACAGCTTTTTTAAGCTGATTAAATAATATGTTGTCCTCTGTAGTGATTTTCTAAGTTTTTGATAAAAAGGTAATTACGCTTTGTAAAACAGATTACAAGTGTTTTACAAATAAGCTACAACTCATGTCCATGACCTTCAAATACTTTTGATTTCAGTTTAACAAGATAAAAAATATAACAATGAATACGTTAAAATTAGGAAAAGTGTTGTTGGTGAGTTTTGTGTTCTTTCATCTTTCATGTAGCCAAGAAAAAAGTAATCTGGATATGCATTCAGAATCAATTGCTCTTGAACCCACGGGAGAAACATTGGAGTTTAACAGTTACGAAATCCAAGAAGAAGATAGGCAAGGAGTACAAAAAAAGAAGGTTGATGATCACTCCTTTGAGACAAAAATTATCAAGAATGCAAATTGTCGTCTTAAAGTAAAAAGTGTTGAAGAGGTTACAAAAAGAGCAAAAGCCTTTGTGACATTGCATCAAGGGTATGTCGCCGACGAAAGATTTACGCACACCAATTATTCCAAAGAAAACAGATTTGTGATTCGCGTACCAAAAGATAAATTTGATGTGGTTTTGGATAGTGTTTGTAAGTGGGCTGAATTTGTAGATCATAAGAATGTTTCTACAGTAGATGTAACCGAGGAGTATATGGATGTGTCCAGTAGATTGAAAACAAGACTAGAAGTAAAGGAACGTTACGAAGCTGTTTTGAGGTCAAAAGCCAAAACGGTCGAAGATATTTTGAAGGCTGAGGATAAAATAAAAGATATTCAGGAAGAAATAAAAGCAGCTCAGGGACGAATACAGTATTTAAGCAATAAGGTTTCTTTTAGTACGATACAGATAGATTTGTATGAGGTTGTTGTTCCTAAACCTGAGCCTACAGTATACGAACCTAGTTTTGTAAGTAGGGCAAAAGAAGGGTTCTCTTTTGGTTGGTCGATTATTCAAAATGCCACGTTGATGCTCTTTTATATTTGGCCTATTGTATTTTTGGCGGTATTGGTTCTGGTGTATTTCAAATGGATAAGAAAATAAAATTAATACAAGCGTATCTTTGTGATGCGCTTAATTTTGTATTTTTCACTCGTGAAAGAGATTTTAGCGCGATATATTCCTGAAAGAGCTATTGATCAAGCCTTTGATTTGATTGTTACCTGTAATGTGCACCTTAAGATCGTTAATGAAAGAGTGACTCGTCATGGGGATTATCGCAGAACCTCAGATGGGAGACATCAGATTACAGTAAATGCTTCACTCAATAAGTATCGATTTTTAATTACGCTTATTCATGAAATCGCCCACCTGGTTGCTTTTGAAAAGTATGGCCGTTTTATCAAGCCTCATGGGATAGAGTGGAAAAGAGTTTTTCAGCAATTAATGTTGCCCTATATAAATCCAGAAGTTTTTCCATCAAAATTATTGCCGGTTATTGCTAATCATTTCAAAAATCCCCGGGCTAGTAGTGATACAGACGAAAAATTGTCGTTAGCCTTAAAGCAATATGATCCAGACAATGATAAAAGTTATATATTTGAATTACCTTTCGGAAGTACCTTTAGATTATACAATGGAAAAATTTTCAGAAAAGGAAATAAAAAGGTAAAACGATATGAGTGCGTCGAAATTGCAACAGGTAGAGTATACCTATTTAACCCCAATGCAGAAGTAGAACTGTTACATTAACTTATGAACAAAAATTATTATGCCATATTGATGGCCGGTGGAGTAGGGTCTCGTTTTTGGCCCGTTAGCACAACTAGTTTTCCAAAGCAATTTCATGACATGTTGGGTACGGGAGAAACCTTGATACAAAAAACATTTTCTCGTTTGGCCAAGATTGTACCCGTAGAGAATATTTACATTTTAACCAATGAGTTGTATAACGATTTGGTATTAGAACAGTTGCCATCGGTTACACCAAAGCAGGTGGTCACAGAACCAGCAATGAGAAATACAGCGCCTTGTATTCTTTATGCAGCACTCAAAATTCAAAAGGAGAATCCTGATGGCGTTATGGTTGTAGCACCAAGTGATCATTGGATCGAGGATGAAGATGCTTTTATCGCTGACTTGCAACAAAGTTTCAAAGCCTGTAGTGCCAAAGAAATGTTGATGACCTTGGGAATCCAACCTACATTTCCGAATACAGGGTATGGGTATATCAAATATCATAAAGAAGATAGTGCAATCAAGAAGGTAGAGCAGTTTACCGAAAAACCCGACTACGAAACGGCAAAGACTTTTTTGAACGAAGGAAACTATCTTTGGAATGCTGGAATTTTTATCTGGAGTGTAAGTAGCATTGTTAATGCGTTTGCTCAATTTCAGGAAGAAATGACTACATTGTTCAAGAAAGGAGAGGATGTCTACAATACCGAACAAGAAAAAGCATTTATTGCAACCCATTATGCATTGGCAGAAAATATTTCTATAGACTATGCTATTTTGGAAAAAGCAAAAAATGTATTTGTTCTTCCTGCTAGTTTTGATTGGAATGATTTAGGAACATGGGGGTCATTATACGATAAATTGGATAAAACCAATGAAAAAAACGCAGTGGTTAATGCAAGAGTCCTGACTCAGGATGCATCGGGGAATATGATAAGAACTACGAAGGATAAAATTGTAGTTGTAGATGGATTGACAGATTATATCATTGTAGATAAAGAAGAGGTGCTGCTAATTTATCCCAAGAAAAAGGAACAACATATAAAGGAGGTACGTACAGAAGTAAAAGATACCTTTGGAGAAAAATATACGTAATACAATGGAAGAGAATACCAAACCGCCAGTATCTAATCAAGAAGAAATGACCGAGTCTGTAAAAAGAGATGCCAAAGGTCTGTTTACAAGCATAAAAACATTTCTTCGAGAGTTACTGGACATAAGGTCTGAAACAGATAAGGATCAAACTATAGAGGATGTTAAGAATGATATTCCTTTCAAAGGGCATACGGCTTGGATTCTTATATTTTCGGTCTTTGTGGCATCTATTGGGCTTAATGTAAGTTCGACTGCAGTAGTAATAGGAGCCATGTTAATCTCTCCGTTAATGGGTCCGATCGTTGGGGTTGGATTATCTATTGCTATTAATGATATCGATACTTTAAGAAGATCTCTAATCAATCTTGGAGTGATGGTTGGATTAAGTGTTGCAGCAGCTACCTTATATTTTTGGCTCTCTCCACTTACCGAACTCACACCAGAGTTAGAATCGAGAACAGCGCCAACCATTTTGGATGTATTGGTAGCAGTATCTGGTGGATTGGCATTAATAGTCGCAAAATCAAAGAAAGGAACCATGCCTAATGCTATAGCGGGAGTAGCAATTGCTACCGCATTAATGCCGCCATTATGTACTGTGGGATATGGGATTGCTGTTTGGGAACCCAACTTCTTTTTGGGAGCATTATATCTATTCAGTATCAATGCTATATTTATTGCATTATCTACCTTTATCGTTGCCAAGCTATTGCGTTTCCCGATGATACGGTATGCAAATTCTGCAAAGCGAAAGCGTACTGCACAATTAGCGTCATTATTGGCTATATTGGCGATGATCCCAGCAAGTTATACATTTTATGTAACGTTAAAAGAAAGTAATGCAGAACGCGATTATTCTCATTTTATAGAAGATGAGGTGAATGCGAATGAAAATTTATACTTGCGTAAGGACTTCTATAATTACAACGAAAGAACCATTAAACTATATTTTGATGGAGAAATGCCAGAAGCAGTGATGAGTGATTTGAAAAATGAAATTAAAAATTACAAGCATATTTCAGATTTTGAGCTGACCATTAATGGGAATAAAGCCCGTGGATTGGATCAGGTATCAAAAGCCTATGACCGCGCAATTGTAGAGCTAGATCGCATGCAAAAGGAGAATGATAAGTTGTTGGATGAGATCGAAGATCTTAAAATACAAATGGCCGGTCTGGAAACTAGCCTGAGAGAAGCAAATAAGGAGGTTCCAGTAGAGGTACTACCTTATTTTAATATTTCTAAAGATGCCAAAATTCGTTTTCCGGATTTGGAAACGCTGGGATATGCAGAGATGTTGAAATCAAATTTCTTGCGTATGGATACCGTGCAGGTCATCTTCCCAAGATGGAAGTTTAAAGTGTCTGATAGTCTTGAGGTCGACAGAAATCAAAGATTAAGAGAATGGATTACCAGAGAATTGAAAGCAGATACCTTATATCTCGAATAATACGATATGGCCAAAAACTCTTTTAGGATTGTGTAGGATACTACAAACCTTTTAGTTGTGCATCTCTCACCTTTTTGAAAAGGTTGGAAGAGTACACAAAATCGGTAACGGCTTGGTTGTCGGTTTTAAAAATTTGGGTTTTGTCACCTTCCCATTCCAGGTGTCCTTTCTGGAGAAAAACGATTTTTTCACCGATCTCCATCACAGAATTCATATCATGTGTGTTGATTACCGTAGTGATATCATTCTCTTCAGTGAGTTCTTTTATTAGATTGTCAATTACGATAGCAGTTCTTGGATCTAAACCAGAGTTGGGTTCGTCACAAAATAAGTATTTAGGTTGGGTTACTACTGCTCTGGCAATAGCAACACGCTTTTGCATTCCTCCACTAATTTCAGAAGGTAACTTTTTCTCTGCGTTTTCAAGATTAACACGCTGAAGTACTTCATGTACTCGGTGTAACATTTCCTCTTTACTCTGTTTTGTAAACATCATAAGAGGGAACATAACATTCTCTTCTACTGTCATAGAATCAAATAATGCACTCCCTTGAAATACCATCCCCATTTGTTCTCTAAGGTCCCTTTGTTCTTGTTCGTTCAAATCAGAATACGTTGCTCCGTCATAACAGATAGTTCCTTTTTCTGGAGTAAATAGTCCTAATAAACATTTCAGGAAAACCGTTTTACCACTACCACTTTGCCCAATGATCAAATTTGTTTTTCCACGATCAAAAGTAGTTGTGATTCCTTTCAAAATCTCTTCTCCGTTAAATCCTTTATGTAAACCTTTTACTTCTATCATTAGCTAAGTAATAATTGAGTGATTAAATAATTAGAGATAATGATAACCACAGTAGTCCATACAAAAGCTGTAGTGCTGGCTTTACCAACTTCCAATGCTCCTCCTTTCATATAATATCCATGAAACGATGGAATGGTAGCTAATAGAAAAGCAAAGAAAAAGGTTTTTATAAACGCATAGGTAAGGTGAAACGGCATAAACTCTTCTCGTAATCCAATCAGAAAATCAGTACTCGATATAAACCCTCCATATACTCCGGCTACATAAGCCCCAACAATACCGATAAACATTGCAATAGCGATTACAAAAGGATAGGTGAGCATAGCTATGATTTTTGGAAATACCAGGTAGTTTAAGGAATTGATACCCATTACTTCGAGTGCATCAATTTGTTCGGTTACCCGCATAGTTCCAATACTTGAAGTAATAAAAGACCCTACTTTACCTGCCATGATAACCGAAATAAAAGTAGGTGCAAACTCCAAAATCACCGATTGTCGAGAAGCAAAAGCGATCAGTTTTTTGGGGATCAAAGGATTGGTAAGGTTAAGTGCCGTTTGGATAGCAACTACCGCACCAATAAAGAAAGCAAGGAATACTGTTATACCCAAGGATCCTATAATTAAGTCGTCTATTTCTTTAAATATTAAATTTCGTAAAACAGAACCTTTAGTCATGCGACTAAAAACTCCTTTTAACATTAAAAAATAACGACCAATATCGTCTAGATAAAACATATATTCCCAATTAGAAAAGCTAAAATAGAAAAAAAAATATCCTTAGCATTTAACCTTTCATTAAAGTTTTGCTTTTATATCCACCGTAAATTTGCGGTCCAAATTGCATGAGGTAATGAATAGACGAACTTTAGGTAGCTCACTTTTTTGTTATTGTCGGTTTCGGTCTAGATAAAAAAGGAATTATAGAAGTTGTCGAAGTGTGTTTTGTGCGCTTCTTACTGCTCCTTCCATATATCCTCCAAACTGGGGAGAGGTTTCTGATCCTGCGATGTAGAAGTTATTGTCATAAAATCCATTTTGATAGGCTGGGTTTCCGTTGTTTTGATGTGGGAAAATAAACTGATTTGCATCAAACGTGGTGAAAGCTTCATTTCTCCAGAGGGTTTCATGATATGAAGTGTAAGAAAGAATGTCATTGCCAAACATCTTTTGAAGCTGATTTAGAACTTTGGTTTGTCTTTCTTTAGCAGTGTCGAGATGCATTTCATTTTTGATAAAACCTTTTAGGGCGTATTTGTTGTTTTCGTAATTAGAATGATCATACAATTCTGTTACCGGTCCCACATTACTAAAAACAGCACCAGAATATTGATGTTCTTTCCAAAAAGGTTTAGAAAAAGAAAGTCCTACCTTTATGGAGTCACGCATCCATGTGTGTGTTTGGTTGGCAAGAGTGATTATGTTTTTAGGTAAGTTGGGAGTAAATTTTACCGTATTCATCAATAACATTGGAGGAATGGTAGATACTACTTTATTGGATGTAAATTGTTGGTTTTCGGTCTTTACAATACATCTATTGATCCCATCATAGCTAATTTCGTTGACTTTACAACCTAATGCTATGTGGTTTGCAGGTATGGTATTGGCCAGTTGGTGTGTCAATGTACTGGTTCCTCCTTGTATTCTATAACTTGATGGTTGGTTTTCGGGTATTTGAATGCGTTGAGGTGGTGAAGTAGATAAGGATTCAAAAAGTGTGATGCCTCCCATTGATTGCTCAAAAACAGGAATTTTTAATTCCTGTAGTAGTTTGAATAAAGTGGTATGTTGTGTTCCTAACCAGGTGGCACCCATTTCTATTGGAGTATGATCGGGAGTATAAGTGGTGTGTATTCGACCTCCTAGTCGATCTCGAGCTTCTACAACGGTAAATGATATACCGTGTTGTTGCAGTCTATATGCTAGTAATAGCCCAGTTAACCCTGCCCCAATAATCGTAACGTCTGTTCTCATTGCATTTCAAAATTAAAAATAAAGAGTAAAGCTGTGGTATAGCTTTACTCTTTATTTTAGCATAAAAGTTGGCTTTATTTTTCCATTAAATGTGTACCATGGACCACTGCAGCACCTGCTCTAAGTGCAGCTGCAATAAATGTAGTTTCAGCCAACTCTTCTTGAGTTGCACCATGTTTTATGGCGTTGTTTTTATGGATTTCCAGACAATAAGGACATTGTGTGGTTAACGCTACAGCAACTGCCATTAGCTCTTTATATTTTACCGGAATAGCACCTTCTTCTAATGCAATACTATCAAAAGCCTGAAATGCTTTCATTGCCTTTTCGGCATTTTTACCAAGTTGACCTAATTGCTTTAGGTTATTCATGTCATACATAGCGTAATTCGAATTTAGATTAGTTTCTACCAGCTATTACTCCTCCATCAGTATCCCAAATAGCACCAGTTACCCAAGATGCCTTGTCAGAAAGTAAAAAGGTGATACTATCCGCGATATCTTGTGGGGTTCCGTTTCTTCCGATCGGGTGGAAATTGTTGAAACCTACCAATGCTTTTTTCGCTTCTTCGGCACTTCCGAACACGCTATCGTATACAGGAGTCTCTACCACCGCAGGAGAAACCGCATTTACTCGTATACCTTCATCAGCAAGTTCCATCGCTAGGTGTTGCGTAAGCGAATGTAAACCTGCTTTTTGCATGGAGTACGCAGAGGACGGAGTGGCCTTAACCGCTTGTTTAGCCCACATAGAACCTACATTTACAATGGACCCGTACTGATTTTCTTTCATCTTCTTGGCAGCAGCTTGGGTAATAAAGAAAAACCCTCTGTTAAGATCCTGATACGAATCGTAATCGGCTACCGTGTGATCCAAAAATGACTTCGGTCCAAAGATTCCTGAAGCATTTACCAGATGATCCAAACGATCAAGACTTTCAATTTTGTTGATTAAGGCGTTTACACTGTCCTGACTAGTTATATCTACCTTGTGTTTGATAACGTTGGCCGCGTCTTCTATTTTTGCAGTATTTCTTCCTACTACGTGCACCGTTGCACCTTCGTTAATTAGATTTTGTACGGTAGCTTTACCGATTCCGCTAGTTCCTCCTATGACTAAGGCAACTTTGTTACTAAATGTGTTCATGTTTTATAGTTTTAAGTTAATATTGAACAGACAAGTCTGTCTTTTTTTGATAAAAAAAATTATGCTACTAAACTTCTGCAAAGTGACAGGCCCGTCTCGATAGGCCATTTGCTTTGATGTAGTTTACTTTCTGAAATTGCACTTTCGTACAATAAATAAATCTTTCTCGCTAATAGTTCTTCTTCTTGATCAGTAGCTTGGCTCAAATTTTTATTGATTAAAGCCTTAATAAATTGGATAAATTCTTCTTTTTGTTTCTGAATTTCCTGTTGCACTCTTTCGCTTCCATGTGGGAGTTCTGCAATGGTATTTAAGCACCAACATCCATTAAAATCCTTCTGATCAAAGAATTTCTGTAAAAACCCAAACAATGCATATAGTTGATCCTTACCTTCTTCAGCTTGATTTACAAAATCTTTGATGTCTTTGGTAAAGGTGCTGTTCTTATATTGAAGATAGGCAAGGCAAATATCTTCTTTTGAAGCAAAATGATTGTACAAAGTAGCTTTGGCAATGCCTGCTTCTTTGATAATTTCATTGATTCCGGTTAGATTATATCCGTTACGATAAAACAGATTAGATGCGGTTTCAATGATATGTTGCCTAATTAATGAATGTTTCATGGTACAAACATAGATAAAAAACAGACAAGTCTGTCTGTTTTTGTTTAATTTTAACATTTACGAGGTTCAAGAGAAGAAGGGTTAGAGTAGTTTTTTTCTAATTTTTTTCCATCGTAATGCACGGACAAACTTACCTTCATTGGCAGATATAAGATAAGTTTTCTTTTCTTTTTTGGCTTTAAAAAAGCCCGTGATATAATCTTTGATAAGAATAGGTCGTTTTTTGAGCAATGCTAACTTTATTGAGGCAATTAGGGTAATCCAAAACCCATAACGCATTCTGTAAAAAGCTTCTCCTTGTTTGTATTTTGCTTTGGGATTGTAGGTGTTTCCAGTCGGTTTCAGATGTTTCACTGCTAAGTGTTCATCAGTTTTGATCTCCCAATGATGATATTGTGCTAGAAGTTCGTCTATGGTGTCCCAACCCATTGCTGTCTTTAATCCGTCAATATCTGCAAAACAATCTTTTCTATACGCTTTAAGCGCCCCACGGATATGATCTTTGTTGGTTAAATTCTCTAGCACCCATTCTTCGTTTTTCTGGATAAAACAAAAACCTCCCACCATACCAATTCTAGAATTGGATTCGAAATGAGAAACCATTTTTTCTATATAATTGTTGGGAAAAATCAAATCGGCATCAAACTTACAGATGATATCGTAGTCCTGATCTAATGTTTCATATCCGTTGTAAAAAGCATTGATGACTTTGCTACCTGGTAAATGAAGTTCTGAAGCCGAAGTTTTTATCTGTGTTATGAAGTTATATTGCTCGGAATAACCAGTAACGATAGCTTCGGTATTGTCATTAGAATTGTCATTAACCACAACGATCTTCTGAGGTAGTAGCGTTTGCGAAACCAAAGAATCCAAAGTTTTGGCGATAAAGCGTTCTTCGTTATGAGCAGGTATGACGATATAAACCTTCAAATTTTATTGATTTTTTAATCTGTTATCCTTTCTGCATAAACCATATAATAGCGTGGAGTAAAAAGTCGTAACAAAGGTCTGAATCCTATTTTTTTTACCGGATGTGTCCATTTTTCTCTTGCAATGATTTTCCACCCCGCCTTTTCTAATAACCAATCAAATTGCCAGTCTTCGAATTCGTGATAGTGTCTGTCCCAGGGATCAGTCTTACTGCGGTATGCCGGAGAGAACCACAGTTTTAATGGAATAGAAGCAACTAATTTGTTAGCCTTTATATCTCGAAGCACATTGAAAGGTGCTATTAGATGTTCAAAAATTTCAAAAGCCGTAACCATATCAAAACCCTCATTTATAACAGCTGTTGTATCAAGATCCAGATCTTCGCCTGTGGTATTTGCGACCGTGTATCCTTCTTTTTCCATGAATTCTACAAAAGGGTTTCGTACCCCAAGATCCAGAATGTTGGAAGGGGCAGGGGTGTGACTCCGTAAGAATTCTAGCGTTTTTTGATAGCGTTTATGAGGAAAAGTTCCTTCGTACATAGTAATAAGTGCATTATTGCCTGTAAAAATAGACAATTACTAAGATTAGCTGCACTTGTTCTTATATTTTTATGAATATCTAATGCTGATATAGAAAGGCATTGATGTTCATTCCGGCACCAACACTGGCAAATAGTAAATAATCACCTTTATTAATGGTTTGATCGTCAATTTTATGGTTTAGGATAAGATCATAGAGGGTAGGAATAGTGGCTACACTACTATTACCAAGTTTTTGTATGCTCATCGGCATCACGTTTTCAGGAACTTCTTTTCCATAAAGCTCATAAAACCGTTTTACAATGGCTTCATCCATTTTTTCATTAGCTTGATGGATAAGTATTTTTTTGATATCACCAATACCAACATCCGTTTTATCTAAACAAGCTTTCATTGCTTTTGGAACATGATTTAGGGCAAATTCATAGATCTTTCTACCGTACATTTTGATGTATTTGTTGGAGTCGGTAGTATTTTGATTATAGGTTTTTCCGAAAAATAAGAAGTTGGCTTCTTCCAAGGTGTAGGATGCGCTTATCGAAGAAATGATACCTCCTTTATCTTCAGAAACCTCAATTATTGAAGCTCCGGCACCATCAGAATAAATCATAGAATCCCGATCATGTGCATCGATCACTCGGGATAAAGTCTCTGCCCCAATGATGAGGCATTTTTTAGCCATTTTACTTTTGATAAACGATTGCGCTTGTATCACCCCTTCTATCCAACCGGGACAACCAAACAACAAATCATAGGCGACACAATATGGGTTTTTGATTTGCAATTTGTGTTTAACTCTTGCGGCTAGACTAG
Source organism: Aquimarina sp. AWH4_224 (assembly GCF_056160245.1). NCBI lineage: Bacteria > Pseudomonadati > Bacteroidota > Flavobacteriia > Flavobacteriales > Flavobacteriaceae > Aquimarina > Aquimarina sp. AWH4_224. Next base: position 559,819 of record NZ_JBSWWU010000003.1, on the reverse strand, counting down.
GAACTGTATCGGCTTGCGAAGTATTTTTGTCTACATCGCCAAAGTTGTGTGCTACAATGATATAGTCCAAAGTTTCAGGGTCAACTTCTGAGTCTTTTATGGCTGCTTTTGCGGATAGAAAGGCCAGATCAGAGGTATTTTGTTCTTGAGAAGCATATCTACGCTCTTCAATACCAGTGATTTTTTTGAATTTTTCAATGACTACTGAAGTTGGATGATGTATTTCGGTACCATCTGCGTTCAAAAACTGATGACTTAAAAAATCCTCGTTTTGCTCTATTAGTGCTGGTATGTAGCTTCCTGTGCCGGTTATCTTAATGTTCATTGTATTCCTTTTCCTATTGAATACATAAGATAGGTAATACAATCTTTTTTGCTATGCATGCATAATAAAAATTACGATGCCCAACCTTAGGTTTTTGCATGAAAACCCCTGATAATTTGCTTTTTACTGCATTTTTATACGCATCACAGTAGCGATAGAAAGTGCTCTTGTTTTCATCAGATTGGCAAGGTCTCCTTCGAAGTTTTGATCAATAGCTTTATTGAATAAAGCAAGCCAGGTTTGAAAATGAATTTCTTCAAACTTCTTTTTGCCATTAAGATCTAAATGGATTTGTAATACATTTTTTTGATAGCGCCCTTTTCTAAATAACTGTTGTTCCCAAAAGTCAGTAATTTCTGGTAAATGTTCTTCAAGATGTAGACGGGCTATTTTGGTAAAGAAATCCCCGATTATAGGGTCAACAAGTGCTTCGGTATAGAAAGTTTGCATTATATGCTCAATATCTTGTCTTGAAGAAATATCTCTCATTATGTTGGTATTAAAAAAAAGAGGCAACTTTTTGTTGCCTCTTTTTACTATCTAAACTTTTAATTAAGCTTCTGCTTCCATATATTCTTCGATAGGAGTACAAGTACAAATAAGGTTGCGATCTCCGTATGCATCATCTACTCTTCGTACCGTTGGCCAGAATTTATTATCCGCAACATAAGATAGGGGATAAGCCGCTTGCTCTCTGCTATACGGGAAATCCCATTGATCTGAAGTAAGCATTCTCATAGTATGAGGCGCATTTTTCATCACATTGTTAGGATTGTCTTTGCTGGCTTCAGCGATCTCTTGACGTATAGATATCATAGCGTCACAGAAACGATCTAGTTCTGCTTTACTTTCACTTTCTGTAGGCTCGATCATTATCGTTCCAGCTACAGGGAAGGATACCGTAGGTGCATGAAATCCATAATCCATTAATCGTTTTGCAATATCGGTAACTTCTATTCCATTTGCTTTAAAAGGTCTACAGTCCACAATCATTTCGTGTGCAGCTCTTCCTCGCTCACCAGTGTATAACACATCATAATGTCCGTCTAAACGTTCTTTAATATAGTTGGCATTAAGAATAGCATACTCGGTAGCTTCTTTTAATCCTTTGGCTCCAAGCATAGTAATATATCCGTAAGAAATCAAACAAGCCAATGCAGAACCCCAAGGGGCACTAGATATAGCCGTTATTGCTTCTTCTCCTCCCGTTGGTATGATAGGATTACTAGGAAGGAATGGTGCCAATTGTTTTGCAACGCAAATTGGACCCACTCCAGGGCCACCTCCTCCATGTGGAATAGCAAATGTTTTATGTAAATTAAGGTGACAAACATCGGCTCCAATAGCTCCAGGATTGGTGAGTCCTACCTGTGCATTCATATTGGCTCCATCCATATATACTTGTCCACCATTATCATGAATGATTTTGGTAATTTCTTTTATTGCCGATTCGTATACTCCATGAGTAGAAGGATACGTAACCATAAGTGCAGCTAAGTTATCCTTATGCTGAAGCGCTTTTTCTCTCAAATCATCAACATCGATGTTTCCTTCTTCGGTAGCTTTGGTAACCACTACTTTCATTCCCGCCATTACAGCAGAAGCAGGGTTTGTTCCATGAGCTGATGAAGGAATCAAACAAATGTTTCTGTGATGATCGTTACGAGATTCGTGATAGGCTCTTATCACCATTAGACCGGCAAACTCTCCTTGAGCGCCAGAGTTAGGCTGCAATGAAGTGGCAGCAAAACCTGTAATCTCATTAAGTTGATCTTCCAGCTTTTTAAGAACGATCTGATAACCTTCTGCCTGATTCAACGGAGCAAATGGGTGAATGTTCCCCCATTGCGGATTGCTTAACGGCAACATTTCTGAAGCAGCGTTAAGTTTCATTGTACAAGAACCTAGAGGAATCATAGAATGATTCAAAGAAAGGTCTTTACGCTCTAACTTTTTGATATAACGCATCAACTCCGTTTCAGAGTGGTACGTATTAAATACTTCATTAGTCAAAAACTCAGTATCTCTCTTGACAGTTACATCAAAACCAGTTGTAACATGCTCATCAATAGCAATCGTTGCTGTGCCTTTTGCTTTGGCAAAGATGGCAATGATGGTATTAATATCTTTTACTGTGGTAGCTTCGTTGATTGAAATTGAAACCGTATTCGCATCAGGATAATAAAAGTTTACTTCATGCTCCACGGCGATTTGCTGAATTTCTTTTGCATCAGCAGCAATACGGATAGTATCAAAATAGGCAGTATTAAGCTGTTGATACCCTAATTTTTCTACTGCAACACTCAATTGAGTAGTTAGAGTGTTTACTTTGTTTGCAATATATGTTAATCCTTCCGGACCATGGTAAACCGCATACATACCTGCCATAACAGCCAGGAGTACCTGGGCAGTACAAATATTAGATGTAGCTTTGTCCCGTTTGATATGTTGTTCTCTGGTTTGCAACGCCATTCTTAGCGCTCGGTTGCCATCAGTATCTTGAGTGACTCCGATAATACGTCCAGGGATATTTCTTTTAAATTCTTCTTTTGTAGCAAAGTATGCTGCGTGTGGTCCTCCGTATCCTAAAGGAATACCGAAACGTTGTGTAGTTCCTACTACCACATCTGCACCGATACTTCCAGGAGATTTTAGCATTACCAAACTTAGAATATCAGCTGCAACAGCTACTTTTATTTCAGATTGATGTGCTTTTTCTATAAAACCGGCATAATCATATACCTGTCCTGATTTACCAGGATATTGTAGAATAGCACCGTAAAAATCTTCAGAGAAATCAAATTGCTGGTGATCACCTATTACCAACTCAATACCTAATGGAATTGCACGGGTTTTTAATAAAGAAAGTGTCTGAGGTAGAATTTCTTCGGAAACAAAAAACTTGTTGGTTCCATTTTTTTTCTGGGCTCTAGAACGTACCGCAAAAAGCATTGTCATTGATTCTGCTGCCGCTGTACTCTCATCCAGCAAAGATGCATTGGCCAATTCCATACCTGTAAGATCACAGATCATGGTTTGGTAATTCAATAATGCTTCTAATCTTCCTTGTGCGATTTCGGCCTGATAAGGAGTATAAGCGGTATACCATCCCGGATTTTCGAGAATATTACGCTGAATAACAGCTGGTAAACAAGCTTCGTGATATCCTAAACCGATATAGGATTTAAAAACTTTATTTTTTGAGGATAATTTCTGTATGTGAGCAGAATATTCTTGTTCACTCATCGCAGCATCCAGATTCAATGGATTTTTTAAAAGAATATCATCAGGAACAGTTTCATATACCAGTTGTTCCATCGAATCAGCTTTGATAGTGTTTAACATGCTGTCCAGATCCTTCTCTGAAGGGCCTATATGACGCAGTTTAAATGAGTCAGTTTTCATAGCTAAAAAAACAGTTGAGATTCAGACGGCAAAAGTACATATTTAATTGCTAAAAATTTCACAATTAATTAACTCGACCGTGCCAAGTTTTTAACCATTTTCGAGTGTTATTAACAGATTACCCTAAATTTACAGTGTGAAAACCTTAAAAAGCCTATTTCAATTTTATATTAACGGTAGTATTCATGTTGCATTAGCTATTTGTGCTTTGGTACAAATTACCTTTATAAAGCTCGGTGTTTCAGAACGCTATGCTTTTCTTCTTTTTAGTTTTTTTGGAGCTATAGCAGCCTACAATTTTGTGAAATATTCAAAGGTTTCCAAATTGTATCATAGACGATTAAACAAGTCTATGAAGGGTATTCAGATACTTACCTGGGGATCACTTTTGGTATTTTTATATCTCGCTTTTGATGTTTCCAGAGATACTTTGTTGTATATGATTCCCTTTATTTTGTTGACAGTGCTTTATACGGTTCCGGTTTTTCCAAATAAAAAGAACTTAAGGAGTGTAGCGGGGATCAAAATTTTTATCATTGCGATCGTTTGGGCGGGGATCACAGTTTTGGTGCCTCTAACTTATGCCGAGGAGGCTATAAGTTTTGATATGTCCATAGAAATGATACAACGCTTTTTGTTTATCGTAGTGATGATGCTTCCTTTTGAGATAAGAGACCTGGAATATGATGATGAGAAGCTAGTAACTGTGCCTCAAAAAATTGGAATCACCAAAACCAAGGTGTTCGGGAGCGCCTTATTAGTGTTGTTTTTATTACTAACTGCTATTAAAGATGAATTGTCTCCGATAGAAATTTTAAGTACCATTTTGGTCACTACCATCAGTTTATTGTTTCTTTGGGGGACCGATAAGAAACAATCAGAATATTACTGTTCTTTTTGGGTAGAAAGTGTTCCGGTAATGTGGTTACTTATTTTGCTGATACTAAAAGAACTATTTGCTTAACTCTTTTTCCAGAAGTTTTTTCATTTCTTCCTTTTGGGAAGAGCTTATAGTTTGTACTTCAGCTTTTTTCATTGTTTTGGTAAGCTTGGTATTCCTTCTTGAATACGCTCTGGTTACCTTACAATATATCAAACGTATGTTAAGTTTGATAACTTCCATGAACGAAGCCTCTCCATACTGATTTTTGTCACAGATATGTTTTGCTTCCTCACAGGATACAAATAGTCTATTTGATGTAGAAGTGCTCATTACAATTTTTGTTCTTTTTTTATTTTAGGGGGCGTTTGTTATATAAAATCTACATTCTTTCTGGGGGGAAAGAATCTTATTCACTCATTTTTTGTTTTAGTCGTTCTTTCATAGCATTCTTTACATTTTGTTCCATGCTAATTACTTTAGGGTCTTTTACCAGCTTACTTAATTTATTATTGTTAGCAGAATACTTTCTACAAGCTCTACAATATATAAGATGTAAACTCAGCCTTATTTTTTCCCATAAAGAGGCTTCTTTATACTGATTTTTGTCACAAAAATGATTTGCATCAGAACAGCTTACGAAAATTTTGTTTCCCTTTTTCATTTTACTTAAAACCAATCTTTTTCAAGGCATTCAGCCATGGCCGTACGAGCACGATGGATGATTACCCACAGGTTAGACGCGGTTATATCAAATTCATTACAAATGGCTTCTGTATCGAAACCTTGTATCGTTTTCATTTTGAAAATGGAAGCTTGCTTTTCAGGTAATTTTCCTAAGCAATTATGGATTGCCATCCCTAATTCTTCATTCTCAATATCACCTTCTGCATTTTTGTCAAAAGGATCAGCAACACGTTCTTCCAGCCAATCACCTTCGGTTTCACTATCTCCGGTGTAGTTGATTCTAACCTCTGCCTTACCTTTATTACTATTAATCTTTCTATAATGATCAATAATTTTTCTTTTCAGTATCGATATCAGCCAGGTGCGCTCACTAGCTTCACCTTTGAAGTTTTTCATTGATTTCAGGCCTGCAAAAAAAGTCTCTTGAACCAAATCCTGCGCTATTTCCTTGTCATCAACTCTTACGATGGTGTAGTTAAACAGATAATCACTGTATTTATCAACCCATGTAGTGGGGTCTATGGTGTTTGTTGACATGATCGTATCTATTGTTGTATTCACCAAAAATAGGATAAAAAGTTGAATATTAATATATGCTTTACAGAATGTGTATTAAGTAGTTGTTTTTATTTCAACCTTACAGTTTGTTTCTAAATAAAATTTTAGAGAATGATTCCGTTTTTTAAGGAATTGAGTTAAGTGTTTTTTTAATAAAAAATAATCGAAAATACGTCCTACTAGACCATATGGTACATCATATTCTACAATGTCGGTCATGAGAGTACCATTTGCTACTTCCTTAAAATGATGTTGATGTTTAAAGTATTCGAACTTTCCCTGCAGCATTTCGTCAGTAAATGAATATGGATAATTGAATTGAGAAATAACGCTTTTGTGGTGTAGGTGAAAACCAAAATGCTTCCCTCGCCAAGTTACAGTTTCGTTCAGTTCTATTAATCCAGATGTTCTTCCTGCTATAGCTTTTTCATTTGTTTGTTTTGCAGAAAGCATATGAAAATCAATATTTCTCGATAGATCAAAAACCTGGTTGATGGGCGAATGGATCAAAGTTTTAAATTGCAATTTGGTCATCTTTTTACTTTTCTGCAGTTATGATATAATATCCAAATGATTTAAAATGTAATCCGGACAGTAAGGCAAACAAAGAGCCTTTTAAATTTTTAATGCTTTGTGGTTTTAAGGGTTGTTTTTTGAAAAGCTTTTTTAGCATAAAACCGGTTATAGCAAACGGCACATGCAAAACGGAAGGTGCTACTCGATGGGAGACGTTGTTAATTGTTATTTTAGAGAATCCCAATTCTTTCAAACGGTTTTGTACTTGTTGAATGCTCCCTAATCCTTGTAGACTCCATCCTCGACATAGTTGTTTGTAGCAATAATTACTTCCTATACATAACTGGGTTTCTTCTTTTTTAAGAAAAGCATCTGCTATTACTAATCTAGCACCTGGTTTTAGTATACGATGAGCTTCTTTTAATGCAAGGTAGTTATGTCCAGAATGACATAAGCTTTCTATAGCATAAGCAGCATCTACAGAATTGTTTTTGAAAGATGTATTATGATAGTTTTCTTCTAGAATAAGTCCGTTCATATTGGCTAATCGCTTGTTTCCCTCTCTAACCTGAAAAGGGGATAAGGTGATCCCTATGATACGTAATAAAGGATATTGGCGGAGTCCATACCTCATAGTACCGCCTATACCACATCCTAAATCAACTACCAAAGAATTGCGTTTAGGAACTTGCAATCGATTGAATACCTGACGATTCATCTCATTAAGCATAGTATCTCTTTTCAATAGACTAGTTTTGAATGGGATATAATATCCAAAATGCATATTAAAATCTTTACTCCAAAATTCATAGTCTTCGGTGGCTTCATTATAAAAAGTAGTAATGTTCTGCTTTGAAGCTGATCGTTTTTGTCTTCGTCTTTCTGTAATGGAAATGATGCTCATAATATTGAATTTAGATGTTAAAATACCCAACGCAATTATGGATAAGTAATAGTGTATTGACAATGGCGAATAGTACGAAAAGACAATTCATAAAATAACTCCCTATTTTAAAGATCGTTTTCTGAGGAATGTCGTACATAGGGTAGTAGGCGACCTGAGTAGCTACTTTTCCTATCCAGTAGGCTGCAATAAGTCCAGTTAAGGCTATTGCAAGTACAGATTGTTCTTTAAGATGTGTCGTGAGTAGTATCGCAATCAATCCAAAAGAAAAGTTTAACCCTTGAATGTATCTACCATAGGTCTTTGCGATTTCTTGATTTAGGGGTTTTAGTTGTTTCACATCGTTGTACCAATCAAACACCTGAAGGCGGATGTATGGGTAGATCAATGCTGTAAATATTTGACCAGCTCCAGCGGTAATAATAATCCAGTTTGGGATATATGTTTCCATGTTTTGTTAATTTAAAACTTTCAAAAAATATTGAAACTTATATTGAAAAATAAAAGGAGGCCTATGCTCCTTTACTTGAAATGCATTATTGTTTTATTTAACCAATTTTACCAATGCTTTTGTAATCCAGTTGTTTCCTTGGCCCACCACCTTGTTCATCATAATGTCTAGCGTCTCTGCCATTTCGTGTAATGCTTTGGTCTGTTTGATTAACTCTTTGGTTTTATCCGTACCATCATCCTTTATGTTCGAGACATCATTCAAAATCTTGATAGTTGGTTGTAGCTCTCTTCGGCTTCTTTCCTTAGCAATTTGTCGTGCTAATTCTTGAACGTCTTTTTCTGAGGTGAAGAACTCTTTGCGTTCTCCAATTTTGTTTTCCTTAAAAACGATTCCCCAGTCCATCAGTTGACGAAGATTCATACTAGTATTTCCTCTGGAGATATGCAGTTCTTCCATGATATCTTCCATAGAAAGTGGTTCTGGAGAAATTAATAACAATGCATGGATTTGTGCCATGGCTTTATTGATTCCCCATAAGGTTCCCAGGGAACCCCAGGTCGAAATAAATTTACTTTTTGCGTCATCGTATTTCATAGGACAAATATACAAAAAATATCAAACTTTCAAAAAACATTGAAAGTTTGGTGCTGTAAAGACCTTTTTTGAAGAATTTTTCTAGGTGAATACAGTTATTATTTTGTGGCTCCTCCGTTTTTGTTATGTGTTGATTTTGTGTAAGTTATAGTACTAACACAAACTCGTACTTATAATGAAAAAATTAAACCTAATTATTTCAGTAGGGTTGCTATGCTTACTCTTTTCGCATAGCTATGCCCAACAAACCAAAGACATGTTTTTTGCAACAATGCAAACCAATGATGCAAAAGATCTATTGTTAAATCATCCAGATGATATTCAAATTCTGAAATCTGCCAATGGCTACAGCGCTGTAAAACTCAGTGATAAAGCTGCAGAAGAGCTACATCACAAAGTATTGGTACATGGTCCTGGATTTGTTTATGAAAGTTCGGCCAAAAAAGCCATCGCGGCAATTGGGGCTATCTCCAAAATGTCGAATACCGTTCAGCAAAAGATGAGTTACGCTATTACTCAAGATGCTTTGGTAAGGCAAAGTCTGGATTTAGTGAACAATCTTAATATTGCTGATCAAATTCAGGAGTGGGAAAATTACGGCACACGTTATCATACCACCAACACTGCACGACAAGCTATTTTGGACCTAAAAACCAAGTGGGAAAGTATTGCAGGTGGGCGTAGTGATGTTTCGGTAAGAGTAGTAGAACACACAAGTACTGCAATGCCATCGTTGGTAATGACGATCACCGGTTCAGAAAAACCGGATGAATTTGTTGTGCTAGGAGGACATGCAGATTCTACCGCTGGAGGCAACAATGCAAATGCACCAGGAGCAGATGATAATGCCTCTGGAATTGCAACTATTACTGAAGCAGCTCGCGTATTGTTTTCTATGAATTTTACACCCAAAAGAACGATCGAATTTATGGCATTTGCCGCAGAAGAGGTGGGATTAAGAGGATCTAGAGAGATTGCCGAGGACTACCGAAGTCGTAATGTCAATGTGGTGAGTTATATGCAGTTGGATATGACCAACTACAAAGGATCTACAAACGATGCTTTTATTTCTACGGACTCTTATAACGATGATACCTTAAACGATTTTATGATCAGCTTATTGAATCATTATAATGCTTCAGGTACACACAAGATTACCTATGGTACTTCTCAATGTAATTATGGATGTTCAGACCATTATAGCTGGGCACAAGAAGGATATCCCGTTACCTTTCCTTTTGAAGCAAGATTTGGTGAACACAATCCTCATATCCATACGACAAGAGATACCTTTGATCGATCACCTACGCCAAATGCAACCCACTCAGCCAAATTTGCTAAGCTGGCTCTGGAATATTTAATAGAAATTTCCAACGGAGTGTCAGGAGGTCCAGGAGGTGGAGATACATGTGCCACCAGTATCACTACTTATCCGTATCAACAAGGTTTTGAAAGTAATGTAGGAAGTTGGGTGCAATCCACTAGCGATGATTTGAACTGGACAGCAGATAGTAATGGAACACCTTCTAATGGCACAGGGCCAAACAATGCTGCCGAAGGTTCTTCTTATATATATGTAGAAGCTTCTGGAAATGGAACAGGCTTTCCTAATAAGCAGGCTATTCTTACATCTCCCTGTTTTGATTTGAGCGTTTTATCTTCGGCAACTTTTAGTTTCAAATACCATATGCAAGGAAGTGCAGTAGGAAACTTGGCAGTAGAAGTAAGTGCTGATAATGGTACATCATGGACAAGTGTATTTGCTCAATCTGGAGACCAGGGAAGTGCCTGGAATGATGCTTCTGTTGATCTTGCATCCTATATCGGATCAACGATACAGTTACGTTTCAATACGGTTACAGGAAATAGTTGGCAAGGAGACGTTGCAGTAGATGATGTGAAATTAACTGAGTCTGGTGTAGATCCTGGTCCTGGTAACTGTACGGCTTTAAATTTTAATGATTTTACGGTTTCCTCATTCTCTAATCAGGACAATGCAGGTGATTTTTCTGTGGTTAATGGCGGATCAGGGCTGTCTTTACAAAATAATACCTGGAAATCTATAGCATATGATTATGTAGTGACTGCATCGACAGTAATAGAATTTGAGTTTAGCAGCAGCAATCAGGGAGAAATTCATGGAATCGGTTTTGAAGATGATAACAGTTTGACTTCTTCTAGATATTTCAAAGTTCACGGGTCACAAAATTATGGAGTGACTAATTATGACAATTACTCCAGTGGTACTACAACATATACTATTCCTGTGGGGACTTTTTATACAGGAACTATGAATCGTTTGGTATTTGTTAACGATAATGATGCCGGAAGTGGTAATACTTCTGTGTTTTCTAATGTGAAAATATATGAAGGTTCTTGTTCGGGTGCTTTAAAAGAAAGGATTGACTTTGGAGATATTACTCCAGTTTTGGGAACAGAAGGCGAGGGAATTTTGGCAGCAGTAAAAATTACTCCAAATCCAACTACGGATAGCTTTACCATCAATATGCCTACAAAAGTTTCAACTGCTGTTCATGCTTCGATACATACGCTATTAGGCAGAGAGATCAAGCATATGGAGTTGACTTCTGGCACCAATACAATTTCTGCCAAACAATTATCTCTACAAGCGGGAGTGTATTTGATCACTCTGGAAACCAAAGGAGAGGATTCTTTGACACAAAAAATAGTTATTCAATAAGGTCCAGAGCATAAAAAAGGTGCTTCAAAAAATATTGAAGCACCTTTTCTATATAATGTAATTACTTTATTAATCCTGCTCGCTTTAACAAAGCTTCAGGTTTAGGTTCTTGTCCGCGAAACCGTTTATATAACTCCATAGGATTTTCGGTTCCTCCTTTGGATAAAACATGATCTTGAAAGCGTGTGGCAATTTCTTTGTTAAATATTCCGTTTTCCTTAAAATATTCAAACGCATCCGCGTCCAGTACTTCTGCCCATTTATAGGAGTAGTAACCTGCAGAGTATCCCCCTTGAAAAATATGTGAGAATGCCGTGCTCATACAATTTTCTGCTACATCTGGATACATTGATGTTTCGGCAAATACTTTTTTCTCATGTGCTTTTACATCTGTAATTTCACTTGGATCCTGAGCGTGCCAAGACATATCCAGTAGTCCAAAACTTAATTGTCGAAGAGTTGCCATACCTTCCATAAAAGTTGCAGATTCTTTGATTTTCTGTACCAACTCCATTGGGATTACTTCTCCGGTTTCGTAATGCTTTGCGAACAATTCCAGAGTTTCTTTTTCGTAGCACCAGTTTTCTAGAATTTGACTTGGTAACTCTACAAAATCCCAAAATACACTAGTTCCCGAAAGACTGGGGTACGTAGTATTGGCTAGCATACCATGCAGTGCATGACCAAACTCATGAAACAAGGTGGTTACTTCATTAAAGGTTAGTAAAGAAGGTTTACTAGGTGTGGGTTTGGTAAAATTACATACTATCGAAACATGTGGTCGTATATTCTTTTGTTCTTCTCTCATTTGAGATTTGTACGAAGTCATCCAGGCTCCATTTCGCTTACCAGGTCTTGGATGAAAATCTGCATAAAACAGCGAGATAAAATTGCCGTCAAGGTCAAATACTTCGTATGTTTTTACTTCGTCGTGATAACGATCTATGGTATTTACTTCTTCAAAACGAAGTCCAAATAATTTGGAAGCCACTTCAAACACTCCGTTGATTACGTTTTCAAGCTTAAAATAAGGCTTCAGTTTTTCGTCGTTAAGATCAAAAAGTTGTTGTTTTAACTTTTCAGAATAATAGGCTCCGTCCCATTTTTGCAAAGCGTCTATGCCATCTAGTTGTTTTGCAAAATTGGTTAATTGTTGAAATTCTCTTTCGGCAGCAGGTTTTGCTTTTTTCAGAATGTCATTAAGGAAGGAGAATACTTTTTCGGGTGTTTCGGCCATTCTTTCTTCCAATACAAAATGTGCATGAGAATCGTACCCTAATAGTTGTGCTCTTTGATGTCTTAAATTCGCAATTTGTAAAACAATATCCTGGTTGTCTACATCGTCATTTTTGAAGCTTTTTGATCCAAAAGCTATAGAAAGTTTTTTACGAAGGTCTCTATTATCGGCATATGTCATAAAAGGGACATAACTAGGATAATCCAAGGTAAATAACCAGCCTTTTTTGTCTTTGGCTTCTGCCATGGCCTTTGCAGCTTCCTTGGCTCCATCAGGAAGTCCTGATAACTCCGATTCGTTTGTAATAAGCATTTCAAACTTATTGGTTTCTGCAAGAACATTCTCTCCAAATTTCAAGCTTAATTTAGAAAGTTTCATATCAATATCCCGTAGTTGTTCTTTTTTATTTTCGGGAAGATTGGCTCCATTTCTAGAGAATGATTTGTACTTCTTTTTGAGTAATGTTTGCTGTTCTGGATTTAAATCAAGACTGTCTTTTTGTTGATATATAACCTCTATTTTTTTGAATAACTTTTCATTTAACGAAATGTCGTTCTTAAATTCAGATAACAATGGAGAGGATTCTTGGGCGATTTTTTGAATTTCTTCATTAGTCTCAGCGCTATTTAGGTTAAAAAATACACTGGTTACTCTATCCAAAAGCTGACCACTGTAATCCAAAGCTTCTATCGTATTGTTAAAGGTGGGGGCGTCTTCATTATCAACAATAGTATCAATTTCTTTACGGGCTTTTGCGATTCCATTCTTTATTGCAGGAAGAAAATGTTCAGATTTTATTTTTGAAAAAGGTGCCTGATCAAAATATTCTAGTAACGGATTATTCATTATTTATAGTAATTTCTTGTTGTACATTTTTATCAAGTTCGTTTGTCGAAAAATAGTGTATTTTATCGATAAATGAAGGATTGATTTCATCAATTTTGGCTTTCACTAATCTTTATTCACCTAGTTTTGGATTAGGTTTATTAGTGATGGTCTTGTAATGAGAATAGCTACATTATTGTATCAGGGGTATGGATGTTAATAATTATTTTTCATTACGTAGACCAAATATATTGAAAGAGCTGCAAAAAATTGCAGCTCTTTTTATTTTATTAGTATGATTTTTACTTGTAAAAATCGAAAAAATTGTATGCTTTTTCGATCAAATTAAATTTTAAAGACGTCCTTATATGAATTTTGTCGATAAAATACGTGTTTTATCGAAAATTGTTAATAAGTTTTTATTACTTTTATTGTGTAATCAAAGTAAGGTTTTACCTTTGTACTAGGTTTTAAGAGTATGGTCTTACGATGAATTTTTTTGTGTAATATATTTAAGTTGGTTAATAAATATTGTTATATTCCTTTGTAAGACCTAATATTTAAAAGAGTCACTGAAAAGTGACTCTTTTTTTATGCGCAAAAAATGGGTGTAAATTTTACTTCTTTATGTCCTTTGCTCCTTGGATAACTTTTTGCTTTAACCCCTCTTTGTAGATTACTATTTTGTCTAACACACATTTGTCTTGAGCACCAATAATTTGTGCAGCCAGAATCCCTGCATTGAGCGCGCCGTCTAATGCTACCGTAGCCACTGGAACTCCACCTGGCATCTGAAGTATAGATAATACAGAATCCCATCCATCGATAGAATTTCTAGATTTTACCGGAACACCAATTACAGGAAGTGGAGAAAGAGAGGCGACCATACCTGGTAGATGTGCAGCTCCGCCAGCACCTGCAATAATCACATTGATACCTCTGGTATGAGCATTTTGGGCATAATCAAATAGTTTTTCAGGTGTTCTATGCGCCGAAACGATATCAACTTCTACTTCAATATCAAAACCTTGTAAAACTTCTACGGCCTTTTCCATAACGGGCATGTCACTGGTACTACCCATAATAATTCCTACCTTGCTCATTGATTAATTCTGTTTGCTATTATTAATAAAAATGCTTTTTAAAATTTATTTACTAATCACCTTAATGGTGTTTTTTACTTTTTCAGCAATCTTTCTAGCTTCATTAATATCTTCATTGATAATGGTAACGTGTCCCATTTTTCTAAACGGTCTCGTTTGCTGTTTACCGTAGATATGAGGAGTAACCCCTCTCATCTGCATTATTTTTTCGATATTTTCATACTCAACGTCTCCGGCGTAGCCTTCGGCACCTACCAAATTAACCATAATTCCGCCAACCTTACTTTCTGTGGCTCCAAGGGGTAAATCTAGAATTGCTCTGATATGCTGTTCAAATTGATTGGTGTAACTCGCTTCGATACTATAATGACCACTATTATGAGGCCTTGGTGCTACTTCGTTGACCAGAATTTCATCTTCCTGAGTCTGAAACATTTCTACTGCTAGGATACCTACATGTTCAAAAGATTCAGAAACTTTTTGAGCTACAGTTATGGCTTTTTGAGCCACTTTATCATCAATTCGAGCTGGACAAATCACATATTCTACCTGATTTGCTTCTGGATGAAATTCCATTTCTACCACCGGATAGGTTTTAATCTCCCCGCTCGGGTTACGTACTACAATAACGGCCAATTCATTTTTGAAATTAACCATTTCTTCTGCAATACATTCTACATCGGGTAATTTTGCTAGATCTGCACCTGTCTTTATAATAGATACACCTTTACCATCATACCCCCCTTGCGTACTTTTCCATACAAATGGAAGTCTGATTTTGTTATTGGTAATCCCTTCTGCCAAATGTGCTTTATTAGAGAATACAACAAAAGGAGCGGTAGGGATATGGTATTTTTGATAAAATAACTTTTGACGTCCTTTGTTTTGAATATTTTCTAGTGTTTTTGAACTTGGGTATACCTTTTTTCCTTCTTTCTCTAATTGTGCAAGGGCTTTAATATTTACGGTTTCGATTTCAAAGGTGAGTACATCCACCTTTTTTCCGAAATTATATACAGTATCATAGTCCATAAGACTACCTTGTTGAAAGTGATCACAACCCACTTTGCAAGGTGCCTCTGGATTAGGATCAAGAACAAATGTCTTGATATCATACTTTCTGGTTTCATACAGCATCATCTTTCCTAATTGTCCTCCTCCCAGAATTCCGAGCTTAAATTTTGACGAAAAAAAGTTTGTCATTATTGGGGTATTTTTTGGCTTAAAAACGCAAAAATAATTTTTTCAGAAGGATTTACCATAATTATAGCGGTTAAATAGTGTAGTCAAAGTGTATTTATCATTATCTTTGCCGCTTTAATAAAAAAAGGAAGATCACCGAAACCTAAAAAGATAGCATGATTACGTTGCACGATCTACAATTCGTTCCATTTATTGCTGAAGATCAAATTACTACGGCAATAGACAAGCTATCTAAGGACCTTAATCAAGACTTTGAAGGCAAAACCCCATTGTTTATTGGGGTGCTTAACGGAGCATTTATGTTCTTTTCTGAAGTGCTCAAAAGATATGAAGGTGATTGTGAAGTTAGTTTTGTAAAGCTGGCTTCTTACCAAGGTACGCAAACTACAAACAAGGTACAGGAACTCATAGGATTAGATGAAGATGTATCTGATAGAACAGTAGTGATTCTAGAAGATATAGTAGATACGGGAAATACCATAGAAGTTCTTACACAAATGTTGAAGGATAAGGGCTGTAAAACGGTTAAGATTGCTACCCTGTTTTTTAAAGAAGAAGTATATACCAAAGAGATTACCATCGATTATGTTGGGATCACAATCCCAAATCGGTTTATTGTGGGATATGGTCTGGATTATAATGGATTAGGTCGTAATCTTACAGATGTTTACCAATTAAAAATGAATAAAATGACAAATTTAGTGCTATTCGGTCCTCCGGGAGCAGGAAAAGGAACCCAAGCAGAAGTTTTGAAAGAAAAATACAACCTGGTGCATATTTCTACAGGAGATGTATTTCGGTACAATATCAAAAATGCAACCGAATTAGGTACACTGGCTAAATCATATATCGATAAAGGACAATTGGTTCCTGATGAAGTTACCATTAATATGCTGAATGCTGAGGTAGAAAAAAATCCTGAAGCTAACGGTTTTATTTTTGATGGTTTTCCAAGAACTGAAGCACAAGCAGATTCATTAGCTACATTGTTAGAAGATAAAGGGTCAGAAGTAAGTGCCATGATTGCTCTAGAAGTAGATGATGAGGTATTGGTAAATCGATTATTAGAGAGAGGAAAAACTTCTGGAAGAGCGGATGATGCAGATGAAGGAGTAATTAGAAACCGTATCAAAGTATATTACGACGAGACTGCAATCCTGAAGAACTATTATCAGAAACAAAGTAAGTACTTTGGTGTGGATGGAGTTGGAGCTATCGAAGAAATTACAGATAGACTAAGCAAGACTATAGATAACTTATCATAGTTTTAAAAGATATAAAAGGTATACAAATAGATTAACGATCCTGATCTAGAAAGATTAAGTATTGAACTATGACTGAAGGGAATTTTGTAGATTACGTAAAACTACACGTTACTTCCGGAAACGGAGGTAAGGGATCTGTGCATTTGCATCGCGAAAAGTATATCCAAAAAGGTGGACCCGACGGTGGAGATGGGGGTAGAGGA
This sequence comes from Aquimarina sp. AWH4_224, assembly GCF_056160245.1. Classification (NCBI taxonomy): domain Bacteria; kingdom Pseudomonadati; phylum Bacteroidota; class Flavobacteriia; order Flavobacteriales; family Flavobacteriaceae; genus Aquimarina; species Aquimarina sp. AWH4_224. Next base: position 542,959 of record NZ_JBSWWU010000003.1, on the reverse strand, counting down.
GGACATATTGTCTTACGTGCAAATTCTAATATGTGGACCTTGTATCACCTCAAATTCAAAAGGCACTTCAGAGCTGGACATGGTGGACATGGTAGTAAAAATAGAAGTACCGGAGCCGATGGGGAAGATATCTTTATAGATGTCCCGTTGGGAACGGTAATCCGAGATACAGAAACCCAAAATGTAATCACCGAAATTACAGAAGATGGTCAAGAGTACATCGTGGCTGAAGGAGGAATGGGAGGTAGAGGAAACTGGCATTTTAAAAGTGCCACCAATCAAACTCCTAGATATGCTCAGCCTGGGATAGAAGGGCAGCAGCACGATATTACTTTGGAGTTAAAAGTATTGGCAGATGTGGGATTAGTCGGTTTCCCTAATGCTGGTAAATCCACACTTTTATCTGTGATTACAGCGGCAAAACCTAAGATTGCAGATTATGAGTTTACCACACTAAAGCCTAATCTTGGAATTGTTGAATACAGAGATTTTCAAACTTTTGTGATGGCAGATATTCCTGGAATTATCGAAGGAGCTGCCGAAGGAAAAGGTATTGGACATCGTTTTCTACGTCATATAGAACGCAATTCTACCTTATTGTTTTTGATTCCAGCAGACGCTCCAGACATCAAAGAGCAATATGAAATTTTACTGGATGAGTTACGTAGATACAATCCGGAACTTTTGGATAAAGAACGACTTATTGCTATATCAAAATCTGATATGTTGGATGACGAATTAAAAGAAGAACTGAAAGCAGAACTTGATGAGCAACTGAAGGTTTCTTATTTGTTTATTTCTTCAGTTGCCCAAAAAGGATTGCAAGAGTTAAAAGATCAACTCTGGAAGATGTTAAACGCTTAATTAGTGTTGTCTTTTTACAATGTGTTTAGGATTGAGAAGCTTCAGGTGTCATTAGTGTAGCTTTACCTATTCGGTTCCATGTATTTATTGCACAAACAGCCATGATGATATCGGCAACTTTGGTAGCATCAAAATGATCCATTGCTGTTTGGTAAAGCTCGTCACTCAACCCCTGTTGCGAAATCATTGTAATTTGCTCGGTCATTTGTAGGATGATTTTTTCATCTTCAGTAAAAAATGGAGATTCTTCCCAGACGGGTAAGGCATGTATCCGATATTGTTTTTCTCCTTTGTCAACAGCATCTTTGATATGCATTTGTAAGCAATAAGCACAACCGTTGATTTGAGATGCTCTTATTTCAATAAGCAAAAATTCGGCTGGTGATAATGTGCTGTTTTTTAAGTATTGGTGAAGATCAAATAAAGGTTGGTATGCCTTTGGTGTAATCTGATTGATATTAATTCTTTCTGTTTTCATGTCGTTATATTTTTTAATATACACTACAAAATTCGAAAGGTAATACCAGCCAAAAATTAATCTAGTTCAAGAAATATATCACTTTTTTTTACGTGCTCTTATTTTACTTAAAAATTCTGGGGTAAAACCAAGATATGAAGCTAACATATATTGAGGGACACGTTGCACGAATTTTGGATTATGCTCACAAAAAGAATGATATAATTCTTCTCCCGAAAGGCTGTACATAAATTTGATCCGTCTTTGATCGGCTATACGTACTTTTTCATGGATCATTCTGAAGTATTGATTAATTACGATAGATTCCTGTAACAAAAGATCTAATTTTTGTTTGCTGATTTTGAGTACGATAGAGTCTTCTGCGGCTTGTATATGAAGTTCGGAAGGACGGCTATGAATAAAACTATCAAAATCTGTGATCCACCAATTTTCGATACCAAAATTGATTACTTTTTCTGCGCCACTATTATGTATAAAATAAGATCGAAAACACCCTTTGACAATGAAGTGTAGATATAAACAATACTGTCCCTCTTTGATTAGATATTGTTTATTGGAAATCACTTCGGTTTCAACAGCATCCAACAGCAACTGAAGCTCTTTTTCTGAAGGTTTTACGAATTTGAGAACATGCTCGCGCAGTGAAGTTAACATGAAAGAAATAGTATCTGATTTACCCTTTAAAAATAGGCTTTTTCTGATAATCAAAAAACACCCTGAGGATCATCCAACAGGGTGTTTTTTTTACTATTACAAAATAATGGGTGTGTCGCTAATAAGTTTCCAGGACCCTTTTTCGGTTTTGATTAGATCCATAAGAGAAACAAAAGTGGCTTTTTTACCTTTAAGGACCACTTTGGCGGTAGCTACGTTTTCATTAACAATTATGTTTTTGAAGCTAACCTGGCGTTGGTCTCCTCCCCATTCTTTACTTTTTATCTTTTGAAGATAAACAGACCGGGGGACGATGGCCACTTCAGAACTTCCAAAAAGCCTATTCATCACTACCCGATAATTTGAGTCAAGGTGTTGTTCTAGCGTCTGAACGTCATTTTGATCTCCCGCCTTGGCAAAGGCAAGTACGGTGTCTTTAATTTCTTTTTCATCTGTGGATTGAGCCTGTACAGGTGCGTTTGCAAACAACACAATCAATCCAATTAAAATGGTGTTTTTCATTGTATACGAATTTTTAGGTTAATATTTAATCATGTTAAATCAATGGTTGATATATCAATATTAAAATCAAAAAAAACTAACTCATGTTTTTCTGTATTTTTAATAAAATCGTTCTCAAGGATTCAATTTCTTCAGAACTAAGTCCTTCAATACTTTTTCTTCTATGCGCTTTGATCATTTCCATATTATTTTTTACGAAAGCGTTTCCTTGGATTGTAAGTTCGATATGGTATTGTCTTCGATTATTAGGTATAGGTTTTCTTTGAATAAATTGTTTCTTCTCCAGAATATCCAGTGTTCTTGTGATCGAAGCGGGATCTCTTAGGGATTTATCCGCAAGTTCTCTTTGCGAGATAGGTTGTGTTTCTTCTATTATTTTTAATAAAATCCATTGTTCAATAGTAATTCCCAGCTTTTTTTGATCAAACTCTCGCTGGGAGTATTGTTTCGAAATTTTGCTGGTCTTGTCAATTTGAAACAAAATTACATTTTCAATGTCTTGGTTCTTCATAACGAATAGAATGATTCAAATATATAAAAATTGTTGATATATCAATAGTTTATTCTTGAATTTAACTTTATGATATTGATCTAGTTCTTTAGAATCAAGAATTTATTATCCATTACATTGCCCGTAAGAATCATATCCTGAAAAGGAGTGGCTACCGAAGATCCGGACATCAAATCACCTTTATCTACAAAGATACTTTCTGTGGTATAATCTCCTTTTTTGCGATACGTTACTTTGATGATTTCTGAAGGAGCGGTGGTTTTGTTTCCTTTGGCATATGCTTTAAATCTAAGTAGGTTCGGATGTCCAGCTGTCCATAAATTCCCTTTGGGGTCAATTTCTACATTATCTACTCCGGTACCACAGGGGATATCTTCAGTAAAAATTAAGGTCCCATCTGGATTTCTAGAATATACCTTAATTTCAAAACCTCTGGGAGAGGCTACATACAACAAGTTTTTGCTAGGATCAAAGTTAATCCCGTTAGCATAAGCTATTCCATCGGCGACTTCAATAAAATCAGTTCCATCAAAATAAACTACATTCGAAACCGACAGGCCCAGATATTCCTCAAAAAACTTTCCCATTCCTTTGGTATACCCATGATCATTCGTAAAATAGAATCGATTTTGATCAATCAATACAACATCATTAGGGCTAATCATAGATGGATGTGAATATGTTTTTTCAAACACCAAGCTATCACCCATTAATCTGAATTTTTCTATAGAGTGTCCATTTTTGGTGTGATTTACCGCAAGAATAGTATATGCTCCATCTTTTTTGAACATAGAAACCCCATGTGGAGCAAAAGGTTTAGAAAAGGATTTGCTGAGATGAATAGTGGTAAACGAATTGTTCTGTAAATCTAATTTATAGAGTCCGCCTGATTCTTCTTCGGTAGGTGGGTAGATATTTCTTTTTGTAGAAGAAACAAGCGCAAAATTATCAGTATGGCTTATGGTAATATCTTCTGCACCATGCAAAGGTATTTGTTTTAGTACTGAACCCTCAAAATGATTTTCCACAGTTCTAAAAAATCCTGTGGATTGTAGTGTGTAAAAAACATAGCCTAGAAATACTATCAATACAAGAAGGATAATTTTAACAGATCTACCTCGCATAATATCTTATGATTTTAAAGGATTAAGATTACTCTATTTTTCCATCATGAAACCCAGCTCTTTTCCAATTCCCGTCTTGATGTACCCAAAAATTAGTAACCCGATATTGATTTTGTTGTGTAGTATCCCCTTTTGAAGTGGAAACGGTAATTTTTGCAGTAAGAATGGCCGTATTATCATGGAATTTGATATCTGTTTCCTCCATTTGATATGCATTTACTTTGATATCGCCATTTTCAATTTGAACACTTCGTTTGGTTAAGTACCCAATCCAATCATCTTTACCAATAGGCTTTGCGTTTCCGTTGGTATGATGATAATCATCTGTAATCATAGATGCTAATTTTTTAACATTACCTTCTTTAAAAGCTTGATTAAATTCGTTTACGGCTGCTAAGAGCTCTTTTTCCTGATTTGCAGGATGGGGTGTAGTGTTCGTGCAGCTGATCATCAAATTGGAGAGTACGATCAAAAAACACAAAGTAAACATCTTCATGTGGTAAAAGGTTTGTAAGGTTGTGTATAGTATGAATTCTTTAAATATACCAAATATATCTCATCAGGAATTGGTTTTAACAAAGACTTCGCATTCTGGAAATTTTTCAAATAAGAACGCATTCTAATCCAACTCAAACGGATACTCATTTGTTAACAAGCTTTAACTTTTCTTGAAATATATTTAACAGATAAAATCATACTACAATCCTCAGAAAACAGTTTTGTAGTAGAGCACATTTTTTGACGAAACTAAATTTAAAGCATGAATTTTAACAAACCCCTTTTCGCACTTTTAGCATCTAGTTTTTTATTTTTCACATCCTGTTCTGAGTCCAAAAAAATGGATACCAAGGATAAAAATGACAAATTGATCGCTCAGGCGAATATTGTTACTGAAGAAAAAATACCCAACCTTTCAGAATTAGTATCAGGAGATATTGGTTTCGAAAAATTTAATACCCTTATTGCAGATACCGAATTCAAAGAATTGCTAGCAAAAAAAGGGCCTTACACTGTATTTGTTCCTTTAAACGGAGCCATCGAAAAACTGCACCCTAAATTAATAGAAAGTCTTAAAAAACCGGAAAGTAAAACTAAACTTACTCAAATCATGAATTGCCATATCATTCCGGGGCTTATTAATAGAGACGATATTGTAAAAGCGATCAAAGAAAATGGAGGTAGTGTTACGCTAAAAACCTTGGGAGGTGTACGCTTGCTAGCTTCGATGAAAAGAGATAAAATCTACCTTATAGACAAAGCAGGAAACGCTGGTAGGTTAATGGTAAATGACTTAGAAGCTACCAATGGTATTGTTCATACCATAGAGTCTGTAATGATGCCTAAATAATGACTGTTCACTGATATAGTTTTTGATACTTAAAGAAAAGGAAATCCATAGCGGGTTTCCTTTTTTTTCTGAATTAATTTTGGACATAAAACGGATTGGATTGAGTGTGAATATAAATTGTTAATTTTATCCCTTTTTAGAAGAATACCTTGGGGATGAAACTACTACTAGTTGTAAAAAAGATTGCTCGATCCATATTTGGTTTTTGGTGGCATATAGATTGGAAATCGAAAATAATAGATCTACTGATTGTTATTATTGGTATTACATTGGCTTTTCGGTTAAATAGTTGGAGTGAGTCGAAAAAGCAAAATGGCTTGCTGAAAGATTATATCACAAGTTTTGATATTGAAAACCAATCGAATATAGAAAGCCTTAAGAATACATTGTCCTATTGCGAGGTACAGCTTTCTAAAATCGACACTCTAAAAAACATCATGCGTATAGGAAACTATGGTGATGTACGATTACGCACACTATCTCCCAGTTTGTTGAATACAATAAGTTATAAGTCTTCTACGATTACCCTTGAAAATATTAAAGAGTCGGGTGACTTTGAGTTGATAAAAGATTACAAGCTTCGGAAAAAAATAATTACAGTCTACGAATATTTAAACGAAGTAAAAGAAAAAGAAAAGGTGCTTAACGACTATGTAAGAACCATCACCAGGCCATATTTTTTTGAAAAGATCAGATATAGAGATTTTTATCCGGTTGATGACGAGGGGTTGATTCAGGATCATCGCTACGAGAACATGATTATTGGTTACGGAATCCTGATCCAACGACAAATACAGGCTTATCAAACCGCAATGGCAAAACTGGAAGATCTGGAAAATGAGCTTGATCTTTCGTTATCCGATTAAAGATTAGTTTTGATGGATGTCAATTAGTCGAAAATCATAAGGCGTCCAGAGACAGGCTTTGGCTTCGCTTTGTTTCAAACCAGAATTTACCCAGGTGTTGCAGGTGTTAAAACAGTTGTAGTTACCGGTAGCTTCGTAAAAATCATCATTTTTATAATACCCTATACCCGGCAACAATATTTTTTGTTGGTTTTGATCTAATCGGAAAGCATTAAGTATGTACTTGTTCATTCGATCCAGTTGTTGAGATGTCATTTTAATGGCAGCCCAGTCCTGGTGCATTGAATTATATCTGGTTACATGCAGTAGGGTGGAGGTGTTTACAAACAATGCTCTAAACCCATTGATGAAAGTGAGATCTGCCCATGTAGGGGTTTCTACATAGAACGTTTTATCACCCCACCCAAAAGAAAAGAACAAATCCTCATCGGTATAGGTTAGTCCTTCTAATATGGCAGGAGCTATTTCAGATCGGGGAATGATGATTTCCAGGTGGACCCCATTAGAACTTAGATATACTGTGTGATCTTTTGCTGCAGATGTGTCTTCCGAATTCACAGTGATGTAAGTTGAGATCAGGGAAACGATCGAATACACTAATGGTATTAGTAATACAAAACATAGATATTTTGCTATCCTTTTTATCAATGCCATAAAACGAATTACAGCTATTTAGATTTAAATCGCAAGCAAAAAATAAAATAAACCTGCCGTAAAAGTAATACAGCAGGTGCTCTTGATTAATTAATATGTACTCTTATACCTTCAGAGTGGCTTGTAAATTCTGGAGCATACATACTCTGTATGGTGGTGATTCCATTCGAGAAGTCACCGCTATTATTTACTCTCAAGTCATATTCAAACACATGCACTCCTTTTGGTAAATAATCAAAGAAGAAATTAGTGGCAGCATCTCTTGTGCTTTGGTAGTACCCTAAACCGTCTTGCCATTTGTACTGAGAGATCACATTTATGGGTTCAAAGCCTGCGGCTCTCATATCTTTCATATGTACAAATTCCATGGCACGGTCGGATCGTAATTCGATGCGTACCCGAACAAGATCTCCCAGTTGCAACTGGGAAGCATCTGTAATTTCAGTAATTTCTTCTCCTGTATCTGTATTCTTTTTTACAAATAGCTTTTTCTTCAGCGATAGCGGGGTTTCTGCAACTGTGATTTTATCCAAATCTTCAAAATATTGCCAGTACAGGGCTCCCCAAGCAATTCCTTTTCCTTTTTTGGTAATTTGCGCCGTAGCCATGTTTGGTTGTATTTCGGATCCATTCCAAGAGGTTTTAAAGTATCCGGTTCCTGCTTCGACACTTACATCTTCGATAGTGGCAGGATCAATTTTTTGATCTCCAAGTACAATGTCTACCATATCGGTAACCGATATCCAATCACTTCCTTGTAGCAGCAATGCATACACCGCATTGGCCGTTGCTTTTGTGGTTTGCCATCGGTTAGTTTGCTTATTTTTAAGTAACCAAACTTTAAGATTGTCAACTATTTCTGTTCGCTTAGGTTCTTTTTCTACTTCAGAAAATACCTCAATCATTAAAGACTGTGTTTCTATTGGCGCCTGATACCAATACCAACTTGCTACATTTGATTTCCAGTACATACCCAACTCTTCGTTGTTGATACTTCTCTCGTCAAGTGATCGAATGATCTTTGTAGCTGCAGAATTATCATTGTTTCTATGTAGAACTAGTGCTAACATTCCTTGAGCGTACAGATTTTGTTTCAACCAATATTTTTTGGATTGCCCAATATAGTACTCCCAAGCTTCGTTGGTGTTGTTTGGTCTTTTTACATCCGGAAAGAAACTCCTCATATACAAATAGTGAATTTGGGTATAGCTAAGGTGATTCTTATTGATGTCAATTTTATTTTTCTTGCAATATCTTTTCAGTTCTTTGTATTCTTTTACAAAAGCATTGTCCAGATATCGAATAGCGTTTTGAAGCATATTTTTTGTACTGCTGTCATATTCGGCTACGTTAAGTTTGTCTAGATGACCAAATCCAGTTACAATATGCTGCGTGATATATCTATTTTCTCTTCCGCCCTCAAACCAGGGAAAAGCACCAGAACCATATTGCATTTTCTTCAGTTTATTTAATGCAGATTGCAACTCATTGTTCATTTGGTTAAGGTCAAAAAGCAAGGCTATTCGTTTCTTTTGCTCCGCTTCACTTTGTGCATCTCTTAACCATGGGGTTTCCTGAATGATCAGTGATTTTAATTCCTGATTTTTTTCCAGATTACTCAATAAAGCATCAGTAGATTTCCATTGATTAAAAACCTCTTGTATTCTTGGAGTAGAATTTGCGATATGGCTAGCCAACGCATTGGCATAGTATCTAGAGAAGGTTTGCTCAGAACACTCATAAGGATATTCCATCAAGTAGGGTAGTGCTTGTACGGCATACCATGCTGGGTTTGATGTCATCTCTAGCGTTAGTTTATGATGCTTAAGTGTATTTGAGCGATTGTCTTTAAGTTTGTCTAAAGTAAATGTCTTACTTTGATTAGAGCGAATCCACATCGGCATCGTCTCTGTAACCAGCATTCTATTACTTAGTACTGGTAACATGCTTTGTTCTCCATCAGAAAACTCACCCGCCTTGGCTACAATTTTATACAGAACAGTTTGTACATCATCGGGCACTTGCAATTTCCAGGAAACATTAGTATTTCCTTTTGTGGTCACTTCAAAATTCTGACGTGCATTGGTGTTACTTAACTTATCATCTATTTTAGCATTAGTCAAGGCATCAAATAACTGTAATTCTACGACTCCATTCAGATTTTGATCAGAGAGATTAGAAATTTTACTACTCAAAACTATAGTGTCTCCTTCTCGCAAAAATCGTGGAGGATTAGGAAGTACCATTAATTCTTTTTGAGTAACAGTTTCTAGCATCTGTGTACCTGCGTTCATTTCTTTGGTGTGAGCCAAAAGCTGTAATTTCCATTGTGTCAATGCTTCTGGAGCCGTAAAAGTAAAACTGATATTACCCTCAGGATCCGTAGTAAGCTGTGGCAAAAAGAACGCTGTTTCCTGTAGATTTTTCCTGATTTTTACTCCTTCAAGTGAAGTGTCTTTTTGATCTGTACTTCCCTTTTCTTCCTGGTCAGCTTCTGCATTGGCCTCTTCTCTAAGTCTATCTTCGTTTCCTTCAACAACAACTTCGCTTAATTCTGCTTCATCAGCTACTTCGGCACTTTTCGCAGCAAGAGGAGCGGCAGTCATTTCCAGAGCACCAGACAATTTTTTGCTTCTTCGGAAACCAGAATACCCTTGTCCAAAGTATAACCCAAACCATTCTAGCTGATCATAAGATCGGTATCCGTAATAGGAGCCATAACTCGGATCGTTATAAAGACGGAATGTATTGGCTCCAAAACTATGGGTTGATCGACGTTCATATTGGGTATAGTAAAGTGGTCTTGCTACAGGGGTGAAATACCATTGATGCGGTTTGAACTGATCCAACGACATGTCATACATGCTAGCTAATAGTTCAGCACTTACCTTATCGCCTTTTGGTCCTTTGATGGTAAAACTCCAGGTTTCAGACTGTCCTGGTTGTAATTTGTCTCTAAATGTTTTGGTCTCTATGCTTAACTCCGTAGGCTCATAAGGTACTGCAATAGGAAGTACCCCATGTTGGTAACTATTATAGTTTACAAAACTATAATTCACAGAAAACCCACCAAGATCATCTTTGGTTACTGGTATTTTTATGACTTTGCTGTTCTTTGAAAGTCGGATAAGTTGTGTCTCTACAATTTTGTAGTTTTTTTCAATATCTATAGTCACCGTGATATCTTCAGAAGCCGAACTTAATTTCACCAAAGCAACATCACCATTCTTATACGTGGATTTATCGGTTGTGATTTCAAATAGTTGATTATCGCTTATCACCTTATCAGATTGTTGATAGAGCGTTGTATATCTGATATCTTTTACTGCCTGCCCAAAAGGGTCTTTACTTTCTAGTTCAACAACATATTTGCCAGACTCCCATTTTTTGATATTCCCCAGCGTAATTTGTTGGTTACCCAAAGGATTACTTTTGGTGGTGTTCGTATTAAAATTGGTATTCAAAACCAAGGTTCCTTTTTTCCACTTTCTAAAATCGTGTTCATCTTTAAAAGCGTCGTGAGGGAACAGTTTTTCAAAAGCTTCTTTTTCAAACCCAGGGTAGTCGGGTGCTGCCCAAGGGCGTTTACGCAAAGGGTGCGTAGGAGCTTCTAACTTATAGATTTTGATGGTGCCACTAGCAGCTACCGCTTCTCCATTAAGATTTGTGGTGGTAACACTAATCGTTTGATCTTTTTCTTCTTTGTTAATGACTCCATTTATAGTTAGACCAGCCGTTATCGAATGATATCCAACGTTAACAATAGTGGTGGTACTTCTAGTCTCGCCATTGATATCAATAACATCAGCAGTAACTTCATAATTAAAAATGGGTTGATTTTCTTTTAGAACCGTCGGATCTGGTAAAGCCTTAAAATTAATGAAGTATTCTCCATTTTGATTGGTGGTAGTTTCGCCATTTACAATTTCTTGCGAATCTGAATTATAGCTAGGAAACCTGTAGCACCACCGTGGGTATTGTACTTTTCGATGTACTCGATACACCACCTTTGCATCAGTTATATTACTACCGGCATACGCTTTTGCAGTTCCGGTAAGCTTTACAGTGTCATTAACAGTATAAGTTTCTACTACAGGGTTGAAATTGGTTTCAAACTTTGGGCGTTTATATTCTTCTACCGAAAAAGAAATACTCTGATAATCGTCTGTTTGTATAGTATATAAACCTGTTAGTCCAGAAGAAGGCAAGATAAACTCTCCAGCAAAAGATCCATATTCATTGGTGGTAAATTGCAAAGTTTCTAGTTCCTGACCATTCACATCTCTTAGGCGGGCAAAAGCAGAAGTGTTAGGAACCACCTTGAAGTCTTCTTTGCGTTTAGAAGACATTCTTATTCCTTTAAAATATACTGTTTGACCAGGTCGGTAAATGCTGCGATCGGTAAACAGAAATGTAGAATAACGGGTGCTGTCATCATTTTGATTAGGCTCGTAGTTTCTGTTTAAGTAATATCCTTCAAAAATAGCTTTATCCTTTTCGTGGGTAACGGTAATCGTCACATCATAATAATATTCATTAAGCTTTAAAGAAGCTTGCCCATTAACGTCTGTATAGATGGTTTTATCCAAACTTTGTCGATACCCTTGGTTAGAAGATTTTAAATGTATTTTGGCATTAGAGACTGGTGCTCCGTTATGACGATTTAGTACTTGAAAAATAGATGCAGAAGGAGCAGTGTGTTCAATCAAAGATAAATCTGTGATTTGCATATGTCCATAAGAAAACATGGTCTCTTTGGATAACTCTGATTCTTGAGTAGCCAATATGAGATAAAAACCAGCATCTAGTTCTGGGAGCAATACTTCTGTATCATGTTTTTGGTAGTCGTTTTCATTCCGTATTTCGGCATCCCAAGTGATACTAACTCTCAATCCATTCAGGAACTTGATCTGTTTCTCTAATTCATAGATTCTTTCAAGTGTTTCGAGTTGTTTAGGAGTTATTTTTAGGGCTTTAAAGTATAGTTTGTTTAGGTTCTTGTATGACACCAATAAGCGTCCTGGGGTTTGTATAGGGACAAACTTTTCAGTTTTGATGTCAAGTTGCTGATCAAGAATTTCATCTTTTAGGGCTTCACAATTATCCGCACCCCTTGATTCTGGAAACTTTTCGATGGTGTTTTTGCAAATTTCTAAAGCTTCTTTTAGTCGCCATCTATGCGTTTCATTTTGTCCTGGAATATAAGAGGAACCTTGTTCTTTATATAGCAATGCAATTTCAAAATCGTATAATGCAGATACCTGGTGTTGGCTGTGTTTTTCTTTTTCGAGTTGTAATGTTTTTAACAAAACTTCTTGTTTGTCAGGAAACACTGCGTGTTCATAAATAAATTTTAAGCGCTCGATATTTACCTCGGTAAGCGCTACTGGAGTAGTGTCTCTTTTATGAAATTGGATGAGGTCTTGGTATAATTTCAAGGCATTTCCTTGTAGAGACAAGGTGTCTTTGGATTCAATTCGTAAAGTAGAGAATGTATTATGATCACTTAAAAAACTTGGGTTATCTAAGCGAAATGCATACGAAGGTTTGGTGATACCAGTTTCTGAAGTTTTATAAAATTGAAGCGCATTGTGCATTAAGAAATCATAAAGCGTGGGGCGATACTTTTTTGAATCATAATAAGTGTTCAGAATCTCATCAAATTTTTTGAGATCTGTTTGCTGTGCTAGCACTCCATTTTGAATCGACTTTTGAAAATGGGTGTGTATTTCCTCAAACAAGGTGTCCAGATCCCAACTTCTAAAATCTTCCTCATCTACCTTTTGTGCAGTTTTTGTGCGATTATAAAATTTCCATCTATTTTGTTGAAAATATTGCCAGTACAAATTGGCAAGAATACTTTCTAATATATTTTTCTTGGGAAATGCACTTTCGTTGATTTCGGTCTTAAAATCATTGATTATCGTAAGTTGTGCATTTTCTTCTAGGGTCAATAAGTGCTTTGATTTATACAACAACGCTTTGATGACTTGAGGATCATTATTTTCTTTTTTAGCCTTGGTATATATAGTCTTTACCACTTCTATGGCAGATTTGGGCAATCCTTTTTGTTCAAAAGTGACTACTTTTTTCCAATCCTCCTGATAGTTATGTTGACCGTTCATAAAAAATAGGTTTGTTAGACAGAATATGGTAAGAATAAAATACTTTTTCATCATACTGATTTATAGGTTGTCAAATAAACTCAAACAATAGGCATACCATTTTTTGAAGTAAGTGTTTTATGCTTATTAAAAACAATATAAAGCTACATATTTGAAATGAGTCTTTACAATAATTTTATCGTTTAAAATACATTTTAAGTATACGATGATGCTAAAAAAAGTAGAATTACTAACGTAAAAAACCGGGAATGAGTAAAACTGCGGTTTGATTGAGTGTGTCTGTATTTTTGAATAGGATCTTTTCCTTATGCCATATTGGTTTGTATATTTACCGTTAGAATTAAAGAATAGCTATGCGTGTACATTTTATAGCAATAGGAGGGAGTGCCATGCACAATCTTGCTATTGCCTTACATCAAAAAGGATATCAGGTTACAGGAAGCGATGATACCATTTTTGAACCTTCAAAATCGAGATTAGATCGATATGATTTATTACCAAGTACTTTTGGTTGGTTTCCAGAAAAAATAACTTCTGATCTTGATGCTATTATTTTGGGGATGCATGCAAAAAAAGATAACCCAGAATTACTAAAAGCTCAAGAATTAGGAGTTACTATATATTCTTATCCCGAATTTCTTTATGAACAATCCAAAAATAAAACGCGTGTAGTTATTGGGGGGTCTCACGGTAAAACCACCATTACATCGATGATTCTGCACGTATTGCACTATCATGATAAAGATGTAGACTACATGGTAGGGGCACAACTAGAAGGTTTTGATACCATGGTACGCCTTACCGAAGAGAACGATTTTATGATTCTCGAAGGTGATGAGTATCTGTCGTCTCCTATCGATCGTAGACCAAAATTTCATCTATATCAACCCAATATTGCATTGGTAAGCGGTATTGCCTGGGATCATATCAATGTATTTCCTACTTACGAAAACTATGTGGACCAGTTTAGGATTTTTATGAACTCTATTGTTAATGGGGGTGCTCTGGTGTATAATGAAGAAGATGCCGAGGTGAAACAGCTAGCAGAGGCAATCGAAATTCCGATCCGAAAATTTCCTTATACTACACCAGTCTATAGCATCGAGGATGGGAGTACCCTTCTCGATACTCCCGAAGGAGAGATGCCTATAGAAGTATTTGGGGCGCATAATCTAAGTAATCTGGCTGGAGCCAAATGGATATGCCAACATATGGGAGTCGATGAAGATGATTTTTATGAAGCTATTGCTTCGTTCAAAGGAGCGTCAAAACGATTGGAGAAAATAGCCGAGAATTCGACCTCGGTGGCGTATAAAGATTTTGCGCATAGCCCGTCTAAAGTGAGTGCTACTACAAAAGCTGTCAAAGAGCAATATGCAAACAAGACAGTCATCGCTTGTTTGGAGTTACATACGTATAGTAGTCTCAATGCAGAGTTTTTAAAAGAATACGAAGGAGCTCTTGACTCTGCAGATAAAGCGGTGGTATTTTATTCTCCCCATGCCGTAAAAATTAAGCAACTAGAAGAGGTTTCTGCAGATCAGATTGAAAGCGCTTTCAAACGCGATGATTTGATCATTTATACCAATCCTGATGAATTTCAGACTTTTTTAAGGCAGCAGGATTTTACAGATACCGTACTACTTTTGATGAGCAGTGGTAACTATGGAGGGTTAAATTTTGATGAGGTAAAGAGCTGGTTTTAATATCTAATGAGACGAAAAGTGTAGTTCGTACATCTGGTTTACAAAATCAGCAACTTGTTTTTGATTGTTTTGTATTAATTCTTTTTTGGCGTTCTCTATGTCATTAGGGTTTTTATCCTGACTGATTTTGAACTTCCCTTCCCAAGTATCAATCGCTATTTCGAAACAATGTATGTATGGCACTAATCGATCCATTCGTGGGTCATCGATATCCAGAATGAACTTTTGATTGGGTCCTTCCAGAAACTCAGTCATTCGTACAATCGATTGTTTAATCTCCTCGGGATTTATAAGCGTTTTAGCCTTACCATTGGCATGTGCGATAATGTAATTCCAGGTAGGAAGCTGTTTTGTTGTATAAATTGAAGGTGAGATGTAAGTGTTTGGTCCCTGAAAAATAGCAGTAACAAAATGATTTTCCTTCAATAAATTAACATGTGGGTTGTTGCGATCGATATGTCCTACAAGTTTATCATTGCGAAATATCAAAGGTGCATGTGTTATGAAAGGAACGGATCCGTCTGAAGAAACTAGAGTAGCAAAAGGATAAGCTTTGGCTACACTTTTAATCGTTTCTGTATTGTAATCTTGGTGATGTTTTGGTGGATACACGAATTATGCGTTAAATTGTTTAAGATGATGATCCAAATGTTTGTATTGCATTTTTCCCCATTGATCTCGGGTGAATTTACCAAACATCGGGTGTGGACCCCATTGCTGTTTGTCTCTTTGGTTCGAAAACTCTTTTGTGAGTTCCAGTAATTGTTGTTTTTCAGACTCAAACTCTTTTTGATCTTCGACCTTTAATTTGGAATGGGTGGGTAGATTTTTTTTCCAAGGTTTGTCATTATACATGGATTTTTTGAAGAATAGTTTGGCTAGAAAATTAGGTTTGAGTTCAGGATGCTCTTTTTTCAAAGCAATTTTCAAAGGAAACTGACAATGATGAAACATTTGCGAAGCATTCATTTTTCCCCAGGCAGGAGAAGTGGTGTCAGAAATTTGATCTATGCGATTTTCTATTTCCTGTAAGGTTGATTCTTCAAAAAGTGATTTCATAATGAGGGTATTTTTGGATAGATGCATACCAAAAATAAAACATTATTTATATAAAAATAAAAAAGGCGAGTTTTATTAACTCGCCTTTCTAAATATATATGTTTGATTTTAACCTACTTTATCAAAGAATAAACTTAAGAAACCGTCTAGATCATCTTCGCTAGCTATATCATTAGGAGTTCCTAAGTTGATCATCAATGGTTGATCCTTAATAGTTCCTCTTAAGAAGAACTGATATGTGTTTCCTGTTTTAAATTTGAAACCTTTTAATTCAGAACCAAAAGAAGTAAACTTTACTTCAGTCTTTGCAGCGCTACCTTCAGCGAAAGCACTAATAGTTGCATCGAATACAGCAGATAACATATCATCTGTATAATAATCCCACTTAATAGAGGTACCATTACATGCCTGTAATTCATATTCTGAAACAGCTTCACATCCTCTTGGGACTTGTATGTTATTTCCTACTAAGTTTAGAAAGGAAACTTTATTGTCTTGACCGTAAAAATTAAGTGCAGTAAGGAATAAAACGATAGTAAAAATATTCTTCATAAATAGGTTAATTTGAAGGTTTTAAATTATTCATTTTTGGATTAAGGGTGCCCAAATATAGTAAAACTTTCATTTTCAAACAAATATATGCTATATAATATTAAAGGATTGTTAAATAGAATTGGGTTTTTTTGTGGATATTTAGGGGAATAATGTATTGTTTTTGAGGGAAATAGTTTGTAATTATACCTCTGGATATTTTTTTGTTTAACGATAAAAATTAACATATGATCGATAAAAATTCTTCCTTTTCTATTAAGAAATGGAGTGGAAATGATCGTCCAAGAGAGAAATTAATCGTCAAAGGTAAGAATGCGCTTACGGATGCCGAGTTAGTAGCTATACTTATTGGGTCTGGAAATAGGGATGAAAGCGCATTGGCTTTAAGTAAAAGAATTTTGGCAAGCGTCGATCATAAAATAAATAGATTAGGCAAATTATCGTTAAAGGATCTCATGCAGTTTAAAGGTATTGGTGAGGCTAAGGCAATTTCGATTATCGCAGGATTAGAGTTGGGGCGAAGAAGGGGAGAAGGTATTGAAGTCCTACCTGTAATTACTAGTAGTAGAGATGCGTATGTTTTATTCGATAGAGTTATGGGAGATCTTGAACATGAAGAGTTTTGGGTGCTTTACTTAGATCATGGAAATAAGGTGATTCAACAAAAACAAATTAGCGTTGGCGGGAAGACAGTTACTGTAGTAGACCCTAGGGTAGTTTTTAGAAATGCCTTAGAGTATGGAGCAACAAACATCATCATCGGTCATAACCATCCAAGTGGAGGGTTAAAACCTAGTACTGCCGATATTAATTTAACCCAAAAGCTAAAGCAAGCAGGGGTAAGTTTGGATATTAAGGTCATTGATCACTTGATTATAGGCGAAAAAAGCTATTTTAGCTTTGCCGATGATGCAATGTTGTAGGATTCGGTACAGGATTCAATTTACTCGTAGCTCAGATTATGTTATTGATGCATACCCAAAAAGTCACTTCCAGAGTTTCTTACACTTTTAAGCAAATTTGTAAGAGAATTTTGGGGCTTGACATTGATTTAACTTCCAAAATTGAACTATTTATTGCACACGATGGTCCTAAATTTTCCTATGGAAAACAACCTTTGGGTAAAGAATTGTACTTTCAGAGTGTTGATTTACTTTTTGAACAGGGCTTGAACGATGTAGAGGTTCAGGTTTCGGATTGGGAAGGTGTAAAATGTTTTTTTGAGGTAAAACATGAAGATGCGGCGTTACCTTATGATATTTTTGCAGCTACTTTTTATCTACTCTCCCGGTACGAAGAATATATGCCGCATGTAAAAGATCAAATGGGACGTTTTCCTGCTACCGAAAGTATAGCTTTTCAAAATGATTTTTTAAAAGATCCAGTTGTCGACATTTGGGCACATCGATTTAAAAAGATTCTGTTAGAGAAATACCCTGATCTTATCTTTAAACAAAAAACTTTTTCGGTCATGCCGATTGTGGCGGTAAGTCAAACTTTTGCTTACAAAAACAAAGGGGTTTTGCGATCGATTGGTGGAGGTATTCGTGATCTTTGGAGACTTAAATTAGATGAATTTGGGGATCGCCTACGTGTACTTTTAGGATTCATGAGAGATCCTTACGATATTTTTGATTTTATTATTGATTTGCAAAAAAGCAAACCCAATAAAGCTAAAGTTTTATTTGGAATAGGAGACTTTTCTAACTACGAAAAAAACATTGGTTACAATAAACCTAAGCATCGCACGGTTATAAAACATATAGCCGACTATGTAGAAGTAGGACTTAAACCTTCTTATGAAGCGATAGAGAGTCTTCAAATCCTTAAAAAGGAAAAAATAAGAATAGAAGGAATTCTAAATCGAAGGTTAAAATATACCATCTGTTCTTTTTTTAAATTAAAATTACCCGAAGCTTACCGTAATTTTATTGAGCTTGAAGTAAAAGAGGATTTTTCTATGGGGTATGCAAAGTATTCTGGGTTTAGGGCAGGTACTTGTACTCCGTTTATGTTTTACGACCTGGATTATGAGGTGCAGACCCCTTTGGTAATTCACTCATTTTGCTTTTCGAATGTAGGACAAGATGTAGATTTGACTCCTGAAGATGAAATAAGAAAAGAAATGATGGGCCTAATGGGTAGGGTAAAAGAGGTTAAAGGTGTTTTTATTACAGTATTCTCTAATACAGTACTTAGTGAGAATCATGAACATCAATCATTTTGGAAATCTATTTTTGAATTTATTTGGAATATAGAAAATGAATAATTCAATACAACACATTTTTTTTGATTTGGATCATACTCTCTGGGATTTTGATAAAAATTCATCCTTAGCTTTTGGGGAGATATTTAAAAAGTTTCAGATTGATTTAGAATTGGATCAATTTTTGAAGGTATATCGTCCTATAAACATGAAGTACTGGAAGCTATATCGAGAAGAAAAAGTAGGTAAAAAAGAATTGCGAAGAGCAAGACTCACAGAGACCTTTTCTGGTTTTGATATGCAGTTTGATACGAAGGTGATTGATCAAATGTCTGATGATTATATTGACTTTTTGCCACTTAATAATTATTTGATTGATGGTGCCAAGGAGTTATTAGAGTATCTACATCCCAAATACAAAATGCATATTATTACCAATGGCTTTAAAGAAGTGCAACAAACAAAATTGGTAAAAGCGGGCATACATAACTATTTTAAAACTGTAACGAATAGTGAAGAGGTTGGAGTGAAGAAACCCAACCCTGTTATTTTTGAGCACGCATTAAAAAAATCGGGCGCAAAAACAACTCATAGCGTAATGATTGGGGATAACTATGAAGCTGATATTCTGGGTGCCGAGGCCTTGGGTTTTAAGACGATTTGTTTTAATTATCACAATGAAACTTTACCATCATCCAACATTCAGGTAACAGAATTAAAAAGTATCAAAAATCATCTTTAGAAATAAATATTTGTATTTTAGTTAATTATAAACATTGCCCCTACGATGAAAACAAAAAAAATAGTGAGATTGCTATGCCTATTTTGCATAGCATTGATGTCGATTTCTTGTGTTAAGGATTTGGATTTTGATCAGGTAGAAGATGTGGTACTTACCCCCATCTTTGAAGTGGATTTTATATTTTCCAGATTTGAAACCGACGAATTTGTGGATCCTGGTATTGATCCAACAATCGTGATTCCAGAAGTAGTCGTTAGAGATACTTTGGATTATGATCTTTTAGCAACAGATTTCATTGTCGATAATCTGGAGCAAATAGAATTAACTTTCGAATTTAGAAATACCATCCAAAGAGCTTTTGAGTTTGATTTTGGTTTCTTGAATGATGCCAACCAAATTGTCGGTCCTGCCTTTAGTTTTACCGCAGCTGCTGGTAACGGTCCGGGTACAGAGCCCGTGGTTACCACAGAAGTTATTGTTTTGGATAGTGCTACCATAGACGTTCTAGGAGGCGCAAGAAGATTGATATCTTCGATACGTGTTGAGAATGTAAACAGTGGGTTGGAAGGGGTGTTAGAGTTAAGATCTAAAGGTACTTATTTTATCAATTACGAGTTATGAGAGCAGTTTTAGTGTTATGTTTTATCTTTTGGGGCTCTCATATATATTCTCAAAATAAGGAGACTTTATATGATTTTAATGATTTGCCTCAATCTTTAATGCTTAATCCAGGAGCCAAGGTTGGGTTTAAAAAGCATCTAGGTATTCCGTTTTTATCTCAAATCCACTTGAATGCGGGATTTAGAGGAGCTTCTTTATTTGATGTTTTTGGTGATGATGGCAGAGATATCAATGAGAAAATCGAAACCACTCTTAATACCCTTACGAGCAATGATTATGTAACGCTTACACAGCAGTTAGAAATTGCCAATTTTGGGTGGGAGAGCAAACGAAATGAGGATGTTTATTTTTCCGCTGGGATTTATCAAGAATTAGATGTAATTGGTTTTTTTCCTAAAGATTTTGCTGTGCTGGCTTATCAGGGGAATAGGGATTTTATTAACGTTCCTTTCCGATTTTCTACGATAAATGCTTCTGGTGAGTTGCTTATGGTATATCATTTTGGGTATAATAAAAGAGTGAATAAGAAATTTACTTTTGGAGCAAGAGCTAAATTGTATTCGAGTATAATTCATGCGCGATCAGCGAGAAATACAGGGACTTTTACAACAGTAGAAACACCGCAAGGAAGAAATATATATCAGCATATTGTTAGCAATGCTGATGTAGAGTTGAGCACATCTGGATATGCTTCTCTACGAGATCTCGAGGAAGAAACGGGTTCTGATCAAGTAAAAAATGCAGTTAATAAATTAATTGGAAGAGCACTTTTAGGAGGTAATCTAGGGGTTGGAGTTGATGTTGGATTTACACACAATATTAATGATCAACTAAGTGTTACGGGAAGTGTAAATGATCTTGGTGTAGTCTTTTATACTAACGATGTGGAGACTTACCGGGCAAGAGGGAATTATATATTTGAAGGATTTGAGACACCAATTCAATTTTCTGGAGAAGAGTCTCAGAATTTTATTGATGAATTAGAAGAGGCTATTCCCTTGGATACCTTAAGTAATACTTACGTCAATATGCGACCGATGAAATTAAATGGCTCTATTCGATATTCATTTAATCAATATGATGACGGAAGATGTTATTATTGTATAGAGGGAGAAGATCCTCCTTACCTAGATGCTGTAGGTTTTCAGGTATTTACTCAGTTCAGGCCAAATAGGCCTCAATACGCGGCATCTTTGTTTTACTATAAAAGACTATTTCATTTTTTACGAACCAAAGTGACTTATACTGTAGATGATTTTTCACCATATAACCTAGGTTTTTTAGTTTCGACGCATATTAATAAATTTAATTTTTATCTTTCAGCAAATAATGTATTCGAGTACACCAATCTGGCAAAAGCGAGGGGTGCCTCGGTTCAATTGGGGTTTAATATTATAATGTAAAAAGATATGTTAAGAGTTTTTTTGTTAGTGCTTGCCTTTTTTATGGTTTTTAGTGGGAATGCGCAAAAGAGTGTAAATGACTATAAATATGTAATAGTACCTACTAGATATAATTTTTTAAAGAAAGACGATTCCTATCAGTTAAACTCATTGACTCAGTTTTTGTTTAAGAAATATGGCTTTCATGCAATATTGCAAGGTCAGGAGCTTCCTGCAGATCTTATCACTAATGGCTGCAAGGGATTACAGGCGGATGTGACCAAAAATTCTGGACTTTTTATTACCAAGCTAGTGGTTACGCTAAAGGATTGTAATGGTAGAGAAGTCTTTGCTTCGGCAGAAGGTACAAGCAAAGAAAAGGATTTTAAAACAGCGTATCATGCGGCTTTGAGAGATGCTTTTAAGAGTGTAGAAGAGCTAAATTACAGTTATAATGGTAATGCAGAAAGTGGAGCGCGATCAGGGCAACAGGCAGCAAGACAGGCACCAAAACCAACAGCTGTTGAAAAGGAATCTGCGGTAAGTACCCCAAAGAGTCAGGAAAAGGAATTACAACCACAACCAAATCCTACAGCGTCTACAGTAAAAGAAAGTAGTAAATATCTTTTAAACGGAAATACATATACGTTAAAGAAAACTAGTTTTGGATTTGAATTACATCAGGATCAGTCTGGTACTAAAGGTAAAATATATCAGTTGGAACGAAACAATAGTTACCTGATTAATGCGGGAGACCTGAGTGGTTCTGGTTATTTTGACGGTTTCGGGAACTTTGTCCTGGAACGAGTGAACCCGGTAACTGATAAAGTTATTAAAGATATTTTAGCTCGTCAATAAGCTGATTAATAATCATATTTATCTTTCCATCTTGATTTAAGGAAATTTCGAAACACATTTTCCCTTTGATTATCACCAGGATCATACAGTTTGGTATTTGCGATTTCGTCTGGTAAAAACTCTTGATTTACAAAATTGTTTTGATAATCATGAGAATATTTATAATCTTCACCATATCCTAGTTCTTTCATGAGCTTGGTGGGAGCATTTCTAATGTGTAGAGGGATGGATAAGTCCCCGGTTTGTTTTACCAATTGTTGTGCGTTTTTTATTGCCATGTAAGAAGCATTACTTTTGGCAGAGCTAGCTAAATAAACCGTACATTGACTTAGGATGATCCTGGCTTCAGGATAACCTATGGTGTTTACAGCCTGAAAGGTGTTATTTGCTAGTATTAATGCTGTAGGGTTAGCGTTTCCGATATCTTCTGAAGCTAGTATTATTAACCTTCTTGCAATGAACTTTAGATCTTCTCCGCCTTCTATCATTCTTGCTAACCAATAGACAGCTGCGTTAGGATCACTACCTCTAACCGATTTAATAAAAGCTGAGATGATATCGTAGTGCTGTTCACCAGTCTTGTCATACCGTACAGTATTTTGCTGGACAAGTTTTAGAACGAGATCATTTGTGATTATAATAGGATTGGTGTCTTGACTAGAAACTATTAGCTCAAAAATATTCAATAACTTTCTGGCATCTCCACCACTCAGTCGTAACAAAGATTCGGTTTGTTCCAGGACAATATTTTTGGATTTTAAGAGGTTATCCTCCAGCATTGCTCTATTAAGCAAGGCTTCTAGCTCCTTTTTGCCAAATGGGTTAAGTGTATATACCTGACAGCGGGATAGTAATGCAGGGATCACCTCAAAACTGGGATTTTCGGTGGTAGCTCCTATAAGTGTAATCCACCCTTTTTCTACGGCGCCTAACAGGGAATCTTGTTGTGATTTACTAAATCTATGAATTTCATCGATGAATAGAATAGGATTTTTTGAAGTGAAAAGCCCTCCACTTTGTTTTGCCTTGTCGATAACTTCACGTACTTCTTTAACACCACTATTGATGGCACTAAGAGTATAAAAAGGACGTTCAGACTCTTTGGCAATGATGTTAGCTAATGTGGTTTTTCCTACACCTGGTGGTCCCCATAAGATTAACGAAGGGATAACTCCTCTTTTTATTTGCTGTCTTAGAGCGCCATCGTTCCCTACCAAGTGCTCCTGACTCAAGTATTCTTCAAGCGATTGAGGACGTATCCGTTCTGCCAAAGGTTGATTTGTATCCATACGTACAAAGGTACAAAGCTAGTTACAATCCTTAACAAGAAATATAGGATAGATCGTTTACCTGGGAATTAAAACTGCCATTTTAGCTGTATTTGGTGTTTTGGACTTTTTTTTGATACTTTATAGGGTATGAAAAGAGATCAGGAGTTATTTGAGTTTAATACCGGAGTTATTGGATACCCTATATTGTTTGTTTTACTGATCTGGATCGTATTTTGGGCAGAAGTACGACTGGGGTTAGATATTAAACAGTTTGGGGTGTATCCTAGAACGTTCATGGGACTCAGAGGGGTATTGTTTTCCCCTTTTATACATGGAGATATTACACATTTGTGGCATAATACGCTTCCTCTTTTGATATTGTCTAGTGCTTTATTTTATTTTTATCATAACAATGCCTGGAGAATATTGTTGATTGGTGCTTTGCTTACTGGTATTTTGACATGGATACTGGGTAGACCTGCCAATCATATTGGAGCAAGTGGGATAGTATATCTTTTATTTGGTTTTCTGTTTTTCAAAGGAATCATTGCTAGAAATTTTAGATTAATGGCTTTGTCATTTGTTGTAGTATTTATTTATGGAAGTATGGTCTGGTATGTTTTTCCTGTGGACCCTAAAATTTCTTGGGAAGGTCATTTTTCAGGTCTTTTTTCGGGTGCCTTATTGGCATTTTTAATTCGAAAAGGAATTGCAAAACCCAAAGTATATTCCTGGGAATCTCCCGATTATAACCCAGAGGAAGATGAATTTTTGAAGCATTTTGATGAGGATGGGAATTTCATAGAAACCCTTCCAGAACAAAAAGAGGAGGTGATAGATCAAGAAATAAAGATCAATTACGAATATAAGGAAGATAATAGGAGGGAAGACAAACTATAGTCGTTGGCGTATAGTTTCGTAGAGAAATACACCACAGGCAACGGATACGTTAAGCGAAGCAATCTCGCCGTGCATTGGTAATTTAGCTTGTTCATCCACTAATTTCAAAACAGAATTAGATATTCCCTTGCCTTCGCTACCCATAATAATAGCTGTAGGATTGGTTAAGTTTAAATCGTAGATGTTTCCCTTTGCTTTTTCAGTTGCTGCTATAACAGTTATCCCAGAACCCTGCAAATAGAATAAAGCGTCTTTGATGTGATCTACTTTGCAGATGGGAATATTAAATATCGCACCTGCTGAAGTTTTTATAGTATCTGCACTTACTGGTGCTCCACCTTTTTTCTGGATGATAATACCATGTACACCGGTGCATTCTGCAGTTCTTATAATAGCTCCAAAATTGCGAACATCTGATAATTGATCAAGAATTAAGAAGAGTGGAGTTTCTCCAGACTCGATCACATTGAGTACTAGGTTTTCCAGGTTATGAAATTCAATAGGGGAGATGAAGGCTACAACTCCTTGATGATTTTTTCGGGTTAGCCGGTTTAGCTTTTCAATAGGAACATATGAGAATGATATACCATTTTCTTTGATTTGCTTCCAGAGCTCTTTTGACAATTCACCATGCAACCCTTTTTGGATAAATAGTTTGTCAATTGTTTTTCCAGAAATGATGGCTTCCATAACCGCTCTGATACCAAATACTAACGTTTCGTCTTTCACCCTATGATTGTTTAGTTTTCTGCCTGCAAATATAGGTATAAAAAAACATCCCTCTGAAATTTTCAGAGGGATGCTTTTTTATATTAAAAGTGTTTTTAAAACAACTTTAATTTTAGTTTTGGAAGAACATTGGAGTAATCAATGCTTCAACCGCAGGTGCATTAGGGTTAGAAGTAATCTCACTCAATGGAATCTGATATCTATTAATATTATCAGTAAGTACAGTTTGAGTAATAGGCTCGTAATCAGGAACCTGATTTCTTCTAATCGTTGTCCAAGATTCCATGTGTCTCATGAAATCAGCTACGTAGTGCTCTTCGTGGATTTTTCTTAATGCATCAGCTTGGCTGTCACCAGCGATAGATCCTCTTGCAGAAGCTAAATAAGTAGCTTTATCACCAGCAGGAACTTCGTTTGGAAGACCGTCATAACGACCTAAAGAAGTTGAGATACCAGCTTGGTAGAATGTATCTGCAGCAGCTTGTCCACCTGTAATTAATCCTAACAAAGCAGCTTCTGCTAAGTAGAAGTTAGTTTCAGGAGCAGTAGCATATCTATCTGGTAATGTAGCAACGATAATGTCGTCAGAAACTTGAGAGAACTGAGCAGTATCCAAGATTAAAGAACCTTGTGGCTGTCCAGCAAATCCTCCTCCGTCAAGCTCATTAAAGTATGCAGCTCTTCTTGGATCGTCGTTGTTGTTCATTAAAGTTACTAAAGTAGAACCACCAGAGTAGAAGTCTTGGCTACCACCAGCAAACTGTACAATCAATGTAAAGATTGGGTTTTGGTTACCAGCCTGATCAAGGTAGTCTAGTTTAGCTTCGTATTGATTTTCTGTAATCATTGGCTGACTAGCTAGTGCTTGAATATCTGCAGCTACAGAAGTAGGATCAACATTTGCGATTAACATTAAAGCTTTTAACTTTAATGAGTTAGCAAAACGGATCCAGTTTTCTCTATTTCCTCCGTAGATTAAATCTGCACCATCAACAATATCAGTATCAGTTGCTAATTCAGCAACTGCTTCGTCTAACAATACTGCAACTCCTCTTAATACATCTTCTTGGCTATCAAAATTAGGATTTGGGAATTCCTCTACCTGAATTGCTTCACTAAATGGAATAGCACCAAAAATCTGAGTTAAGTTTAGGTAAGTAAACGCTTCAAGAACTTTAGCTTGTCCTATGATATTTCTTGCCGCAGGGTTGTTGCGTTCTGTAAGAATTCTCATTTGAGCTAAGTTTCTCAAGGAAGTTGTATAGTTACCGAAGAAAATGTTATTTACTGTATTTGGACTAATAGTACCTCTTTCCGGATTACGGAATACTCCAAAGTTAGCAGAGAATGACCAATGCTGAGAGTGGGTACTCATTTGAAATTGTTCTACTGTTCTGTTTGCTGTAATACCTCCAAGTAAAATCTCAGGCATTAATAATGCCGGATCAATTTCTAAGGCAGCAAGGGGATCAGAGTTAATACCTTCAATAGTATCCTCACAACCTGTAAATACGATTGCCGATACCAAAACAAGAAGGATACTGATCTTATTTTTAAATATATTTTTCATTTTGTTCATTTTAGAAATTTGCTTGAATGTTAAATCCGAAACTCTTAGTAGATGGTACACCACCTCTTTCAATTCCTTGCAGGTTACTAGCAGAACCTCCTAAACCAGCTTCTGGATCAATGTGAGGAACATCAGTATTAAACAAAGCAAGGTTTCTTCCTTCTAAAGCAATTTGTAATGCTTTGATAGGTGTCTTCTTAAGAATTTCTGAAGGGAAAGTATAGGCTAAACTAATTTCTCTCCATTTGATGAAAGTAGCGTCAAATACGTTACCTTCTACAACACTAGCGTTTGCAAATCCACCCCAGTAGTTTTGTACACTTGAAATTGGAGTAGTGTTTGGAGCAACGATTGTAGAACCATCAGGATTTGTACCCGTAGCTACAAATGTATTTGGATCAACAAATACTTCACGATTATTTACAGCAGTTTCTTCAGCTAAACCAGCTCTTCTTAATTGTCCTACAGTATTAGAGAATATTTTTCCTCCTTCTCTGTAATCGAATGTAGTAGATAATCTCCAGTTTTTATATCTGAACGTAGATGTAATACCCATTGTATAATCAGGGAAGATGCTTCCAAGAGGAGCAGACTGACCAACTTGACGGATACCATTAGCATCAACAACGATTTGATCATCAATATCATTTCCTTCTGCATCTACAGCTCTTAACCAACGTGGACCGAATAACTGAAGATCTTCACCTTCGATTGCTCTTACTGCAATACCGTTAAATCCAGTCGCTAAGTTTAAAGCACCACCTGGAAGAGCTCCAAGGTCTTCTACTTTAAATTCGTTAGTTGTAAAGTTATAATCTAAGTCCCAAGTAAAGTTATCAGTTTGAACAACTTTAGCGTTAATTTGTAATTCAATACCCTTGTTACTAATCTCACCAACGTTGGTTAAGAACCCACCAAAACCAGAAGATTGTGGAGTAGGTACTGTGATAATTTGATCCTCAGTAAAGTTTTCGTAGTATGTTGCATCAATGAATATTCTGTTATTCAATAAACCTAATTCAACACCTATTTCGAAGTTTTCCTGATTTTCAGGCTTCAAGTTTTGATTGGCTAAGGTTCCATCAGAGTTAAATGCTAACTGTCCGTCGAATGGGAAAGTACCTCCCTGACCAAACTGTTGGAAGAAACCAGTATCTGGATTAAACGTAAAGTCTAATAGGAATGGCGCAGTATCAACACCTACGTTTGCCCATGCTCCTCTAAGCTTACCATAACTTAAGAAATCTCCCTGGATGTTAAGAGCATCAGAGAATATCCAACTCAAAGATACAGAAGGGTAGAAGAAACTGTTGTTACCAATCGGTAGTGTAGATGACCAGTCATTACGACCAGTTACGTTCAAAATTAACCAGTTCTTGTAGTCTAAAGTAACGTCTCCAAATGCACCAAAGATTCTTCTAAGTGTGAAATCTTTTACTACTGCATTAACCTCGGCATTACCTGGATCAAATAATTCTGGTACTGTTAAGTTAGTACCTGTGTTTTGTAAACGATCTAATACCCTTTCGTTCCACTGCATACCACCACGTACCGTTAAGTTGAAAGCATCAGAAAGAGACTTATCATAAGTAGCGATAAGGTCTAAAGTAAGCTCACGTCTTTTGATAAAGTCATCTACGAAGCTACCACGTAAAGCACCGATAGTACCGATACTGTTTTGGATTAAACGCTGATCTGTAAATGTATCGTAACCAGCTCTACCTAAAATATTGAAGTTTTCAGTAGGAGCATAAGTTAAAGATGCATTACCAAAGAAACGCTCAACTTGCGTTTGAGTAGCATTCTGACGAGCAATAAACAATGGGTTGTTCGATTGTCCTCCTGGATCGTTGATCTGGTTTCCGAATTCGTCAACATCTGGATCGAATAAAGAGAAATCAGTTAATCTTGAAAGACCATTTACAATATTTGTTAATACGTTAGGGTCATTTGCTCCTTGTGCAGCAGTACCTATCGTGTTTGTTCTCACATAGTTTACACTAAATCTTGAACTTAATTTCTCATTAAACTCTTTACCTGAGTTCAAACCAATATTAGTTCTATTCAAAGAAGAGTTAGGGATGATACCTTGTTGATCAGTGTAAGCAACACTTAATCTGTAGTCATCACCATTTTGACCAGCTCCAGAAACAGTTACACTATTAATAGAAGTGATACCAGTGTCATAAAAATCTTCAACACCGTCTTCAAAAATTCTGAAAGGAACATTCTCGTCTCTTAAGTTCACAAAAGTTTGACCAGCAAGAGATGGGTCATTAATTGAAGGACCCCAACCTACAGTAGTTTGGTCTCTTTCATTCTGTGTAAAGTCATATACTCCTTGATCACCACTAATGAATTCGTTTTGGAAATCAGGTAATCTCAAAGGAGAGTCAAAACGTAAACTAGAGTTAAAGCTAATACTAGCTTTAGAACCTTGCTTACCTTTCTTTGTAGTAATGATGATAACCCCAGCAGATGCACGAGATCCGTAAAGAGCGGCAGCAGATGCACCTTTCAATACAGAAATAGTTTCGATGTCATCTGGGTTGATATCCTGAGCACGGTTACCAAAGTCAAATCCACCAGTAATACGAGATCCTGTCGCGATATTAGAGTTCGAGATCGGCACACCATCTACTACGAATAGTGGTTGCTGATTACCCTGTAAACTTGAGATACCACGGATAAGTATTCTCGTAGATCCACCTACGTTACCACTTTGGTTTTGGATTACTACACCAGAAGTCTTTCCCTGTAGTGCTCCAAGAAGGTTGGTTTCTCTTACCTCATTCAGATCTTCAGATTTAATAGTAGATACTGCATAACCAAGTGATCTTGCAGAACGCTCAATACCAAGTGCTGTTACTACTACTTCTTCTAACTCTGAAGCTGATGCTGCCAACTGTACGTTGATATTATCACTGTCACCAACTACAACTTCTTTAGTTGTGAAACCAACATAACTAAACGATAGTACTGCACCCTTGTTTGCGGTAATACTATAGTTACCATCAAAATCGGTTTGTGTACCGTTAGCTGTGTTTTTCACAACGATATTAACCCCTGGTAAAGGTAACCCTCTGTCGTCGGTTACATTACCTGAGATAGTTTTTTCTTGCGCAAAAGTTATTTGCACAACAAACGCCAAAAATAGCGTTAAAATTCCACTAAACTTTGTTCTCATTTTACAATTTATTTGAATTAGCCAGCTCCAAAAATGATAATAATATCTTTATAAAACAACTTTTTACTATTAAAATTTGAATTATTGCTTTAAGTGGTTTTATAAATGGCGAACACTTACTAAAACGTTGTAGTAGGGGGTTTGTAAGATTTTTTTTGTTTTTTTTTGACCAAATTAAATAGGATGTATTGGCTCTTTTTCCTACTAATTTTTTATAACAAGAACGGCCTCTTTGATTTTAAAATTTGGTTAAAAAAATAATTGCAAAATGCTTATTTAGAGTTGTTTGTCAAGCGTCTAAAAAAGTATAGACTATCATTATTAAACCCTGATATTAGATATTCCTTTTGGTTATGTGTTAATTTTTTTAAGAATCGCAGTTCTTTATTATGTAGGGTTAGTCCTACTTGTTTTGAGGATAAATAAGAGAACGTGTTTTTGGTCCTGCTTTTTGTTATCAAAAAACCTGGATTAGAATTAAAAATACCGTGATACGTGTTGAGACCATAAAAGTTTCCTCCCAGAAGTAATTGATCATAGCCTTCTCCAAGAAAATCATTTGCTAAAAAAGAATTGATAGGAGATAATTGAAAGGTAGGAGGGAATTCGATAAACTCATCATACGTGCCATTTGTATTGCGAAGATATCCACTTTTCAGGGTGGTTACATCGATGCTTTCAATTGTTTTTGCATTTAGGGATTTTAAAATATCGTCTATAGGTTGATTTGCATAACTTTTATAATCAATATACTGTTTGTTGATTATATTGATTTGGGAAGCGAATTCATCTTTAGAATTTACGGGATAATACTGACCTTCTACGTCATATGCTAGCAATGTTTCATTCTTGTTATTTTGATCAAAATCGCCATAGTACATTATAAGAGGATATTCTGCGGTAGGTTTAAATTTGGTATTTTGCCCCCAGTTCCCCAAGAGAATATCTTTGTCCCCATCGAAGTCTATATCATAAAATGCTATAGATTGCCAAAGGCCAGTGATATTGGCTGGGATTTCTACTTCGGTTAAGGTACCATTGTTATTGGTGAAAATTCTTGGTTTATCCCACTCTGCAGCTACCAATAAATCTTTGATGTTATCTCCATTGATATCCTCCCAGATAGCATCAGTAACCATAGTGGTTAATGAAAAGCTATTGTCTTTTACAAACTGTAAGTCGCCTTGATTTTTTAATAAGTAAGAATTTACTTTTTTTCCAAAGTTTGAACTGTCAGATCTGTTTCCAACAAAAATATCTATATCTCCATCTTGGTCATAATCATAAGCACGTACCACAGCAGTATTCAAATTGTTTACAGGTAGGTCTGTAGAAGGCTTTGAGAAATTACCCAAACCGTCATTGATATACAATCGGTCATTTTGAAACTCAATGTGTTTGGAATCAATTATTCCTGAAGCTACATATAGGTCTAAGTCGTTGTCGCCATCAACATCAAAAAAAGTAGCATCAACATCTTCGCTGATAGAATCGTTTTCAATAACAGGGATTGGATGATGTTGTAGTTTTTGTTCCTTACTAATTATTAATTTAGATTTTTGCAAAGATGCTCCTCCAATAAATATATCTTCTTGTCCGTCATTATTAACGTCTCCTATAGCTATCGCTGGGCCTTGTGTAGATACTTTGTATGGAATTAGTTTGTTTACATCAAAATCATTGTACTGGTCTTCGTGATGTTTAAAAGTTGCTAATTGGTCTTTTTTGAAAATATGATTACTCGTTTGATTCTTATATTTGAAAGGTGTGATATTTTGAGAATCATATTTGATTTTGATGTTTTTATTTTTGAAATCTACTAAGTTTATATTTTGATAAGTATTGTCTGGCCAGATTACTTTAATAGAATCAATACTATTCTTACCTAATCCAAAGTGTAATTTAGGTGCTACAGATGAGATAAAACCTCGTGAAGTAAATAATTGCTTATTTTGAACTTCATTATTGCTGTATATAAAGACTTTGGAGCCAATACCTAACTTGTTGCTAGGTTTGTAATCAAACTCTACCGAAACAAAGGATGTATTTGAATTGTCAGAACTTCCATTTTTGTATAAACTAGCAAAGTCATTTAAATTATTTACTATTAAATCAAGATCTCCATCATTATCCAGATCTGCATAAGTGGCACCGTTGGATAGAGTAGGTGTGTTTTTGATCCAATCCCCAGTTTTATTATGAAAAGTTTTACTGTCCCCTTCAAAAATGGCATTTGGAGTCTCTCCGGTAGGCATAACTTTTAAAGATTTTATCAACCAAGCATCTTTCTGTTTTTTATCTTGATATTTGTTTTTAAAAGAATTGGAAAGATATCTCATGAAATCTAGATTGTTAGGTCTCTTGTATATTCCATTGGTAATAAACAAATCCTGATGCCCATCGAGATTATAATCTGCAATAAGAGGAGACCAGCTCCAATCCGTTGCAGCTATGTTGTCGTATAGCCCTTTTTCTATAAAGAAATCTCCAGATTTATTCATTTGAAGCATGTTTCTGGCGTATTGCTTTTGATAACCCTGGCTAATAAGGAATTCCTGAGTTTTGTAAGAAACATCTCCATCTGATTCTTTGAGTACTTTTTCTTCATAAGGAAGCATATCCAGGGTTATCAAATCTTGGAACCCATCTCCATCAATGTCGGCGGCATCGCTACCCATAGAAAATCTGCTAGTGTGTGAAAAGTATTTCGGAAGTTCTTCATTGAAAGTGCCATCTCCTTGATTAATGTAGTAATAGTCGTCTTCATGGAAATCATTACATACATAAATGTCATCCCAGCCGTCATTATTAAAATCTGCAATTGATGCACTAAGGCCATATCCATTAGCACCTCCATGAATTTTTGCTTCAAGGCTTACATCTATGAATTTGGAATTATCGTTCTTAAGTAATACGTCTCCAACATAATCTGTTCTTTTTTTGCGAATGTACGAAGGGCCGTGGGAGGTTTTGGTGTGTAATGCATGGTTAACGATATAGACATCTAGATCATCATCCTTATCATAATCAAAAAAATAAGCTTGAGTGGCATATCCTTTATAGTTCAGGCCATATTTTTCGGATTCTTCTGTGAAAGTTCCATCTCCATTATTAATAAATAGTTCATTGTGTCCTTCAAACCCCAAAATATTGATTACGGCACATACATAGATGTCCAGAAATCCATCTCCATTAATATCCACCATAGTAACACCTGTATTCCAGTCAGATTTTCCTGCTGTACCAGAAGAAGTTGTGATGTCCTTGAATTTGAAATCACCTTGATTGAGGTACAATTTGTTTTGGCCTCTGTTAGATACAAAATACAAGTCTGGTAAATCATCGTTATTGATATCTCCTACTGCTACTCCTCCGCCATTGTAATAATACAAGTAATTGACGATATTATATTTTTCATCTTCCTGAATTTGATTTTGGAAATCAATTCCTGTGATCTTGTTATCTACTTTTGAAAATAGATATGATGTAGCATCTTGATTTTCTTTTTGAGTGCAGGAAAAGAAAAAAATTAGAAGAAGTAATGTTAGGATGTTTTTCATGGGTTAAATGTAAAAAAGAGGTTGTGAATCCACAACCTCTTTTATTTAATATAATTTTACGCTACTTATTAGTTAGGAGTAGGAGAAACAGGGTTGAAGTCTGTTTCGAATGCTGGTACTGGCCAGTATTCTAAATATCCATAATTAATAGTGGCATTGGTGTTAAGGTTTCCATTTTCATCAAGAACATGCGCTCCAGTTCTTGAAGTGGCTGCTACACCATAACGGCGAGCGTCATAGAAAGCAACTGCTCTAAAAATTAATGCAAGACGACGCTCTTTTCTAATTTCCTCTAATGCTTGATCTTGTGTTAATCCTGTTCCTACTGTAGCAGCTAAACCTGAAGCCTGGAAAGTTCTAACAGCGTCCAAGTGGGCAAGCCCCCCTTCGATATCATTAGTTCTTACTTTTGCTTCTGCAAGTATTAATTGATTTTCTTCAAAACTTCCTGCATAATACATAGTAGCTCCTAATGGATTCGAAGATACGATAGGGGTATTGTCATTCCAGAATCTAGACGCACCATATTGAATTCCTCTTCCTCTTGGATTAGGGAAATCAAAATCTGGTTCAAAATATAAATCTAAACGCACATCTCCTGGATTAATATCCTGAATTAATCTTTCACTTGGAAAATACCAGAAACCAGTAACCTGACCAGGTATCCAGTTGTTGTCGATAAACGAAGATTCAGACTGCATAATAAAAGCGTTTGCATTTGCTGATACTCCGTTGTTCGCTAATGTGATTACCTGATTCCAGTCTGCAGTTGTCATGTCTGCTACTGGAGTGTTGTAAACAAGGTTTCGAACTCGTAATGAGTTAATGTTTTCCTGTAAACCTGCAAGATTTACTTTAGAAGTAAGATAAGCAAGTTGTAATCCGGTGAATCTCCCATCAAAGGTTGCTACATCAGTAACACCATTTAATAAAGTTTCAAGTTCATTTAATATTTCATTAGACTTGCTTATTAGTTGAGAATTGTCTACAAACTGTGTGCTTGGCTCAGAAGTAGGATTAGAGATCAAGCCTGAGTCATTGATTAATCCTTGCTCATACATCGAACCAAGTCTATTGTATCCATAGGCTCTCCACCATAGTGACCATGCTCTAAAGGCGTCTTTAGTGGCATCATCAGCTTCTAAGTTGTCTAGTGCTTCTGCAATTGTATTGCTTTGAACTATAAGTCCATACATGTCTCTCCATTCATATTGTGTTGGGTTGTCACTACCTGCGGCTCTTGTGTTTCTAATAGCAATTTCACCTGGCTGAGGCCCTCCTGCAGGAGGTAATACCACAGTACCATCGTCCAAAACAACAGATTCTGTTTGATTGATCCATCTGTTGGCAAAGTTACCCCATGGAGTTGTTAATGCATCTCCCATAGATTCATGATATCCATAAGTAAAGAAAAGCATTGGGCTTTCTAATTCTGCTCCTACAGTTTCAAATACATCATCGGATGCTATAAAATCATATATTCCTTTAGAAAAGGTAGTCAATCCGTCCACATTGCTTAGAGATGCAGTAGAAGGAAGGTTGTTGTCAACAGGGTCAATGTCTGTATCTAAAATATTATCTTGACAAGAGACCACAAACGATAGCGTTATAAGTAACGCTGCTTTGTTTAATAAACTTTTCATAGTCTTATTTTTTTAAAATGCTAGGTTTAATCCAAAATTATAGCTCTTTACGTTTGGATGCGTAAATTCATCAAATCCTCTTTGGAATGTGTTTCCAAATCCTCTTGCTGCTTCTGGATCCAGACCTTTGTAATCTGTGATAGTGATTAAGTTTCTTCCTGAGATGCTTAAATTGATATAGTCAAAAGCTTCTAGGTTAAGCACGTTGTTTAGTTTAAAATTAAAACTGATATCTCTAAATCTTAAGAATGAACCATCCTCAACAAATTCTGACGTTGGTACATTGGTGTTGTATAAAGAAGTATAGTAGCTTACAAAAGCTCCAGTTTGTACTGCTCCAGTTGGGTCTTCAATAGATACAGGAACTGCAGTGTCAGAATGCAAACCGTTGTTGTATAACCACTGTCTTGCACGGTTGTACACATCAAGACCTTGGAACCAGTCTATCTGGAAAGATACTCCCATGAAATCATTGAAGAATGAGAAGTCATTAATAAATGTCATTACGAAATCAGGCTGAGTACTACCTGCTACTACTTTGTCTGGTCCGATCACAACTCGACCAGTATTTTTGTTTACAACATATCCTGAGCTAGCCACTGTAAAGTCATTTACATCAGCTTCGGGGATGATTCTGTTTCCGCTAGCGTCAAGAGCATCTAAGCTAGTAATAACTGGGAATACAGAGAAAGTACCGATTTCTTCCCCTTCGTCAAGAACGAAGTTATCATTAACAACAACTGGAAGTCCATTCGCGATTCTATCAAGTACTGCTGTAGATTTTGTAAAACGTAATCCGAAGTTCCATCTGAATTTTTCTGAAGTAAACATCGAAGCATCTATGGAAGCTTCAACACCATCACTCGAAATATCGTACGCGTTAGAGAAAATGGCACTTGTTCCTGTACTACTTGGTAGTCCTAAACGGAATATTGCTCCATCCGTCTTTCTGTCAAAATAGTTCACAGAACCATCTAATCTAGTAAACCAAGCTCCTTTTCCAGGAGTAAAGGTGTAATCTAGACCAACTTCAAGTTCCTTTGAAGTTTCCACCTCAAGACTTGGGTTTGCTACAGAAGAAGGGATCCCTGAGATTACTTCACTTCCTACCGTAGTAGTCGCAAGAGTAAAGATGTTCTGGCTAAATAGAGGTTGAATACCTGCTTCACCATATGCACCTCTTATTTTTAAGTTGCTTACTAAGTCAGATTCAAATAATTCTGCAAAATTAAGATAGGCATCTGCTCTTGGGAAGGTAAAGTCTAAGTTATTACCAAATCTGTTAGAGAAGTCACGTCTGAAACCTGCTGAAAAACCAAATATACTTTCGTAATCAAATTTTTGGTTTAACAAGAAACCATATGTTCTAAAAGGCTCATCGCTAAATTCGTTGAACGTTTTAACAACCGCTTGGTTTACGTTAAAAGAACCAAATGGTCCTGTTGGTAAGTTTGTTCCTTGAACATCAGTGGTACGAGATCCTAAATCTCTCCAATCAAAGTTAAATGTCGTATTTGAAGTAAATGGAATGTTAATTTTAAGATCTTCTTTGAAATCTAAAGTCAAGTTTGTAGAGATCAATAAGTTTTGGAAAAACTCTTGTGTGTCTATTTGATTTATAATACCAGAAACATTAGTACCAATAGACGATGCCTGTTGGTGGTTGGTCTGATTTTCTTGAAAGAAAGTGAACTGTTGGGAGAAAGTATCATATCCGTATTTGAAGTTTACAGATAATACTTCAAATGGCTGATACGTTAAATCAAGGTTTGCAATGTATCTGGTGATTTTGTCCTCTCTAACTTGAATTTCTTGATAAAAGAAAGGGTTAGCAGAGTTAGGATCAGTTGCGTCTGGTGATACAGTAAGATCTCCATCTGAGTTCCTGTTGAAGAAATCTACGTGAGGAAGATTTTGAAATACGTTATTGATCAGGTTGTTGGCATTTGCGTTATCAGTATCTGTACCTGTGGTGTTTGTACTATTGATAACATCAAATCTTGTGTTAACCTTGATTTTCTCTCCAAGATCGAAGCCTAAATTAATACGGCCATCATATTTTGTATATTTTCCAACTACTAAAACACTTTCTTGTTCTGTTCTATTACCAGAAACAAGATATCTGATACCTTCAGAACCTCCTGAAACAGTTATACCATTGGTAGTGTTGATAGCATCTCTAAAAAGTATATCGGTAGCATCAAAAATTGGCTCTCTAAAAGGTGTGTCATTAATACCTTCTGCACCAAGTGCCGTTCCATTGATATTTCTCTCGGCAGGATCTACCGCTAGATATTGTGCTTCGTCATTAAGTTGTGTTACTGGAGTACCGTTTAGGTCTACCAAAAATCCTGCAGCGTTTGTTGAATAGTGATGTAGATCAGCTCTTAATCGATCTTTTCCAGTAATTGCTTGAGCAACACTTACAGAAGATCTGATATTTACGACAGGAGCACCTGCTTTACCTTTTTTGGTGATAATGTTGATTACCCCATTTGCTCCTTGCGCACCATAAATGGTACCCGCAGCAGCTCCAGAGATAGTTTCAACGCGCTCTACATTAGAAAAGTCAATATCTGCAAGACGAGAACTTTGGTTAGAAGCTCCACCTACACTTGATTCTGAAGTAGAAACCTGAACACCATCAATTAATATCATTGGTTGAGAAGAG
This sequence comes from Aquimarina sp. AWH4_224, assembly GCF_056160245.1. NCBI lineage: Bacteria > Pseudomonadati > Bacteroidota > Flavobacteriia > Flavobacteriales > Flavobacteriaceae > Aquimarina > Aquimarina sp. AWH4_224. The sequence goes on along the minus strand of NZ_JBSWWU010000003.1, from coordinate 505,156 downwards.
TTCAAACTATTGATCGATCTCAAAATGATGTTTTGTTGCTGACCTGGCTGACCAGTAGTCGATTGGATAATAGTACCAGCAATTTTACCTTGAAGTGCCTGGTCAATTGCTTGAGCACCCTGTACTTGAAGGTCTTCTGCTTTTACCGAATTTACCGAAACCCCTAGTTTCCGTTTACTCGTTCCGGAAGCAACCCCCGTTACTACTACTTCTTCTAGTACCGCAGCATCCTCCTGAAGTGTAACATCAATTTGGTTGCCGCTTCCTACGGTAACTTCTTGTGTTGTAAATCCAAGATAACTGAATACTAAACTTGAGCCCGCACTAGCACTTACCGAATATTTTCCATCAAAATCGGTTTGAGTTCCACTATTGGTTCCTTTTACAATAATGTTTACTCCTGGTAGTGGGGATCCCCCGTTGTCCGTTACAGTACCTGTAATGGTTTTGTCTTGTGCAAAAGAAGTCTGCACACCCAATGCTAGGAATAGCATTAGGATTCCCTTTAATAAAGATTTCATTGTGTTTTGTAATTTTAGAATTAGCCACGCTAAAAATCTTAATTATATCTTAATAAAACAACTTTTTCGATATCAAATTTACTTGTCCATTCCTTTTTTGAGGTGAGAACACAGTGTTACTTTACTGTAAAACAGTACTTTGTCTTTGATTTGAGTTAGTGTTAAATATTGTAGTTTATTCAGGTAAAGGAAGAGTTTTTTATTAAATTAACAAAAAAAGATCTTTCTGATTAAAGAAAGATCTTAAAAAACTTATGATTCGAGTGTTTTTTTACTAAATATTCATTTTTTTATCTTTTTTGTAGGAATAATCTGTAATTATCGAGTTAATAATGCTGGCCAAACTTTGCCGTCTGGTCGGGTAAGAATTACAGTTCCTCGATCTCCAGCAGAGTTGCTAAAGTCCAATGTCATATCAGAACCAGAAGTAGAAACAATGGTGTATACATAAGAAAATTCATCTTCGTTACCATTTGCAGTTTCTACGGTTTCGATAGTTCCTTCTGCTACCAAATTGATGCAATCCCAAACAATTTGCACGTCATCAAAAGTAATAGAACTGAAAACATCCATATAGCAGCTATCAAATTGTCCAAAACTAATATCTGATGTGGTGTATTCTCCAGGAGTATCCGTTTCTTCCCATGTCACCTGGCCTGATAGAGGAGGAGCAGGGCAATTACTTCTTCCTCCCGGGGCAGAAGTTAGAGCAGTTATCTGATATGTGTAAGTGTCGGCAAGACTTTCGGTGATTGCACATGCTATAGGTGTTCTATAGGTATATGGTGAAGAAAAGTAAGAACCTCCAGATACGTTACCACTGGCATCGTCTTCAGAGAAAGTACGTCCATCAGTTAGTGTTAGTACGAAGTTCAATTCAAAGTCGTCTCTTCCTTCTATTAAAGCTTCATCTACTCCGGTGAATGTAACAAGTTCATCAGCTGTGAATGTAATTTCGGTAATAGGTACTCCTCGGCTACCGGGTTGAAAGTCTGCTGCCGTCAAAGTACGAATTACGCCCACTTGGGTTGTAAGATCAGCGTCATCATCATCAATTGTTCCATCCATATTGGTGTCTACTCTTGTGTTTTCTACAAAACGAGCAGAAATTTCAATAGATTCCAGGAGTTCACCTTGTTGTGCATCCTGTTCTTCAATGGTAAGTACATAATTAGATCCGGTCTCAAAGGATAAGGTTATATCATTGTAGACTAGATTGTTGTCAATATCAATCGTTCTCAAAACCGCCCCGCTTGTTACATTTGCAAGTACGTCATCAACGGTTTTGTCATCGCCACTACAACCTAACATGATTACAGTTAGTAGTGCTATGTTTATATATTTAAAAAATCTTTTCATTGTTTTGTCTTTTTATGATTCCTAAATGCTATTCATTTTAGTTCGCTGGAGGGAAAGCTGGGGAATCAGGGTTAGTATCCCAAAAAACTTTTTGATCCGTATTTGGTTTTTGTTGTACTGAAGAATTGTTGGTAACAAGATCTGCCGGATAAAAGAAAGATCTTATCAAATTCCCAGGATTAGGTTCAATATTAGGTTGTAATGTGGTAGGATAACCTGTACGACGATAAAAGTTGTAAGAATCAATACCATTACCAAATAATGCTACCCAATATTGTTCTGCAATTACATCCCAACGGTCATCAGGTGTTACTGCAGCATCAAAATCAGCAAGGCGATCATTAACAAAACTAGAAATAGCAGCTGCGTTAGGTTCAAACGATAAGTTTGCAGAAGTGTCTAAAGCTCCAAAAGTGGCAACTTTTGTTATTGATTTAGTCAATCCGTTATTTAGTGCAGTTCTTGCACCAGGAATGTCCATGTTTAACATAGCGACTTCTGCGATCATGAAATCTACCCATGAAGATAGGATGATCGGAGTAATACCAGCTCCTTGTCCTCCATCTCCTTGAGAGATACCTTGAAAACTACTATCGTCAAATCGACCTGCAGCAGGATAAACTCCAAAAGTCGTTCTTAGGAATCCGTCTGGAGGTGTTCCATCATCATCTCCATGATCACGCCCCCAGTATCCATTATTTAGAAAACAAAATGTAAAATTACCGTCAATATAATGTTGAGGAGCACTTTCTAAGGAGCAACTTAGTGTTTCTTCATTAGGGGCAATTTCTGCTCCTGGTACTGCATTGGTTTGTCTGTAAAAGTAATATCTAATTCTTGGATCGTCATTATTAGACATTTGGTTCATTAACCAATTTGATAGGTATTCGTCGGCACCATCACCTTCATAATTGTTTGCATATCTAGGATGGCGGTTATCTGGTTGAATTTCATTGGCTCCCCAGGAAAACTGGAAGTCTTCCGAAGCAGTTTGAATATAATCTCCAGAAGTAACAATAGCATTAAAATCAGCAATAGCATTGTTGTCTACAAGCCTGCGTTGCAGGTAGATTTTCATTTTTAAGGTATTAGCAGCCTTAATCCAATTGTCCCAATCACCACTATAGTAAAAATCATTTTCTGGTTCGTTAGTTACATCTCTTTCAAAATTTATAATGGCTTCGTCTAGTAATTCCAGTGCAGCAGCATATATTGTTGCTCCGCTATCTGTTACAGGGTTTAAATTACCAGTGCTTCCTTGAACAGCTTCGGTGTAAGGAACATCTCCAAAAAAGTCTACCAAGGTAACAATAGTATATGCTTCAATTACTTGGCTTATAGCTAAGTGATGATAAAGTTCTCCATCTATGGCAAGAGGTTCCAAAGCTCTAACATCCGCCAGAATACCATTAAAGGTTTGGCTATGTCCATTTTGATCATCAAAAGATTCTCCAGTTGATTGGTAGGAACCACTCCAGACATCATTAAAATCAGCTGGTGAATAAGTGTTTTGGTAGTTTCTTCCAAACATATTGTCTATTCGGGTAACCTGCCCGGCAATAGCTCCAAAACGCTCAACAACTTTTCCAAAGTCTACTTGTATAGAATTCAGAAATAAATCTGGATTGGATTGATCAGGTGTTAATTGATTTGGATTGTCTGCCAAATCAAGCTCTAAACTCTCGCAAGAGGTAAATAACATTCCTATCGAGAGGATTGCTATGAGTGATATTTTATATGTCAATTTTATTGTATTCATGATGTTGTTTTTTTTGATTAGAAAGAAGCTTTAACACTGATACCATATCTTCTTGAACTTGGTCCATTCAAAAAGTCAAAACCTCTACCGTTACCTACTCCTAATCCAGCTACGTTAGGATCGAAATTCGTTCCATCAGGAATATTGAAGGCGTCAAACCATAAGTTATATCCTGTAAGATTCACGCTAAGTGAACCAAAAGGTGTATTGTCTAAATATTTTGTTGGTAATGAATACCCTAAAGAAAGTTCTTGTAATCGTAGTACTGTTCCGTCAAAAACACCTAGTTCATCAGGTCCAAATAATACATTCGAGAAATAGAATGTTGAATTGTTGATCTGAATGTTGTTTTGAGAGCCATCTTCTCTTACTCCAGGTAAGATAAACGTGTTTTCTCTGTCAACAGTATCAGTGGTTAGTCCTCTTCCTAATAAAGTAGATACTGTTCTTGAATAGATATCTCCTCCTTTAACAAAAGTAAATAAGAAGCTTAAGTTGAAGTTTTTGTAAGAGAATGAGTTGTTTACGTTCAATAAGTAATCCGGGTTAGGGTCACCAATTACGAAAGTACCCTCTTCTTCTCTGTAATTACCAGCATCGTTAACCAAAAAGTTTCCATTGGCATCTCTTTCTATTCGGCTACCTACTATAACACCAAGAGGCTCTCCTTCGATAGCAGCATTACCAAGGTTTGAGAAACCAGAATACACAATAATATCGGTATCAGCACCAAGGTCTTCTACGGTAGTTTCGTTGGTGGTGAAATTGATATTGGTATTCCAATTGAATCCATTGTCTGGAAATTGAATAATATCGATGCCTAAATCAATTTCTAAACCATCACTTTTGATTTCTCCAATGTTTTCACTGGTTACTGTAGCACCGGTAGAGTTATCTAGTGGTCTGTCAATGATTAAGTCTTTGGTGATTCTGTTATAATAAGAAGCGTTTAATGAGATTCTATTTCTAAAAAACCTTGATTCGATCCCTAATTCGATCTCGTTTAGACGTTCTGGCTTCAGATCTGGATTTCCTAGTCTAGGTGCTGCAGAGTTGGTTACGATATCTGTTCCAGAATCCTGGAAGTTTTGAGTGTCCAAGTCAAGAGTGGTAGCTACCGGGAATCCGGTTGGGAAGTTTGCTGAAGTTCCATAACCTGCCCTTATTTTAAGGTAGTTAATACCGTTATCAGTTCTTAGTCCTTCTATTGCGGTTGTTGGTAAGAAAGATACACTGGTACTAGGGTAAAAGATAGAGCGGTTGGCAGAACTTAGATTTGATACCCAGTCATTTCTTCCTGCAACTGTAAGATATAACATTCTTTTGTAGTCAAAATCTGCTTGTCCATATAAACCAACAATATTTCTTTCTTGTTTGAACTCTATTTCGTTTTGATTGGCAAAGTTTACATGTCTGAAAACATCAAACACCTGTTGATCACTACTAGCAACACCGTTACGTTCAAAAACTTCTCGTCGGCTTGTTGCACCTAGGTTAAAAGTCATTCCGACTTGTTCGCTAAGAGAGTAGCTACCATTAACGATAAAGTTATGGTCAAAAATGGTGTTGATATTAGTCCATGTTTGATAAATACCACTTCGTAAGGAAGCATCATCACTTACTCCACCTTTGTTTTGTTGGTTGACATTTGATTCGGTATAGTTGTCCAAACCAAAACGGTATACCAGATTTATATTATCGTTGATATCGTATTGAATAGTTCCATTACCAAATACACGATTGGTAGTTTGACGGTTTAAGGCGTTGTTTACTGTCCATAGTGGGTGCTGTATACTGTTGTTTTGACGATAATAAACACTGGATCCGTCTATTGGATTCTGAAACGGTAATCCTATTAAGTCAACACTACGTGGGGTAAAGAACAATTCTCCAAATACTGATGAACCTGTTCCAAAAGATCCGTTACCTCTACTCGCCGATACTGGTGGAGTTCGGAAATCTGTTTTAGAATAGTTTAATGTATTCGAAAGCGTGATTTTGTTGGATAGTTGTGCTTTTCCTCCAAAACCAAGTGTGTTTCTTCTTAAAGTGTTTCCTGGAGTGAAACCTTCATCTTCCAGATAACTATAGTTGGCATTATAACTTAAAGTGTTATCTGCAGTAGTTCCTCTAAAGTTGATTGCGGTATTAGAAACTGTTCCTGTTCTGAAAAAGTTTTCTACACTATCATAAGGTCTCCATTCATATCTTGCACCTGCAAATTGTGGGAATGCTGCTGGGATTCCTGTAGCAGAAGCTGCTGTGCTATATGGGTGAGCTAGAGTTCCGTCTTCGTTGAATCCTCTGTTAGGGTCTGAGTTAATTCCATTTCCCCAGCCGGCAACACCATCTCTATCAAAACTTGGTCCCCAGTTACTAAAAAACCATCCGAAAGCCTGGTCAAATCCATTACCAAATTGATCTTGGTAATCGGGCAAGGAGGCAATTTCATTAAAGAAGAATGAAGAGGTTATGGTCACTTCGTTCTTTTTTAGGGCTCCACCTGTAGAACCATTTTTGGTGGTGATAAGAATTACACCATTACGTCCTGCAGTGCCATAAAGGGTTGCGGCTGCCAAACCTTTTAGTACGTTTACACTTTCTATACTGTTAGGATCCAGATCTAGGAATCTACTTGATCCTGAGTTACCATCAATAAAGTCATTCTGACTATCTCCATCATTACCTCCTTGCGAGTTGGTGTCACTACTAAAAGGAACACCATCTACAATAAATAGAGGTTGGTTACTACCGCTAAAAGAACTAAGGCCTCGAATTACGATATTGGTACCTGATCCAGAAAGTCCATTTTGTTGTGTGATATTTACACCTGAGGCTTTTCCGAAGAGTACCCTACCGATATCTCCTTCTGCTCTTTGTTCTAATTGTTCATCTTTTACTTCTGCTACTGCGTATCCCAGTGCTTGTTTCTCACGGCGAATACCTTGCGCAGTTACAATTACCTCTTCGAGTTCCGAGGTTGAAGATTCTAATTGCACATCAATAGTATTTGATGCGCCTACCAGTACTTCCTTGTTAGTAAACCCAAGGAAGCTGAATACAAGAGTACTTCCTTGAGCAGTTTCAATACTGTATTTTCCGTCAAAGTCTGATTGTGTTCCAGAGTCTGTTCCTTTTACAATGATGTTTACTCCCGGTAGAGGTGAGCCTGCATCATCTGTTATTGTTCCTGTGATTGTTTTTTCTTGTGCATACGAGAGGTGCACTACCAGCGCTAGGAATAGCACCAGCATTCGATTTGTCGGTGATTTCATTTATTTTAATTATTAGAATTAGCCAACTTCAAAGTTGATAATAAATAATAACTAACAGCTGTTCTTTTAGATTTTTTTAACGTTTTTTGTTACGGTTTATCTGTTAATTTATGATAATTTAAGAGGACTTCTTCAACTTTTTAAACTTTGTGATTGATTGTCTTAACAGCTGAAAATCAGACGGATAATTTTAAACTCTTTTTAGAACTGACTGTAGGTTAGTTGTTTGTTTTGGTAAAACAAAATTTACAATCTTTTTTATTTGGTCAAGTTTTGTTTTCAATTTTTAGAATGTAGTGGCTTTGTTTTTCTTACCATATATACTATGAGTTCTTTGGTTAGAATGTGGTTAGTGGATTCTGAAAATGAGTTTTTCTGCTATTCTTATTTATGGGGTGTTTTCGTAAGGATTTTTAATTCTTTAAAAATTAATGTACTAGGATTTGATTTGCTCAAAAATATTTCTACCTTTGCAGCCCTTTTAAAGGGATATTTTAAAATTTTTAATAATAGTGTAAAGCAAATTATGCCAACAATTTCACAATTAGTACGAAAAGGTAGAGCCAAAATAACTAAGAAGAGTAAATCGGCTGCTTTGGATTCGTGCCCGCAACGTCGCGGTGTATGTACTCGTGTATACACTACTACTCCTAAGAAACCAAATTCTGCGATGCGTAAAGTAGCGCGTGTTAGGTTAACTAATGGAAAAGAAGTGAATGCATACATCGGTGGTGAAGGTCACAATCTCCAGGAGCACTCGATAGTATTAGTTAGAGGTGGAAGGGTAAAAGATTTACCGGGAGTTAGATATCACATTGTTCGTGGAGCTTTGGACACCGCTGGTGTTGAAGGTAGGACACAACGTAGATCTAAATACGGTGCAAAACGCCCTAAAAAGTAATTAAAAAACTTTAAGAAGAAATGAGAAAAAGAAAGGCTAAAAAAAGACCGATTTTACCAGATCCTCGTTTTAACGATCAATTAGTGACTCGTTTTGTAAATATGATGATGTGGGATGGTAAGAAATCTGTTGCTTTCAAGATTTTTTATGATGCGATTGATATCGTAGATCAGAAAAAACAAAATGAGGAAAAAACTGCATTAGAAATGTGGAAAGATGCATTGTCTAATGTAATGCCTCACGTAGAAGTACGAAGCCGAAGAGTTGGTGGAGCTACTTTTCAAATTCCTAATCCAATCAGACCAGACCGTAAGATATCTACTGCTATGAAGTGGTTGATTCAGTTTGCTCGTAAGAGAAACGAAAAATCTATGGCTCAAAAACTTGCTGCAGAAATTATCGCTGCAGAAAAAGAAGAAGGAGCTGCGGTTAAGAAAAGAGTTGATACTCACAAAATGGCTGAAGCAAATAAAGCATTCTCACACTTTAGATTTTAATCAATAACAGAAATGGCTAGAGATTTAAAATATACAAGAAACATAGGAATTGCTGCGCACATTGACGCAGGAAAGACAACGACTACAGAGCGTATTCTTTATTACACTGGTGTAAGTCACAAAATAGGTGAGGTGCACGATGGTGCGGCTACTATGGACTGGATGGAGCAAGAGCAGGAAAGAGGTATTACAATTACTTCTGCTGCTACCACTTGTACGTGGAACTTCCCAACCGAAAATGGTAAACCAACTGCAGATGCAAAAGGATACCACTTCAATATTATTGATACTCCGGGACACGTTGATTTTACCGTAGAGGTGAATCGTTCTTTACGTGTACTTGACGGATTAGTTTTCTTATTTAGTGCAGTTGATGGTGTAGAGCCTCAATCTGAAACTAACTGGAGGCTAGCTGATAATTACAAAGTTCCAAGAATGGGATTTGTAAACAAAATGGATCGTCAGGGATCTAACTTTTTAGCGGTTTGTAATCAGGTAAAAGAAATGTTAGGATCAAATGCTGTTCCTATCGTTTTGAATATCGGTGAAGAGGCTGATTTTAAAGGTATTGTTGATCTTGTGAAGAACCGTGCTATCGTATGGCATGATGAAACTCAAGGAGCAACATTTGATGTTATCGACATTCCTGAAGAGCTAAAAGCTGAAGCAAAAGAACTTAGAGGTAAGCTTATCGAAGAGGTAGCTGCTTATGACGAGGATCTTTTAGAAAAATACATGGAAGACGAGGAGTCTATTACCGAAGAGGAAGTGCATGCTGCACTTAGAGCTGCGGTAATGGATATGTCTATTATTCCAATGGTATGTGGTTCTGCTTTTAAAAATAAAGGAGTACAGTTCTTATTAGATGCTGTATGTCGTTACCTACCTTCTCCAACGGATAAGGATGCAATTGTTGGAACTGATCCTAACACAGATGAAGAGATTTCTCGTAAGCCTGATGTTAAGGAGCCGTTTTCTGCATTAGCATTTAAGATTGCTACAGATCCTTTCGTAGGTCGTTTGGCTTTCTTCCGTGCGTATTCAGGTAGATTGGATGCAGGTTCTTACGTGTTGAATAACCGTTCTGGAAAGAAAGAACGTATTTCTCGTATTTACCAGATGCACTCTAACAAACAAAATGCAATTGAATATATTGAGGCAGGAGATATTGGTGCAGCTGTAGGTTTTAAAGATATTAAAACTGGAGATACATTATCAGATGAGAAGAATCCAATTGTTCTTGAATCAATGGACTTCCCTGATCCGGTAATTGGTATCGCTGTAGAGCCAAAAACAAAGGCTGACGTAGATAAATTAGGAATGGCTTTGGCTAAATTGGCAGAAGAAGATCCTACATTTACTGTAAGAACAGATGAGGCTTCAGGACAGACTATTATTTCTGGAATGGGTGAGCTTCACTTAGATATTATTGTTGACCGTTTAAAGCGTGAATTTAAAGTAGAGGTTAACCAAGGGCAACCACAGGTTGAGTACAAAGAGGCTATTACTGCTCGTGCAGAACATAGAGAAGTGTACAAGAAGCAGTCTGGTGGTCGTGGTAAATTCGCAGATATCGTATTTACTATGGAGCCTGCTGAAGAAGGTAAAGTTGGTCTTGAATTCGTTTCTGAGATTAAAGGTGGTAACGTTCCTAAGGAATTTATCCCTTCTGTAGAAAAAGGATTCAAAGTGGCTATGAAAAATGGACCTTTGGCTGGATATGAAATGGATGCAATGAAAGTGACACTTACCGATGGTTCTTACCACGATGTGGATTCTGATCAATTGTCATTCGAATTGGCTGCGAAGTTAGGTTACAAAGCTGCTGCAAAAGCTGCAAGAGCTGTAATCATGGAGCCTATCATGAAATTGGAGGTATTAACTCCAGAAGAAAACATGGGTGATATCGTAGGAGATTTGAACAGACGTAGAGGTCAGGTTAACGATATGAGTGATCGTTCAGGATCTAAGGTTGTGAAAGCGATCGTTCCTCTTTCAGAAATGTTTGGTTATGTAACTTCATTAAGAACATTGTCTTCTGGTAGAGCAACATCTACGATGGAATTTTCTCACTATGCAGAGACTCCTTCTAATATTTCAGAAGAAGTAATTGCAGCTGCAAAAGGAGTTAACGCTTAATTATTACAGAAATGAGTCAAAAAATCAGAATAAAACTAAAATCTTACGATCACAACTTGGTAGACAAGTCTGCTGAGAAAATCGTAAAGACGGTAAAGAGTACAGGAGCTGTAGTAACTGGGCCAATTCCTTTACCAACACATAAGAAAATTTTTACGGTTCTACGTTCTCCACACGTAAACAAAAAGTCAAGAGAGCAATTTCAATTAAGTTCTTACAAAAGACTTTTGGATATCTATAGTTCTTCTTCAAAAACGATTGATGCGTTGATGAAGTTGGAATTACCAAGTGGGGTAGAAGTAGAGATCAAAGTATAATATTGATTTAGACTCCGCTCAACAATAGTTGATATTAAATTGCTGAGCGGAGTCGAAACAACATGTCCCAAGCTGCGTGCGAGGGAAAAACGGCAAAAATACATTTCAGGGTTGAAAGTGTTTTTAGCCCTGTTTTTTTGTGAAAGAATGAAGAGAAGTCAAGATCTAGTTTTGACTTTAAATAAGAATAATTAATAAATAATTTAAATATGTCTGGGTTAATAGGAAAAAAGATCGGTATGACCAGCATCTTCGACGAGAATGGAAAGAATATTCCATGTACGGTGATCGAAGCTGGGCCATGCGTGGTTACCCAAGTCAGAACCAATGAGGTTGACGGTTACGATGCTGTTCAATTAGGTTTCGATGACAAAGCAGACAAAAATGCTTCAAAAGCGGCTTTAGGTCACTTTAAAAAAGCAGGAACTGTTGCTAAGCGTAAAGTTGTCGAGTTTAAAGGTTTTGATGAGGAGTACAAATTAGGTGACACGATAACAGTAGAACACTTCGCAGAAGGAGAGTTTGTTGACGTTTCAGGAACTTCAAAAGGTAAAGGTTTCCAAGGGGTTGTAAAAAGACATGGTTTTGGCGGTGTTGGACAAGCAACTCACGGACAGCACAACCGATTAAGAGCTCCTGGTTCTATTGGTGCTGCATCCTACCCTGCAAGAGTATTCAAAGGAATGCGTATGGCAGGTAGAATGGGTGGAGAAAAAGTAAAAGTTCAAAACTTAAGAGTGTTAAAAGTAGTTCCAGAAAAGAACTTACTTGTGGTAAAGGGATGCGTTCCTGGTCATAAAAACACTTATGTAACGATTCAGAAGTAATGAAAGTAGCAGTTGTTGATATAAACGGAAAAGAAACAGGAAGAAAGGTAGACCTTTCTGATGCTGTTTTCGGTATAGAGCCAAACAATCATGCTGTATACTTAGATGTGAAACAATTCTTGGCGAATCAACGTCAGGGAACTCATAAAGCTAAGGAAAGAGCTGAGATTGCTGGTAGTACCAGAAAGATAAAGAAACAAAAAGGAACGGGAACTGCCAGAGCTGGTAGTATCAAGTCTCCTGTTTTTAAAGGAGGAGGTAGAATTTTTGGTCCAAGACCACGTAACTACTCTTTTAAATTAAATAAGAACTTAAAAAGATTAGCACGTAAATCTGCCTTAAGTATCAAAGCAAATGACAAGGCGATAACCGTTATCGAAGACTTTAATTTTGATGCTCCAAAGACAAAGAGTTTTACAGCAATTTTGAAGTCATTAGGGCTTGAAAACAAAAAATCTTTGTTTGTGTTGGCAGAGTCAAATAATAATGTATATTTGTCGTCGCGCAATTTGAAAAGTTCAGAAGTTATAACTGCTTCAGAATTAAGTACTTACAAAATACTTAATGCAAACAGCGTTGTGCTTTTGGAAGGTTCTTTGAAAGGAATTGAAACGAATTTAAGTAAATAGAAGCCATGAGTATCTTAATAAAACCTATTATTACGGAAAAGGCTACTAACGATAGTGAAGTGTATAACCGCTATGGTTTTGTAGTAGATAAGAAAGCGAATAAGGTAGAGATCAAAAAGGCAGTTGAGGCTGCTTATGGTGTATCTGTTACTAAAGTTCGCACAATAAATGTCCGTCCGGATCGCAAGGTTCGTTATACCAAAACTGGTATGATCACTGGTAAAACAAGCGCTTATAAAAAAGCAATTGTACAGGTGGCGGAAGGTGATGTAATTGATTTATATAGTAATCTTTAAGACTAGAAAATGTCAGTAAGAAAATTAAAACCAATTACCCCAGGTCAGCGTTTTAGAGTAGTAAATGGATTTGACGCAATTACTACTGATAAGCCGGAGAAGAGTTTATTAGCTCCGAAGAAAAGATCTGGAGGTAGAAACAGTCAAGGAAAAATGACAATCCGCTACAAAGGTGGAGGTCATAAGAGAAGGTATCGTATCATCGATTTTAAACGTGATAAGCATGGAATCCCTGCTACCGTTGCAACAATCGAATATGATCCAAACAGAACTGCTTTTATAGCGTTAGTAAATTACCAAGATGGTGAGAAGCGCTATGTTATCGCTCAAAATGGACTTCAAGTAGGGCAAAACATTGTTTCTGGAAACAATGTAGCACCAGAAATTGGTAACGCAATGCCTTTAAGTGATATCCCATTAGGTACTATTATTTCTTGTATAGAGTTAAGACCAGGTCAAGGTGCTGTTATGGCGCGTAGTGCTGGTTCTTTTGCTCAATTGATGGCTCGTGATGGTAAGTTTGCAACTGTAAAGTTGCCTTCTGGCGAGGTGAGAATGGTATTGGTTAACTGTATGGCAACTATCGGTGCAGTATCTAACAGTGATCACCAATTGATCGTTGGTGGTAAAGCTGGTAGATCTAGATGGTTAGGTCGCAGACCACGTACAAGACCAGTAGCGATGAACCCGGTAGATCATCCAATGGGTGGTGGTGAAGGACGTTCTTCTGGAGGTCACCCACGTTCTAGAAAAGGTCTTCCTGCAAAAGGATTTAGAACCCGTTCTAAGACGAAAGCGAGTAATAAGTATATTGTAGAACGTAGAAAGAAATAATAAGATATGGCACGTTCATTAAAAAAAGGACCTTACGTTCACTATAAGTTAGAGAAAAAAGTAGCTGCTAATGTAGAGGCTAACAAAAAGTCTGTTATCAAGACTTGGTCTAGAGCATCTATGATTACTCCTGACTTTGTAGGGCAAACAATTGCAGTTCATAATGGTCGACAGTTTGTACCTGTATATATTACAGAGAACATGGTAGGTCATAAATTAGGAGAATTTTCGCCAACTCGTTCATTTAGAGGACATGCTGGTGCTAAAAATAAAGGTAAAAAATAATTTAAGCTATGGGAGTTCGTAAAAAAGAAATGGCGGATAGAATTAAGGAGGAGAAAAAGCAAGTTGCTTTTGCTAAGCTTAATAACTGCCCTACGTCACCACGCAAAATGCGTTTGGTAGCAGACCTGATCCGTGGTGAGAAAGTAGAAAGAGCGCTTCATATTCTTAGATTTAGCCAAAAGGAGGCAGCACGTCGTTTAGAGAAGCTGTTGCTTTCTGCTATAGCAAACTGGCAGGCGAAAAATGAAGACGCTAGTATAGAGGATGCGGATCTATTCATTAAAGAAATTCGTGTAGACGGAGGAAGTATGTTAAAAAGACTTCGTCCAGCTCCACAAGGTCGCGCACACAGAATTAGAAAACGTTCAAATCACGTAACAATCGTGTTAGGAGCAAAAAATAATACACAAAGCTAATATAGACTATGGGACAGAAGACAAATCCAATCGGAAATCGCCTTGGTATCATTAGAGGTTGGGAATCCAACTGGTACGGAGGTAATGACTACGGTGATAAACTTGCCGAAGACGATAAGATTAGAAAGTATGTACATGCGCGTTTATCAAAAGCTAGTGTATCAAGAGTAATCATAGAGCGTACGCTTAAACTTGTAACCGTTACTATCACTACCGCTAGACCTGGTATCATTATCGGAAAAGGTGGGCAAGAGGTAGACAAGTTAAAAGAAGAGCTTAAGAAGATTACAGAGAAGGAAGTTCAGATCAACATCTTTGAAATCAAGAGACCTGAGCTGGATTCATACTTAGTAGCATCAAGTGTTGCAAGACAGATAGAAAGTCGTATTTCTTACCGTCGTGCAATCAAGATGGCTATTGCGGCTGCAATGAGAATGAATGCAGAAGGGATTAAAATTCAGATTTCAGGGCGTTTGAATGGAGCTGAAATGGCACGTTCAGAAGCTTACAAAGAAGGTCGAATTCCTTTATCTACATTTAGAGCTGACATAGATTATGCTTTAGTTGAAGCTCATACTACTTACGGTAGATTGGGTGTGAAAGTATGGATCATGAAAGGCGAAGTATATGGTAAAAGAGAACTTTCTCCTTTAGTTGGTTTATCCAAAAAACAAGGAAAAGGTGACAGAGGTGGACGAAGTGGTGGTAATAAGTCACGTCGTAGAAAGTAATTTTTTAAAGTAAATTAACAATGTTACAGCCTAAAAGAACAAAATTCCGTAAGCAACAAAAAGGTCGTATGAAAGGTCTTTCTCAAAGAGGACACCAACTTTCAAACGGTACTTTCGGAATCAAATCATTAGATTCAAATTTTGTTACTGCTAGACAAATTGAAGCAGCTCGTATTTCTGCTACTCGTTATATGAAAAGAGAGGGGTCTCTGTGGATTAAAATTTTCCCAGACAAGCCAATTACAAAAAAGCCTCTTGAAGTACGTATGGGTAAAGGAAAAGGTGCGGTTGAATACTGGGCAGCAGTAGTAAAACCAGGAAGAATATTATTTGAAGTTAGTGGTGTGCCTTATGACGTAGCTAAAGAAGCATTGCGTTTGGCAGCTCAAAAACTTCCCGTGAGAACTAAGTTTATTGTAGCTAGAGATTATCAAGCTTAAAATTGAAGATTTATTATGAAGCAATCAGAAGTTAAAGAATTATCTACAGCTGAATTACAAGAAGAACTTGGTAAGTCACAAAAAGCATATTCAGATTTAAGAATGGCTCACGCAATGTCTCCACTAGAAAATCCTTTACAATTACGTAAAGTAAGAAGATCTATTGCAAGAATTGCTACAGAGCTAACAAAAAGAGAATTAAACGGTTAATTCTGCTGAAAGATGGAAAAAAGAAACTTAAGAAAAGAACGTATAGGTGTTGTTACAAGTAACAAAATGCAGAAATCAATCGTGGTTTCTGAGGTGAAAAAAGTAAAACACCCGATGTACGGAAAGTTCGTGTTAAAAACGAAAAAATACGTTGCACACGACGAGAAAAACGACTGCAATATTGGTGATACTGTAAAGATCATGGAAACAAGACCTATGAGTAAAACCAAATGCTGGAGATTAGTAGAAGTAATTGAAAGAGCGAAGTAATTATGGTACAACAAGAGTCTAGATTAAAAGTAGCCGATAACACCGGGGCTAAAGAAGTTTTAGCAATTCGTGTTCTAGGTGGTACAGGAAGAAGATACGCCTCTGTAGGAGACAAAATAGTTGTCAGTGTAAAAGAAGCAACTCCTAATGGAAACATTAAGAAAGGAGCGGTTTCTACTGCAGTTGTAGTTCGTACTAAAAAAGAGGTACGCAGACCAGATGGTTCTTATATTCGTTTCGATGATAATGCATGTGTTTTATTAAACCCTGCGGGAGAAATGAGAGGAACTCGTGTATTTGGTCCTGTGGCAAGAGAACTTCGTGATAAGCAATTCATGAAGATTGTTTCACTAGCGCCAGAAGTGCTTTAAAATAATTTAAAGATGACAAAGCTTAAAATTAAAACAGGAGATACGGTAAAAGTTATCGCTGGTGCTCATAAGAGTACTACGAACAATGCTGTTACTGGAAAAGTATTAAAGGTACTACGTGAAGAAAACAAAGCTATCGTAGAGGGAGTAAATATCGTAAAGAAACATGCGAAACCAAGTGCTCAGAATCCTCAAGGTGGTATTGTAGAAAAAGAAGCACCTATTCATATTTCTAACTTGTCGTTGATGACTTCAAATGGAGAAGCGACAAGAGTAGGGTATAGAATGGAAGGAGATAAGAAAGTGAGATTTTCTAAAAAATCTAATGAAGTAATATAGTTATGGCTTATATCCCAAGACTAAAACAAGAGTATAAAGACCGCGTTGTGTCTGCTCTTACAGAAGAATTCAGCTATGATAATGTAATGCAAGTACCAAAACTTAAAAAAATAGTTTTGAGTAGAGGTATTGGAGCTGCAGTTGCTGATAAAAAATTGATCGACTATGCAGTTGATGAATTGACAACAATCACTGGTCAAAAAGCTGTGCCTACGATTTCTAAGAAGGATGTTGCTTCTTTCAAATTGCGTAAAGGAATGCCAATTGGAGCAAAGGTTACGTTAAGAGGAGAAAGAATGTACGAATTTTTAGATCGTTTAATTACTTCAGCATTACCACGTGTAAGAGATTTTGGTGGAATCAACGCTAAAGGTTTTGATGGAAGAGGTAACTACTCCATGGGTATTACTGAACAAATCATCTTTCCTGAGATCGATATCGATAAGGTAAACAAAATTTCAGGAATGAATATTACTTTCGAAACTTCAGCGGAGACTGATAAAGAAGCAAAATCATTGTTAACCGAACTAGGATTACCTTTTAAAAAGAATTAATTATGGCTAAAGAATCAATGAAAGCCCGTGAGGTGAAGAGAGCTAAAACTGTAGCTAAATATGCTGAAAAAAGAAAAGCTTTAAAAGAAGCTGGAGATTATGAGGCGCTGCAGAAATTACCAAGAAATGCTTCTCCTATCCGTAAGCACAACCGTTGTAAGCTTACAGGAAGACCAAAAGGGTACATGCGTCAGTTTGGAATTTCTCGTGTAACATTCAGAGAAATGGCAAACAAAGGATTAATTCCAGGAGTAACAAAAGCTAGTTGGTAGACTAATTTGAATTAATTGGTATAAGGTTCGATAAACATCGAAAACCAATACCATAAACTATAAATAATGAATACAGATCCTATTGCAGATTATTTAACTAGAATTAGAAATGCAAATAGAGCTCAGCACAGAGTTGTTGAGATTCCTGCATCTAAGGTTAAAAAAGAAATTACTAAGATATTATTCGATCAAGGATATATCTTAAGTTATAAGTTTGAGGATAACTCAGTACAAGGTACTATCAAGATCGCTCTTAAGTATGATAAAATGACTAAAGAGCCAGTAATTAAAGAATTACAGAGAATAAGTAAGCCGGGTTTACGTAAGTATGCTGGATCAAAAGATATTCCAAGAATTCTTAATGGATTAGGTATAGCAATCGTTTCTACATCTCATGGTGTTATGACTGGTAAGCAGGCAAGACAAGAGAACGTAGGAGGAGAAGTACTTTGTTACGTATATTAACAGTATAAAAGGCAAAAGAAATGTCAAGAATAGGAAAAAATCCAGTAACTATTCCGTCTGGTGTCACTGTAGAGGTGACAGGTAATGTTGTTACTGTTAAAGGAAAATTAGGAGAGCTTTCTCAAGAGTTTGATACTGTTGAAGTGAAAGTAGAAGAAGGTCAGGTCGTTGTAGAAAGATCTAATGATGCTAAGGATTCAAAATCAAAACACGGTTTGTATCGTGCTTTGATCCAGAACATGGTAGTAGGTGTTTCTGAAGGTTTTACCAAAGAGTTAGAATTAGTAGGAGTTGGATATAGAGCTTCTAACCAGGGTCAGAAATTAGATTTGGCGCTTGGATTCTCTCATAACATAGTTTTAGATTTAGCTCCAGAAGTTAAGGTTGAAACTATTTCAGAAAAAGGTAAAAACCCTATCGTAAAATTGACTTCTCATGATAAGCAGTTGGTGGGACAGGTAGCCGCTAAGATTAGAGGTTTCCGTAAGCCAGAGCCTTACAAAGGAAAAGGAGTTAAATTCGTAGGAGAACAATTAAGAAGAAAAGCAGGTAAATCTGCATAATAACGAAGTTATGGCATTCTCAAAAGAATCAAGAAGATTAAAGATAAGAAAGCGAATCCGCGGAAGAATTAGCGGAACAGAACAACGTCCTAGATTATCTGTTTATAGAAGTAATAAAGAAATCTATGCTCAGGTTATAGATGATGTAACTGGTAAGACAATCAGTTCAGCTTCTTCAAGAGATAAAGACATTGCTAAAGCTAATGGAACTAAAGTTGAAATCGCAAGTTTAGTTGGAAAAGCTTTGGCAGAAAAAGCGATTAAAGCCGGTGTAGAAACAGTATCTTTTGATAGAGGAGGGTATTTGTACCACGGTAGAGTTAAATCATTGGCAGAAGGTGCTAGAGAAGCAGGACTTAAATTCTAAGAAATTATGTATCAGAAATATAAAAACGCAGAATTAGTAAAACCAAGCGGACTTGAACTAAAAGATCGTTTAGTTGGTGTACAACGTGTGACTAAAGTAACAAAGGGTGGTAGAGCATTCGGTTTCTCTGCAATCGTTGTTGTTGGTGACGAAAACGGTGTTGTTGGTCATGGTCTTGGTAAGTCTAAGGAGGTAGCAGAAGCTATCGCTAAGGCTGTAGAAGATGCAAAAAAGAATTTGGTTCGTATTCCATTACATAAAGGTACTTTACCTCACGAACAAAAAGGTAAGTATGGTGGAGCAAGAGTATTATTAATGCCTGCTGCAACTGGTACCGGAGTAATTGCTGGTGGTGCTATCCGTGCAGTATTAGAATCTGTAGGTGTGCATGATGTACTTTCTAAGAACCAAGGATCGTCTAACCCACACAATGTAGTGAAAGCAACCTTTGATGCGTTGTTACAATTACGTAGTGCTCAGCAAGTAGCTGCACAACGTGGTATTTCACTAGAAAAGGTGTTTAAAGGATAAATTAAGGAACGATGGCAAAGATTAAAATTACTAAAGTAAAGAGCGCGATTAATCGTACTCAGAGACAGAAAAGAACTCTAGAGGCTCTAGGGCTTAAAAAGATCGGCCAGGTAGTGGAGCATGATGATACTCCTAATATCCTTGGGATGGTAAATAAAGTTAAACATTTAGTTTCAGTAGAAACAAAATAATATAAGCACATGGATTTAAGTAACTTAAAACCTGCTGCAGGTTCGGTAAAAAATAACAGTAAGCGAGTAGGTCGCGGACAAGGTTCTGGAAAAGGAGGAACTGCTACTCGTGGACATAAAGGAGCAAAGTCACGTTCTGGATATTCTAGAAAAATTGGTTTTGAAGGTGGACAAATGCCACTTCAAAGACGTGTGCCTAAGTTCGGTTTCAAGAACATCAACAGAAAAGAGTATCAAGGAATCAATCTTGACACGCTACAAAAATTAGTAGACGAAGGAAAGATAAAGGATACTGTAGATCTTGACGTGATCTTGGCAACTCGTTTAGCTAGAAAGAATGATTTGGTGAAAATACTGGGAAGAGGTGAATTGAAGGCGAAATTGAAAGTCTCAGCTCACAAATTTACAGCCACTGCAAAAGCTGCTATTGAAGCTGCTGGTGGTGAAGCAGTAACCTTATAATAAACAATTCATGAAATTCATCGATACAATAAAAAATATTTGGAAAATAGAGGAACTAAAGAATAGAATTTTAGTCACTCTAGGCTTACTTTTGGTTTATCGTTTTGGAGCTCAGGTAGTATTGCCTGGTGTAGATGCTGCACAACTTGCAAATCTTAGTACTCAAGCTCAAGATGGGCTATTAGGGTTGTTAAATGCCTTTACAGGTGGTGCATTTGCAAATGCATCAGTATTTGCTTTGGGTATTATGCCTTACATTTCTGCATCCATTGTAGTGCAGTTAATGGGAATCGCGATACCGTATTTACAAAAGCTTCAGAAAGAAGGAGAAAGTGGGCGTAAAAAGATTAATCAAATTACACGTTGGTTAACAATTGCCATTACATTGGTACAGGGACCAGGGTATATTTACAATCTTTTTGCACAACTTCCTGCAGAGGCATTTGTTATTCCAAATCAAACAGTTTTTGTTGTGTCATCGGTAATCATTCTTACTACAGGGTGTATTTTCGCTATGTGGTTAGGAGAGAAGATAACAGACAAGGGTATTGGTAATGGTATTTCATTATTAATTATGGTAGGTATCATTGCTACTTTACCTCAGTCTTTTGTACAGAACTTCTTCTCAAGAGTTTCTGGAGACGGAGGAGGAATGATTATGGTATTGATCGAATTGGTAATCTGGTTTGTTATTATATTGGCTTCAGTGTTATTAGTAATGGCGGTACGACAAGTTCCTGTGCAATATGCTAGAAGAACAGCAAGTGGAGGATACGAGAAAAATGTTTTTGGATCTCGTCAGTACATCCCGCTAAAGTTAAATGCATCTGGAGTAATGCCAATCATTTTTGCGCAGGCGATTATGTTTGTTCCTGGCTTGATAGCTGGAAGTCTTTCAGAGTCTGAGACTGCTCAGGGTATTACTGCTGCTTTTAGTGATATTTTTGGACTATGGTATAACATTGTATTTGCATTGTTGATTATTGTATTTACCTATTTCTATACAGCGATTACAGTGCCAACAAATAAGATGGCAGACGATCTTAAACGTAGTGGTGGATTTATTCCCGGGATTCGACCAGGAAGTGAAACTGCCGAGTACTTGGATAAGATCATGTCTCAAATTACATTGCCTGGTTCTATATTCTTGGCACTTATAGCTATTTTTCCTGCAATAGCAGTAAAATTGCTTAATGTTCAAGCAGGATGGGCGTTGTTCTTTGGAGGTACTTCTTTACTTATTATGGTAGGTGTCGCGATAGATACAATGCAACAGGTAAATTCGTACTTATTGAATAGACATTACGACGGATTGATGAAATCTGGTAAAAACAGAAAAGCAGTAGCATAATGGCAAAACAACCAGCAATAGAACAAGATGGAAGTATCATAGAAGCATTGTCAAATGCAATGTTTCGTGTAGAGCTTGAAAACGGTCATGTAGTAACTGCTCATATCTCTGGAAAGATGCGAATGCACTACATTAAGTTGTTACCTGGAGATAAGGTAAAGCTAGAGATGAGTCCATACGATTTGACAAAAGCTCGTATAACATACAGATACTAATTTTAGAAGATATTGTTATTTAATTTTTTTTCCGTAGTTTTGCACGCTGAAAAAATAAATAAATATCTCTATAGATGATATCCTGTTTTTCAGGAGTATGAAATAAACAATAGAGAAAACCGACAGGATTGAGATTGTTGGTTTTTTAAAAACAATTATCTCAGTTGTCGAAGCATATAATCTGACAGTTGAAAAACTTAAGAAATAACAGATGAAAGTAAGAGCATCATTAAAAAAGAGAAGTGCCGAGTGCAAGATTGTGCGTAGAAAAGGCCGACTTTACGTAATTAATAAAAAGAATCCTAGATTTAAACAAAGACAAGGGTAATTATGGCAAGAATTGCAGGGGTAGATATACCTAAACAAAAGCGAGGAGTTATAGCATTAACCTATATCTTCGGAATCGGTAGAAGTAGAGCTAAAGAAATTTTAGCTACTGCCAAAGTAGATGAAAGTATAAAAGTTTCTGATTGGGATGATGATCAAATTGGTCGTATCCGTGAAGCTGTAGGAGCCTATACCATCGAAGGAGAATTACGTTCAGAAGTTCAGTTGAATATCAAACGTCTTATGGATATAGGATGTTACAGAGGTATTCGTCATAGAGCAGGTTTGCCACTTAGAGGACAACGCACTAAGAACAATTCAAGAACACGTAAAGGAAGAAGAAAAACAGTTGCAAACAAGAAAAAGGCAACTAAATAATAAGTAGTATGGCAAAGTCAACTTCAAAAAAACGTAAAGTAATAGTAGAATCTGTAGGTGAAGCTCACGTTACAGCTTCTTTCAACAATATTATTATTTCGTTGACCAATAAAAAAGGAGATGTAATCTCTTGGTCTTCTGCCGGTAAAATGGGATTCAGAGGATCTAAGAAAAACACGCCTTACGCAGCGCAATTGGCAGCAGAAGATGCAGCAAAAGTAGCTATCGAGGCTGGACTTAAAAAAGTAAAAGTTTACGTAAAAGGCCCAGGTAACGGAAGAGAGTCTGCAATACGTTCTATCCATAATTCAGGTATCGAGGTATCAGAAATTATCGATGTAACGCCAATGCCGCATAATGGTTGTCGTCCTCCTAAAAGACGTAGAGTATAATTTTTCCCCGAGCTTATGCTTGGGTTCTCTTTTTAATTATAACTAAGTAAGTAATCTAATTTGAGGAGAATTGATTATCGAAGGAAAGTGACCTTAATTCATAATCACCTCAATAACTAATTTATTAATAATGGCAAGATATACTGGTCCAAAAACTAAAATCGCTCGTAAATTTGGTGAAGCGATCTTCGGAGACGATAAGTCATTCGAAAAAAGAAATTACCCTCCTGGGCAACACGGAAACAACAGACGTAGAGGAAAGAAAAGTGAATACGCTATCCAGTTAATGGAAAAGCAGAAAGCAAAATACACGTATGGTATTTTAGAGCGTCAATTCCGTAACATGTTCGAAAAAGCAACCCGTGCTCAAGGTATTACGGGTGAGGTATTACTTCAACTTTGTGAATCTCGTCTGGACAATGTAGTGTTTAGAATGGGACTTGCTAACTCTAGAAGAGGTGCAAGACAATTAGTTTCTCACAGACATATCACTGTAAACGGAGAGTTAGTAAACATTCCTTCGTATCAGTTAAAAGCTGGAGATGTTGTTGGAGTAAGAGAAAAATCAAAATCATTAGAAGTAATCCAGAATTCATTGGCTAATAATAGCAAGGTATATGAGTGGATTACTTTCAATAACGATACAAAAGAAGGATCTTTCGTATCAGTTCCGGCAAGAGTTCAAATTCCGGAAAATATCAATGAGCAATTCATCGTCGAATTATACTCTAAGTAATAACGCTAAAGAAGAAACAATAACATGGCAATATTAAATTTTCAGAAGCCCGATAAAGTTATCATGATCGACTCTACAGAGTTCGATGGTAAATTTGAATTTAGACCATTAGAACCTGGGTACGGATTGACAGTTGGTAACGCTTTACGAAGAGTTTTGCTATCTTCTTTAGAGGGATTCGCTATAACTTCTCTTAGAATCGAAGGAGTAGATCACGAGTTCTCAACTATTTCTGGGGTGGTAGAAGATGTTACCGAAATCATCCTAAATCTTAAACAAGTACGTTTCAAGCGTCAGATTGAAGATATAGATAATGAGTCTGTGACTATTTCTATTTCTGGTCAAGAGCAGCTTACTGCTGGAGACTTCCAAAAATTCATTTCAGGATTCCAGGTATTAAACCCAGAATTGGTGATCTGTAATATGGATAAGAAGGTAGCGTTAAACCTTGAAATTACTATTGAAAAAGGTAGAGGTTACGTACCTGCTGAAGAAAATAAAAAAGCTAATGCTCCTATTGGAACGATTTTTACCGATTCTATTTACACTCCGATCAAGAATGTAAAGTATAGTATCGAAAACTATCGTGTAGAGCAAAAGACGGATTACGAAAAATTAGTTTTCGAAATCGTTACTGATGGTTCTATTCATCCAAAGGATGCCTTAACAGAAGCAGCAAAAATATTAATCCATCACTTCATGTTATTCTCTGATGAGCGTATTACATTAGAGGCTGATGAGATTGCACAAACTGAAACATATGATGAAGAATCGCTTCATATGAGACAGTTATTGAAAACAAAACTTATCGACATGGACCTTTCAGTTCGTGCGTTAAACTGTTTGAAAGCTGCAGAAGTAGATACACTAGGAGACTTGGTATCTTACAACAAGAACGATTTAATGAAGTTCCGTAACTTTGGTAAGAAATCTTTAACTGAGCTTGAAGAGCTTGTAAATGTTAAAGGGCTTAACTTTGGAATGGATCTTTCAAAATACAAATTAGATAAAGATTAAGTAATCCATCATATTTTGCTCCTCATAGCGGGTAGAGCAAGATGATGATTAAACAAAAATGTCATGAGACACGGAAAAAAAGTAAATCACCTAGGAAGAAAGACTGCACATCGCAAAGCGATGCTTGCAAACATGGCTTGCTCTTTAATAGAGCACAAAAGAATCAATACGACTGTAGCAAAAGCAAAAGCGCTTAAGCAGTTTATTGAGCCTTTAGTGACTAAGTCTAAAGCAGAAAACAACACTACTACTGTAGAGTCTACTCACAACAGAAGAATTGTTTTTAGCAGACTTAGAAGTAAAGAAGCGGTAGCTGAGTTGTTTGGAGATGTAGCAAGCAAGATAGGTGACAGACCGGGAGGATATACCAGAATTATCAAGTTGGGAAATCGTCTTGGAGATAACGCCGATATGGCAATGATCGAATTAGTAGATTACAACGAGCTATACAATGCTGGTAAACCTGCTAAGAAGAAATCAACAAGAAGAAGTAGAAGAGGAAAAGCAAGTGCACCTGCTGCACCAGCGCCAGAAGTTACTAATTCTGAAGAAGAATAAATGAAGAGTGTGAATAACACATAATAACAAAAGGATAAACGTTTGGCGTTTATCCTTTTTTTTTAAATAATTTTGAAAAAGTTTTCTCAATAGAAATAATTATAAATAATGAAATATCAATCTCGAAAAAAAGCAATTCTTTTATTAGCAGATGGCACCATTTTTTACGGCAAAGCTGTAGGGAGAGAAGGGACTGCATTTGGTGAAGTATGTTTTAACACCGGTACGACTGGATATCAAGAAATCTTTACAGATCCTTCGTACTATGGTCAGCTTATGGTAACTACCAATGCACATATTGGTAATTATGGGACTAATGATCAGGAAATAGAATCTGATTCTATTAAAATTGCTGGACTGATTGTAAAGAATTTTAGTTATGAATATTCCAGAGTTAAAGCAGACAGATCTTTACAGGAATTTTTGGAGCAACATAATTTATTGGCGATTTCTGATGTAGATACCAGAGCATTGGTGAGCTATATCAGAGATAATGGTGCCATGAACGCTGTTATTTCTACGGAGACAGAGGATATAGATAAATTAAAGAAAGAACTAGCTGCAGTTCCTGATATGAACGGATTGGAATTAGCATCTCAAGTATCTACCAAAGAACCATATTTCTATGGAGATCCTAATGCCACCTACAAAATTTCGGCGCTGGATATCGGGATTAAGAAAAATATACTACGTAACCTAGCACAAAGAGATGCGTATATCAAAGTGTTTCCTTACAACGCATCTTTTGACGAGATGAATGAATGGGGACCGGATGGATTCTTTTTATCTAACGGGCCTGGGGATCCACAGCCTTTAAAGGAAGCGATTGCCACAGCAAAAGAGATTATTGAAAGAGATTTACCATTATTCGGGATATGTTTAGGGCATCAGGTGATTGCTTTGGCCAATGGTATTGGTACGTACAAAATGCATCATGGACATAGAGGGATTAATCACCCAGTTAAAAATTTGGTAACAGGTAAAGGAGAAATTACTTCTCAAAATCATGGGTTTGTAGTAAGTAAAGAAGATACCGAAAAACATCCAGATATCGAGATGACTCATATCCATCTTAATGATGATACGGTAATGGGAATTAAACTGAAGAATAAAAACTGTTTTTCGGTTCAATATCACCCAGAAGCCAGTCCTGGACCAAATGACTCTGTATACTTATTCGACGAGTTTATAGAAAATATCAAAAAGGCAAAATTGGCTGTATAAATCAATATAAATATTGAATCGTATACTACCGGTTTTGATAATGTCTTAACCTACAACGTTATAGTTGATAACTTCGTTAACGTATTGCGTTTTTGGTAGGAAATTAGCACTTTTTTAAAGGGGTCAGAACATACCGGTTTTGTATATTGCGAAGAATTAAAATTATCCAACAAAATAAATAAAACAATGAGTGTAATTATTAATATTCACGCTAGACAAATTCTTGATTCTCGTGGTAATCCAACAGTTGAAGTTGATGTGATTACCGAAAATGGTGTATTAGGAAGAGCAGCTGTTCCTTCGGGAGCATCTACAGGAGAACATGAGGCAGTAGAGTTAAGAGATGGAGGTGATAATTATATGGGGAAAGGAGTACTTAAAGCTGTAGAAAATGTAAATACAGTAATCGCTGAAGAATTATTAGGGTACTCGGTGTTTGATCAAAACTTGTTAGACCAGAGGATGATCGAACTTGATGGGACTCCAAATAAATCAAAGCTGGGTGCAAATGCCATTTTAGGAGTTTCTTTGGCTGCTGCAAAGGCTGCTGCCAATGAGTTAAATATTCCATTATATCGATATGTAGGAGGAGTTAGTGCCAATACACTACCTGTTCCAATGATGAATATTATCAATGGAGGTTCTCATAGTGATGCTCCAATAGCTTTTCAAGAGTTTATGGTAATGCCGGTAAAAGCTAAAAATTTTACTGAAGCGATGCAGATGGGAACCGAGATTTTCCATAATCTGAAAAAAGTACTACACGATAGAGGTTTGAGTACAGCCGTTGGAGATGAAGGAGGATTTGCTCCTACATTAGACGGAACAGAAGATGCTCTAGATTCTATCAAACTAGCCGTAGAAAAAGCAGGATACAAGTTTGGAGATGAAATCATGATCGCTTTGGATTGTGCTTCTGCAGAATTCTATGTGGATGGAAAGTATGATTACACCAAATTTGAAGGAGATACAGGAGTAGTTCGTTCTAGTGAAGAACAGGCAGATTACCTTGCTGAATTAGCTTCAAAATATCCTATTATTTCTATCGAAGATGGTATGGATGAAAATGACTGGGAAGGATGGAAATATCTTACTGACAAAGTAGGGGATAAAGTACAATTAGTAGGTGATGATTTGTTTGTAACCAATGTAGAGCGATTATCCCGAGGAATTGAAAATAATACTGCAAATTCAATTTTGATCAAGGTAAATCAAATAGGAACACTTACAGAGACTATTGCAGCTGTAAATATGGCACATAATGCAGGGTATACTTCAGTAATGTCTCACCGTTCTGGGGAAACAGAAGATAATACCATTGCAGATTTGGCTGTAGCCTTAAATACAGGACAGATCAAAACAGGATCAGCCTCTAGAAGTGATAGAATGGCAAAATACAATCAACTACTTCGTATAGAAGAAGAGTTAGGAAGTGTGGCCTACTATCCGAGAGAAAAAGCTTTTAAAGTTAAACGCTAGATTAATCTTTATGCTAAAAAAAAGGACTATTTTTTGAATAGTCCTTTTTTTATTGCGAATAATTTTGAAAATAGTTTGTAAGGGTAAAAATCATGTAACGATTAATAACATATTAACACTATATTTCGTAATTTAGCAGCCCTTAATGTAATAGCAAAATTCTAAATAATCATATGTCAAAAATAGCTACGTTAGAAATCGACGGTAATAAATATGAGTTCCCAATTATTAAAGGAACGGAGAATGAATTAGGAATAGATATCAAGGCACTCAGAGGAGCAACAGGAGGAGTAACAACGATTGACCCTGGATATAAAAATACAGGTAGTTGCGAGAGTGCAATCACCTTCCTGGATGGAGAAAAAGGAATCTTACGCTACCGAGGATATTCTATCGAAGAACTTGCTGAAAAAGCAGACTTTCTTGAAGTAGCTTATTTGTTGATTTTTGGAGAACTTCCAACAGCAGCTCAATTAGAAAAATTTGATAAGGATATCAAAGAAGAATCTCATGTGGATGAAGACATGAAGAAAATTCTAGATGGATTTCCTAAAAGCGCTCACCCAATGGGAGTATTGTCTTCTTTGACAAGTGCTTTGATTGCATTTAATCCTGGATCTGTTGATGTGGATTCTGAAGAAGAGATGTATGGCGCGATTGTTAAGATCTTAGCAAAATTTCCAGTGCTTGCCGCTTGGACAATGAGAAAAAGAAAAAGCCTTCCTCTAGATTATGGAGATAATTCTTTGGGGTACGTAGAAAATTTACATAAAATGATGTTTGCTAGACCTAACCAGGCGTATGAAGCAAATAAAATTGTAAATGACGCTTTGGATAAGCTGTTGATCTTACATGCTGATCATGAGCAAAACTGTTCTACTTCTACGGTAAGAATTGTAGGATCATCTCATGCTGGATTATTTGCTTCTTTATCTGCAGGTATTTCTGCATTGTGGGGACCACTTCACGGTGGAGCCAACCAGGCAGTTATCGAAATGTTAGAAGCGATCAAAGCAGATGGTGGTGATACTGCAAAATATATTGCGAAAGCTAAAGATAAAAATGATCCATTCCGTTTGATGGGATTTGGTCATAGAGTATATAAAAACTTCGATCCTCGTGCAAAGATCATTAAAAAGTCTGCAGAAGAAGTATTAGGAGATCTAGGAATCGAAGATCCTGTATTAGACATAGCAAAAGGATTGGCAGACGTAGCATTGAAAGATGAATATTTTGTACAAAGAAAGTTATATCCTAATGTTGATTTTTATTCAGGAATCATTTATAGAGCATTGGGTATACCTACCGAAATGTTTACAGTAATGTTTGCTTTAGGAAGACTACCGGGATGGATTGCTCAATGGAGAGAAATGAGACTTCGTAAAGAACCAATCGGAAGACCTAGACAAATATATATCGGAGAGAATCACAGAGCTTTTAAAGCGGTTTCTGAAAGATAATAAGGAAAATCACAACATAATATTTTTAAAAAGGCGCTGAATAATTCAGCGCCTTTTTTGTTTATTGTAAAGCTTAGAAAAGCCTCCATGAAAAATCATAGCAATTTGAAGGTTACTTTTTCATACAAAATCAGCGTCATAAAATTGTCTATTTATATATTTGCGTAACTACTCAAACATTTACACTTAAAAACTAACATTGTTGAAATTAAATATACAAAACGAGACATCACGACTTCGTGCAGTGGTATTAGGAACTGCAACAAGCAACGGTCCAGTACCTAAAATTGAAGATGCTTACGATCCGAAGTCTATAGAACACATCAAAGCAGGAACCTATCCTAAGGAATCAGATATGGTCTTGGAGATGGAAGCAGTGGCCAAAGTGCTGAAGAAGTATGAAGTGAAAGTATACCGACCAGAAATTATCAAGGATTACAACCAAATTTTTGCAAGGGATATCGCTTTGGTTATCGAAGATAAGTTCATTAAGTCTAATATTTTACCAGATAGAGAAAAGGAAATAAAAGCTATTGAACATGTAATAGCAGAAATTGATCCCAACAAAGTATTCAAAGCACCGTCAGAAGATATTCACTTTGAAGGGGGAGATATTATGGCGCATAATGACTATATCTTTATCGGCACGTACCTAGGAGAAGATTATCCCGATTGTATTGTTGCTCGTACAAACATGAAAGGAGTAGAGTACATTGCCTCTCTTTTTCCAGATAAAAAGGTAAAGGCTTTTGATTTGAATAAATCGATGCAAGATCCCAAAGATAATGCGTTACATTTGGATTGTTGTTTTCAGCCTGTAGGTCATAATAAAGCGATCATACACAAAGAAGGGTTTCGAGATCCTTTGGATTATGAGTTTTTATTAGATTTTTACGGTAAAGACAATCTCTTTCATATAGATAAAACAGAGATGTACTACATGAATTCTAACATCTTTTCTATTGCCGAAGATGTAGTGATTTCTGAAAAAAACTTTACGAGATTGAATGCCTGGCTAAGAAAACAAAATATTACTGTAGAAGAAGTGCCTTATGCTGAAATAGCAAAGCAGGAAGGACTTTTACGTTGTTCTACAATGCCATTAATTAGAGACTAAGCGAATTATAATTAAAAATTTTTGAAAGTGTAGTAATACACTATGATTTTTGATATGAAACAAGTAACAAACACAATTGTAATGATTCGTCCTGTACAATTTAGGATGAACGAGCAAACTGCGGTAAATAATTATTATCAAGAAGATGCTGGAGTAGCCAAAGAAGATGCAAACTCAAAAGCTCAACAAGAATTTGATGGGTTTGTAGGGAAATTGAAAGAAGTAGGAGTTCGTGTAATTGTAATTGATGATGATCCCAAAAATGATACTCCGGATTCTATTTTTCCTAATAACTGGGTGTCCTTTCATGAAAATGGGGACATCGGTTTATATCCAATGTTTGCGGTAAACAGAAGAAGAGAACGAAGACCAGAGATTCTTGACGAGATTGAAGCTTCAGGGTTCGAAATAAAAAATGTAGTAGACTACACCAGTGCCGAAGAAGAAGAGGTTTTTCTTGAAGGAACAGGAAGCTTGGTTTTGGATCGTGTACACAGAAAAGCATATTGCGCACTCTCTCCCAGAGCCGATGAAAGCTTGTTTATTGAGTTTTGTGAAGATTTTGAGTATACACCAGTAGTTTTTACAGCTTATCAAACCGTAGATGGAAAGAGATTGCCTATCTATCATACCAATGTAATGATGGGAGTAGGGGAAACCTTTGCAGTGGTATGTCTGGAGTGTATTGATGATAAAAAGGAACGAAAAAACCTGATCAATCATTTAAAAGAAACAGACAAAGAAATTATTGCAATCACGGAAGAACAGGTTAATAATTTTGCGGGTAATATGCTTCAAGTTGTAGGTTCCGATGAGAAACGTTATCTTGTAATGTCATCTGCGGCGTATAATAGTCTAACTGAATCTCAAATCGAGAGTATCAAAAAACATTGCGAAATTCTTCATAGTGATTTGAATATGATCGAAACTCTTGGAGGAGGAAGTGCAAGATGTATGATGGCAGAGGTATTTCTACCTGCCAAATGATAAGAATATGCTTTCAAAGAAAACAAAATACGGATTAAAAGCGCTTACCTATATCGCTAGGAAGAAATGTGATCATCCTGTGCAAATTTCAGAGATCGCTCAAAGTGAAAATATTTCTCAAAAGTTTTTAGAAAGTATATTGTTAACTCTCAGAAAGAATGGATTTTTGGGATCCAAAAAAGGAAAAGGTGGAGGCTATTATTTGATCAAAGAACCAAAAGAAATCATAATGGCCTCTATTATTAGGGTTTTGGAAGGCCCAATTGCAATGTTACCTTGTGTAAGCCTTAACTTCTATGAAAAGTGTGATGATTGTCCGGATGAGGATGCTTGTGCGGTACACAGCCTTATGATAGAAGTGAGAGATAATACCCTAAAAGTTTTAGAAAACAAAACTTTAGAAGATTATACCAAATAGGAAGTTATTTGTTGGTTATTCTTTTGTATTTGAAAGGACCTTTTATTTTTCCCCATACTTGTTTTCCTTCTGTATTATACCCTCTGTTCCAAATAGATATCTTATCCCTACTTACTACAAAATCAGAAGTAATATAATCTACATGTTTGATACTACTAGAACAGGTTTTTTTATTGGTTTTTCCAGAATATATGGTAGAAGTGTTTTTAACAAAATAAACTTGACACCCTTCTCTAACTTCCAGACTGTCTAAGGTTAATTTATTCAGAAGCTTAACATGTTTCCAACTTGAGTTGTAATCTTTAGCATTTAGGATTTTATAACTTGTGCTTTGAAATCGCAAGGAGTCTACTCGCTCGTAGTGCAAGATCCGTTGGCCGTAAACTCTATTTTCGTCTTTAGCATCGAAAAGTTCACTGTATACCCAGTGCCCAGGGCGATCTTTCCATATCTTGATGTTTACTAACCTAAGAAACGGATAACTCGAATCATCTTGAGCTTGTTCTTCGTTAGAAAACTCTCCTACCATCAATGATACCAGATCATTTAATTCTGGGTCACTAACCGCTTTGGAGCTACATCCAAAGGTTAAAATTAGTGAACAAAGAAGAAGGAGAATTTGCTTCATGCAGTTTTTGATAAATATATGAAAAAAATTAAGAAAAATGCAATTAATCGATAAAATCATGCATTTTATCCTAGTAATTTAGGAGTTAGATGCTATTTTACGAATCATTCCACCAAAAATAAAGTAGTGAAAAGGAATCATGAGATACCAGTACAAACGCCCCCATATCCCTTTGGGTCTAAATGTGGCTGTTTGATGTAAAATATTATTTTGATCGATATCAAATTCTAACCAAGCTTCACCTGGGACTCTCATTTCGGCAAATAACAATAATCGCTTATTTTTTTTGTCGGCAACCAGAACACGCCAAAAATCCAATGCATCTCCAGAAAATATATCATCGGGATGTGTTCTTCCTCTTCGTAAACCAACTCCCCCAAAGAATTTATCGATATGTCCTCGTATTTTCCACATCCAATTTCCATAATACCAGCCGGTTTCGCCACCAATAGCCCAAATACGTTCTAAGGTGTTTTCAATATTGGTCAACTCTATTTTTTTAATGTCTTTAAAACATCCTCTTTTAGGAACCCTAACATATTTCTGAATACTACGATTAAAACGACCACTGATCATAGAATCTTTCCAGCTAGAAACCACCTGATTCTGTTCGATTTTAATAAATGCAAGTTCCAAAGCTCTTTCATAAGTCATAGGATGAATATTCAAGAGCTCATTCAAACGCTTATCGTTGGCAATAACTGGGATTTTCATGCTATCCACCAGATTCAATGCAAGCTTAAATGAGGTCGAAGTCACAAAATATAACCAGTACGAAGATAGCCTTGGCGTCATTACAGGAAGCGTGAATATAAAGAGTTTAATTCCTCTTACTCTGGCATACCGATATAGCATTTCTTTATAAGTGAGGATATCAGGACCACTGATATCGAATGATTGATTGTAGCACTTTTCATTAAGTAATACTCCCGTCATAAATTTCAGGACATCTCTAATCGCAATCGGCTGAGTTTTGGTGTTTACCCATTTAGGAGTCAC
Source organism: Aquimarina sp. AWH4_224 (assembly GCF_056160245.1). NCBI lineage: Bacteria > Pseudomonadati > Bacteroidota > Flavobacteriia > Flavobacteriales > Flavobacteriaceae > Aquimarina > Aquimarina sp. AWH4_224. The sequence goes on along the minus strand of NZ_JBSWWU010000003.1, from coordinate 472,049 downwards.
CATAATCGGCAGTTTTTCGCATAAGTCTCTAATAATTTCAAATGAGGAGCTTCCTGACCCTACGATGATTCCTGATCGTAATACGGTTAAATTATAATTCCCCTTATACAAAGTCTCTTCAACATTTTTACGAGACCATAAATGCCTTGATAAGTTTTTTTCATTAACAATCCCACTAAGATAGATGACCTGTTTAATATTGGTATCAGCAAGATAGGTGTTGAAATTTTTTGCAGAGATTTCCTCTTTGGTATCAAAATCCTTGGTCGAGGAGCTCATAGAATGTATTAGATAATATGCTACATCTATGTTTTTTGGTAATTTAGAAGGTTCTGGAGTATTTAAAAAGTCAATTTCAACAATTTCAACTTTCTTTTTGGTTTCTTGATCAATGGCCAACCTGTTTTTATCCCTCACACAACATATTACATCATGTCCAGCATCTAATAAAAGAGGCAACAATCGCATACCAATGTATCCATTAGTACCTGTAAGAAGAATTCGCATTTTTTTCTGATTAAGTTACAAAGAATTTGAATGAGATAAAATTTATATCATGAAGTTGTCTCAACTTTTTTGGAAAAGTAAAACGCCCAAACCTATGCTTGGGCGTTTTAGATGACCACATAAAGAGTTTCTTAAGTATTAATGAAAATAACAACCTTTTAGTAAAAGCGAATCGGTATATCCTCCTCCTTTTATTGTATTTAATTTCTTTTTGTCTAAAGAGGTAATCACTTTTTTGTCAAATTTTAGTTTTTTAGGTTTTAATTGTTTCATTTTGTGTGTGTATATTTTTGCCTATTCTATTAATGGATTTTTGATTTACTCCGAACAAGCCTTATTACTTTCGACCTCTACTAAGTTAGATCTAGCATTTGTACACCACAAATAGTTGTCCCTCATATTTATAAATTTGGGGAAGGGTAATTGTTTGATTTTGTGTGCTTCATGATCGTCGTATGGTCTTAGGTTTTATGAAAAAGACGGTTATTCTAATTTCAAAAAGAATAGGGAGAGAGTGGGATGTACTCGTTAAGTTTTCAGAATAAAATATGTACGGCTACACGATGTTTCTTTTTATTACGTAACGGATGAAATACAGTGTGAAATCGGATAGTGTACCTTTATAATTTCTCTTATCTTTGCAGCCTAATTTTTAGACGATGAGCTTACAACATATCATTTCCGAGAAGGTAAAAGGAGGTATACAAACACTATTTGATGCACAACTTGAAACTGTAGAGTTACAGGCTACCAGAAAAGAGTTTGAAGGCGATATTACTGTAGTGGTGTTTCCTATGCTTAGAGTTGTAAAAGGAAATCCTGTGCAAATCGGTGAAGCTTTGGGTAAGTTTTTGAAAGAAAATGTAGATGAAGTAAATGATTTTAATGTGGTAAAGGGATTTCTGAATCTTGTGATTTCCGATCAGTACTATCTTTCATTTTTTAATACGATTAAAGATGAAGATAAGTATGGCTTTCAAACACCTTCGAATGAGGAAAGATCGGTTATGGTAGAGTATTCGTCTCCTAATACCAATAAGCCACTCCATTTGGGGCATATTCGAAATATACTTCTAGGATATTCGGTATCGCAAATTATTAAAGCTAGCGGTAAAAAAGTGTATAAGACCCAAATCATTAATGACAGAGGGATTCATATTTGTAAATCGATGTTGGCCTGGAAGAAATTTGGGAATGATGAAACACCCCAATCTTCTGGACTTAAAGGGGATAAATTGGTAGGGAATTACTATGTAAAGTTTGATCAAGAATATAAAAAACAAATCGCAGCTTTAATTGAACAGGGGACACCAGAAGAAGAAGCGAAAAAGGAAGCGCCATTTTTAAAAGAAGCACAAGAAATGCTTCGCAAATGGGAAGCTGGAGATCCAGAAGTGGTGGAGCTATGGAAAACGATGAATGGATGGGTGTATGATGGATTTGATCAAACCTACAAAGCATTGGGAGTAGATTTTGATAGCTATTATTACGAAAGTAACACCTATTTGTTAGGAAAAGATAATATTGAAGAAGGTTTGGCAAACGGAGTATTCTTTAAAAAGGAAGATGGATCCGTATGGTGTGATCTTACTGAAGAGGGGCTGGACGAAAAATTAGTTTTACGAAGCGACGGTACGGCAGTATATATGACTCAGGATATTGGTACAGCGATTCAAAGAGCCAAAGATAAACCTGATGTTGGGGGAATGATTTACACGGTGGGTAATGAGCAGGATTATCATTTCAAAGTGTTGTTCTTGATTCTTAAGAAGTTGGGCTATGATTGGGCAGAAAATTTACACCACCTCAGTTATGGAATGGTGGATCTTCCTAGTGGTAAAATGAAAAGTAGAGAAGGAACAGTAGTAGATGCAGACGATCTGATCCATGAGATGGCGCAGACAGCCGAAGAAATTTCTGAAGATCTGGGTAAACTTGACGGTTACACAGAAGAAGAAAAGAAACAAGTCTATAACACGATTGGATTAGGGGCACTAAAATATTATATCCTGAAAGTGGACCCTAAAAAACGAATTCTTTTTAATCCAGAAGAATCTGTAGATTTCCAAGGAAATACGGGGCCATTTATTCAATATACATACGCTAGAATACAAGCAATTTTACGCAAGGCAGATTTTGAGTTTGATCAGGAAATTAAAGGGGTAACTATTCACGAAAAAGAAAAGGAGGTCCTGAAACAGCTTGAGCTATTTCCAGGGGTGATTCAAACCGCAGCCAACGAGCTAAGTCCGGCATTAATTGCTAACTATACCTATGATCTGGTGAAAAGTTATAACTCCTTCTTTCAGAATGTATCCATCTTTGGAGCGGATCTGGAAGAAGAGAAAAAATTTAGAGTACAACTCTCTAGCATGGTAGGCAGCGTGATTAAATCGTCTTTTGGGCTTTTAGGGATCAATGTTCCTGAAAGAATGTAATTGTTGTTAATAACTTCTTAAATATCGTATTATTTTGATTTTCAGTAGAGTTATTATGCAATATATCGACTTTTTTACCGTTTTATCTGTTTTCTTCAATTAAAAAAGCGTGCAAATCCTTGCAAAAACGCCCTGTTTTTTTATTTTAGAGTTATGAAATTTCAAATATCCAGGGCTACAGATACGGATTTATCGCTGATGCAACGCTTGTTCTATCAGACGGTCACTTCTTATGGGTCTTTGATATTTACCAAGGACGAAATCAAAATCTATTCTCGATTAGCAACCAACAAAGAATATTGGCAGAAAAAATTTAGAGAAGATTTTATTTACAACGCCAAGTTAAACGGTGAAATTATAGGTTCTTTTTGTATGGACAAAAAAGGAAATATAGAATATATTTTTGTGCATATGAATTACCATGGCCAGGGGATAGCTAAGGCTATGTTTAAAACCTTAGAGCAGATTGCTAGACAAGAAAATATTGATACGCTTACCACAGAAATTAGCATATTGACCAAAGGTTTTTTTCAAAAACATGGTTTTGAGATGATCAAAAACTCCGTAAAAGTTGTGGGAGGCGAAGAAGTCGTTACCTACACCGCGGTTAGACACCTCAAAAATTAATACGTAATAATGCATTAGGGGTGAATCCTAACCCTAATTGTTGAACTTCTTCTACATCTCCACTATCATTTACTCTGTAATAGTTGTTGACGACATTTTCTCGACTGGTAAGATTCCATAAAGAGAGACCAGCAGTTCCTTTGATACTCTTGGTTAAATTAAAGACATAGGTTGCAGAAGCGTCCCATCTAAAATAATCTTGTAGTGTATCATTATTTGGAGCTTGATAGTTAATACTTCCGTCTCCCAAAATTTGATTTTCTAAAGCGGGTCTTGTCGTAGGTCTTCCACTATGCCAATTGATACCTGTTGAAAGTTTTAAATTGTTTATCGAGTAAGCTACGGCAAAGTTGATGTTATGCCTAATATCAATATTGTTTGGGAAATCACGGGAAAAGAGTTGATTAAATGTATAGTCATTTTTGGCATAAGAGTAACTCAACCAGGTACTCAGGTTTTTAAAACGCTTATTGATCAAAAAATCTACTCCTTTGGTGGTATAACTACCGTGATCGGGAACAAATTCAAATTGGTTTTGAAAGCCTTGGCTTTTTGACAAGATTCCTGCTACATGTTTATAAAAGGTGTCAACATTGATTAGCCAATTGTTATGCGTATATGTTATTCCTAAAGAAACTTGTTCACTTTCTATAATTGGTATATCTTCTTCATTGGATAGCACCCAATTTCGATTCTCGACGCCCAAAAAATTATTTTGTGACTCGATAACTTGAGAAGTGACCTGGCTCTTTAGTTCTCCAAGTACTTCTACTGTAAAATGATCTAGAAATTTATGAGTAACACTCAGTCTAGGTTCTAGTAAGGTCCGATCTAATTTTCCATAATGATTAAGCCGTACCCCAGCAGTGACATGGGTAATGTTGTTTGGTGAATTGTAATTAATTTCAGAATACAGGCTATTCGTTCTGATGACTTCTTTTGTAAAATCTCTGAATGTAGGGTTGTTTACATCTCTTAAATTGGAAATACCAGTTTCATTAAATTGATACCCACTAAACCAATATAAATTAGGGTGTATTTTGAACGATCCATTTATTTTGACGCCGCTTTCTAATACCTCATTCTCTTGTAAAAGCCTCTGGTTATTGATAATGTCAGAATTAATAGCTTCAAGGTTGTAATTAGTACCATACAATATTAGTTCGGTGTTGAAGGCATCACTCCAATTTCTTTGATAAGATAAGCCTCCAGCAGTGTTATTTTGTTTAAGACTACTTGCTCTGGCTTCATTCGTACTATTTACAATGGCATTTTCCTGAAACATAAGATCATTACGGATAAGCAATGCATTTATTTTGATCAGATCCTTTGGGCTGAACTGGTATAACCAACGTAAGCTAGTGTCATAAAAAGAGAACTCATCATTGGTGTTAGAAATTTCATTGGTATTTTCAACGACTTCCGAATCTTGAAATGACTTGTCAAAAAATTGACGATATGTTGGCGTTTCCAGGACTTCACTAATAGACTTCCGGACAGAGAGCTGAATAGAGGATTTTTTACCCAATCTAAGATCTGTATATCCATCGATACTGGTCATATTTACACCAAAACTTGTGTTGTTTTGTTGAGCTACCTTATTATCTGTACTCATGGCAATAACACTAGACACTCCATCTCCGTAACGTGCGCTGGTGCCATTTTTGAGTAATTCTACATTTTTGGTTAAATAAGGATTAAAAGCTGATATTAGCCCAAAGAAGTGTCCAGATTGATACATCTTTATACCATCCCAGAGTATTAGATTTTGATCATTGGTTCCACCTCTTACATTAATGTCAGAAACGGTTTCTTCTGTACTTAAGATACCAGGTAACGCTTGGATAGTTTGTAAAAGATCTGGTTCGATTAATCCGGGTAGGATTCCAAAATCATCATAATCAATGCGTATAGATCCATCGTTTTTTTTACCAATTCCCTTAATAAGATAATCATTTAAAATAATTTCATTCAGGTATTGCACTTCCCGTGTCATCATAATCTCTTTGCAGGGTTGTTCTAGAAGATCCCTAGCAGGTAATTGAAGCGGAGTATATCCCAAAAACTGAATGTTGATGAGCTGATTGAGATCAGATAGCTCAATAGAAAAAGACCCGTTTTGATCCGTGACACTAGTTTTATTTTGGCTTTGGATGGTAGCGTTTGTAATTACCGTATTTTCGGAAGCTGAAATGAGTACCCCACAAATGGAGAACAAACGTGCACTTATAGTAATCGTAGTAGGATCGAGATACGTAAAATTAAGCAAGGTTTGTTTTTGTATGTAGGTAACAGCTGCTTTTAGGTCAAGATCTTTGTTGGGAGCTTTAACCGTAATGCTTTCCAGGTCATTGTCAACATAAGAGAAACTACAACCAAATTGTTTTTGTAATTCGTTTAACACCGAAATTAAAGGCAATACATCCTTTTCAGACTGCGCAAAAGACTGAAAACAATTTAAGAAAAGAATAAAAAGTACAACTGTGATTTTGGTTCTGATCACTGTTTATACAGGGTTACTAGGTTTTCGTTAATTTCATATTTCAAACCCATTGGTATCGTGATAGACTCCAATGCCATTTGAATATTTGAATGTACAAAATTACCAGTAAAAAGTAAGTGTTGATCAATATTTTTTGAAGAGATGACCACATCATATTGCCTTTCAAGTTCTCTTAGTACTAGATAATAAGGTTTACTCTTAAAAATGCTTTTATTTTCTATCCAAGAGGGTGTGATATCTAGGGTATTGACTTCATTGATTTTTTTAGAAAGTAACTCTATACCTTTTCCCGGAGGTAATCGGTAAGTATTTTGTTGGTAAGATACACTTACCAGACCTTCATAGCAAATTACTTCAAAATACCCTTCACGTTGATTTACATTGAATTCTGTACCTAGTACAGTAACAACACCAAGAGGTGTGCGAACATCGAACTTTTTTCCTTTAGCAACTTTGAAATAAGCTTCACCCTCAAGATGTACTTCTCGATTGTTGTCCCAACCCTTTTTATTATACACGATTTCAGATAAGGCATTGAGTTGTACCTTGGTTTGATCAGGAAGTTCAATATTTACCTTTTGTCCAGCTAAGGTATTGACTTGAGTATCTTGATTGACAAAAAACGTATACACTCCTAGACCCAATACGAATACGGCCGCAATTCTAAGTAGAATACCCAAGTAGGATTTATTTTTGGCAACTGTACGTTGCGAAATGTGTTGTTGTATTTCGTTTAATTCTTCGGTTACATCATAAGACGGAGGAAGAATTTTTTTGCTAGTATCAGAAATTTTGATGTAAGAATCGTAGGCGTCTAATTGCTTAAACGCCTTTAATTCTTCATCGGTCAGCGCATTATCTAACCATTTTCTAATAAGATCTTTCTCTTTCATAACAAAGTTCCTATATATATAACACCTTAAAGTCGAAAATTCCTACCCTATTTTTCAAATTCCTTCGATTTCTTTTCTTAATTTTTCTAATGCCCCATAGATTCTCTTTTCTACGGCTTTTCTCGAAATGCCTAAAAGCTCTGCAATTTCTTTATGTTTTTTTCCTTCTACTCTATTTAAAAGAAATGCAACACGCTGTGGTTCGGTAAGTTTGGCAATGGCTTTTTGATATTTTTGTAAATACTCTTTTTCCTCCAAAATAAATTCTGGAGATTGATTGGTATAATTTTTATGATCTTCTTGTTGAAACTTTAGTTTTACCTTATCGTGTTTAAGCTGATTTAAAGATAAATTGTTAGCAATTGTAAACAGGAAACTTTTTGCTTTTTGCAAAGGAACTTTTTTACAATTATCCCAAAGTTTAATAAATGCCTCTTGAACCTTGTCTCTGGGGCTTATATGCTCTCCATACTTGTAATAAATGAAATTATGTAATTCTTGAGCATGTTTCTTGAAAAGTTCAGCAAACAATTTTTCTTCGCAAACATTGTCATAGAGGTTCTTAGACATTACTATATTTTTTGTTAAAATTATAAAAAATACTATTTACCAGTAGGAATTTTCGCGGTTTAATTGTTATTATACAAATAGTTGTTGGAAAAAGTAAAAAAAAATGAAGACTAGGATATTAATTTTCTGTTTGGCTGCGATAACGAGCTTAGTAGGATGTCAAGATGAAGAAAGAGAAATTATCGATCCTACAATTGACGACGTGATTCCCAGAAATTCGCAATTAGCAAGTTTAATTAAAAATGTAGTGACTCATGATGGTTCTTTTGATAATATAGTAGACAAAGGACATTGTTTTAGTATTAAATTGCCCTATACGATCTTAAGAAATCAGGAGGAATTTTTAATTGATGAGGTAAACGATTATCAATTGTTGCAAGATGCAGATAACATACAGATTCAATTCCCTGTAGTAATTACTTTATTTAATTATCAAGAAACCGAGGTTGAAAATCAGGCCCAACTTGATGCGCTAGCAAATGCTTGTTTGGCGAACGATCCTGATATCGAGTGTATAGATTTTACTTACCCTATTCGAATAGCTACTTTTGATAGCCGAACAAACCAATTAGAGACTCTAGAATTATTTCATGATTCAGAAATGTTTGAATTCATGGATCAGGCAGACGAAACGGTTTCGATGAGTATTAATTACCCCATAGATTTGTTGTTACATGATGGCCAAAATTCGCAAGCGCAACATAACACGGATCTATTGAATGCTATACTCGAAGTAGCAATGGCCTGCGATGAGAACGATTTATAAATAAAGAAGATAAGTAGAAAAGCCGCTATTGTAGCGGCTTTTTTTGTTTAACATTTTTAGCTAAAACGTTAAACAAAAAGTTAAATAAATGCTAAAAACCCAATACCAGGGTTAGAGTTTTTAGGATTGAGTTGTTTAATCATCAAACAATAAATTTAAACACCATGAAAATGAAAAATTTCCTCAAAACAGTTTTGATAGCATTTTTAACCATTACTGTTTTTTCGTGTTCGGATGATGATGATACTACCTTTCCCCCTTCATCAACAACGATTGCAGATTTTGTAGCGGCAAATGCAGATTATAGTTCTTTGCTTGCAGCATTAGAAAAAGCTGAACTAGTACAAACTTTATCCGAAGAAGGAAGTTTTACTGTTTTTGCTCCAAACAACGCAGCATTCGATGCACTGCTTACGAGTCTGGGAGTAACTCTAGATGATCTCTCAAAAGATGATTTAACACCAATCTTATTAAATCACGTTTTAGGATCAAGACTCACTTCTACACAATTAACTACTGGATATTCTGATAACCTGGCAGGTTTTAGTACTTATGTAAATACGTCAAGTGGGGTACAAATCAATGGAATCTCCACAGTAACACAGGCTGATATCGAGCAATCTAACGGAGTGATTCATGCTGTAGATGCTGTAATTACACTACCCACGGTGACTACTTTTGCAGTTGCAGACCCTAACTTTGATACATTACAAGCAGCACTTACAGATCTTACTCCAGATACAGATTATGCAACTGTGTTAAGTACAGCAAACGGAACTGATCCAGCTCCATTCACAGTATTTGCACCAACAAACGATGCATTTACAGATCTTTTGGATAGATTCAATATCGAGATAGCAGACCTTACAGCTGCCCAATTAGAGATAGTATTAAATTATCATGTAATTGCAGGAGCTAATGTTTTGGCAGTAGATCTTCCTGGTATTCCTGATGGAGTAACTCCAGCTACTTTACAAGGGGAAACACTAACGTTAAATCTAGAAGGCGGAGCATTTTTACGTGATAAAACAGGAGTGGATTCTGAAATTATCGCCACAGATGTAAAGGCAACCAACGGTGTGATTCATGCTATTGATAAAGTACTTTTACCTAACGCTGCATTAGATGCTTTAGGAAGAAGTTTTACAGCTGTAGCCTTTAATGGAGGAGAAGCAAGTGATTTTTCTTCTTTGTATGCTGCTCTTCGTATTACAGGTCTAAATGACGCTTTGGATAGCGCAACCATGCGTACTGTATTCGCACCCACTAATGCAGCATTCGATGCTTTGTTGGATGGCGCTAGCTTAGAAGATTTACCAGTAGCAACTGTAACACAAATATTATTGAATCATGTGATAGATGGAAAGTTATTATCCACTGATTTGTCTACAAGCTATGCAAATACATTAGCGACATTTGGGGATACTATGAACAATTTGAGTATCTATATCAATACTAGTAGTGGAGTAGTGCTTAATGGAGGGATGGCTAATGGAGGAGCAACAGTAGTAACACCTAATGTAGAAACCCGTAACGGAGTAATCCATGTGGTGGATGCAGTAATAGGGTTACCAACTGTGGTAACATTTGCGGTTGCAGATTCTAATTTCTCTACTTTGGTTTCTGCACTTACCGACCTTACACCAGCGACTGATTTTGTAAGTGTGCTAAGCACAGCAAATGGAACAGATCCAGCACCATTTACAGTATTCGCGCCTACTAATGATGCATTTTCTGCGATAACAATCCCAGGAGAGTCAGAACTTACTCCAATACTGCAATATCATGTAGTTGCAGGAGCGAATGTTAGAGCAGCAGATTTATCAGATGGTCAAGTAGTTACTACTTTAGAAACAGGAACTTTTACCGTAAATGTTGGTAGTAGTGTAACTATAACTGATGAAAATAGTAGAGTTACCAATGTTGTTGTAACCGATGTTCAGGCAGCAAATGGAGTTATTCATGTTGTAGACCAAGTATTATTACCGATGATGTAATTCAATATATATCCAGGCTCACTCGAGCCTGGATATTTCTTTCACATATTTCACACTTCTTAATTTCTAACTCTTAAAATTAAAATTGCTATGAAAAAACTAACCAGTAGGTTATGCATGTCGATCTTTTGCATAATTGTATCGAGTATGTTTGTGGCTTGTCAAAACGATGATGAAGTCCAAAACGAACCAGAACTTATTGAATTCGAAGAATCAAAAATCATCAGTTTTGATGCAATCGAAGAAATGACAAAAACGCTTCTTGACGGTGAATTAACAGTCAAGGACGAAGGCAAAACGTTTAGAATCAGTAGAGAAAAAAGAGTATATGATTTTTCTGCTGAGGTATTACAGGGAGCAGGATCCGGAACACAACTTTCAGGAGAACTTTCATTAAACTTCACTTTTTATCATGCCAGTTTTACCATTGTAAGAGGTAATCTCGAATTGCCAGATGGTACCAAAGCAAGAGCTAGGGGAGCCATTATAAGTGATGGGATTTTCTATATTATCATTGATCCGCCAGGAAGAGATTTGATTTTTGGTATCGGTAGAGTAAGAGATAACGGAAATGTGGATGGAAGTTTTAAATTCTTTACCCGAGGAGGTTTAGGAAGAGGATTGTGGACCGCAGAGTTACTAGAAACTACTATACCAAATAAAACTATAGTCGAACTTATCGTTGAAGATGGAAGATTTACCTCTTTGGTCGGAGCTTTACAAGCAGCAGATTTGGTAGAGCCATTATCAGGAGAAGGACCTTTTACGGTTTTTGCTCCTACCGATGAAGCTTTTGAAGCTTTGGAAGAAATCCCACCATTAGAAACGTTAACGCAAATATTATTATATCATGTTGCAAGCGGGAGATTAAATACTGCAGAATTGTTAGCCCAAGAGTTGACGGAAACACTACAAGGAGAAGATGTAAAAGTAAGCTTAAATGAGAATAATGAGATTGTTATCAATGATACAGTAAAATTACTTTCAGCAAATATTGGCGGTTCAAATGGTATTATACAAGTTATTGATGCTGTGTTGATCCCACCTTCTTTTGAAACACAACAAAGTATTGTAGAAATTGCAGTTGCCACTCCAGAGTTATCTACGCTGGTAGGTGCTTTACAGGCTGCAGATTTGGTGGATACATTGAATGGAGATGGTCCTTTTACCGTGTTTGCACCAACAAATGATGCTTTTGCTGCGTTGTCTGAAATACCATCTGGAGATGCATTGACCGAAGTGTTATTATACCATGTAGCTTCTGGAAAACTAACGGCAGAAGAATTGATTGAAGGTCAAACAGTAACTACCATTCAGGGAGAAGAAGTGACCGTTGCATTAAATGATAATGGCAAAGTAATTCTTAATGGATCGATAGAAGTGCTAATGGCAGATATCGAAGCTTCCAATGGTATTGTGCATGTAATTAATGGAGTCTTGTTACCTCCAGCAGAATTACAAAGCATTGTTGAGATCGCTGTAGCTACTCCAGAATTATCTACTTTGGTAGGTGCACTGCAAGCAGCGGATTTGGTGGATACGCTTAATGGGGAAGGCCCTTTTACGGTGTTCGCACCTACGAATGACGCATTTGCAGCTTTGTCCGAAATACCATCTGGAGATGCATTGACAGAGGTATTATTGTACCACGTTGCTTCCGGAAAATTAACTGCAGAAGATTTATTGGCCGGTCAAACGGTAACCACAATCCAAGGAGAAGAAGTAACCATTGCTATGAATGATGAGGGTAAAGTAATTTTGAATGATACTATCGAAGTATTGATGGCGGATGTCGAAGCATCTAATGGAATAGTTCATGTAATTAATGGAGTTCTGTTACCCCCCGCAGAGCTACAAAGTATCGTAGAGATTGCAATCAATACCCCTGAGCTTTCTACCCTAGTGGGAGCATTACAGGCAGCAGATTTGGTTGATGCACTTAGCGCAGAAGGACCTTTCACAGTGTTTGCACCAACCAATGCTGCCTTCGATGCGTTGAGTGCAATTCCTTCTGGAGATGTATTGACCGAAGTGTTGTTATATCACGTAGCTTCTGGGAAATTAACTGCAGCAGAACTACTCGCTGGTCAAACAGTAACTACATTGCAAGGAGATGAAGTCACTATCGAGATGGTAAATGGCGAAGTAATATTAAATGGAAACATAAGAGTAGCCATGGCCAATATAGAGGCGTCCAATGGTATTATTCATGTTATTGAAGGAGTTTTGATTCCTTCAGCTCACTAATAAGTGTTAATTTAGGTTTAGCCACCTTATAATTAATTTTCCAAAAAAAAAAGCCATCGAAAGAAATCAATTTATCGGTTTCTTTTGATGGCTTTTTGTATTATTTCCGAAATAGAAAACATTTTGATATAGAATTCTCAAATTATCCAAAATGATTATAATTCTACATTTCCTTTCTTTTATTAATACACTACAAATGTGTAAATTTGCAGCTATCTATCGATAAAGGTAGTATTGCAAAACAGAGAATTTTATGTTTGATAATTTAAGTGATAAGTTAGATAAGGCCTTACATATTCTTAAAGGTCATGGTCAGATTACAGAAATAAATGTAGCCGAAACCCTAAAAGAAGTAAGAAGAGCCTTAGTTGATGCGGATGTAAACTATAAAATAGCCAAAGATTTTACTGCAAGAGTAAAAGAAAAAGCAATAGGGGAGAACGTATTAAAAAGTCTTAAACCAGGGCAGTTAATGGTAAAACTGGTAAAAGACGAACTTACCGAGTTAATGGGAGGTGATGCCGCAGGAATTAATTTGTCTGACTCGCCATCGATCATTTTAATGTCTGGATTACAAGGGTCGGGTAAGACGACATTCTCTGGAAAACTTGCGAATTATTTAAAAAATAAAAAAACCAAGAAACCTCTTTTGGTAGCCTGTGATGTATACAGACCTGCGGCGATCGATCAGTTGCATGTAGTAGGAGAGCAGATCAATGTTGAGGTATTTAGTGATAGAGGAAATAACGATCCTGTAGCAATTGCTAAAGCCGGTGTGGCTCATGCAAAAGCAAATGGAAACAATGTTGTAATTATAGATACGGCCGGTCGTTTGGCGGTTGATGAAGCCATGATGACCGAGATCGAGAATATACATAAAGCTATTTCTCCAAGCGAAACACTATTTGTGGTAGATTCGATGACTGGTCAGGATGCGGTGAATACTGCGAAAGCATTTAACGATGTTTTGAATTTTGATGGTGTAATTCTTACCAAGTTAGATGGTGATACTCGAGGTGGAGCCGCAATTTCTATTAAATCTGTGGTTAATAAACCAATCAAGTTTATAGGTACCGGAGAGAAAATGGAAGCTATTGATGTTTTCTACCCTTCGCGTATGGCAGATCGAATCCTTGGGATGGGAGATGTAGTGTCTCTGGTAGAACGTGCGCAAGAGCAGTTTGATGAAGAAGAAGCTAGAAAATTACAGAAGAAAATAGCAAAAAATCAATTCGGTTTTGATGATTTCTTGAAGCAAATTCAGCAAATCAAGAAAATGGGTAATATGAAAGATTTAGTGGGGATGATACCCGGAGCCGGAAAAATGATGAAAAATATGGATATCGATGATGATGCCTTCAAACATATTGAAGCGATTATTCATTCTATGACTCCTGCAGAGCGTGCAAAGCCACAAATTATTAATGCCAGCAGAAAAAAACGTATTGGTAAAGGATCAGGAACCTCGATTCAACAGGTAAATCAATTACTGAAGCAGTTTGATCAAATGAGCAAGATGATGAAGATGATGCAAGGTGGCGGTGGCAAACGTATGATGCAGATGATGGGTAAAATGAGATAAATTAAAACACAACATAAACTATTTAAGCACATTATAGGGGGATGGAATTATTAGACGGAAAAAAAGTTAGCAACGATATTAAAGATGAAATTGCTGTCGAGGTTCAAAAAATGAAGGACAGAGGAGAGAAAGTTCCTCATTTGGCGGCAGTATTAGTAGGTAACGACGGCGCCAGTTTAACATATGTAGGTAGTAAAGTAAAAGCCTGCGAGCGTGTAGGTTTTGAATCTACTTTGGTGAAAATGCCGAGTACAACTAGTGAGATTGAGTTGTTGACTAAAATCAAAGAGTTGAATGAGGACGATAATATTGATGGATTTATCGTGCAATTACCGCTTCCTCCACAAATTGATACGCAAAAAGTCCTATTAGCAGTAGATCCTGACAAGGATGTTGATGGTTTTCACCCAATGAACTTTGGTAAGATGGCATTGGATATGTCTACTTTTATTCCTGCAACACCTTTTGGAATCTTAGAATTGCTAGAGCGTTATGATGTAGATACCAAAGGAAAACACACTGTGGTTATCGGTAGAAGTCATATTGTAGGGCGCCCTATGAGTATCTTGATGGGTAGAAAAGGATGGCCAGGAAATTCAACGGTTACTTTGACACACAGTCATACTAAAAATATCACACAGATTATATCTCAAGCCGATATCGTAATATCTGCTTTGGGAGTTCCTAATTTCTTAAAAGCTGAAATGGTGAAGGATGATGCAGTAATTATTGATGTGGGTATTACTCGTGTTACTGACGAAACTAGACCAAAAGGATATAAGATCGTAGGAGATGTTGACTTTGAAAACGTAAGTAAAAAAGCATCCCATATTACTCCTGTTCCTGGTGGAGTAGGGCCGATGACTATAGCAATGTTATTGAAAAATACCTTGTTAGCAAGAGAAAGGCATCATAACAACAAGGGATAAACTTATTATTTCTATTAAACTGTAAAAAAAATGCTCGTTATCTGCAGATAACGAGCATTTTTTTATTCT
Organism: Aquimarina sp. AWH4_224; assembly: GCF_056160245.1. Classification (NCBI taxonomy): domain Bacteria; kingdom Pseudomonadati; phylum Bacteroidota; class Flavobacteriia; order Flavobacteriales; family Flavobacteriaceae; genus Aquimarina; species Aquimarina sp. AWH4_224. The sequence continues at coordinate 456,921 of NZ_JBSWWU010000003.1, read as the reverse complement.
ATAATTTCTGTTATTCTATAGGTTATTAGATTTAACAGAAACAACCAAAAAGTTAGATCTATATTAGATCTAACTTTTTGTTACATTTATATTTTGGTGATATTCTGTTTAAATAATGTTTTCTTATTGATTGAATTTATCAGCACTAATGCTCTCGTCTCCAGAACCACCAGTACTATATCCTCCGCTTCCACTTGGTAGAAGATCTAGAGATAAGTTATATGATGGAACATTGATTCCTTTGGTTGTTTTTACCGTTTTGAAATCTAAGATTTGCTTACTTTCTTCATAAAGAGCATTTTTAGTAAATGTTCCGTATTTCTTACCATCGATCACTTTTTCTTTCCATTCTCTACCGTAAGCAATTTTTAACTTATACTCACCTTCTGGAATATTTCTGATAAATTGAGTAGTGTTGGTGTTAATGTAAGTTACACGTACCAATTGATCATCACTAGGCGTTTTACCTAATTTGTAAAGTTTGATAACTACTTCTGTATTCTTACCTACTTTAATTTTTAGGTAGTTATCTAATTTGTAGTCAAACTTTCCTTTGAAATTGAAAGACTTAGGAGTAGCTCCTGATTTATATGTCTTTTTCTCCCAGCTAGAATATTTATCCTCTCTGGTTACTTCTATGTTAGCTGCTTTAGGAGAAGAACTATTGCTGCTTGCTCCATAAGATGGTGTTGCTGATTCTATTGGGTTAGAGGCAACGTCATCAATTCCTTTTGCTGCTCTTGCTCTAGCTGCTTTCAAGGCTGCTTCCGTTTCGGAAGCGTCTTGACGAGCTTTTCTGGCAGCTTCATCTTTTGCATTTTGCGCTGCTTCAGCCTGAGCGATTGCTGCTGCTGCTTCAGCTTCTGCTAACTCTCTAGCTCTTTTAGCTTCCAAAGCTGCTTTTCTTGCTGCTTCTTCTGCCGCTCTTCTTGCTGCTTCTGCTTGTGCAATTGCTGCTGCTGCTGCTGCCTTAGCTGCTTCTCTTTGTGCTGCTGCCTTAGCTGCTGCTGCTTCCGCGTCTGCAATACGACTATCTTCTGTTAAATATTTGGTAACAACGAATCCGTTGATCTTCTTATACTGAATCGCACTCCATTCACCGTAATTTGAACTCATAACGTAAACTTGAGTTCCTTGGGCAATTTCACCGATAGTATTAAAATTTAGACCTGGACCACTATGTACTGTCAACTTAGTACTAGTCATCATGTACTGCTCTGTTTGCGAATACGCAGAAGAGAAAGTCATCACCAAAAGTAGAATAAATGTAAAAATAGATTTCATATCTCTTGTTTTAAGTAGATTGGGTTATAATATTTAACTATAAATTAATTTTTTCATCATAATTTCTAAACAAAATGTTAGAATTTACCATCAAAATTCGCTTTTCAAAAAGGGTGCCAAAAATAAATTTGATCTTATTTCTTCCAGAAACTAACTTGATATAAGTACTGAAATTTCCCGCTTTTTAAAGAACTAATTTTATCATTAAGTGGTTGTTTTCTAGTGCTTTATAAAAGATTTGCTTTAGTAAAGCTTCAATATTTACGATTAAAATACTGATAAGAAAACCCTTAAATCAGAATCAAAAGTAAGGTTTTAATATGAAAAACACAACATCTTTTGATTTTATTTCTACAAAAATATCAATTTTTTTTCATTGAATTGTGTTATTCAACGAATATTTTATGTATTACACCGGATTTATTTGATGGTTTAAATCGGGTTTGTCGGTTTTGGTTTTATGACGATGTAAGACAACTTTTACTAATGTTTAAAAGGTTTTCGGAGTGAAATACAAGAGTATTTTATTTTAACATATTTTAACATAGGGAATTCAGATTGTTTAATGCTTGTCTTTAATAAGATGAGGGAATTTTGATTGAAATTTTAACAATCTTGGTATCGAAACATTTCTGATGTATGGATTGTTGGGGTTTCGCTTTTCATAATCCTGGTGATAATCTTCTCCTATCCAGAACTTTTGAAAAGGAAGAATTTCGGCAGCAATGCTTCTGTTTAATTTTTTAGCTAATGCAGATTTCTTTTCTTCAATGATTTTTTTCTGTTCCTCATTTTGATAAAAGATGATAGATCTGTATTGTGATCCATGATCTGGTCCTTGTCCATTTATCTGGGTAGGGTTTTGAGATCCAAAATAAATGTCCACGAGTGTTTCAAATGAAATGACTTCAGGGTTGTAATAGATCTCTACAGCTTCAGCATGTCCTGTGCGTCCAGTGTTGCTTGCTGCATAGGTTGGATTGTCTGTGTGTCCGCCAGAATATCCCGAAATAGATTCTTTTACTCCTTTTACACTTTCATATATTGCTTCAACACACCAAAAGCATCCACTGGCAAAATATGCTCTTTCATATCCGTCAACAGCTTCAGTTTGCACTGGGGGTAAGTTTTTGAGTGACTCTTGTTTAGGGTTTGCTGTTTGGCTATTGCTTTGACAACTTGTAAATAAAAAAAGAATGCCAATAATAAAGTAGTGTGTGTTTTTCATAATTCATACATATTTGTTACTTGGTCCTCAATAGATATGAAAACTTTCAAGATTTTAAGTAAAAGTACATTTTGCTTAGTGTACATTTCTTAAAATTGCTCTAAAATAAAAAATGACTATCCTCAAAGGATAGTCATTTTGTCAATGATATATAAAATGAATTAGCCGTTCATTGATATTAAAAACTCGTCGTTGTTTCTAGTCTGTTTGAAACGTTCGTTAATAAATTCCATTGCTTCAACAGGGTTCATATCTGCAAGGTATTTTCTCATGATCCACATACGCTGAATCGTAGCGTCATCTAGCAATAAGTCATCTCTTCTTGTACTACTAGAGATCAAATCAATTGCTGGGAATATACGCTTGTTGGCAATGCGTCTGTCTAATTGCAGTTCCATATTACCAGTTCCCTTGAATTCCTCGAAGATTACTTCGTCCATTTTTGAACCTGTTTCAGTAAGAGCAGTAGCGATTATAGAAAGAGATCCTCCTCCTTCAATATTACGTGCCGCTCCAAAGAAACGTTTTGGTTTGTGCAAAGCGTTGGCATCAACACCACCACTTAATATTTTTCCACTGGCTGGTTGTACAGTATTATATGCTCTTGCCAGACGTGTTATAGAATCCAAAAGTATAACTACATCATGACCGCATTCTACAAGGCGCTTAGCTTTTTCCAGAACAATATTAGCCACTTTTACATGTTCGTTAGCTTCTTTGTCAAAAGTAGAAGCAATCACTTCACCTTTTACATTACGCTGCATATCTGTAACTTCTTCCGGTCTTTCGTCAATAAGCAGAATCATTTGGTATACCTCAGGATGATTTGCAGCAATAGCGTTAGCAACATCCTTAAGTAGCATTGTTTTACCCGTTTTAGGTTGTGATACAATCATACCACGTTGTCCTTTTCCAATAGGAGCAAACAAGTCCATAATTCTGGTAGAAATAGTACTTTGCTTTTCGGCAAGTGTAAATTTTTCTTGAGGGAATAATGGAGTAAGGTGTTCAAAAGAAACGCGATCTCTTACTACTTGAGGGTCTAGACCATTAATTTTGTTAACCTTAATAAGAGGGAAGTACTTTTCTCCTTCTTTAGGAGGTCTTACTTGCCCTAATACGGTATCTCCAGTTTTAAGACCAAAAAGTCGTATTTGTGATTGAGATACATAGATATCGTCCGGAGAAGATAGGTAATTGTAGTCGCTGGATCTTAAGAATCCATAACCATCTTGCATAATGTCTAAAACACCTTCACTTTCGATAATAGCATCAAATTCGTAATCGGGTTCCTTATAACGATTTCTATTATCACGGTTTCCGTTATTGTCTCTATTGTTGTTGTTATTATTGTCTTTTTTATTTCCTCTGCCTTTTTGATTAGACTTTTCTGTATTTTTATTTCTGTTGTCTTTTTTGTCGTCCTTTTTTGGTTGAGGAGTATTTTCTTCTTTTGTTTCTTTTTTAGGATTGTTGTTTTCCTCAGAAACTTTAGGAGATGAGGTTGTGGTGTTAGTATTGTTGTTTGCCTTTTCGTTCTTGCCGTCATTGGCAGTAGTGTTTGTTCCCTCCGGCTTTCTCGTTCGTGGTCTTCTTTGTCTTTGGGGAGCAGGCTTTTTTTGTGCTTTCTCACCAGTAGTAGCTTTTGGCTCCTTTGCTGTTGTTTCTTTTAAGGCGTCAGGATTTGCAGCCTGATGATCCAAAATTTGATATACCAGATCTAATTTCTTCAAAGAACGGTATTTGGGTACATTAAGGCTTTTTGCAATTTCCTGCAATTCAGGAAGCTTCTTCGCTTTTAATTCTGAAATTTCTAACATTTAAATGTGTTATATAATTTACGTTTGATATAAATTTTCTTAGGTATAAATTTCTAAAGAAGAATTCTATGAAAATTTTATTTTGAAGGTAAGTAACCCTGATTGAATGGGTTACAGATTTTGTGCTGCAAGTATACGACTTTATTTTTAATTTTTAAGCTTATTTATAAAAAGAAACTCTTATTTTTGCTTTCCCGTAAGAAAAAGTTATAATGCTACAAAGAATTCAAACAGTATATCTATTATTAGCGGCCGCAGTATGTGGTGGTGTAAGTATGGTATTTCCTTATGGATTTGATCAACAAGGAGTAGAATTATTTGTAAAACAACAACCTCTTTTGATAGGGTTGTGTTTTGGATCTGCAGCCTTGTCTTTGGGTAGTATTTTTTTGTTTAGAAATAGAAAGCTTCAATTCGTATTGGGGCGTATCAATATCTTATTAAACTTTATTTTACTAGGAGTATTTGTTTATTGGTCTCTAACTATATCTGGAGAAACTATGATTTCTGAGAAAGGTATTGGGATGCTGATTCCTATTATTTCTATCGTTTTATTAGTGTTGGCGAACAAAGCCATTAAAAAGGATGAAGATCTTGTAAAATCTGTTGATCGATTACGATAAACCTAACATCTTAGTAGTATTAGTGCGTTAAAACCCGGAGTATGCCAACTTCGGGTTTTATTTTTTTCCAAGTTCAATAACTTCGAGGTTTTCTATAGCTCCATCATGAACCGTGAAACGAAGCATGGTTCTAACTTTGTGAAAACCATGTTTTCCAGCTGCTCCCGGATTCATATGTAACAATCCATTTTTTGGATCGGGTATTACTTTAAGAATATGAGAGTGACCACAGATAAACAGCTTGGGAGGATTATTTTGGATTTCTGCTCTGGTTTGCGGATTGTATTTTGGAGGGTATCCACCGATATGTGTGATCCAAACCGAGACTCCTTCACAAACAAAACGCTGATGTAGCGGGAAGGTTGCTCTTGCTTTACTGTCGTCTATGTTGCCATATACCCCTCTGAGTGTAGTAAGTGCTTCAATAGCGTCGGTAACTTTTAGATCTCCAATGTCGCCTGCATGCCAAACTTCATCAGCTTCTTTTACATAATGTAGGATTCGCTCGTCGATATAGCTATGGGTGTCACTTAATAAAAGAATTTTTTTCAAGATAGTAGAATTAAATAGGGAATCAAGAAGTGCGATAAATCTCTATTTTTAGAGTTATATTTGCTTCCGATTTTATGCAAAAATAAAATACTTTGAGATACTTTTTAGAACTTTCTTATAATGGTGTTCCATATCATGGATGGCAGCGGCAACCGAATGCTATTTCTGTTCAGGAAGTAATTGAAAACGGTTTGTCTACTGTTCTTAGGACTAAGATTGATATTGTTGGAGCAGGAAGAACGGATACAGGGGTTCATGCCAAACAAATTATGGCTCATTTCGATATCGAAAAAAATATAGATTCTGAAGATTTAAAATATAAATTGAACTCTATTTTACCTCCGGAGATAGCGGTAAGAAACGTACAAGAAGTAGCTGTAAATGCACATGCGAGATTTGATGCAGTAAGTAGATCTTATGAGTATCATCTTACACTGGTAAAGAATCCTTTTGTGTTGGATAAATCCTATTATTTCAAAAAGAAACTGGATATAGACAGCATGAATGAAGCTGCTAAATTACTGTTAAACTATACCAATTTTAAATGCTTTAGTAAGTCCAAAACCGATGTAAAGACGTATAATTGTACCATTACTGAAGCATATTGGAAAAAATATGGTGATGATTTGGTCTTCTCGATTTCAGCAAATCGTTTTCTGCGTAATATGGTAAGAGCGATTGTTGGTACACTTATAGAAATTGGTGAAGGTAAATTAGCAGTTAGTGATTTGATTACCATAATTAAAAGTGAGGATCGTAGTAGAGCAGGGTATTCAGTCCCGGCTCATGGATTATACCTTACTAATGTTCAATATCCTGATAATATTTATCAACTAAATGGCAGAAAAGAGCGGTAAAGCATTTGATTTCAGACTTTTTAAACGGTTGATTTCATATACCCAACCCTATCGATTTACATTTTATTTTGTTGCTTTCGCGGCAATTATGCTATCGATCTTTGGTGTATTACGTCCTTATTTATTACAGCAAGTAATCGATAAGACCATTATACCCAAAGACGGAGAATTGCTGGTGTACTTTATTTCTTTGATGGTTGGAGTACTGTTTCTAGAAGTGATTTCTCAGTTTCTATTCATTTATTTTGCTAACTGGTTAGGACAACAGGTAATTCTGGACCTTAGAATCAAGCTGTTTCGGCATATGTTGGGCTTCAAGAAACAGTATTATGACCAATCTGCTGTTGGGCGTTTGGTAACGAGGGCTGTAAGCGATATCGAAACTATAGCAAGTATATTTAGCCAAGGGTTATTTATGATCATCAGTGATCTTCTTAAAATGCTGGTTATATTGGGATATATGTTCTATCAGAGTTGGCAACTTACACTTTTAGTATTGGTGATATTACCTCTGATTGTATATGCAACCCGAGTTTTTCAGAAGAAGATGAAAGCTGCTTTTGAAGAAGTAAGAACACAAGTTTCTAATCTTAATTCTTTTGTACAGGAACGGATCACAGGAATGAAGATTGTGCAACTGTTTACTCGAGAAGAGACTGAATACACTAATTTTAAAGAAATTAATGAAAAGCATAAAAAAGGTTGGATAAAAACGGTTTGGTATAATTCTATCTTTTTTCCTATTGCAGAAATGTCAAGTTCTGTAACAATAGGACTTATTGTTTGGTTTGGAGGACTAAAAGCAGCACAAGGTGATGTGATTACCTTAGGGGTAGTAGTAGCATTTATAGAATTGTCTCAAATGCTATTTAGACCATTACGTCAGATAGCGGATAAGTTCAATACCTTACAAATGGGAATGGTAGCAGCCAACAGAGTTTTTGCTGTATTGGATACAGAGGCTACTATCGAAAATAAGGGCTCGATAACACTGGAGAATATTCATGGAGACATAGATTTTGAAAAGGTTCGGTTTAGCTATCTTGAAGGAGAAGAAGTGCTTAAGGGTATTTCTCTAAGTGTAAAAGCTGGAGAAACGGTTGCGATTGTAGGAGCAACTGGAGCCGGAAAGTCTACCATCATTAATTTGTTAAGTAGGTTTTATGAAATCGATAGTGGTACTATTTCTATTGATAAAACGGATATTAAAACAGTCTCACTCCCTTCACTCCGAAATCATATTGCGGTGGTCCTCCAGGATGTGTTTTTGTTTGCAGATACTATCCTAAATAATATTACCTTAAATAATCCAGATATTACAGAAGAACAGGTGCAGGCTGCTGCCAAAGAGATTGGGATTCATGACTTTATTATGAGTCTTCCCGAAGGGTATAATTATAACGTAAAAGAAAGAGGAGTGATGCTGTCTTCTGGACAACGGCAGTTAATCTCATTTTTAAGAGCTTATGTCACTAATCCCGGTATTTTGGTGTTGGATGAAGCCACCTCTTCTATCGATTCTCATAGTGAACAATTGATTCAGGATGCAACGGATAAAATAACTAAAGGAAGAACTTCAATAGTTATCGCACATCGATTAGCAACAATCAAAAATGCTGACAAAATTATAGTTATGGATCAAGGAACCATCGTAGAAGAAGGTAATCACAATGAACTCTTGAAAATTAGTGATGGGTATTATCGCAACTTGTATGAGGTGCAGTTTGCCGAAGTGTAATTTGCGATAATTAGAACAGCATTGCAGTTTCGTTGTTAAACCTTCCTTCCATTGCAGCCTTAGCAATACCAATGATGATTGCTATAAAAATTAAAACAAAAGAAAGTATAAAGAGTATTAGAAACAATCTTAAGGTTTTTAATGTGATTTGTTTCCAATTCAATTGGTATAGATCTTTGAAAGCATAAATACTGTATAGAAAACTAAAGAGTAGCGTAAAAAATGAAAGACCTTGATACTTAAATCCAAAAATCAATAATGTCATTATTGGAACGAACATAACTATCGATGAATGGGCTGTGATATACATGTTGATTACAATATGCTCGGTGAAGTTGTACCTCTTGTAATTTGAAAAAACCTTTTTGGATATTAATGCATATAAAGGAATAAAAGCAAAACTTGAAATCCCTTGATAATCATATAGCATGTCATAGAAAGTGGTTATCCATTCTTGATCCTCTTTGATAGTACTCAAATCAACAACAGACTGATTAAAATACTTTTTTAAAGAAAAAAGGGTAAGTCCATTTAATGTGATAGAAATCAAAAAGTAAGAAATCACATTGATGTATTTTTTGCGCACTCCATGAATAAATCCATCAATGACATCATGAGGTCTAAACATAAGGTCTTTGATAGTTCTAATTAAAGAGTTGTCTATGTTGAAATACTTTTCGGTAAGTTCTTCGGTCAAATTCCTAAACGTAATGCGTTTAGTAATCTTTTTTGCGCCACAATTGGGACAAAAGTTATGTTGTTCAACCTGGGCTCCACAGTTTTTGCAATTTGTAATAGGAATTAATTTACTCATTAACTCAAGTCTCTTTTTATTTTTTCAATCAACTCTTCTTCGGTTTTAAAAATGACAAATTCGCCATTTTTGATATAGGAGAGTTTACCGGTTTCCTCACTTACTACCAGGGCAAGAGCATCCGTTTTTTCAGTGATTCCTACAGCAGCCCTATGTCGAAGTCCAAAACGCAAAGGCATTGTGCTTTCCTGGGTAACGGGCAAAATTACTCGAGTAGCCAAAATGTGATTGTCTTCTATTACCATAGCCCCATCATGCAATGGACTGTTTTTATAAAAAATACTTTCTATGATTGGTGTATTAACCAATATGTCCATGGCATCACCAGAAGTTTTCACAAAATCCAAAGATGTATTTCTTTTAATAACAATAAGAGCACCCGTATAAGTAACGGCCATGCTCTTGCAGGCCTCTACTACAGCTTTTACATTAGTTACACTATCTTCGGGCGTATCTCTTATAAATTTGAGTTGCCTTAGAAACTTTCTTCTCCTACCAAAATTGGTAGATCCAATCATCAACAGAAATTTTCTGATTTCTTGCTGAAAAACAACAATCAAGGCAAACATTCCAACACCAATAAATTCACCCAAAACACTACTCAGCATCTCCATGGCCAGAAACTGAGTGAGTTTCCAAACCAGGTAAATAATTACGATCCCAATAAAGATATTGATTGCTGCAGTACCTTTAACCAACTTATAGATATAGTACAATAGAAAAGCAACAAGTACAATATCTAATATATCAAGTATTCTTAAGTTGATTAAATCCAAAAGCTCGGTGTTTTTGTAAAAATAGAAAAAATTAACTTTTCAGTGCATTGATTAAAGAAACACATTCTACAGCTTCTTTTACATCATGGACTCTTAAAATAGAAGCTCCATGGATTAAGGCTATCGTATTTAAGCTAGTAGTCCCATTTAGCGCTGCAGTAGAATCGATATCTAATGTTTTGTAAATCATAGATTTCCTGGATAAGCCTGCTAAGATGGGTAACTTATGAAATTGTAGAATTTCTAGATGTTTTAATAGCTCAAAATTTTGAGCTAAGTTTTTTGCAAACCCAAAACCTGGATCAATAATGATGTCATCAATTCCATGTTTTCTTGCTATGGCTATTCGTTCAGAAAAATATAAGTTAATATCGGTAAGGAGATTATCATATGTGGCTAAGGTTTTCATAGTTTGCGGAGTACCTTTCATATGCATCATAATGTAGGGTACTTTGAGATTTCCAACCATAGAGATCATTTCCGTATCCAGATGGCCAGCAGAAATATCATTAACTAAAGCTGCACCGGCTAATATGCATTGTTTTGCAATAGCACTTCTAAATGTATCGATGGAGAGCAGGATTTCTGGAAACTTTACAACCAACAACTCAATAATAGGTAGGATTCTTGCTTTTTCTTCTTCCTCAGAAATGTGATCTGCTCCAGGTCGAGAAGAATATGCACCTACATCTATAAATGTAGCTCCTTCTTTCAACATTTTTTCGGTTTGTAGCAAAATTTGATCTTCGTTTTTGTATTTGCCTCCGTCATAAAATGAGTCTGGAGTGATATTGAGTATTCCCATTACTTTTGGGCTGGATAAATCAATTAAAGAACCTTTACAGTTTATTGTCATTATGAAGTTTTGAGGTTTTTTATTTCTAAACTTGAGCTATGATTTTTTTAATTCCCATATTAAAGCGAAATTTACGCAAAATTCAACAGTTATATGCAAGATACTTCGATACAATATGATGAAGTAATTAGCACATGTCGAGATCTATTCGTCAAGAAAATGAAGGACTACGGTAGTGCTTGGAGAATCCTTAGACTTCCCTCGTTAACAGATCAAATTTTTATAAAAGCGCAACGTATACGAAGTCTTCAAGAAAATGCGGTGCGAAAGGTTGATGAAGGAGAAGTGCCAGAATTTATAGGGATTATCAATTATAGTATTATGGCTCTTGTGCAAATAGAAAAAGGGATTGTTGATCAACCAGATTTAGATGTAGAGGAAGCTACTGCTTTGTATGATAAACATATCTTGATAACCAAGGAGTTGATGATGAATAAGAATCATGATTATGGCGAAGCTTGGCGAGATATGAGAGTAAGTTCCCTAACAGATTTAATCATTCAGAAATTGTTGCGGGTAAAGCAAATAGAAGATAATAAAGGGAAAACTCTGGTTAGTGAAGGTATCGATGCCAATTATCAGGATATGATCAATTATGCAGTGTTTGCGATGATTCATCTCGGAGAAGAAGATAAAAAATAGGTATAAAATAGTGTTAAACTAAAAATAACAATATACAATCCACACTATATTGTGCAGGATTTCCCTAAAAAATAATTACAACATCACATGAAAATACTAGTCACTTTCTCCAGAATTTTTGTTGCAGCACTTTTTTTGTTTTCGGGATTTATTAAACTTAATGATCCCTTAGGGTTTTCATATAAGCTTCAGGAGTATTTTGGTGAAGGCGTACTTAATCTAGAATTTTTAATTCCGTATGCCTTGTTAATAGCAGTTTTTCTGGTAATTTTTGAGGTTGTTTTAGGAATTATGCTGATTCTGGGTTACTTGCCAAAATTTACAGTGTGGTCGCTGTTATTGATGATTGTATTTTTTACATTCCTCACCTTTTATTCGGCATATTTTAATAAGGTAACAGATTGCGGATGTTTTGGAGATGCGCTACCACTAACACCCTGGGAATCCTTTACCAAAGATGTAATCTTATTAATCCTGATATTAATCTTGTTTTTTGGGCGACGTTATATTAATCCAGTCGGTCCAATTCCTACTCACAAATGGATTGTTTTTGCGAGTTTTACGGCTTGTTTAGGGTTTGCCTATTACGTGCTGATGCATTTACCGGTATTTGATTTTAGAGCGTATAAAGTAGGAGTGAATATCGAGCAGGGTATGCAAGTACCCGAAAACGCTCCAAAACCCGAATTTGCTTACCATTGGAAATTTGAGGTGAATGGTGAAGAGCAAATAGTAACTACTAGTGGAGATTACCCTAAGGTTGAAGGTAAATTTATTAGTGTCGATACTGAAACGCTAAAAGAAGGGTATGAACCTCCTATTCATGATTTTTCTATAGAAAAGGATGGGGGAGACTATACATCAGAGTTTTTATCTCAGGATAATTTAATAGTGATAGTTGCCTATAACTTGTCAAAAAGTGAAGCAGAAGGTTTGAATGCGATGAAAGGAATAACTGATAAAGCTATTGCTCAGGGCTATGAAGTTATTGGGCTTACGGCGTCTACTACAAAAGATATTTCTGAAATAAAAGTGAAGTATAATCTTAACTTCGAATTTTATATTACAGATGAAACAGCGCTGAAGACTATTTTACGTTCAAACCCAGGAATTGTTAAACTTAAAAAAGGCACCATTGTACAGAAGTTACATTGGAATGACGCCGAGAAACTTTCTTTATAAAAACCAGAAACAATAATGGTGAGTTATTTCCTTAATAAAATTGGGTATGCATTACTTACTTTGCTAGGGGTAATAACCGTTATTTTTCTACTTTTTACCTTATTACCTGGGGATCCTGCACAAATGATGCTTGGTCAAAATGAAACCGAGGAACAGTTGCAAGCGGTTCGAAAGAAATATGGGTTTGATCAACCGGTTTCTAAGCAATACATGTATTATCTCAACGACTTATCACCTGTATCTTTTCATAGTCAAAGCCCGGATGATTTTACATTTTTGGATGACAACAAGTATAGTTATAACCGTTTGTTTACGGCAGGGAACACTAATGTAGTTATTAAGCTTCCCTATTTAAGAGCTTCATTTCAGAAAAATGGAAAAAAGGTAAGCAAGGTAATAGGAGAAACGCTACCCAATACCGCTATTTTGGCAGTTAGCGCCATTTGCATAGCTATTTTTTTAGGAATATTTCTAGGAGTCGTTAGTGCATTGACCAAAGATACCTGGGTCGATAGAACAGTTCAATTATTAAGCACTTTAGGGATGAGTGTCCCTTCGTTTTTTAGTGCAATTATTTTTGCCTGGTTATTTGGGTATGTATTGCACGAATTTACCAACCTTAATATGACAGGTAGTTTGTATGAAGTTGATGATTTTGGAGAGGGAAGTTATATCCAATGGAAAAACTTGATATTACCCGCAATTGTTTTGGGAATACGACCCTTGGCGGTGGTTACTCAGCTGATGCGTAATTCGTTACTTGAGGTAATGAATCAAGACTATATCAGGACAGCAAAAGCAAAAGGTCTATCCTTGGTGCAGATTATACAGAAACATGCAATCAAAAATGCGTTAAATCCGGTGGTAACTGCAATATCGGGCTGGTTTGCATCTATGTTGGCTGGGGCTGTTTTTGTAGAGTATATTTTTGGATGGAATGGATTAGGAAAAGAGATTGTAGATGCATTGAATACACTGGATTTGCCTATAATAATGGGTTCTGTATTAATCGTAGCCACAATGTTTATTCTAATCAATATATTTGTTGATATTATCTATGGCTGGTTAGATCCTAGAATTAGATCTTAAATGGCCTTCATAACACTTGTAACCACACGTTAACCAAATTATAAATCAAAATTCATGAGAAAAAAAATTGTAGCCGGAAACTGGAAAATGAATAAAAATCTGGCCGAAACTGAAACTTTGCTTTCAGAATTAAAAAGCAAATTAGGAGAAACATCTGCAGATATCATTGTTGCACCAACGTTTGTAAACCTATATAGTGCCAGCCAAGCATTAAAGGATACTACTATAGATGTAGCGGCTCAAAATATGCATCAGGCTGAAAATGGAGCATTTACTGGGGAAATAGCTGCGGGGATGCTTAAAAATATAGGGATAAATACCGTTATTCTTGGGCATAGTGAACGACGTGCATATTTTGGGGAGACTGATGAGCTATTAGCAGAAAAAGTAAATACCGCAATCAAACATAACATGAGAATTATTTTCTGTTTTGGAGAAGAGCTAGAAGATCGAAAAAGCGGAAATCACTTTGCTGTCGTAGAAAGTCAACTTAAAAATGGATTATTTCATATCGCTGCCGAAAATTGGGGAAATGTAGTGTTAGCGTATGAACCTGTTTGGGCAATAGGAACAGGCGAAACTGCATCACCAGAACAAGCCCAAGAAATGCATGCGTTTATTCGAACAACTATTGCAAAGGCATTTGATAACGACATCGCTGATCAGGTTTCCATCTTATACGGAGGAAGTGTAAAACCAAACAATGCCGAAGAGATCTTTGCCAAAGAAGATGTAGATGGTGGATTGATTGGAGGGGCTTCTTTGGATGCCGAAAGTTTTTCTGCAATTGCCAACGCGATTTAAAGATATACTGATATAATTTAGTTGAAGCACTTCATATACTGATGAGGTGCTTTTTTTGTTGGTAAAAGATTACCTTTGCGCACAAAATAACACCATGTCTAATCCAATATATTTGGGGTATTATTTCACGATAACCCCATTGCAACCAGCTTCAGAAATTCTTATTGCAGAATTAGGGTATGCTGGTTTTGAAAGTTTTGTAGAAACCGAAGAAGGAGTACAAGCATTTATCCAAAAAGAAGAATGGAATGAGCATATTCTTGACGAAATACACATACTACAATCAGAAGAATTTAAAATCACCCATACCTTTGAAGAGATAGAGCAGGTAAACTGGAATAGCGAATGGGAAAAGAACTTTAATCCTATCGTTGTGGATGGAGTATGTTCTGTTCGAGCGCCATTTCATGATCAACCGGATACGGATTATGATATCATTATCGAACCAAAAATGTCTTTTGGTACGGGACATCATGAAACTACACATATGATGATACAGCATTTATTGCGTATCGATTTGAATGATAAAAAAGTGTTGGACATGGGATGCGGTACAGGAGTGCTAGCTATTCTCGCAGAGATGAAAGGAGCCTCACCAATTGACGCGATCGACATTGATAATTGGTGTTATTTGAATACTATTGAGAACGTCGAAAGGAACCGTTGTGTTGCTATAACTGCTTATGAAGGGGATGTAACTCTAATCAAGGATAAGAAATATGACTTGATTATCGCAAATATCAATCGTAATATCTTATTAAATGATATACCCAAGTATGCCCAATCTCTTTCCGATAAAGGTACGCTGCTTCTTAGTGGTTTTTATAAAGAGGATTTACCAGTAATTACAGAAGCTTGTGATCAACAAGGTTTTCAATTTGTGAATAATTTTGACAGAAATAATTGGATTGCAGCTTCTTATGAGTTAAAATAATCCTACAATCAGTTAATTTGAAAGCTTAAGTTAGTATATTTGTATAAAATTGTTCTCCATGAGTACTCAGGAAAAAGTATTAGAAGAAGTGTTGGAAAAATCGGTTGATCAAAGCAATAATGAAATTGTTTTGTACAACGATGATGTAAATACCTTTGATCACGTGATTGAGACGTTGATCTATTCTTGCGAGCATACACCGGTTCAAGCAGAACAGTGTGCCTTGTTGGTGCATTATACAGGAAAATGTACTGTAAAAACAGGAGCTTATAAAGAATTGGTACCACGTTGCTCAAAGCTACTTGAAGCAGGTCTTAGCGCTGAAATAGTATAAAAAAATAGATAATATGTATAAGAAAAGCAGCCTTTTTGGCTGTTTTTTTGTGTTTTAAGGCAGTCTTGAAATCATTTTTTTAAGATAAATCTCCTTAAAAATTTGATTTTTAGTTTTTTTAACGAAGATTAAGTTGTTTTTTATAATTTGTAAGAAAATACCTTCTGTCAGCTTTGGTTTTGTCATGAATTCTTTTTCTTTTATGAAAGTGTTAACAACTATGGAAATACGGCAGGTTTTAATAGTTTATTAACAAAAAATACTCTTAAATATATTGTGTATTTGGTCGATTTTTGCCTTGATTAAATCGAAGTAATTTTTAAATTTCTTTGAAAAAATCGTACGGTTTTCCCGTATTTTCAATAAATAGTTCAAAATATTAACTCATATTTCAAAAAAAATGTCATATATTCATCCCGCAAATTCGTAAAAGTTCAAAGCTTTATCAAAATTTGCGAGCAATATAAAAGGTAACTGGTTTATATTGTATTAGTAACTACACAAACTCAACTTATTAAAATGAAAAAAATCAAATTATTAGCACTATGTGCTATTGTAGCTGGTTTTGCTACATCTTGCCAAAAAGACGAAATCGCTAACGAAACTGCTCCGGAAGTATCTGTTGAAATTTCAGATGATCACAAAGCTGGGTTATTGGCAGCTGGTATAACAGCTGAAGCTTCTTACAAAACTATAGAATTACTTGATGGTTCTGTAGGTAAATATATCGTAGCAGACGATGTAAGACTACCAATTGACTTGTTTGAGTCAGGAGAGTTCAGATTAGGAACTACTGAAGATGGAAATAAGCAGTACAGAACTAATAACCTAATTAGTAGTGGTAACAGAACTATTGATATTTTAGGATTTACTGGTTCTTGTTGTGCGCTTACGTCTAACATGCGTACTGGATTACAGTGGGCAGTTAACAATTACAACAGAATTAATAGTACATTAAACTTTAGATTAACTTTTGGTACAAACTTCCAGGCAGCTGATATGGTAGTTTATAACAATGGTGCGTCTGGAGCTGGAGGACAAGCGGAATTCCCAAGTGGAGGAAGACCAGGTAAGTTTATCCAAATCAACGCTGGAACAGGAACTTTCGGCGGAAGTAATGTAAACAATGTAAATGAGCACGTAATCGGACACGAGATCGGTCACGCTGTTGGTTTCAGACACACAGACTACGCAAGAAGAAGATGTGGTGGAGCTAACGAAGGTGGCGGAGGAGTTGGAGCGATTCATATCCCTGGTACACCTACTGTAAATCAGTGGGGAGCTAGTGGACTTGACTCTGATTCTTTAATGATTTCTTGTTTTGATGGAAGCGAAGACGGAGAGTTTAGTAACTTCGACGTTGTAGCTTTAGAATTCTTATACTAATAAGAAACAAATTAATATCTGAGAATAAAAACTAAGCTTTGAACTTTTACAAAAACCATCCCAATATTGGGATGGTTTTTTTATGTCTATACTCTTTTTAGGATTTGATTTCTCCAGCAGAAATTGCTTTATCCAGGTTAATTTTTACCGTAGCGATACGATTAAAGAATTTAAGACCGTCTTTTCTTTTTACAGTTACAACGTTTTTTCCATTGCTGGTGTCTACATTGGTGATAATAACCGTCTTCTCGGTAAGGGCTTTATAATTTGCTATTCCTCCTTTTTTAATGATAAAATTTGTTTTAGGAAAATGGATATGTTCAAATTCTTGAGAAGAAGGAGCACCTATTACTAATTCATCACCAACTGAAGCGTTGGTTTGTTTAACGTTACTTTCTTGGGCGCTAGTGGTTAAAAATGCCAAAAACGCAATAATTAAGATTTTTTTCATTGTCAAATTAGTTTATTGTTAATTAAGAGTTACTTTTTTTACAAATTTAACAATATCATTGATTTCTTAAAAACTGTACAGTGGTTAAATAAAAGTTAATCTGTTATGATGTAATAGTATTACTTTTATTTTTGCACATAATAATTTTAAAATTGCGTGCAAATGAAATACTTGTTGCAAGATTTAAAGGTAAATATCAATGATAAGATCTATATAAAGGATCCAGAATCTTCGGATTTAGGGAAACGCATTATAGAACATAGCATTCTTATGATTCATGAAATAGGGTTTGAAGGCTTCACCTTCAAAAAACTAGGAGATAAAATTGGATCTAATGAGAGTTCTATTTATCGGTATTTCGAAAATAAACATAAATTACTGCTGTATCTTACTTCTTGGTATTGGGGCTGGTTAGAGTATCAATTGGTTTTTGCAACCAATAGCATTCCTAATTCAGAAGAGAAATTGAGAAGAGCGATAGAAATTATAACACAAACTGTACAGCAGGATTCCTCTTTTTCTCATATTAATGAGGTGCTTCTCAACAAAATTGTAATTAATGAATACTCAAAATCCTATTTGACCAAAGAGGTTGATCGCGAGAATAAAGAAGGGTATTTTTTGATCTATAAGCGTTTGGTAACTCGATTGAAAGATATGATTCATGAGTACAATAAAAAATACAAATATCCTTCAAGCTTGGCAAGTACAGTAATCGAAGGAGCATTACATCAACATTTTTTACAGGAACATTTTGCTACACTCACCGATTGTAGCGAAAAAGTTACTCCCTCAAATTATTTTGTAGACCTAGTGTTTAAATCTTTAAAATAACCCAAATGGCCAAAACTGTTTTAACCGCTTGGCAAAGACTAATAGGTCTTTTGCAGCTGGATAAAAAAGATATTTTACAAACCTTTTACTATGCTATTTTTGCGGGATTAGTAAATCTATCCTTACCCCTGGGTATACAGGCAATTATCAACCTTATACAAGGAGCTCAAATTAGTACTTCCTGGATCATCCTTGTGATACTGGTGACTCTTGGGGTTGTTTTTGCGGGAATGCTTCAACTGATGCAAATCAGAATTATTGAAAATGTACAGCAAAAAATCTTTACTCGTGCTTCTTTTGAGTTTACGTATCGTTTTCCAAAGATAAAGATGAGTGAACTGCGTAATTACTACCCTCCAGAATTGGCAAATCGCTTTTTTGATACCTTAACCACTCAGAAAGGTTTGTCAAAAATTCTGGTAGATTTTCCGGCGGCATTGTTGCAGATTATATTTGGATTGATGCTCTTGTCATTCTACCATCCGTTTTTTATTATCTACGGAATTTTACTACTGTTACTGGTATATGTGGTTTTTAAATACACGGCAAAGAGAGGATTAGAAACCAGTTTGAAAGAATCTAAAAGTAAGTACAAGGTAGCGCACTGGATTCAGGAAATTGCTAGATCTATTGTAAGCTTTAAATTATCTGGTAAAACCAATTTAGCATTGCAAAAAAATGATGCTTTGGTGACCGAGTATCTTTCAGCAAGAGAAAGTCATTTCAAGGTATTGGTCATTCAGTTTATTCAAATGATTGGTTTTAAGGTACTGGTAACTGCTGGTTTGTTACTTATTGGAGGTATTCTAGTACTCAATCAGGAAATGAATATCGGGCAATTTGTAGCAGCAGAGATTATCATTGTATTGGTTATTGGTTCTGTAGAAAAACTGATTACCGGCCTAGAATCCGTTTATGATGTATTGACCTCTCTTGAAAAACTTGGACAAGTAGTTGATAAAAATCTGGAACCACAAGAAGGAGAGAAGCCATTCAAAGAAAATGAAGGATTTACTGTAGAGTTAGATCATGTAACCTATACAACCAGAGAAGCGGGTAAGAAAATTTTGGATGATATCTCCTTATCCATAACAAAAGACTGTACCATTTTGGTACAGGGATCTAATGGATCGGGTAAATCCACTTTATTACGTTTAATCGCAGGTTTGATAAAGCCCGATTCGGGTAAAGTCTATGTAAATAATGTAGATCTATCTGGGATCAATTTAAACTACTACAGAGCACATTTGGGGCAATCGCTTACCGAGGAATCACCTTTTGAAGGAACAATCTTAGAAAATATCACCTTCGGCGATAGTACAATCCCACATGAGGATGTGTATTGGGCATTAGAGCAAGTGGGATTAACACAATTTGTAAAAGAACAAGCCAAAGGGTTGAATACCATTATTTATCCCGAAGGAAAACAAATCTCTTACACGGTGGCCAAAAAAATAGTGTTGGCTAGAGGTATAGTGCGAAGACCAAAATTATTGATCCTTAAAGATCCTCTAGATCAATTCGATGAAAACGAGGTGTCTCGTATTATGGATTTCCTAACCGCTCCAGAAAGACCTTGGGCATTGGTTGTAGTGAGTCAAAATAATAAATGGGCCAAAAGATGTGGTCGTATTATTCAGATAGAAAAAGGAAAAATTGTAAGCGAAAAATAAAGTGTTATGTTGAATATCACCCATAATAAACTAAATAAAAAGGTAGATCTTTCAGAATATAAGGCTGTAGAGAAAGTCTTTCATAGAAGGCATTACAAGTACTTTAATCGTTTTTTGAAGGTGTTTGCAGGGATTACTATTATTATTATGTTCTTGCCCTGGACACAAAATATTTCGGGAGTAGGAAATGTAACTACCTTAAAACCTGATCACAGACCGCAGACTATTCAATCTCCTATACCAGGGCGTATCGAACAGTGGTATGTGAAGGAAGGAGATTTTGTTAAAAAAGGAGATACAATCTTGTTTATCTCAGAGGTAAAGAATGAGTACTTTGATCCCAATTTGGTGCAACGAACAGGGAAGCAAATCAAGGCGAAATCGATGGCGGTGACCTCTTATCAGGAAAAAGTAAAAGCTCTGGACATTCAAGCCAATGCTCTTATTAATGAAAGAGGTTTGAAATTGCAACAAGCACAAAATAAGTTGATGCAATCCAGATTAAAGGTACAAAGCGATAGTATTGATCTAGAGGCTGCCAAAACTAATATTTCAATTGCGCAGCGCCAATATGATCGTACTGTGCAGCTAGAA
This sequence comes from Aquimarina sp. AWH4_224, assembly GCF_056160245.1. NCBI lineage: Bacteria > Pseudomonadati > Bacteroidota > Flavobacteriia > Flavobacteriales > Flavobacteriaceae > Aquimarina > Aquimarina sp. AWH4_224. The sequence goes on along the minus strand of NZ_JBSWWU010000003.1, from coordinate 436,450 downwards.
AGCGAGGGACTTAAGGCATTGACTGATGTAGAAGAAAAACGTTTAAAGCTTCAGGAAACACAAGCAAAATTAATCTCACAAGAGAATAAACTCCTGGCCAGTAAGAATGATGTTATCAACGCAGAAGTAGAAATCAATCGCGTAACTGCCGAGTATACCGATAAAATCGCAAAGGCGCGTAGTGATAAGTTTACAGCTCAATCCAGTCAGTTTGACGCAGAAGCTCAAGTAACTAAGTTGGAGAATGAATATACGAATTATGAGATCCGTAATGATCTGTATTATATCCGTGCTCCGCAGGATGGTTTTATAAATAAGGCTATTCGCGCTGGTGTAGGTGAAACGTTTAAAGAAGGAGATCAGTTGCTCAGTATTATGCCTGCAGACTATGAACTTGCAGTAGAAACTTTTGTTAAACCTATCGATTTACCTTTGATCCATATTGGTGAAAAAATACGGATACAATTCGACGGTTGGCCGGTGATTATATTTAGCGGTTGGCCAAATGTATCTTACGGTACCTATGGTGGTAAAGTGGTGGCTATCGAAACGTTTATTAGTGATAACGGTAAATACCGTGTACTTATCGCTCCAGATGCTGATGATCATGATTGGCCCAAAGACATAAGAGTAGGATCAGGAGCTAATTCTATTGCATTGCTAGAAGATGTCCCCATTTGGTTTGAATTATGGCGTAAACTGAATGGTTTCCCACCAAATTATTATCAACCTGAAGGAAATACAGCTAAAGTTGGAAAAAAATAAGATGAAGAAAATCAGATTTTTGATCGTTTTATTAGGGATAGTTTCTTTGCATGCCCAAGACAATAATGAGTTGACACTTCGGTTTGAAGAGTATCTTGGATATGTGAAAAAATACCATCCTATAGCTAGGCAAGCAGAGCTGAATATCAATATAGGAGAAGCTAATTTGATGAAGGCCAGAGGAGGTTTTGATCCCAAAATTGAAGTAGACTACGACCGAAAGAAGTTTAAGGGAAGTGAGTATTACGACTTGTTGAATGCTACTTTCAAGATCCCAACCTGGTATGGTGTTGAGCTTAAAGGAGGTTTTGAGCAGAACGAGGGTGAATTTTTGAATCCTGAAAACTTTATCCCCGAAGATGGGCTTTTTAATGCCGGTATTTCGGTTTCTGTAGCAAGAGGGTTTTGGATCAATGAACGTATGGCTACCTTACAAAAGGCAAAGATTTTTAGAGAGCAAACCAAAGCTGATCGAGATCTTTTGGTCAATCAAATTCTATATGATGCCTCCTTGGCTTATTTTGATTGGTTAAAAGCATTTAATGAAAAGGAGATTTATGAGAATTTTTTGAATAATGCCGAGATTAGATTTCGAGGGATAAAGCAAAGTGCTTTGGCAGGAGATAAAGCAGCGATCGATACGGTTGAAGCCAAAATCACTGTGCAAAATCGTGCATTGAGTTTGGAGCAGGCCAAAGTGAAGTTGATCAAAACTTCCTTACAGTTATCTAATTTCTTATGGTTAGAGGGAAATGTTCCAGTAGAGTTACAACCCGAAGTAGTTCCTGATAACAACCTGGATCAAATTATTGATACTACTCTGGAGATACAAGGGAATCCATTAAGTGAATTTACTTTAGAAAATCACCCAAAACTAAGATCACTGGGGTATAAGATTGAAGGACTAGAAGTTGATCGGAAATTAAAAGCAAACAAACTCTTGCCCAGAATAGACCTGGAATATAACTTTTTGACCGAGACACCTGATGTAGGTAATTCGTTTACGACGCGGGAATATAAAGGAGGGATAACCTTTGAGTTTCCGTTATTTTTGAGAAAAGAAAGAGGAGATCTAAAGTTAGCTAAATTCAAAGTTCAGGATGCTAAATTTGAAAGACAAACTACAGAATTGCAAATTCAGAATAAAATCAATGCGATTTATGCCGAATTAGAGTCTTTTGAAACGCAAAACGAACTAATAGCGAATATTGTTAAAGACTATACCACTTTATTACAGGCAGAAGAGCGTAAATTCAGCTTTGGTGAGAGTTCTGTGTTTTTGATTAATTCTCGAGAACGAAGTCTTATTGATGCTAGATTAAAAGGAATAGAAGTGCAGAATAAGTTCTTTACGGCAAAAGCCAAACTGTTTAATAGTTTGGCTACCAATCCGGTGGATTTATAAGAATGCGTCTAGAAGTATTTGGAGATGGATATCCTTAAAAAACTATCCTCTCTAAAGTTGGAAAGAATAAACTCGTTTTGATCGATATCATTAAAAATTCGAGCTTCAATTTCTGCGGTCCAGGTACTTCCAAAACGTCTGGACGCCTCTAGACTAAAAATAGTACTACTAGATTCTAAGTCAGAGATCCCACCAACCAGAATTGAAGTATCTTGCGTATCGTTAAAAGCAATACGACTTCCAAAGAAGATGTCATTTTGTAAAGCATTAAGAGCAAGTTCATCACGTTCATCGTACAAATACTCTCCCAAAAGACCTATATCCAGACCATTTCCGTCGATATTAGAAAAAGTATACTCTAATCCTGCGGTAAGTGCTACAAACTCCTGAGCTTCAGCATGACGATAGATGGATTCTAATTTCCATAAAAATGCATTATGAGTAATTTGCAGATCTAGCCCGGCCTGATGTATGACAGGATAAAAAGCATTGATATTTCCCGTGGTATCAAAAGTAAAAAGAGGTTCTCTTCCGTTACCATGAAAGTAAGAAAGCCCAATATCAAAAGCATTAAAATAGTGTTTCCAGCGAAAAGCAAGGTCTTGTCTCCACTCTTCGGCTCCACTTTCATACTCCAAATCGTCTTTATCAATCACCACAGGAAAACGTAACCTTCCCTTATCACCTGCAAAAGTACGTTTCCGATGATATGGCAGGTAAAAAAAGTCGAAAGTCCCAAATTTTTGAGTGATCCAGGTAAACTGGGCCATAGGCTGCCCTAGCTTTTCTTCGCCGTCAAAAGTCTCAACCGCATCTGTCTGGTTGATGATATCAACCAGATGATTACTCTCTGTAACTCCCCAGTAGATCTTTTTGACACCCAAGCTTAATTCCCAGTTGTTTTTTGCCTTTTGATAATACAATTCGCGGATATCCCAATGCGTACGTTCATCATCTACATCCAGACGAAAAAAACCTTTAAAATTGATGCTTTCATAACCTTTGTTCCAGGAGATATTATATTCGGGTCGAATGGCCAAAGAAGGGAAATGATCTTCCTGCTCTTCAAATAAGGCATCATCATAGAAATAACGATACTCTCCTTCTAATTCTAATTCGAATTCTTGAACTGTTTTTTTGCTATCATCGTTTTGAGCATGCATGTTGAATCCTACGCATAGGAGCGCTACAAATGTGATATGTCTAATTTTCATGTATTTACTTTTTTAATTCCTGGTCTTTTACCATTCCAAAAATTGTAATCAAAATCCCGATAAGAATAATAAACAGTAGCATGACGAAAAATGGATTTTGATAGATGCAGAATAGTACAATTGAGCATATACTAAAGAACAATCGTATAGGTATGGTCCATTTATATATTTTTTGAACTCGGTACCAAAAAACCAAAGTGATGAGAGTACCCAACCCTATAAACATCATGCCTAGCAAATTTGCGATATCGGGTTGATATGAGGTGTTGCTGTTTAATATTGAAAACACAAGGCTAGGTTGTATTATTAATAATAATCCACTAACTAAAAGAACAATAATAGGATATAACAAACTAAGCCTTGTGTATTTCATCATGAAATAAAATTTACTGACCGGCGCGTTGTAATGCTACCTGTGTAAAATCCTCGTCTGATAATTCGATGTCAAAATTGTATTCTTCGAACTTCAACAAGGTTTCTTTATTACTTTGGTGATTTACCATATTGAAAGTAAGTGCTCTCCAGTACTTTCCTTTGTATAACTTATAATCGGTGTAGGTAAGCGTTTTGAGAAGGGAGTTTTTACGATCATAAAATTCTACTTTTTCAATACGATATCCTTTATCTTTGTTATAAGTCACAACACGACGTGTATACCCTGATTTTGGGTCTACAGGATCTTGTTCTACTACCAATAAATTTCCTTTTTCTTCCAGAAATTTGTAGGCGTATTTTTCTACTTCTTGAGAAGATAGATCTTCATAAGCAAACTCGCTTCCTACGAACGGACCAGATTTATTATTAGAAGATATTCTTTTTACCCTTTTGATAGAAGGTAGAAATAACCACTGATCATCAGAACCTACTTTATGAGTAAAGGTTAAGGTAGAGGTGCCTTTCACATCCTTTGGACTGTTAAAAACGATTAAAGATTTATCTCCATCTTCGGTAAGTTCTAAGGTTCTTGTTTCTAGATATCGTTCACTGGTCTGACCATTTTTATTCTTTAAGGTCATTTTTAGTTTTACCTTAGAACTTCCAAATCCCAGGTCAGCTTGTTCTGCTGCTTTGGCAATTTGTAACCCTCTTTCTTCTGCATTTTGAGCAGATAAAGAAGTGATTCCTGCTATTGCAATGATTGCAAAAAATAACTGTTTCATTGTTTTTATAATTTTTAGTTAAGAATAACAGCAAGATTCGGGTGATTCGTCTCGGGCCAATCAGCCCAAACCCTACTGTTATGAGAAGTTTTTGATTTATTTATCCAATTGTATTTGTGGTTGTAATGAACGTACGTTTTCTTTACTTTCGCTCTTTTTACTGATCAGAATAAGTAGTGATGGTAGTAAGATGAAATCAATGATCAATGCTGCTACAATAATAATTACCGTTATCCTGGCCATATAACTATTCAATGCGAATGAAGAGGTAGACAAGACTGCAAAACCTGCTAATAAAACAATGGTTGTCGTTACCAAAGCTTTACCTACGGTCTCGAAGGCATAGATAACTGCTTGTTTAGCATCGTAATTGAGCTCCCGTCGAGCCCTTAAAAATTTACTCATAAAGTGAACCGTATCATCTACGATGATTCCTAGAGTCATACCAAAAACAATCACCATCCCGGTATTAATTTGTGCTTTGTACATGGCCCAGAAACCGAACCCTACCAGGACTGGAGTCACATTAGGAATAATACTTAGTAAACCTAATTTGAAGTTGCGCAGTGCAAGCATTAGTACTATGGAAATCAATATTAAGGCAATGATGTTTCCTTTAAACATACTATCGGCTTGTCTGAACCCAAGTTTTGAAAACATGAGTGTTGGACTTACTCCTATAGCGTGCATCGCATCAGGAGTATGATCCTCTAACCAGCGTTCTGCACGTTTGGAGAAGGCAATCATTTCTGCACTAGAGATGTTTTCGATCGTCGCTGTAACTCTCGTTTCGGATTTGTCTACATTAATTTGATTATTCAGATCAAGTCCAAAAGGAAGAGATAGTTCGTATAACAACAAGTATTGAGCCGCTTCTTCTCGATTAGCGGGGACTTTGTAGTAAGACTCATTATCACCGTGCATCGATCGATTAACTCTTCGGGCTACTTCACTAAAGGCATTTACATGTACTACCTCCGGTTGTTGATTCAACCAGTCTTCAAACTCATTTAGTTTTTGAAGGTATTCCGGATTGTTGATCCCTCCACTTTCTCCACTGCCAACAGAAAATTCAACATTATAAATCCCTGTTAAGTTATCACTGATATAGTCCGTATCACTTCTAAACTGGACAGTTTCATCAAAATAATTAATGAACTCATCATTAAATTGATTTTTGGTGGCCAGATACGTTAAACCTCCAATAACTGCTATCGAAATAATAGTAAGTCGAACAGGTTGCTTGGTAACAAATAGCCCAAGATTGGTATACCATCCAAATTTTTCAGGTGTATTTTCTGCTTTCTGCTTTGTTTTTACAGGAAGAATAGCCATCAATGCCGGCAAAGTACTGGTAGAGTAGATAAATGCCATTGTCATACCAAATGCAGTAATGTTTCCTAGGTCCCAAAACGGAGGAACATCTCCAAAATTCATGGTTAGAAACCCGATCACTGTGGTAAGACTCGTAATAAATACCGGCATAAAATTAAGACGTATAGATTCTACTAAAGCGTCATGTTTGCTGTATCCCTCTTTTCGCATTTTTTGAAGCATGGTAATCAGGATATGAATACTATCTGCAACTGCCAGAGTAAGAATCATGGTTGGGAATACAGAAGAGGGAGGGGTGAGCTTAATCCCCATTAACCCCACAAATCCTACTGCACTCATTATAGAAAACATTACTACAACCAACGTAGCTAAGGTGCTAACAAAGTTTCTAGTAAGGATAAGAGTGGTGATTACCACAATAATTAGCATAATCATGGTCAACATTAAATCCCGCATCGAGGACTCAAAAAAGGCAGTGTTCAAAGGGACCAAACCGGAGGAATGTACTTCAAAATTAGGATGCTTTTCTTGAAAATTCGAGATCGTACTGCGTATAAAAGCAGTTACTTCTGGGATTTCTTTAGCACTGTCTTCTCCTGGGAGTCTTACTGTCACGTTTATAGCAGTAACACTGCCTTCTTCGTTGAGTAATCGATTTACTAATAAAGGTTCTTTGAGTGCTTTTCTTCGTATTTCTGCTATATCCTGAGGTGTTTTGTTTGCAGACTCGTACGAAAGATCATCTACATAGAGATCATCTCCTTGTGCACTAGTATGTTGAAAATTGGTAACCGCATCTACTCTGGATGAGTAAGGGGTATTCCATGCTTCGGCGGTGAGTTCTTCTATGGCGACCAAATTTTCTTTGGTAAAAATGTTGCCATTAGAAGGAGATAATACAATTACTATGTTATCATCTTTAGTGTATTTTTCTTGTAAAGCGTCAAAAGCTTCAAGCTCAGGGTTCGATTTACTGAAAAATACATGATAATCTCCATCAAATTCCATAGCTCCTTGGGAACCTAATCCCATTGAAAGGATAATTGTTGCTAGTAGGACGTACCACTTGTTTTTGATCACAAATTGCGCCCACCGCTTAGCAAAAGTGTTCGTAACGTTACTTGCTTTTTTAAGTGCATTCATAATTACAGTTGTTAGTTGACCAGTCAATTAGTAATAGAAAATACTATTCAATTGATCTTTGTTGTTAAGAGTTATTTGTATGAAGACGATTAGATCGAATTTATTTGGACAGGGGTGTTCAAATAAATTTTTAAAAAAGTTGACCAGTCATCTATAAATAGATTAAAAATTTTTTTACCAGGATAAAATTAGAGTTTGTTTCATATAATTTTGTTATTAGATTGTTAATAATTGACCAGTCGTCTATTAAAATTTCAAAAAAAATTACTTCAGAAATAGGAGTTTGGTCATTTTCATCACATTGTCAATAGGTTCGGCACTTTTCATTTCTTTCATAGTTGTCATTGCTCCTTTTCCCGCATCTTCGAGAAAAGATACCATGGCTTCTACATCAATATCGGCTTCTACTTCACCAAGTCGTTGTGCTTCTAATCCAACAGCAACGATTTCATTTTTCACCTTATTATGCAGTGCTAGTATGGCTTCTCTGATATTGTCATTATGTTCAGACATTTCATTACTCAGATTACAGCCCATACATCCCATTTTGCATTCTAGTTCTTCTTTCACAACATCAATCCGGTGTTCATAAAAGTTTAGTAAACGTTGTTTGGGAGAACTAACCGAGGAGTCGTGTAAAATGTCTAATGCGGTTCCAAATTGCATATCAAAATACTTTCTCAATGCTTTGATAGCAAAATCTTCTTTACTGTCAAAGTAGAAATAAAAAGAACCTTTAGGTACATCTGCAGCTTTTACAATATCATTGACACTTGTCCCATTATATCCCCTAGACCAAATAATATGCAGACCTTTTTCCAAAAGGTAATCTGCTTTTGTTTCATGTTTTAGGGTTTTAGACATCTTTTTCTTACAATTTTGCTAGCAAAAATATGACCACCCGTCTAGTAATTCAAAATTTTAAATGTTAAATTTTTGTTTATTGAGTTTATCGTTAGTTTCAAATATTTGACTATCAATTTTTTGTATTTGTAGTACTAATAAGTGTCGCCCATATACACCAAACTATTTTTAACATGGTGTTTTGGCATTGCAGGAGCAACCATACAACAAGTAGAACCCAAATAGAATAAGGCGATCTCATCAATTTTGGAAACTCTGGATCCCAATTGAATATGTTCTGGGAGTTCAATGGTGCCAACCGCTGGTCCTCCTACAATCGATAAATGCCATTTTTGATCCTCATCATCTGTGATGTCAATATTTATTCGTTCATTCCTGAAGGCTGGAATAGAAGGATTGTCTTTGTAGAACCAAGGTCTTAAAATAATCAAATCCCCCTTAATATGTTGTATACGCGTAATTGTGCCATCTACAGGGGCGTGAATTCGATGGTAATTTTTATTATGTAAAAATACATTGGTAAATACATAATCCTTATCGATCTCGTTTTCACTAACTCCAAAGATATGATGCACTGCTCTAAGGTCTCCTTTTACATTTGATTTGTTAATGTTATGTACAAAATCCATGTCACAAAGTAGTCCTTCACATGGCCAAACTGTTGGAGAGGAGTTTTGAGGAAGTTCTTTGAACTGTCTAACAAAGAAGTCCTGAAAGTTGAGATACTTTGATCTACCAAAAGGAGGTTTAAATTGACTTAGATAATCAGCTTCTTCATAATGAAATTTGCAATAAGGTTTAATGAGAAACTTCGAAATATGAAGATTGAAGACATTTGCGTAAATTCCTGAAATAAAACGTTGAAACCAACTAGGAATGACCCCCCAAATTCTTAACGATAAGAATTCGTAAAAGGACGCGTGTTTAATTTGAACTGAATCTAAGACGTCTATTTTGCCATCCAAAGATGCAGCCATTTGTATCTCTTTCGACATTTGATTTTTGATTAATGAATGAATGGTTTCCAATTTAGATACTTTCAAAATGCCTGTCAATAGAGGATTACACAAAATATTCTTAAATAAATTAATAGATGTTAAACTTTAAGAGAGTTTTAAGGTGAAATTTACTATGCTAGCATAGTAAATTATTAATCAAACATGAAGAATAATACATTTTTAATAACATCATTATGAAATTTTTCAGTTTTCAGCAATAAATAGGTCATATCTATAACTTTTTCAATTTCGGATATGACAAAAACTTAACGATTTACTTAAACGTTTGAGAAAATTTAAATGTATTTTTTGAACAAGTATTAAGTTGTTGAAAACTAGCTAATTGCGTTTATTTTTTAACCTTTTTTCATTTTTAACCTTCTTTTTTTGAGGGATCTCTTCTTGTATTGATCTCTGCTGATTTTTTTGAACGCCCTTGGTTACCGCCTAATTTAGATCCTGAAATTTTCGCGAACAATCAAACTAAAACTTATTAATTAATCAAAACAAAGTCAGTATGAAAAACAGCTTACTTAAGATTCTATTTTGGGGGATCATCTTGACGGTAAGTAACTCCTATGCTCAAAGTGTTTCGGGGACAGTTACTGAGGAAAACGGAACTCCAATACCTGGGGTAAATATTATAGTAAAGGGAACTACCGACGGTACTTCTACAGATTTTGATGGGAAATACACCATCGATAACTTATCAGAAGGTGCCATCTTAGTGTTTAGCTCTTTGAGTTTTAAAACACAGGAAATTCTTGTAAATGGTCAAACCACCATTAATGTGATCATGGTATCAGATACAGAAGCCTTAGGCGAGGTAGTAATTCTGGGTTATGGTCAGGTACAAAACAAAAAATCAGTTACTTCTGCGGTAAGTACGGTATCTACAGAACAAATAGAAAGAGTACCGATTGCTCTGCCAGAAGCTGCATTACAAGGAACGGCACCGGGAATTGCGGTTACGCAAACCTCTGGAGCACCAGGAGCACCGCTTACGGTGAGACTTAGAGGTACTAGTTCTACTGGGGCTTCTACACCTTTATTTTTGGTAGACGGGCAGCAAGTACCTAACCTAAATCATATCAATGCCAGTGATATTGAAAGCTTCAGTGTGTTAAAAGATGCAGCATCTGCTTCGATTTTTGGAGCAAGAGGAGGGAACGGAGTTGTGCTTATAGAAACCAAATCAGGAAAAAGAAATCTTGCTGCACCAAAAGTTTCGATAGATGGATATACAGGTTTTCAGTCCTTATTAAGGAAACCAGATCTAATGGACAAGAATCAGTATGTCCAGTATTTTAATGAATTTCAGGCATCAAATGGAGGGACACAGCTAACCGATGCAGAGATCGCCGCTTTACCGGACACAGACTGGTATGATGAGCTTTTTGATACTACTCCGATTAGTAATATCGCAGCTTCTGTAATAGGTGGAGGAGAAAAATACTCCTATGCAATTTCTGGAGGAATTTTTCAACAAGACGGTATGCTAGGTGGAAGAGAGAACAAGTCTAACTTCGATAGAAAAAATGTTAGAATAAATTTTGAAACCGATATTCGTGAGAACTTTAATGTTGAGGTTAATGCGAATTTAGCAGATATTGATCGTAACTTTTTGTTAGAAAATGCTGGAGTTACAGGAACATCAATTATTAACTTTATCAATGCGATGCCAGCGATTTATCCGGTTAATGATCCTAACGATCCGTCGGTGCCGTTCAATCCAGGTAACCAAACCAACCCAGTTGTAGTAAATGGTGTAACATTACCGGCACTCGGCGCGGTTGCAAATCCTGAGTTGGCATTATTGCTGAATAACAACAATACGCAAACCGCAGTAACCAATGCCAGTATAAAAGGAGATTGGGAGATTTTTGATAGATTTAGGCTGCAAGGAACTTATTATCATTTTAATTCTGATGCATTTACCAAACAGTTTTTTCCTTCTTTCAATTTTCCAACGCAGGCGATCGCTTCTCCAAATGCAACCTTAATAGAAACAAGAACAGAGACGGTATTACGACAGTTTGATGCTAATGTAAGATATGATTTTTTCCAAAACTCAGACCATAAATTGGACGCATTAGCTGGGTTTTCCACATACGAATCAGATTTTTCTAATAGTTCATTGTCTGGGGTTGGTTTTTTTGTAAATACGCTAGATGAAGCCAATTTTGCATTGATTACAAATCCTTCAAGTATTACTGTAGCACCTCCGGTGGAAACAGAGAATAACCTATTGGGTATTTATGGTAAGGTAAAGTATAGCTATATGGATAAATATAATGTAGAAGCTACTTTACGTGCAGATTCATCTTCAAATTTTGGAGATGATAACAGAACTGGTATTTTCCCTTCGGTATCCGCGGGATGGGTGATTTCTGAAGAAAATTTCTTACAAGATTCTGAAGTAATTAATTTATTAAAGCTTAGAGCTAGTTGGGGTATTAATGGTAGTGACTTTATCGCTCCATATCAATTCTCTCCGATTTTAAATGCTGGTTCAGGAACCAACTTCGGTGGAGGACTAAACCCAGGACTTACTCCTGCATTTTTACAAAACCCTGATGTAAAGTGGGAAGAAGTGGCGCAAACCAATATTGGTTTGGATATTAATGCCTTTAATAATGCCTTAGGAATTACTATAGATTACTACAATAAACAATCTTCCGATGTTTTAATTCCAATCGGGATACCTATATTCTCAGGATTCCCTGCACCTGCAACCAATATTGCTGATGTAGAAAACCAAGGTTTTGAATTTTTAGTTTCTTATCAGCAAACTTATAAAAGTGGATTTAGATGGCAATTAGGAGCAAACCTGGCAGTAAATGAGAATGAAGTAACCAGTATTGGTAATAACGGGCAACCACTGCAAGGAGGGAATACTTTTGTGTTCAATGACCCTATTACACTTACTACTGAAGGAGAAGCAATTTCGAGTTTCTTTGGATTTGAGGTAGAAAGTATAGATGATGATGGCAATCTTGTGTTTAGAGATTTTGATGGTGATGGTAATCCAGATAAGACGTTTATAGGTAGTCCTCTACCAGATTTCACCTATGGAATCACGTTGGATCTTGAATACAAAGGATTTGATCTTAGTACCTTCTTATACGGATCTCAAGGAAACGACATTTTTGATGCTACGTTAAGACCGGACGGGGCATTTACCAATAGAAAAGAATCTTTTCTTACCAATGGAGTAGTTAATAGACTCGGTGGCTTTACTCCTCAGGTTTCAGACTTTTTCGTACAAGATGGTTCTTTCTTAAAAATGAAAACCTTGACTTTAGGATATTCACTTAAAGAGAGCTGGGTAGAGAGCATTGGATTAAATAGATTAAGAATCTATGGAACTGCGCAAAACCTATTCTTAATAACAGATTATGATGGAACTGATCCAGAAATTGGAGAACAAGCTTCAGGAAACTCTTTGGATCTGGGTATAGACAGAGGGTTTAATCCTCAGCCAAGAACATTTTTATTCGGGTTTCAGTTAGAATTCTAAAAACAAAACATCATGAAAAATATAAAACTTAAAAATATTTCTGTCAAGGCCATTCTTGGGATATGTATGGTGACTTTTATGACGATTTCCTGTGAGGATGATTTTCTCGATAGAGAACCGATAACATCTTTAACTTCGGATGCTATACAAACGGAAGATGATATAGCTTCTTTGGTGATAGCAACGTATGATCCATTGCGTTGGCAGGTAATAAACAATAACCTAGGACATCACTTTCCAGTCATGTTTCAAGGAATTCGTGCAGACGATGTATTCTCTCAGTGGGCTAATTTCTGGGTAGCGGGAAGAGTGTTTGATCAAAACCCAATTCCACCTAACAACCCAAGTGTATTAGGATGGTGGAGAAAATGGTTTACCATGGTGTCCAGAGCAAATACCGCAATTGGTGTTATCGAAGAATCTCCAGACGAAATCTATGCAGATCCTGTAGCTACCAAAGCACAATTAATTGCAGAGGCTAGATTTTTGAGAGGATTAGCCTATTTAGAACTTGTGAAGAATTTTGGTGGAGTACCTGTAATTACAGAACGAATTACGGATGCCAATTTCAATTTCAAAATACCAAGAAGCACTGCGCAAGAAGTATATGATAACGTAATAGAACCAGACTTATTAGCAGCAGCACAAGCACTACCGGCAACCGCAGCTCAGCAAGGAAGAGCAACTAGTGGAGCAGCATATGCATTTTTGGCAAAGGCACATTTATACCAAGAAGAATATGCGCAAACTGTGGAGTATACCGAAGAGGTAATGGCACTTGGATATAGTTTGGAGGAGAATTTTGGAGATAACTTTAGTCTTACCAACGAATATGGGAAAGAATCTATTTTTGAAATAGGATACGAGGCAAATATCATTTATAACAATTGGGAATCTCCAGGAGGAATATTCAATCAAGGTTCTGCAACTCATCAGTTAATGGGATTCTTATTTAACAGTGGTGTTGGTAACAGTGCATTCGGAAACGCAGTGCCAAGACAAGAATTAATCGACTTCTATGATGATTCTGACCAAAGAAAGAATGCTACATTCATTACACCGCTAACTGTCGATCTACCAACAGACTTGAATGGAGGTGTTCGTGGACCAATAAGTTGTGGGTGTCAAATCGATCAATCCGACCAGTGTTTATTACCAGATCAAAGTAATTCTGGAGACTGGTTATTTGGTACAGATACTTACGGCTTTTTCTGGCAAGTTTGTGATAATGCCGGTAACGTTTTACCATCGTGGATATCAAAAGCTACGATGAGGAAATATCATATTCCAGTATCAGTACAAGAAAACACATTGAATTTTGCAGATTCTCCATTAAACGAAAAAATGATGAGATATGCAGAAGTATTATTAATGCATGCCGAAGCTTCTATCTTGGGAGGAGGAGGAGACGGAGCGTCTTCTTTCCAACAAGTACTTGATAGAGCCTATGGGGCAGGTAATCCAGCAGCTCCTGCATATACCTTTCAAGGTATTAAGGATGAAAGAAGGAGAGAGTTAGCTACCGAAGGTTGGAATCGATATACCGACTTGGTACGATGGGGAGATGCAGAAACGGTGTTAAACAATGTAGAAGTAGGAACGCAGTTTCAGAAAGTTTTTGTGGTAGGTAGAGATGAATTGTTACCTATCCCTCAGTCTGAAATTGATCAGGTGGGATCAGATATTCTACAACAAAACCCGGGATACAATTAGGATTGTTGAATTAGCTTAATTCATTCAGTAAATTTTAATGTTAAAAAAGGAGTTATTTCTGTACATAAAACTGCGAAATGCTCCTTTTTTATCTAGGCTATGATCTTAATAATAAAGTGGTTATCTTGATTTACGAAAATTACAAACCTAAGTTTCGGGGATTTTTAAGAAAGTAATTCCTTTTCCAAAGAAATAGTAGAAATTTTACCGCAAAGAAAAATCGTGAAATGTATTATATAGGATTTGACATAGGGAGCTCTTCGATCAAAGCGGCACTGGTAAATGCTGAAAATGGGAAGTCCATAGCTTCTGTAAATGAACCCGAAGAGGAGATGGATATCATTTCTGTCCAGAAAGAATGGGCTGAACAAAATCCAGAATCCTGGTGGGAAAATGTATGTAAAGCTTCTAAGAGATTACTGAAAGAAAATACAATTGGACCAGAGCAAATAAAAGGAATCGGAATTTCGTATCAGATGCATGGTTTGGTGGTTGTAGATGACAAAGGAGAGTTGATTCGGGATTCAATCATTTGGTGTGATAGCCGGGCAGTAGCAATAGGAAATAAAGCTTTTGAAGAGATAGGAGAAGAAAAGTGTATGGAGAATCTATTGAATTCTCCAGCTAATTTTACCGCTTCAAAATTAAAATGGGTACAACAAAACGAACCTGAAAAATATGAACGCATCCATAAATTTCTGTTACCAGGAGATTATATAGCGTTTAAATTTACAGGAATCATAAACACTACAACTTCAGGTCTCTCTGAAGGGACTTTATGGGATTTTAAAGACGATAAACCAGCAAATTGGTTATTAGAACATTATAACCTTGATGCATCATTAATTCCAGATATCATTCCTACTTTTTCGAATCAGGGAGAACTATCAGTAAAAGGAGCGGGCGATAGCGGGCTTAATCCGGGAACTCCTATTTTATATCGAGCAGGTGATCAACCCAACAATGCACTATCGCTTAATGTTTTTAAAGCGGGAGAAGTAGCCGCTACAGGGGGGACTTCTGGAGTAATCTATGCGGTTACCGATAACCTTTCTGCTACAGAGGGACTTAAATTAAACAATTTTGCCCATGTCAATCATTCCCAAAACCAACCCAGTATTGGTAAACTTTTGTGCATAAACGGAGCTGGAATTCAATATCGATGGTTGAAAAATAATCTGAATCTGGAAACGAATTCGTATCAAACCATGAATTCACATGCATCAAAGGTATCGGTTGGATCTAATAATCTACAATTGATTCCCTTTGGAAATGGCGCAGAGCGTATGTTTGATAACCAAACTATAGGAACTCATATCTGTAATCTAAACCTCAATAAGCATAATCGGTCACATATTTTTAGAGCAGCACTCGAGGGGATAGCATTCTCCTTTGTGTATGGTATGGAAATATTAAAAAAAGACAATACCACAATCAATGTGATCCGTGCGGGGAATGACAATTTATTTCGATCAGAAATCTTTTCGAATACCGTAGCTACCTTGATCAATCAGGAAATTGAGATTTACAATACCACTGGTGCAATAGGAGCCGCTCGAGCAGCAGGTTTAAGTGATGGTACATTTGATGATTTTGGAACAATGATCACCAAAAATGACCATGTAATGACCTACCACCCTTTACAAAATCAAGACGATTACAAAGAAGCATATAAAAACTGGAAAACAGAATTAAATAGAATTTTAAAAAAATAATGATATGGCCTTAGTTGGAGATAAAGAATATTTTAAAACCATAAATGATATACAATTTGAAGGAAAAGAGTCGGATAATCCTTTAGCATTCAAATATTATGATGCGAACCAAGTGGTAGCAGGTAAAACGATGCGCGAGCATTTTAAGTTTGCCGTTGCTTATTGGCATACCTTCTGTGGACTTGGAGCCGATCCCTTCGGACCAGGAACTCAAAAATTCGAATGGGATACTGCTTCAGATCCTATTCAGGCGGCCAAAGATAAGGCTGATGCAGCCTTCGAGTTTATCACCAAAATGGGATTTGATTATTTCTGTTTCCATGATTATGATCTGGTTCAGGAAGCACCTACGTTTTCAGAATCTGAAAAAAGACTAGCTACCATTGTAGATTATCTTAAACAAAAAAAGGAAGCTTCAGGGGTAAAATTATTATGGGGAACTGCAAATTGTTTTTCGAACCCACGCTATATGAATGGAGCGGCTACAAATCCTGATTTTGATGTGTTGGCAAGAGCAGGAGGACAGGTCAAATTAGCCCTGGATGCAACCATAGCATTAGATGGCGAAAATTATGTGTTTTGGGGTGGTAGAGAAGGATATATGTCTTTGCTCAATACCAATATGAAAAGAGAGCTAGATCATATGGCACGCTTTCTTACCATAGCAAGAGATTATGCCAGAGCGCAAGGTTTTAAAGGAACATTTTTTATAGAACCAAAACCGATGGAGCCTACAAAACATCAGTATGATTTTGATACGGCAACTTCTATTGGCTTTTTGAAAGAGTACGGTTTGGATAAAGACTTTAAAATCAATATCGAGGTCAACCATGCAACTCTAGCGCAACATACATTTCAACACGAATTACAGGTGGCAGCAGATGCAGGTATGTTGGGAAGTATCGATGCCAACAGAGGAGACTATCAAAACGGATGGGATACCGATCAATTCCCAAATAACATATTAGAAGTGACAGAAGCTATGCTGGTATTTCTAAAAGCTGGAGGGCTTCAAGGAGGAGGTGTCAACTTTGATGCTAAGATCCGTAGAAATTCTACAGATCTGGAAGATGTCTTTTTAGCGCATATTGGTGGGGCAGATACTTTTGCTCGCGCATTGATCACAGCTGATAAAATTCTTTCAGCTTCACCATACCAAAAATTAAGAGAAAAAAGGTATGAATCCTTCGATGCTGGAAATGGAAAAGCCTTTGAAGATGGAAAATTGGATTTAAAAAATCTATATGATATCGCTATTCAAAACGGTGAATTGGAACTACAAAGTGGAAAGCAGGAGTTGTTTGAAAATATTATAAATCAATACATCTAATTTTACATGGAGTCAATATTAGCGTTTCAGGATTGGATTGTATTAGGATTATATTTTGTGGCACTTATAGGAGTTGCTGTATGGGTAGTCCTTCAAAAAAACAAGAATACCGAAGATTATTTTCTGGCCGGTAGAAATGTAGGTTGGTTTGTGATCGGAGCATCTATTTTTGCGTCTAATATTGGCTCAGAACATGTAGTAGGATTGGCAGGTACCGGAGCAGAGTCCGGAATGCCAATGGCACATTACGAACTCCATGCCTGGATAGTTTTGGTTTTGGGATGGCTTTTTCTTCCTTTTTATGTGCGAAGTAAAGTATTTACCATGCCAGAGTTTTTAGAAAAAAGGTTCGATAGCAGATCAAGATGGTTTTTATCGCTTTTTTCATTAGTAGGGTATGTAATTACCAAAGTTTCGGTTACTATTTATGCAGGAGGGATTGTCGTTTCAGAACTGATAGGAATACCGTTTTGGTATGGAGCAATTGGAATCGTCTTATTTACCGGTTTGTATACAGTTGTAGGAGGAATGAAAGCCGTAATATATACCGAAACGCTGCAGACCGTTATCCTAATTACAGGATCTGTTATTATCACCTACTTGGGATTAAAAGAAGTAGGTGGATGGGACACTCTACGAGAAACAGTGGGATCTAACCATTTTAATATGTGGCGCCCGATGAGTGATCCGGATTTTCCTTGGACGGGCCTATTGTTTGGAGGAACAATCGTAGGGATTTGGTATTGGTGTACCGATCAATATATTGTACAACGAGCGCTTGCTGCCAATAATATTACCATAGGAAGAAGAGGAGCTATTTTTGGAGCTTATCTCAAAATATTACCCATTTTCATTTTTCTAATCCCAGGAATTATTGCCTTTGCACTTGCCAAACAAGGGGTGCTTACCTACGAGAAAGCAGATGAGGTTTTTCCAATACTGGTTAAAACATTATTGCCTGTTGGACTAAAAGGTTTGGTCGCCGGAGGACTTATGGCAGCTTTAATGAGTTCATTAGCATCCGTTTTTAATTCGTGCTCCACCATTTTTACGATTGATATTTATAAAAAACTGAAACCTACAACACCAGAAAAGAAGCTGTTAAATATTGGGAAATTGGCGACTGTAGTTATGGTAGTTTTGGGGATCACATGGATACCTATTATGGAAAAAATTGGGGGAGGAGTATTGTATCAATACCTACAAAGCGTGCAATCTTATATTGCACCACCGATTACAGCAGTATTCCTGCTCGGAGTGTTGTGGAAAAAAATGAATGCTCGGGCAGCCATTATCACATTGTTTTCTGGATTAGGGGTTGCTGCTTTACGAATCGTAGCAGAAATTTTTAAAGACAATTTATCAGGAGTGCTATATTCTTTTGCAACCATAAATTTTGCACATATGGCTATATTTATGTTTGTATTCTCGGTAATCATAGCTGTTATTATAAGCTTGTGTACTGCGCCTCCCAATTATGCCACCATATCCGGACTTTCTTTCGGTACGTTGTCAAAAGAACACAAAATAGAAAATAAGAAAAGCATTGCTCTTATCGATATTGTATTATCGGTGCTACTGGTGCTTATAGTAATCACAATATTGTCCTACTTCGTAGGCTAAAAATGGACATATAATATGAAATTTTTTATAGATACTGCCAACCTGGATCATATTCAAGAAGCACAAGCACTTGGTGTTTTAGACGGGGTAACCACAAATCCTTCGCTTATGGCAAAAGAAGGGATTACAGGGAAAGATAATATCCTAAAACATTATCAAAATATATGCGAAATCGTGGATGGAGATGTTTCTGCAGAAGTAATCAGTACTGATTTTGAAGGAATGATCAAAGAAGGAGAAGAATTAGCAAAATTACACCCTCAAATAGTGGTGAAAATCCCAATGATCAAAGAAGGAATTAAAGCGATTAAGTATTTTGCTGATAAGGGGATTAAAACGAACTGCACATTGATTTTTTCTTGTGGGCAAGCATTGTTGGCGGCCAAGGCGGGAGCGACATATGTTTCTCCTTTTATCGGGAGATTGGATGATGTGTCTACAGATGGGTTACTCTTGATTAATGAAATACGGGAGATTTACAACAATTACAATTTTGAAACAGAAATTCTTGCAGCTTCAGTGCGCCATACCATGCATGTGGTAAATTGTGCCAAAATAGGAGCTGATGTGATGACTGGGCCATTATCTGCGATTGAAGGATTAGTAAAACATCCTCTTACCGATAATGGATTAAAAAAGTTTCTTGAGGATGCAAAATCTTTAGTGGTATAAAAAAATAGTAGATATGGATTATAAAGCAGTAGCAAACGAGTTTTGGGAACGAGGATTCGTTATTTTCGAAGACTTTTTTGAAGATAGCTTGATGGATGACTATAATCAAAAAATACTGGAGCATTACGGTGTAAACCCAAATTGGGAACATACCGAAGAGTTTATTACAAAATCTGCTGTAGAGGTCATCCCTTGGTTTCCGTATAGAGAAGGAAAAAATTATTTTGATGGGATCGATAAGGACCAGAAGTTTAATGAAATTACAGATCATATATTAAATACAGGATGGCAAAATTTGTATTGTATGATGATGTTTTCAAAGGGCGGTAGCAAAGGTCAAGCTTGGCATCAGGACTGCCTGCCAGAAGACAAATCCACTTATAATCTTAATCGATTGGTATATACTCATGATATTACCGAAGCAACAGGAGGAGAAATCGCCATTTTCCCTGAAACTCACAAGAAAGGAAGGCTGTCAGTAGGTGTGCCAAACGAGGATCTAGACGGGCAGTTAGTCTTTAGGCCCAAAAAGGGAACTGTTATTTTTTTACATGGCCATTGTTGGCATAAGGTGTTACCGGTAAAGAAAGATCGAATATCTTCCAACTTCAGAGCTGTTCCTCAAGACACACCTGAAGATATCACCGATATCTGTGTGTATCGTAATATGTTGTATAAATTCTCTACCAGTGAGGTTATAGAAGAAAGGTCCTAGTAAGATGAAAAACGTCGCTTTCATATTTCTTTTCATCAGTTTCTTGAGTTTCTTGGGAGATATACAGTTACATGCTCAAGAGGTTCCAAAAGTGACTATACGAGAAGTGGAGGGGCAGTATAATTTTTATATCAATGAAACTAAATTCGAAATTAAAGGAGTCGGTATTAACTACGTAGACGGTCATGATTTTGAAGCTTTAAGTAAAGCAGGTGGAAATGCTTTTAGAACCTGGGGGACCTACAATGCCTATGAAGAATTGAAAGCTGCCAAAAAATATGGATTCATGGTGGCCATGGGGATCAATATAGGCAAAGAACTTTGGGGGTTCGATTACAATGATAAAAGAGCGGTTGCTCAACAGCTAAAAAAAGTAAAATCAACGATAAAGGCATATAAGAATCACCCAAATATTTTGTGTTGGGTGGTAGGGAATGAGTTGAATTTATTATTTGATGAGAATGGTAAGTTGAAAATGGTGAATCCCAAGGTCTACGATGCGGTATCCGAAATTATAGATTTCATTCATAAAGAAGATCCAAATCATCCGGTAACAACAACTTTTGCAGGTGTTATTGATGAGCATTTGAAAATAGCTTTAGAACGATGTCCGCAAATGGATATGGTTTCGGTTCAAGTGTATGGGGATTTAGAGACCGTGGAGCAAAGAATGAAAGATACAGGAATAACCAAGCCCTATATGATTACAGAATTTGGACCTATGGGATTTTGGGAAATGCCCAAGACCTCTTGGGGTCGGGAAATAGAAGAAGTAAGTGGACCAAAGGCAGACGGAATTTTAAGAAGAATGCAAAAAGGGATCATCAACAATACATCAGGAAAATGCCTGGGTGGTTTTGCTTTTGAATGGGGACAAAAACAAGAGCGAACGCCTACCTGGTATGGGATGTTTCATAAAGATGGTTGTCAAACTGAAACCATTGATCATTTGACCAAGGTGTGGACCGGATCATATCCAGAAAATAGAGCCCCAAGGGTGGATTCCATTCAATTAAATGGTCTGAAATCGGTGCAAAATATATACTTGAAACCCAATCAGAAGTACACTGCTAAGGTGTTTGCTAATGATCCTAATCAAGATGCACTAGAATATAAATGGGTAGTTTCAAAAGAGGTGGTTGTTCGAAGTGAAGGCGGAGAGAAAGAACTAGAACCACCAAGAGTTCCCATAAAAATAATAGAGAATGAAAATGGAAGTTTTACTTTTATTTCTCCGAAAGAAGGTGAATATCGAATCTTTGCCTATGTGTATGATGGGAAAGGAAAAGTAGGAGGAGGTAATATTCCGTTTTTGGTAAGAAATTAAAACCTATGAATCAAACAAATACAATAAAGTGGGGGATAATAGGACTGGGAAATATTGCTAACCAGTTTGCCAAAGATCTAGCTCTGGTTCCCGAGGCAGAATTAGTAGCGGTTGGATCAAGAAGTATGGAAAAAGCTGCAGATTTTGCTCAAAAATACGAGGCTAAAAGGGCATACAATAATTACGATCAGCTTATCCAGGATAGTGAAGTTGATATTGTTTACATTGCTACACCACATGATTCGCATGCCGATCTAACGATCAAATCTTTGAATGCGGGAAAACATGTGTTGTGTGAAAAACCGGTTGCCCTCAACAAAGAAGAGACTGAACAAATGATCGCAGCGACAAAGAAGAATGAGAGGTTTTTTATGGAAGCTTTTTGGACGAGGTTCAATCCTTCGATTCGAGAGTTGTACAAGAAAGTATCTCAAAAAGAAATAGGAGAAATTAGGTATATCAACGCAGATTTTGCCTTTAACATAGGGGAGGCAACAGGAAGAATGATTGATCCAGCTTTGGGTGGAGGCTCATTGATGGATATGGGCGTATACCCTTTGTTTTTGAGTTATCTGATATTGGGGATGCCGAATAAGATTTTGGCAACCGCCAATTTTTATGAATCTGGAGCAGATCAACAAACTTCAATCATTCTTCAATATGATAAAGCGCAATGTATTTTGCATAGCAGTTTTGTATCTCCTTCAAATATGCAAGCAATCGTAAGTGGAGAAGAGGGAAGAATACAGATCAATTCGATTTGGCATGAAACACAATCATATGCTTTGATAAAAAATAATCATCGTGTTGATTACCATTTTCCAACTATAGGGAAAGGATTTACGTACGAGATAGAAGAATGTCATGCATGTATTCATGATCAAAAAATACAAAGTGATTTGTGGTCTCACCAAGATAGCCTAAACTTAATTTCGATTGTAGATGAAGTAAGACAGCAAACAGGCTTGGTGTTTGCCAAAAGTTAAATTTAAATGTACCATTTATAGATGTCAGGAAGATTAATTTTTATTGCCTTTGTAGTATCCTTAGGAGGGTTTTTATTTGGATTTGATGCCGCGATCATATCGGGAGCTCAAGAATTTTTTGGGCCGTATTTTGGTTTTACAGGAGATCAGGTAGCAAGTATCAATGCAGCCCCAACATCGGCTGCAATGTTTGCCATGTTGATTGCCGGTTGGATTAGTGATAAGATCGGAAGAAAGAAAGTATTGATCATTGTGGCTTTTGTATATGCCCTTTCGGCTTTTCTGTCGGCTTATGCCAGCTCGTATTGGATATTGTGGTGTGCTAGATTTATTGGTGGTGCAGCTTTTGGAGCAGCGCTTATTCTGGCTCCAATGTATATCGCAGAAGTTTCAACAGCAAAAAACAGAGGAAAACTAGTTTCTATACAACAACTGAATATTGTGATAGGACTCTCTGCGGCCTACTTTACAGGTTATTTTTTACAACAATCAATTTCCGAAGCGATACAAACATCGGACTTGATCACTAAAGAAAACGTATGGCGTTGGATGTTTGGTCTAGAACTGCTTCCTGCCGTGGTGTATTTCTTTTTGTTATTTCTGGTTCCTCGTAGTCCAAGATGGTTATACGTTAAGCAGAAGAATCAAGAAGCTTTTGAGACGCTGGAACAACTTCACGGTACCGAGAAAGCAAAAAAAGAAGAGCTTTTGATTAAAGAGAGCCTGAAAGAAAATAATCAAAAAGAAAAGGTTAAGATTTCAGAAATATTTAAAAAGTCATTACGATTCGTTCTTTTTATCGGACTGTTTGTGGGTGTCATACAGATGATCACAGGGATTAACGCTATTTTCTTTTATTCGACATCGATATTCAAACAATCGGGTATTGGTACAGATGCCGCATTTGCTTCGTCGGTGTTGGTGGGTATTATCAATATCGTATTTACTGTTTTAGCAATGCTGCTCATCGATAGAATGGGAAGAAAACCTTTAATGCTTATTGGACTGATCGGTGCAGCAATAGGTATGTTCTTGACATCGTATGGTTTTGGAAAAGCAACTTATCAACTCACGCCAGAAAAGATTGCACATATAGAAGGAATTGATGCCTTCAACCTAGACAACATACAAAATGTAATTTACGATAGTGATGTGTCTTTTAAACAAGCATTGAAGGAAGCATTGGGAGACCAAACATTTGTAGAAAAACAAGCAGAAATTATAGAAGCTGCAGGTAATCTTGACCCTATACTTATTCTAGTAGGAATACTTGTTTTTGTAGCGTCATTTGCCTTTTCATTGGGACCTGTCATGTGGGTATTGTTATCCGAATTATTTCCGAATCGAGTTCGAAGTTTAATGATCGCTTTTGTAGGGTTCGTAAACTCTTTTACCAGTTGGGTAGTACAAAGAACATTCAATTGGGAAATAGAAACGCTAGGGAGCAGTACGTCCTATTTCATTTTTGGAATGTTGGCCTTAATCGGTTTTGTGGTGCTGATTAAGTATTTGCCCGAAACCAAAGGGAAATCACTAGAACAAATAGAAAAAGAATTGGTAAAAGCATAAAGAAGCATATGAACAGGATTGAAAATCCAATATTACGAGGTTTTAACCCGGATCCTTCAATCATCCGGGTAGGGGAAGATTACTACATTGCAACTTCTACTTTTGAATGGTTTCCAGGAGTGCAAATTCATCATTCCAGGGATCTTAAAAACTGGAAAGTCATTGCGCAACCCCTCAATAAAGTATCTCAATTAGATATGAAAGGCGTACCCGACTCTTGCGGGGTTTGGGCACCCTGTTTATCCTATGATAAGGGTACTTTTTACTTGGTGTATTCTAACGTGAAGTCTTTTGATGGAGTTTGGAAAGATACACCCAATTATTTAATAACTACAGAGGATATTACCGGAGAATGGTCAGATCCTGTATACCTCAGTTCTAGAGGTTTTGATGGATCTTTGTTTCATGATACTGATGGTAAAAAGTATTTTCTCAACATGTTGATCGATCATCGGGATAATAAAATGTTTGGCGGTATAGAACTCCAGGAATATGATCCGGTTCAAAAAGAGTTAACTGGGGAGGTGCATTACCTTCATCAAGGATCTTATTTGGGATGCACAGAAGGGCCGCATATTTTTAAAAGAGGAAAATTCTACTATTTGATACTTGCCGAAGGAGGGACAGAATATAACCATGCAGTATCTGTGGCACGTTCAGAATCGATATTTGGACCATATTTGATGCATCCAGATACTTCTATAGTGTCTTGCGCATATAATAAACCCTATAAACTTCAAAAATCGGGACATGGAGATTTTGTGGAGACCGAAGATGGTCGATGGTTCATTACGTTTTTGGTGGGAAGACCACTCAAAGAAAGAGGGCGTTGTATTTTAGGACGAGAAACAGCGATCGAAGAAATTATTTGGAAAGATGATTGGCCCTACCTTGTTAGTGATTGTCGATTACCAAGATTAGAAATTACTGGTCTTGATACCAAAGAAGTCTTGGTAGAAAAGCATCCAGAAAGAGATGATTTTGATGCGGATACGTTATCTCTAGACTTTCAATCCCTTCGTATTCCAAGAACTGAAGAATGGTTTTCTCTTAGGGAGAGAAAAGGGTTTTTGCGATTAAAAGGAAAGGAAAGTTTAACTTCTACACATACACAAGCCTTGATTGCCAGGAGAGTTCAGCATTTTAGGATTGAAGCCAGTACTTCTTTAGAGTTTCATCCAGAGAATATTCAGGAAATGGCGGGACTGGTATTTTATTATAATACAGGGCATTACCATTATTTGCATTTGACGGCAAATTATAACGGAGATAAACAACTACTACGGATTATCACTTCTGATCATTTTGAAATGTCTGAACAAGATCAGGAAGTGGAAATCCCGGCAGAAGTCAAGCTGGTGTTAAAAGGAATTTTGAATCACGGCGAACTTCAATTTTACTACAGCATTGATCAAGAAAAAACATTTCTTCCGATAGGAGATGTTTTGGATGCAAGCATATTATCCGATGATTATGTGCGGGATCGAGACGAAAGATACCGTCCGGCATTTACAGGGATGTTTGTAGGGATGTGTTGCCAGGATTTGGCATATAATAGAAAACATGCCGATTTCGATTGGTTTACATATAAAGAGATACATTAAAATAAAGGGCTATGTATAAAAAAATAATGGTATTACTTGGTATTTGCACCGTTGTGAGTTGCAACCAGGTCACAGAAAAAAAGGAACAAGATCAACCCAAACAAGAAGAGCAAGAAAAACCACAAAAAACATTGGCAAAATTTGAACCTGCCGAAGGAGAGGTGTTGTTGTTCGTTGGGCAAGAATTAGAAGCGGTAGGGGGCTTAGAAAAGTACAATGATGGCTATCTGGATCATTTTGATAAACCTGCAGGGTGGACTACGTATACCAATATTAACCCTGGAGAAGATTCTTTTGGAAGGATACAAGAGGGACTGGACGGGATGTATGATACCCATGATTGGGGGGATAATGACTACAATGTAAGCATGCAATTAGCAGATGAAGATTATAAAGATATGGCATTAGCTATTGGCCTACAGTTTGTAAACCACGAAGAAAAAGTAGCCGATGGAACTCATGATGCATACATCCATAAATTGGCAGATTTTTTATTGTCTCTAGGAAGAAGACCTGTATTTTTACGTATAGCCTATGAGTTTGACGGTGATCCTTGGAATCATTACGATAAAGAAAGTACCAAAAAAGCATATATCCGAATGGTAAAGATGCTAAGAGAGCGAGGGGTGACCAATACTGCTTTTGTTTGGCAGTCGACAGGGTTTATGTCCCCAAATGAAGGAGATTTAGAATCATGGTATCCGGGTGATGAATATGTCGATTGGTTAGGTTTTTCATTTTTTAACCGTTGGAGAGAACAAAAGATGATCGAATTTGCCAGAAAAAAAGGGAAACCGGTTTTTATTGCTGAAGCTTCTCCAACAATTACGCATCCAGATTTTGATAAAAATACTGGGAATACCAAAGAGACACAGCTTAGTAATCCCGAACAAGCAGAAGAAGCCTGGCAAGAATGGTTTGTTCCCTTTTTTAAGACCGTTGATGATAATGCAGACGTGATCAAAGCCGTTCATTATATCAACTGTCACTGGGATTCGCACCCTATGTGGTTCGATAACCCTACATTTAAGAGGGTAGATGCTAGGTTGCAGTTAAGCGATACCCTTAGCAAGCGTTGGATTAGTAAGACTTCTGATCCAAAGTTCATCAAATCTACGCCAGATTTGTATGATAAATTATGGAAGAATAAGAACTAAAAACTAAATAATACGATTTACTCTTGGAAACTAAACAAAGACGAATAAAGCAAAAGTCTTCGGGCTTTTATACCAACAAAGAATTATTTGTTTTTTCAATTAAGAATAAGAATGGAGCGCGATTGCGTATTACCAATTTTGCAGCCTCAATACTTAGTCTGGAGGTACTGGATAAGCAAGGAAGTCGGGTAAATGTAATTTTAGGTTTTGATAGTATTGATCAATACGTCGATAAATCCAAAGGCAAAGTATCTCGATTCCTAGGCGCGTCAATAGGAAGATATGCAGGAAGAATCTCAGGAGAAAAGTTGACGATTAATAACAAAGAATACCCGCTTTATCATGAGGATGGGGTGCATTTACATGGTGGTAAATACGGTTTTGACGAAAAAGTATGGGACGTAGCCTATGTAGATGAAGATGATCAGTCGGTAACCTTTTCTTATTACAGCGAGCATCTTGAAGAAGGGTATCCAGGCAATCTTAGGGTAGAAGTAATGTATCAACTTACTGATGATAATAAACTCAATATTAAATACACTGCTGTTTCCGATCAAGACACCGTGTTGAATCTTACCAATCATGCTTACTACAATTTAAATGGGGAAGGTTCAGTTTGTGAT
The DNA here is from genome assembly GCF_056160245.1 of Aquimarina sp. AWH4_224. Lineage (NCBI taxonomy): Bacteria > Pseudomonadati > Bacteroidota > Flavobacteriia > Flavobacteriales > Flavobacteriaceae > Aquimarina > Aquimarina sp. AWH4_224. Next base: position 409,012 of record NZ_JBSWWU010000003.1, on the reverse strand, counting down.
CATATCCTCCAACTCCATTGTGATCGATATTTGGAAGTGGACGATAAAAATATTCCTACTGGGAAGGTTCATAAAGTTGTAGATACCAGATTTGACTATAGAGAAGAAAGAGCATTGAGTAGTCTGCAAAAAGATGGAATTCTGGATGATACCCTAATTTTTGAAGTTCATCGAGATACTTCTCAAGGTGTTATATTTTCACCCCTTACCGGGATTAGAATGCAAATTCAAACAAATCAGCCTGCTGTAGTTATCTATACCCCAGAAAAGTTTGCGGATTGGAATTTTAGAAAAGGCAAAACCTATGATAAGTTTCCTGCAATATGTTTTGAAACACAAAATTTTCCTGACGCCCCTAATCATAGCCATTTTCCTTCTAGTGAAATAAAAGCTAATGAGCGCTACGAGAACTTTACGTCTTTTATTTTTGACGTATTATCCGATCAATAAGGGAGTGATTTTGTAGTTTCTCGTTCGATTAGATTTGTTTTAATCACTTTTGTAGTATGTGAAGTTTCAGATTCTTCATTTTCAAGTTTCTCAATCAACATCCTTGTTGCTGTTTCTCCCAGATAGATCCCATGTTGACTAATCGTGGTAATGGCAGGAGTAACATGTCTTGGTAATACCCCATTGGTAAAACCAATAATTGAAATATCTTCGGGAATTTTATACCCTTTGGCGGTCAATAATCTTAAGGTACTCACTGCCGAATCTTCTTCAAGGCATAGCATGGCATCGACCTTTTTTGACCCCAGTAGTATTTTTAAAGAAGTATCGATATCATTAAATTCATCCACTTTTATGATAAACGATTCATCGATTGGGATACCTGCTTCAGATAGTGCTTTTTTGTAACCTTCTAGTCGCAGTTTACCTACACTAAGATTATGAATTGTAGAGACGATAGCAATATTTTTGCATCCGGTTTCGATAAAATGATTAGTAGCGTTATATGCTCCTTCCTTATCATTAACAATCACTTTATCACATTCAACCTCTTCGGTAACCCGATCAAACATTACTATTGGGATACCTTGATTAATGGTGTTTTGAAAATGACTAAATTCTTGTTTTACCTGTGTTTCTTCTGCAATAGAAAGGATAAAACCATCTAGTGCAGAGTTTTTAAGTAATTCCATGGCACTTACTTCTTTCTCATAAGATTCGTTAGAAATACAGGTGATGAGATTATATCCTTTTTCGGTAGCTACTTTTTCTATTCCAACAAACACTTTGGTAAAAAAATGGTTAAGAATATTCGGGATGATAACTCCAATAGTTTTAGTTTTTTTATTCTGAAGATTTAGCGCAATACTATTGGGTTTGTAATGATTCTCTTTGGCATATTGCTGGATTTTAGCTTTGGTTTTAGTGCTGATTTCGTAGCTGTCATTCAAAGCTTTAGAAACTGTAGCAATAGATACATTGAATTCGTTTGCAATGTCTTTTAATGTGATTCTTTTTTTGCGCGTCATAGTTCAAAAACTAGTTTTCAATTTATAAGAAAGAATTGATAAATAATAGTAAAAAGTCAAAAATGTAAACAAGGGGTTCAGTATACAACCAAACCCCTGAAATATTCAGAATTTATTACTTTATTTAGGGAACTATCCCTTACTTTCTCGTGTCATATCTTTTTGATGCGGCATTCACCCCAGGCTGCCAAGTTCTTGTAAAACTTGCCATATTGTCCTGTACTAACTGAGGTAGATCTCCCGCATATTTATCCAATGCACCATCTCCTAAATACAACCCAACATAAGCTAATACATCATCTGTTGCAAGACCACCATTAATTGTGAAAATTGGCTCTAGATTAAGTACTTGTCTTGGATCAGAACCTTTGGCTTGACTAGCTTCATTTCTGGTTAAGATACCATCATTGTTAGTATCCAACAAGTTGGTGAATTCTGTCGCAAATTGATCCCCGGTTTTACCATTGATGTTGATTCCTTTCAATAGCTCTTTCATGTAGATTAAGAAATCACTTTTGGTCATTGTAGGGTTGATTGAAGGAACATTTCCTTGGTAACCGCTCATTTCTATAAACTGATCATCAATATCAATTCCCAGGTTTCTTTCGATATCCAATACAGCTTCTTTTGTATTACAAGGATTACTTACTACTCCTCTTACGCTTACAAATAACCCATCGCTATTCATACACCCACTTCCATTGGCTACAGTGGTAACACAAGCAGTGTTGTTTGGGTTGTAATTGAAGCTTCCACATGGAGTTCCTCCTCCGGTATTGTCTCCACCACCGTTGTTATCTCCGTCTCCGTTATTATCTCCAGAATCGTTGCATCCTCCTGCTTGTGCTTGGTTAGCGTCGGTCCAACATTGTCCACAAGCAGAAAAAGGATGAGACGATGGACAATCATTATTTTGATTATTGCCTCCGTCATTACCGCTGCCTCCGGTATTCCCCCCAGAAGTATCAGTACAACCACCAGATTGTGCTTGCGCAGCGTCGGTCCAACAGGCTCCACAAGCTTCGTAAGGATGTGATCCCGGACAACTTGCTTTTCCTTCGGCATCAATAACTTTTGAGACCGAACCATTTATATCAAATCCTTCATTCTCGCATGCAACAAATGCACCTAAAAAAAGCATTGAAAAAATGAGTAAGCTTAATATACGTTTCATAATTACTTATTTAATTTATAGATAAAGTTTGTGTTAAAAAATTAAGTTTTTTATAGTTGAGCTAATTTCGATAAAACAAATCTTTAAATACTAGTCGATCATACTTTAATAGTGCTCTGTTACTACGCTTTTACCACGCATTATGCTATAAACGTAAAAACCGCATCTTTTTTTTGTATAAAAAGCTGTTTTTTTGCTAAAAAAGTAGAAGAAATGAAATTAGTCTTCAGAGCGATATTTTTGCCGATTTGCTTAATAAGTTTGATAAGTTGTGATACCAATTCTAATCAGAAAAGAACTTCCTATGTTCAAATAGAGGATGTTGGTTTAGTCAGTAGCGGAGGACAGCAACAGGGAAAACTTCTTTGTCCAAAAACAGTGAATGATGTTATTGTACAGCTAAAAGAAGTACACCAGGCATCCTCAGAAGAATTTCCCGAAATGACTATGGTTGGAGTACTTTCATTTATTAAAGAAAATAATATAACCACGATTACGGATTTGTTGAATCGATTGCCCGTACATTACCGCAACAATTTCTCCTTAGTCGAGCATACAAAAGGAGAGGGGCAATCCTCTTTGAAATTCCCTAGAATTGTTCTTTTTGGATCGGATGGAACCTTTCTAATGAATATTAGCACCAAAGCAGATGATCCCAAATATGATCTTTTGGATTGTGCAGAGCTAAATGAAGAAAATGGTACCTGGGAGTTTTCGCAATTTGATTTTACAGGAGATCAACCAAAGTTGCATGTAAATCCTCAATCTTGTATACGATGTCATGGAGATCAACCAAGGCCCGTTTGGGGTACAAATATGGATTGGCCGGGAGTATTTGGGGATAATGAGGCTGCTGGACTTAATGGAGAAGCTTTGTCATACAGACATGCATTACGAATGAATGAAATAAAGGAAGGAAATGCCTATTCTGATCGTTTTGAGTTCTTAGAATGGTCTGATCAAAAATTAAAATCCGGAGGTATTCGTCGTATTGCTAATCATGCTTTTGGTGCAGAATTATTGGTTTCTAATATGGCTATGGGTACAGCTACAGCTAGAGGTGTTTTTAAACGTATGAAACTGCATACACAATACCATCAAATGAGAGAAGCGATACTTTTATTAGGATATGAACATATGGTAGGAAATATTCTTAGTGACAAAGAGAAAGAATACTTAAAAACCTTGATTCTGGAAAAAGGAGGAAAGAAAGGTACTCTTGATGAGCTATTTTCGGTCTTAGGGATTGATACAAAGGAGGCTTTTTCTTTAGGTACGTTGGCCAAGGAGGAGGACCCAAAAACAGATTGGAGCCTTGGCGCAGGAGATTTGTATGAGCAGGTCTTGTTACAGATCTTGTATGACTTGTCTATCGACGATCATAATGTCACATCATTGTTAAAAGAAACTCCCAATACACCTGGAATTTTTGGGTGTGGCCATCTAGGCGAAAACATCAAAGAGGTGATCGATTTCAAAATGCTACATATGCATCAGTTATTAGGAAAAGATAGGTATGAAGTTAATAAGATATATTATTCTCAGGATGCCGAAAACATTAAAGAAAAAGTTTTTATTCCTATCTACGGAAAGTTAGCGCCTTATCTAAAAGAGAAAATTCAAAATCAAAATCAAGCTTAATTTAGAGAAATAAAAAAAGAGTCTGAAAAACTAATTCCAGACTCTTCAAAAATATTACGTACTCTAGGGGATTATTTAATTACAATTCTTTTGTGATTTACCGTTTTATTGATGTCCCAAGTTGTGATCAAATACATTCCTTGTTCTACACCTTGTAAATCCAATTGAAATGATTGAGTTGCTTTGCCAGGCTCGATAGAGATTGTTTTAATCTCTCTTCCATTAAGGTCAGAAACTTGTACCTGGATTAACTCATTACCATTGATATATATGATGCCACTACTTGGATTAGGGTATACCTTAAGATTATCTTCTACTAGATTATTCCCAGAATTGATGGCATTTCTTTGAGTGTTCAATCCTAAAATACTATTTAAATTGCTACTCCCGTGGATCCATCCCGATTGCGTAACTTGATTTACCCAATTGTTTTCTAATGTTGGGTTAACTTGTATTCTGGTATCTCCCCAGTACCCTTGCTCGTATGGTGCATCCCATAATCCTTGAGAGTCCCAATCTGCATTGATATAAGTAATCGCTTTGATTACATCCTCATTATCATTAATAAAATTGAAATAAGGTACAAACCATTCATTCCAGATTTGAGAACCTGATTTGCTAACCGTACCTTGAGCCGCAGCTCCATCCCAAACTGTACTTATGTTAGAATTGGTAAGTTGCTGGTTATCGTATCCTTGATCTGCAGCTTCTGCGATCATTACCGCTTTTCCTCTTTCTCTAGCCAAACTTATCAATTCATTACCTAAGAATAGCTGAGTCGAAGGCGTGTTATTGTTTACAGTTGCCGTTTCGTTTGGTCTTAAAAACCAAGACATTCCAAACCAATCTACATAGTCGTCTCCAGGATAATAGTTGAGTAGATTTTCTCTTCCTCCATCAAGGATATCATCAATAGGAGAAGTGCTGGATTGCCACACATAAGCCACATTGGTAACTCCTTGTTGCCTCAAAATGTCTACAATTCTTCTATACGCATTGATGTAGCTTGGGCCATCATAACCATTCCAATTTCCATCAAACTCGTATCCAATACGCAGGTAAAAAGCAGTGCTGTTTAGAGATTTAAAGAAATCGGCAAGTTGTCTAATTTCTGCATCTCTTCCACCTCCGGCAATATTATTGGTTTCTCCTACGAGATAAAGCCCTATTTGGATAGCTGAATTAGGGAAACCTATCGCTGCACTATGTGCGTTCAAAGGTCCTCCTCCCCAATCGATATCTATTCCTAGTGGTTGATCATTTTGAGTCCAGCCCAGTGCTCCATTATTTCCTTGAAGTAAAACGTTGGCAAGATTTACATAAGTTGCAATACCTGTTGGAGTAGGGCAGTTACCGCAATCGCTAATGTAATCTGATACAGATAATAAATCTTGTCCAATAAAGATCATTTTCTCTCCTGTGCTAGGTTCTAAGTAACTTCCCGTGGTGTTTCCTGGGGGATTACTGGTTCCAGCAGCAATGGTTACGTTATTTAAACTCCTTGCACATTCATCATTACCCCATCTTACAAAAGTACTGTAGTTTCCTGGTGAGAGATTAGACACGGTTGTAGATCCGCTGTTGTCCGCTACATTGTATGGATACGTAGCACCGCCATCAATGCTAAATTCGATGTTGCTTCGATTTGGAGCATCATTAAAACTAAAGGTAATGCTGCCATCATTGGCTCCTTGTGTGGTTTCGTTGGTAGAACTCACTGTGGCATTGGGAATATCATTTCCGGTACAAGGTTCGTTACCTGGGGTATCTTCAAAAATCCTAACATTTCTGAAAAAGCTAGTATTACCTGTTGGATTTTGATCTTTATCATTAACCAAAACCAGATACATATTATTTCCTGTATAATAATCACCTACTTTGATACTAAAAGATTGATATCCAGTTTGGTTGTAGTCAAAATCTCTATTTCCCCAGTTTTGGGTCCCATACAATTGAAAAATTTGTGTAGCACTCAATTGCTCATCGCTATCAAATCCGATACCGTGAATTTCTCCTTGAGATGTACTTTGAAATTCAAATTCTATGATTGTATTTGCTGTGATGTTGTATCGGGTATTAGTTCTTCTCCAGGTATTATCTGAAAGAACGGCGGTTAACCCACTATCTTGTATATTGATGTTGGCGGCATTATCCTGATTGCTAAATGATGAAGTTCCGGTTTCATTAAAATTAACGCAATCACTGCAACCCGTGCCACTAGGAGTACCTGCATTAATAGTTATTTGTTGCAGGCTTCTTGCACATTCGTCATTGCCCCATCTTATATAAGTGCTGTAATTTCCAGGAGCAAGGTTAGAGATGGTAGTAGATCCAATGTTATCTGGCACATTGTACGGATAGGTAGCACCGCCATCAATACTAAATTCTATATTCGTTCTATTAGCTGTATCACCAAAACTAAAAGTGATACTACCATCATTGGCTCCTTGAGTACTTTCGTTGGTTGAACTCACAGTGGCATTAGGAACATCATTTCCTGTACAAGGTTCATTGGTATTCCCTCCATCATTATCTATAAAATTAAGATAATCTACATTTAGTGCCTGATCTCCTCCTCCTTGATTGATAATTTGAAAAGAAGCACCCGTAGGAACGTCAACAGTTATAGAAGTAGTGGTGTAGGAACCAACCCAGGCTCCATTAGAAGTGAAGTTGAGTGTTCCAACATCTTGTCCATTAACCAATACAGAAATACCTCCTGTGTTTTGTGATGCATAAATAACTTCTACTTCCTGCGCTTTTGGAGCATTGTTAATAGTGAATCCGTTTCCATTTTGGTCAAGAAAAGCAACTCCTTGTCCGCCACTAGCAGGGCCATCGTTATAGAATTGAGCTTGTCCAGAAAGACTAGCTGTTTCTGCTTCGATCTTTGTGGTAGTTTCTCCTCCACCGGTATCACAAGGAGTACAGCTTCCTCCACAGTCTATACCCGTTTCGTCTCCGTTTTGAATTCCATCATTACAGCTTGGGTTTGGTGGAGGTGGGGGCGTATTCGTAATGCCTAAATCATTCAGTAGATTTGGCCCTCCATGAAGAAAATTACCGTTATTGATATAATTGTTCCAATTTGTAGTGATCAATGGGTCAGTTTCGATTCTGGTATCTCCCCAATGTACACCAGAGTCGGCCCAAAGAGGTTGTGATTGCCAATCCGCATTGATCCAAGCCAGAATTCGGATAACGTCGTTGTTGTTGTCGATAAATGGAATAAGTTGATCTCTAAAGAATTGATCCCATATGGCTTGACTTCCCAAATTTGTTACTCCATTAAAATGATAAGTACCTTGATCAAATTCGTAGTATTGCGCAGAAGCTTCGGCTACCATCATAGGTTTGTTCTTGTTTCTTGCAAATTCTAAGGCATATTCCAGGTTTGCAGCATTAAAGTCCTGCGCAAAGAAGAAAAACGAAAGTCCTACATAATCTACATAATCATCACCAGGATAATATCCATCGATAATGTTTGGTGCATTTTCTCCCCAGGTTGCAGATTGCCAAACATAAGCTACGTTGGTTACTCCCTGACCATTTAGATAATCAACAATGTAACGATAACCCGCCTTGTATCGATTTTGGTCATAGTTATTCCAAGGGCCGTCAAATTCGTAACCTATTCTAAGGTATATAGGTCTAGGACTATTTCTTTTGGCAAAGTCTGCGAACTTGTTTAGTTCATCATTGTGAAGTCCGTTTACGAGCTCAGTTAATCCATTCGGATGATCTTCACCCTGGCCGTCGGCTTCTTCACGCATCCAAAATCCTATGGAAAGCCCCGAATTTGGATATCGACTCATGGCTTTCTGAAGACCAATATCACCAGCGCCGTAGTTGGTAATATCATTGAGACCCGCCATGGTATACAGATCTGTATACATGGTAACCCCAGCTGGCGTGGGGAATTGTCCTGAGTTTACATATCCAGCAACAGCACCTAAATCCTGTCCGATAATCAACATTGTTTTCCCATCCGTAGGAGCGAATTTCCCTGGGATGGTATTTTGCGAAAACGATGAGGTATACCCTATGCATATTAAAAGCAGTAGTAGTATTCGATTTGTGTTAAAAGTGAGCATAATTATTGTGTTTATGGTTAAAGCCAATACAAAATTTTAATAGTTTTATTGACGTTTGATCAAAATTATTGGGTGTATTTTGTAAAATAGTAAACTGTACTACGAGAACAGTACAAAAGGACTACAGTTTTACCACGCAAATAGAATCTGAGAGGTGCTAAGCGCTTTATATGGTGTGTTTTATCTAGAATCGAATGATGTAATCGGTAAGATTCGTGGTGGTATCCAGGTTCATTTTTTTCCTTATTCTAAAACGTAAAGATTCTATTCCTCGATAAGAAATGCCCATCAAAGGTGCAATCTCCTTGCTAGATAAATTAAGTTTCAGGTAGGCGCATAGTCTGATTTCTCGATGATTAAGATCAGGGTAAGTTTCTCTTAATCGATCCAAAGAATTGTCATGAATTTGGTTGAAATGAGTTTCGAAATGCTTCCAGTTATTATCTCCTTTGATTTGATCTTCAACAGATTTGATGATTTTACGAAGCTTTTTTCTGTTCTCTCCTTCAGAAACTACATAAATCTCCTCTAGATTTTTTTTCAATTGCGATAATTCATTTTCGACCTGTACCATTTGCATTGCGGAAGAGGCTAACTCCTTGTTTCTAACCTCAAGATTTTCTTTGAGGAGTTTATTATCTTTTTTGATTTTGTCATTCTTTTCCTTTAGTCTTTTTTCTTCGAATTTGACTTTTTGTAGTTCAATCTCTTTCTGGTGAGCAATTTTTAATTTTTCAATTCCTCTTCTTTTTTGCTCGTTTTTAATTCTTAGTATCGAATAGATCCCTAAAATGAGTAGAGATAGATACACCAAATACATGGAGGTTGAAAGATACCAAGGCGGGCTAATGGTAAATTTATAAAGTGTTTCTTCACCAATTTTTCCATAGATATTTCTGGCCCTCACTTTAAACGTATAATCACCAGAAGGTAAAAAGTTATACTCTTTCTGGGATTTTGAAGTCCAGTCAGACCAATTTTCATCCAATCCTTCTAGGTACATTTGGTATTCTACTGAGTAGGGATCTTCATAAAAAGGAGCTGTAAATGAAAAACTCAATTGATTCTTAGTAAAAGGAATGGGTTTTACAATGGTGTCTTGTTGTATTTGTTTTACATAATCTTCTACATTGCCATATACGATGGAGTCTTTGATTTTTACATGTTTTAGCAATGTAGTAAACGTAGCATCGTAATTGACCTGAACGTCTTTGTTATATACGATCAAACCGTTTTTTGACGTAAATCCTAGATCTCCATTTTCAAAAGCTATCACTTTTTCAAAGGCTGGGATTAGCTTAGTTTTTAATCTCTGGAAGGGCACACGTTGGATATCATAGTTTCCTGTAGGACCAAATTCTACTATCCCAATGTCATCATCCCTGTCATACCCTTGTATAAAAAGATCTTTGTTTCGCGATACTCTTTTTAAATACCGCACTAATTGATGATTCGTCAAAATGCCGGTGTATTTGCTGTTAAGAACTATCGAATCTGAACTTTTATCATGTTCATAAACACCGAGTTGTGTGCCGAAGAGCTGTTTTGACCCTGTTTCCAAAAGGCAATTAAAAAGGTTACTGGGTAGTCCGTCGTTTTGATCATATAATTTAATGTTTTCTACGCTTCTATAATCCTCAGAAATTTGCAACCTATAGATTCCTTTGTACCCCTGAGATATCCAGATCGTATTTTTGTTTTCAAAAGAAATCTCGCGCGCTGTATCCTCAAATCCATCTATGCGGTTTCTTACTTTCCATAATTCGTTCACTTTTTCGTAAACATATAAGCCTGTATAGGTTCCTTGTAAAAGAATATTAGGTTGTTCTGGAATAGTAATGAAATTCCACCCGCCTTCTACGCTATTGATAAGATGAATTTGAGAATCATGAATTTGATAGGACCCATTATGAGCACCTATGAGTAAATCATTATCGTTTTGTGTTAAGTTCCATACCTGGCCTTCTATTCCAATCAGTTTTTTGAACTTTTTACGAAGGTCCGAAGAATCCCAATTCGTAAAATATACCCCGTCAGATGTCGCTACATACAAATTGTCATTATATTTTTTTACATCATAAGTGCTCCCAAATATTCCTTCATCCTCTGATAAGGTATAAAACGGAGATCTCAATTCTACATAACTTATACTTCCATCGAGAGTAATCCATAAATTTTTTGATTGATCCACATAGAGATCAATAATAGTGTTACTAAGTAATTTATTGGTACGATCCAGTTTTTGTAAAAACCTTCCTTGTTTATTGTAGAACAAAACACCACTATTTGTAGTTCCAATACAGTAAATGTCATTATCAAGTAATATCGCTTTAGAGATATTGATATTTTTTAAAGACATCGGGTTGTCATTTTGAAACCAAGGGAAAAGCGTGTTGTTTTTCAGAATAAATCCTCCATCTTTTTGGGTAAGTATCAAAAGAGATTGATCTGCATACGGAAGGATTTGTTTGACGTTGTAAGATGCGAATTCAGTATTAGCAAACACCTGTTGTATTTGATCATTTTCTAGTTTTTGGATGGTGTTTGAATGATCTACGAAATATAGCGTATTATTGATTTTGATAGCACTTCGTGCACCCGAAGGGTTAGTTATGCATGTAATCGAATTTTCTGTTACATCAAGTTTTAGAAAGACGGTATTAGTACAAAAATAAATATGATTGCGGATTTCATAAATACCCCAGATTTGACTAAAATCGACACAATCACTAGGGAGAAGGTTATTTAGGGATTGATAGTAAGTTTGTTCAAACTTGTTTTTTTGAGCAAAACCTATTTCGTTATTTCCTCCGATATATGTCCTTGGCCCCAGAGATAATAATGAACTTATATGAGATCGGTTATTGGGTTGTAATAAAATATTCCAATCGGTACCATCAAAAGCCAGCAATCCATACTCATTGGCAAAGTATAGTAATCCTTTTTCCGTTTGCGTAATGTCGTAGGTTTTTGGGGCTACCTTACCTATTCGATCACTAGCATAATTCTTTATTTGTGTGATTTTTTTCCAATTTGTTTGCGAATGCAAATAAGTAGGAAAGGATATCAAACAACCGGCCAGAATAACAGCTAATTTTGTTTTTTTAATAACTAATAACGACGACATAGATTTACGATAGTTCGTTAAGGGGATCCAATATTTAAGGCTTACAAACCTTGAATTTGTTGTTGTAATTGTTAAAATCGTGTCAAATTACTAAATATTGTGTGGATCCGGAAGTACTAAGACAAAGGTAGAACGTCAGAATAGCACTGTAATGGGCTGTAAGTGTTTGATAAATATAATGTTGAGTGTCTGTTGAAGAGTTTTTGAAAACCACGAAAACGTTTGAGTAAATTTTAGCTACAAAGGTTCGAATCTATTTTTAGAAACATTCTTTTTTACATTATACCAAGGCAATACAGTATTGTTCATAGCTACATATACGCCTGAGTTTAGATTTTCAAAAGATGCTATAGCGAATTTTAGATTATCAGGAGCATCGGTATTGGGTTGAGTACCTAAAATGAAAGCACCGGTAAGAATAATCGTTTTATCAAGTTCAAGAGAACCTAGATATTTTGCAGTTTCAACCATGGTTATTGTGCCATGTGTCAATAGGATTTTTGAATGAGTCGAAGATGTAATAGTATTTGCAATTGTAATACGATCCTCTTGATTGATAAAGCGACTATCTTTATCTAATATTTTGTCTAGACAATATTTTTCTTCGTTTCCGGAAATTTGGAGTAAATCTTGGATAGAAATACTATTTGATACGCCTTTTTTATTGGGATCATCGTATTCTAATCCTTCAATGGTACCGCCCGTCGAAATGATATGAATCATAGTTTGTGATTGTTGGCTAAAGTTAAATAACGTTTTTAAATTAATATCATTTTTATATAAAAAGTAGAAAGAGGATCAACTACTGTATGCTACCTATTTGATGATCTGTAGTTTTAAGATTAATATGAATTTATCTGAAAATCAATAGGTTATTGTAATTGAGAATTTGTAATTTTATAGGTGATTTTTTACCCCAACCTAGATCAAATTCGATTTGGGTTGGGTTATTTTTTATAATACTAATGAATGAAATTATGCAACCTGAATTAATTTAATTGTTCAAATCATGACAGTAGAAGAACTTACTATTAAAAAATTAAAAGAAGAGATTAAGAATACTGCGTTTACTCGAAGAATCGGGGTTTTAAAGTGGATCGTTATGGTCGTTGGTTCTGTTTTACTTTTTATCATTGTTCAGAGACCAGAATCAGTACTTAACAGAAAAAGTTCTCAAGAAAGTATTAATAGAGAAAGAGCAAAGATTGTTTTGGATTTACTAAAAACAAAAAAAGACCCGAATGATGTTTTGTTGGGTTTAGCAGTTCTGGAAAAATCGTATCCAGAGACAGATAATGATTGGGTGCAGGATATGATCGAGATTTTTAAGGCTAGGGCAGAGACTTCTAATTCTATTAAACTTCAGGAAACCAAAATCAAATATTTACAAAGTCAGGTAGATGCTATGCGTGCGAATATTTCGAGACCAAATACGGCTCAATGGAGAGAGCTATCGGCTATAAAGGATTCGATCGCTGACGTAAACAGGAAGATCACTATAGAAAAGGGTTTGGTTGAAAAACTATTACGTCGTAATTAGGATAGCTTGGAGGAGCATGGTGTCTCTAATTCTAATGCTTACATATTGATGAATGATTTCAAGAAACACTAAAAGTTGATTCCCTAACAATCAATTCAGTTTTGATTTCAATTGTTTTTTTGACCATAAGATCGGTATCATCTTCATTTTCGATTTCTTGGATAAGGTATTTTGTTGCTGTTTTTCCAATGGTGTTGCCAGGTTGATTTACGGTGGTGAGATTAGGTTCTATAATCTTAGCGTGTTTAGAATTACTAAATCCCACCACAGCAATATCCTCAGGGATTTTGATATTGAACTTATTTAAGGTTTGAATAACACCAATCGCAGCGCTATCAGTGATTGCAAAAATAGCATCAGGTCTTTCTTTGAGACTCAATAAGATATTAGCCATTCTTTTTCCTTGTTGCAGGGAAATGTCATCAACACTAATTATAATTTTTTCATCAATTTCTATTTGATGCTCTTTCAAAGCTCTTAGATATCCGGCAAATCTCTTTTCTGAAGTATAGGAGAACTCCCGTTCCTTGATAATAGCAATTCTTTTTTTGCCGATATTAATAAGATGTTCAATCGCATTGAAGGCAGCTTCTTCATCATTTATAGTGATCTGCGTACAAGGAATCTTATCAGATACCTTATCAAACAAAATCAAAGGAAGTGTATCAATAATGGGGAGAATATTGCCAATATCTCTAGTCATTTTAGTCAAAGATGCCAATATTCCGTCTACACCAAATTGTATCATGGTATGAAACATTTCGTTTTGTTTTTTTACATCATTATTCGATTCTGATATGATTACTCTGTATCCCTGCATAGAAGCCTGTTCCAGAATGCCTCGAACAATGGTGGCTGTAAAGTAATGCGTAATATTAGGCACAATTACGCCGATAATATTGGATTTGTGTTTTCTGAATCCTTTGGCAAAAATATTGGGGATATAGTTTTTGGATTGCGCTAATTGTTTCACTTTGGTTTTGGTATCCTCACTAATATCGGGATGATCATTTAATGCTCTGGAAACCGTAGAAATAGAGAGATTCAAGGCTTGAGCTAACATTTTCATGGTGGTAATCTCTTTTTTCATATCAAAATTTTATAAAAAACAAATTGTAAACGTTTGCGAAAACGTTTGCATACAAAAATGATAATTTTTTAGCAGTTTTGATGAGGTTATAATAATAAATTTGAGAAATACTTCACAAAAACTTATTAATAATGAAAAAAGCTATCACTGTATTGTTATGTGTATTTTGCACATTAATAGCGTTCTCGCAAACAGAAATTTCAGGAACTGTTACAGACAACACAGGTTTACCCCTATTAGGAGCTAACATTACTATTTTGGATAGTAACTCAGGTACCGTTTCGGATTTTGATGGAAAATTCAGTTTTTCATCAAATCTAACAGGACCTAAGCAAATACAAGTTTCTTTTTTAGGATTTAAAACCCATACGGAGTCTATCGAACTTAATGGACCCCCCATAACACTTCAAATCACTTTACAAGAAGGAAATACATTAGATGAAGTGCTTCTCACGGCTTCATCTACTTTTAGATCACAAAAACAAGCGCCTTTATCTATTAGTTCTAAAGGAATCAACGAAATCACTAAACTTTCTGCCAATAGTCAGGCGGATATTTTAAGAGACGTTCCCGGTATTACCGCAGAAGGTGGAGGTGGAGAAACAGCTACCAACTTATTCGTAAGAGGATTGCCTTCTGGAGGGCAATATGTATTCAATCCCTTGCAATATGATGGAATGCCGTTAACCAGTACTTTTGGGCTTAATTCTTCGGCTCACGATGTTTATGCAAGACCTGACATAGGATTTAAAGGCGTAGAATTTGTACGAGGTGGTGCCGCTGTATTATACGGTGCAGGGTCTGTTGCTGGGATTATCAACTATACCAGTAAAACGGGAGATACCAATGATGAAACCGTAATTAATGTAGAATATGGAAATAGAGGAAGGTTAAAAACTGACTTTTATAGTGGAGGTAAATTAGGAGGTGAAAATTCGAATACCTATTATGCATTTACCGGTTTTGTAAGAAAAGATAATGGCCCCATCGAAACAGGGTTAGATACGAGAGGTGTACAATTTAGAGCAAATATCAAAAAGAAATTCGACAATGGATCTTTTACAGTACATGGTCAATTTATTAATGATAGAGTACAATTCTTCCTTCCTTTGCCGCTCCAGGGTGGTTCTAGAAAACGTATTAATGGTAATGATGGAGATGAGGTTGAACAGCTTTTGTCTGGTGAATTGGCCAATACGTCTTTCTTAACTCCTGGAGGGGTGTATGAAAGTCCTATAGACGATGGTGTTTTTACCAGAGGTGGATATCTTTTGGCAGATTTTAACTATAATCTGACAGATAATTTAAAATTTAAAGCCAAAGCAAAATATGCCAATTATCAACACAATTTTGCATTGTATGTAGGAGGAAATGGAGATTTTGGAAACCCAATTACCTTAGCAAATTATGTTTCTGAAATAGCTCCTGGAAACACTGGTTTTAACGCAACGTATCAAGGGGGAACCGGAGCTCAGATAAACGGTACCGATCTGGTAGTAGAGAATTTACATGTAGATCGTTTACGTCCAATGACCGATTATTCTGGAGAAGCGAACTTAATATTGAAATCAGGAGATGGTAATCATACCTTTACCTTAGGAACGTATTTGGCAAGAACAGAAGCCGAAGATGTAAATTTCCAGTATAGAGTGCTTTCTGAATTTAATAACAATCCCCGATTGGTAAATTTAAGTTATACAGATGCAGGTGGTGGAAATGTCATTTATTCTGAAGGAGGTTTATATAATCGAATTGGGATGACTGCTAATAATTTCTTAACCCAAAGTAGAACAGCATTCTACTTCACTGATGAAATGGTATTTGATAGATGGCGTTTTGACGTTGGAATCCGAATCGAAAATACCGAAGGAACTTTCAGAAGAGGAGGATTAGAAGAATCACAAGTATATGACAATCCGGAATTGACTGCAGAATTGCAAAATGTAAGTTTTTCGGATGGAACTTTTACAACTGGAGAGATCGATGATACCGCATGGGCGGTTTCTTTGGCAGGTTTGTATGAGTTGACAGAGTCAACCAACCTATACGCAAACTTTTCTAGAGGATTTTTCTTCCCACAGCAAAGAGGTTTTGCTCCAACACCAGGTATTAGAGAAACCAATTATGAGGCCGAAACGATTATCCAGGGTGAGCTTGGAGCCAAGTTTGGAACTGCTGCTTTTTCTGGGTCGGTAGCAGGTTATTTTGTGAACCTTAGTGATCGTATCCGAATTGATCAGGCTATATCTGGAGGACAATTGGTAGATCAGGCTAGAAGTGAGCAAACTACCAGAACTTTTGGATTAGAAGCTACTGGACAATACCGTTTGACGGATGCACTTAATATCAATGCTACAGTTACCTATCAAGACCATGAGATCACCAAAAATGAAACTACAGACTTGGTAAATAATACGACGTCTACCATTAACGAAGGAAATGAAATAGGACGACAGCCTAACTTTTTAGGTAGTCTTGGAGCCACTTATGATGATTCAAAGATTGATGCAAACTTTACTTTGAATCATACAGGAGCTAAGTTTACCGATGATTCTAATAATGTGGAGTTGGATGCGATTTCTATTGTGAGAATTGGTGGTGGATATACTTTCAAAACACAAAATACCAACGCTATACGATTAGGATTTTCTGTATTTAATTTGTTTGATAGTGATGGACTTACTGAAGGTAACCCTAGAGCCGGGATCGCAGGTCAATCTGCTGATGGAGAGTTTTTCTTCGGGAGACCTATTCTACCACGTAGATTTTTCCTCACCGCCACTTATAATTTTTAAACCATTTGATGAATTTGTTTGAGTTAAGACATCACTTGCATTTTACTGCAAGTGATGCACTTTTATTAATCGATTAAGAATTGTTATGACATCATTAGAGAAAAAAGCAATCGAAGTTTTGAACAAGAACTGGAAAGATAACTTTAGCATACCTTGCGCCAATTTATATCCTTTTCAATGGTTCTGGGATTCGGGATTGATTGCAATTGGTCTGGCACATTTTGACATGCCCAAAGCTGAAAAAGAAATAGTAACCTTATTAGATGCGCAATGGGGGAATGGGTTTATTCCTCATATTATTTTTCATACGGAAACGGACTCGTATTTTCCGGGAGCGGATTTTCACCACTCGAGTTTACACCCACAAGCTTCACAAAAGTATCGGTCTACGGGGATGACTCAACCCCCGGTTACCGGATTTGTATTAGAAGAATTGTATAGAATTGGTACCGATAAAAAAGCTACACTAGATTTTATCAAAACGGTTATCGACAAGGTGTACTTCAATCACCAGTATTTTTACCAGAACCGGGATCCTAAAGATGAGGGGTTGGTGTATATTTATCATAATTGGGAATCTGGAACCGATAATTCTCCCATGTGGGATGATGTTTGGAAGACTATGAATCCACCAGAATACACCTTTGAAAGAAGGGATACTACCCATGTAGATGCCTCAGAAAGACCTTCAAAAAGAGAATATGATCACTATTTACATATCATAGAAATCGCAAAAGAGCATAATTATAACGATGCAAAGATCGCAGAGTTATCTCCTTTTTTGGTCCAGGACCCTCTATTTAATGCGATACTTATCAAATCCAATAGAAGTTTGATCAAGTTGTATGAATTAATTGGAGGTCACTCTGATAAGGTTTTACAATTACAGAATTGGCAAAATAAAGCAATAACTTCATTTAATGCTAAATTGTTTGATGAAGAAGTAGGTGCTTATGTTCATTATGATCTTAGAAATGAAAAGCCACTCAGGTATTTATCTTCGTCTTCGTTTTCACCATTGTTTGCAGGTATTCCCAATAAGGAAAGAGCTGAGTCCATGATCCAGGTAATGCTCAATAAATTTGGAGGAGCTCATCAATATTTATGTGCCTCTTTTGATCCTACCAGTGATCGGTTTAATCCAAAAAAGTACTGGCGGGGACCTGTGTGGGTGAATTTAAACTGGATGCTTTATTATGGGGTATCCGAATATGGATATAATGATATTGCCGAGCGCATTAAAAAGGATACTATAGAAATTATAGAGAAAAATGGGTTTTATGAATATTTTGATTCGAGGAAAGAAATTCATGAAAAAGGAAAAGCAGGGTATGGAGGTAATGATTTTTCCTGGAGCGCGGCCTTGCTTATCGATTTGATAAGTTCATGAATGTAGTGAATACTAAAGATGCGAAGATGTTGGATTTTTCAAAGGATTACGTTCTCGAAAATGAAGTGGTAAGAGTGTCACCTTTACATTTAGAGCACATAGAGCAACTTTCAGAACAATCCGACGATCCAGATATTTGGGCCTATTTACTGGAAAAAGGTAGGGATACCGAACAATTAGAAGCCTACGTTTCTCAGGCTTTAGAAAATAGAAAGATAGCAAAAGAGTATCCCTTTGTGGTTTATGACAAAGTTAAAAAACAATATGCAGGAACCACCAGATTGTATAACTATTCCCAACAGTTAAACGTAATTAAAATGGGACATACCTGGTATGGGAGGAATTTTAGAGGGACTGGTGTCAATAAACATTGTAAATACTTAGTTCTAGAATTTATTTTCGAACAGTTACAAATAGAACGTGTTGGGTTTGGTGTTCATGCAGAAAACAAAGTGAGTATAGCCGCAATGAAGAGCATTGGTGGCACAAAAGAAGGAGTTTTGCGCAATTTTATCCCTTCAGTAGACGGGGATGGAAGAACTGATATTATATTATTCAGTATTTTGAAAGATGAATGGACAACTTTTGTGAAACCCGAATTGCTTCAGAAGTTAAATAGAAAAGTATAACATTATGAATTATATAGATTACATAATCATTGTAGTTTATTTACTGGGATTCCTTGGGATAGGATATTTTTTTAAGGAAAATAAGAATTCTAAGGACTATTTTTTAGGAGGACAATCCATGGGATGGTTTCCTCTTAGTTTGTCTACCATGGCGACACAATTGTCTGCAATTAGTTTTATATCGGCACCCGCTTTTGTAGGACTAAAAGATGGAGGAGGGTTACAATGGCTAACCTACGAGTTTGGAGTTCCGCTGGCGATGGCGTTTTTGTTGATTGCTATTATCCCTTCACTATATAGTTCGGGCATTGTCAGTGTTTATGAATTTCTGGAAAAGCGTTTTGATGCGTCCTCAAGACTACTTATCAGTTTTGTGTTTCAAATCAGTCGATCTGTCGCCACAGGAGTGATGGTGTATACCATGGCACTCATTTTACAGGCTACTATCGGAATTGATTTTTGGATTTCCATACTACTCATAGGTATCATTACCATGATATACTCATTTCAAGGAGGGATGAAAGCCGTGATTTGGGGTGATGTCGTGCAAATGTGTATTCTTTTCTTCGGAATAGTGGTTTGCCTGGTTTATGGTATAAGTGAGTTAGGAGGATTCGAAAATTTCTTAACCCATGTTGATAAGGACCGACTAACGGCGGTTGATTTTTCAAAATGGGGATTTAATAATGCTGACAAAAATGATGAGTTTGGGTTTTGGCCCATGGTGATAGGAGGAGTCTTTTTATATGCTTCATACTACGGAACCGATCAAACCCAATCTCAACGACTATTATCCGCCAAAGGTATGCCTACTATAAAAAGATTATTGCTTGCTAATGGATTGCTTCGTTTTCCGGTAACCCTAACGTATTGTATTATGGGGTTGGTCCTTGGGACGCTGTTGTTTCAAGACTTGGGCTTTCAGGAGTTGATGGATGTGGTATATCAAGAGAACATCGGTAGTCTGGAAGGTAAAAAAGCAGATTTAATGGTGCCAGTGTTTATTATAAAATATCTTCCTAACGGAATCATAGGAATCTTGATAGTAGCTATCATGTCTGCAGCTATGTCTTCCTTAAGTTCTACAGTAAACTCCCTATCGGCAGTGACCCTAGAGGATTTTATCAAGAGATTCAAACCTGACATGTCCGACAAAAAATATGTAACGTATTCAAGATTGCTTTCGGTATTCTGGGGATTGGTCTGTTTGTTTTTTGCATTTTTTGCAGGAAATATAGAAGGTACAGTGATAGAGGTGATCAATAAGATCAGTTCTATATTTTACGGACCAATTTTGGCCGCATTTATATTGGCTATCCTAACCAAGAAAACAAATGCTCTTGGTGCAAACATTGGTATAGTTACTGGGGTGGTTTTCAATATGTATTTATGGTTATGTGTGCCCGAAGTGTTTTGGTTTTGGTGGAATGCCATAGGGTGCTTAGTGACTATGATCGTAGGATATACTTTTAGTTTGATCATACAAGGAGAACCCAAAGAAGGGCTAAAAGTAGTATTCTATAAACAAGGGAAGCGTGAAGTGGTCATCCTTGTGGGGTACTTTGTTGTGATATGTATTTTGGCAATTTCAATAAGTAAGATGTTAAGTTAAAGTAGTTACTATGAAAATAATTTTGGCTCCAGATAAATTTAAAAATTCTCTAACAGCTTTAGAGTTTTGCCAAGCTGTAGAGAAGGGGGTTAAACAGGTACGATCCGATATCGATATTATACAATTGCCGTTGGCTGATGGAGGGGATGGTACTATAGAGGTTGTCAATTATTACTTAAAAGGAGAAATGGTTACCGTTGAAGTAAACAATCCTTTTTTCAAACCAGTAAAAGCTTCTTACCTATATTCAGAATCTACCCGGACGGCATTTATCGAGATGGCAGAGGCATCAGGGATGAAGTTATTAAATGAGTATGAAGGTGATTGCAAGAATGCCACTACCTATGGTACTGGTGAAATGATTTTGGACGCCATAAACAGAGGAGTTTCCAAAATTATTTTGGGGATAGGAGGAAGCGCTACAAATGATTGTGGTATTGGGATGGCTACCGTTTTGGGATATCAATTTTTGGATAAAGATCATGAGCTGGTCAAACCCATTGGAGCTAATTTATCCAAAATAACCTCCATCAATACCAATCAAGTGAATTCCAAATTAGGAGATGTACAATTCCAAATTGCATGCGATGTTACCAATCCATTATATGGAAAAAATGGAGCAGCCTATACGTATGCTGCTCAAAAGGGAGCAACAGTAGAGGATATCAAAATGTTGGATCAGGGTTTACAGGATTTTTCGGTGGTGCTACACGAAGTTTTTGATGTAGATCCGCAAACTATAAAAGGAGCAGGAGCTGCTGGCGGCATGGGGATTGCGTCCAAAGTTTTTTTAAATGGTAGTTTAGAACCAGGTATTGAGTTGATAAAAACATTAGCCAGATTTGAAGAAAAGATCCAAGGTGCAGATTGGATGATTTCGGGAGAAGGAAAGTTAGACGATCAAACACTGTCGGGTAAAACCATTCAGGGAGTTACCGATGTTGTGAGAGATCATGATGCAAAAGTTGCTGTATTTTGTGGTGCAATTGAGCTAGAAGATGAGGTGATCAAAGATTTGAATATTTGGTATGCCGATGCAGTTATGAACTACGCAGTAGACGTAGAAGATGCTATGAGCAATGCTGGTAAATATGTAGAAGAAATGGCCAAAAGGTTTGCTCAAAATTTTATAAAGCCATGAAGTTGTACCCTTTAAAATTTGAACCTTTTTATAGCTATCGACTTTGGGGTGGAAATAAACTAAAATCCATACTGCTTAAAAATTATGACCAGGAATCCATAGGAGAATCCTGGGAAATTTCAGATGTCAAAAACAAAGAAACACGAGTAAGTAATGGTGAATTACAAGGAAAAACATTAAAAGAACTCATTGCTCATTTTAAAGAAGCATTGGTAGGACATCATGTTTACCAAACCTTTGGGTTAGATTTTCCGTTATTGATCAAATTTATAGATGCCAAAATGCCACTATCGATTCAAGTGCACCCTAGCAATAAGTTAGCAAAGGAACGTCATAACTCATTTGGAAAAAATGAAATGTGGTATATCATGCAGGCTGAGGAAAATGCAGAATTGGTAGTTGGTTTTAATCGAGAGATGACTCAAAAAGATTACAAGAAACATCTTGAAGCGAATACTCTGGAGGAGATATTAAATATAGAAAAAGTGAATCAAGGAGATACCTTCTACATCCCAACAGGCCGGGTGCATGCTATAGGGGCAGGTGTACTATTGGCAGAGATTCAGCAAACTTCAGACATCACTTATCGCATTTATGATTATAATAGAGTAGATAAGACTACGGGCCAAAAAAGAGAATTACATACAGATTTAGCCATGGATGCCATAGACTTTACGTATCATGACACCTATAAAACGAGGTATACCAATACAAAGAATACAACTAATAAATTGGTATATTCTCCATATTTTAAAACGAATTTGATTGATATTGAAGAACATATGCTGCGTAATCTAAAGGATGTGGATTCTTTTGTAATATACATCTGTGTAGAGGGAAATATAGAAATGAATTACAAAGGTCAAAATTATATACTCCATAAAGGAGAAACTATTCTGGTTCCTGCAATGGTAGATATGGTCAATTTTGAAGGAACTAATGCCAAATTACTTGAGGTGATGATGTTATAGCATGTTTCGTGAATTTTATGGATAGAAAATTTAGGCCTTGATTACTAGAAGGAATTTAGTAAAGAGCGTCAAACTGTATGATCCCAATAAAGCTCTTGAAAATATGATCTATGTAATCGAGTAATGCTTAGAAGTTATATTTCTTAAAGTATCAGCAGCTTGTTCTGCTGTTATATCTCTTTGTGGATCTGCAAACATTTCGTACCCTACCATGAATTTTTTTACAGTAGCTGATCGTAACAATGGGGGATAAAAAGACATATGAAAATGCCATTCGTCATGATGGTTACCATCGGTGGGTGCCTGATGTATCCCAGCAGAGTAAGGAAAACTCGTTTGAAATAAATTATCATACCTTGTAGTGACATCTTTTATCATAGCCGCAAAGAAATTGATCTCTTTTGTGGTAAGCTTATCGATGCTTCCAATTTTTCGTTTTGGCAATATCATTGTTTCATAAGGCCAAATAGCCCAATAGGGTACAAGAGCAACAAAAGATTTATTTTCTGCAATAATTCGTTCTTTGTGACTTAACTCCTGTTCTAAATAATCAGAAAGAAGTCCTACACCATTTTTCTGCCAATACTCGAGTTGATTTTTGGTTTTTTTGACAATCTCTACAGGAATAGATTCCTGCGCCCAAATTTGACCATGTGGATGGGGGTTACTACACCCCATGATATCTCCTTTATTCTCAAAGATTTGTATATGATTAATATAAGATATGCTTCCCAGTTCCTTATACTCTTTTATCCATAAATTTATTACTTCCATTATATCATCTATAGGCATTACAGGAAGAGTGAGTGAATGATCAGGAGAAAAACATACTACTTTGCATATGCCTTTTTCGGATTTTGCACGAAGAAGCCCTTCGTTATAGTGTTCTTCCGGAACAGAGGATAACAAGGCAGAATAGTCATTTACAAATGAGAAAGGTTTGGTATACTGCGGATTTATACTTCCATTGGCTCTTGTGTTACCAGGGCATAGATAACAGTTTTCGTCATAAGATTTTGATTTGGCAATTTTTATTTGTTCTTGTTTGCCTTGCCAAGGCCTTTTGGTTCTATGTGGTGAGACCAATATCCATTCTCCTGTCAAAATATTATATCGTCTATGCGAATTATCGTTCAAAATTTTATGCATCATATTCCTTTTTTTTATGGATAGGTTTTTGGTGAGTACCTTGACTTGGAGCGACCAAAAAAGCATCTAATGTGATATTAAACCTATAGTTGTAGGCTTTACTTATTTCATTGACATATTGATCTACATGTTCTGATTGAATTAGGTTTACGGTGCATCCTCCAAATCCACCTCCCATCATACGAGATCCCAGTACATAGTCTTTTTCTTTCGAAAAGTCCACTAGAAAATCTAGCTCTTCACAGCTTATTTCATATTGATATCTTAACCCTTCTTGACATTCGTATAGAAGTTTTCCGAAGTTTTTTAAATCGTTTTTTGTTAAGAATTTTGCGGCATTTTGTACTCGTTCATTCTCTTGTACGATGTACAAGCATCTTTGATAAATAACTTCGGGGAAGTTCTCTTTTACGTTTTCTAATATATCAAGATCTACATCTCTTAAAGAATTTACTCTGGGGTATTTTTCTTTGATGATACGAACGCCCTGTTCGCATTGCTCCCTTCTTTGATTGTAATTACTAGTAGATAGATTATGCTCGACATTAGTATTAAGGATTAATACTTTGTAATCGCTTAAATTCATAGGGATGAGTTCGTAATCCAAGGATTTACAATCTAGAAAAAGAACTTTGTCTTTTTCCCCAAAAACCGAAGCATATTGATCCATTATACCACATTTGGTGCCTACATATTCATGTTCTGCATCTCTACTTAATTTTGCGATTTCTAATTTAGAGATGTTAAGCCCGAATAATTCATTTATTCCAAAGACGAATCCACACTCGAGTGCTGCAGACGAGCTAAGTCCTGAACCGATAGGGAGTTCGCTGGTGATAATACAATCAAACCCTTTAACACGATTTGATCTTTTCAATAATTGATGTAAAACCCCTAAAACATAATTCTCCCAGTTTTCTTTACTTGGCTTTATTGCTCTAAGGTCAACTACCAAAGATTTTCCATAGTTTTTACTGTATATATTACAAATATGTTCGGTGTCATTTTTACTGAATTCAAACTTAATTTCTTTATCGATAGCTGCGGGAAGTACAAATCCATTATTATAATCAGTGTGCCCTCCGATAAAATTTATTCTGCCAGGTGAACCTACTATGATGTCAGGTATAAAATTCCTTTCTTTGCTCATAATCAGTTTGTATTTGATAACAAAAATAATAAATGTATTTATTACATTTATTAAATTTTAAAGAATATTTTATGAAGTTTGCCAAAGACCAACAAAATAGGTGGTACGAGAATAAGGAGAAAATACTTGTAGCCGTTGATTGTATTATTTTTGGGTTTGATAATCAGACTTTGAAACTTCTTGTTTTTAAGAGGGAAATAGAACCCTTAAAAGGGTTATGGTCTCTAATCGGTAGTTTTGTGAGGCCTAATGAGAATGCAAATCAAGCGGTATTAAGAATTCTTAAGGATCTTACTGGTTTAGAAAATATCTTTATGGAAGAGCTAAGAGCATATACAGATGTAAACAGAGATCCCGGTGCGAGGTGTATTAGTATAGCCCAGTATGCTTTAATTCGGATAGATAAAGAAAATGAAGAATTAGTAAATAAGCATGGGGCTTATTGGTTTTCTATCGATACTTTACCAAAATTAGTTTTGGATCATGATACCATGGTACAAGATGCTCTAGAGAAGTTAAGAGATAAGGCACAAAGAACTCCTATTGGTTTTGAATTACTTCCTAAATACTTTACCATTCCACAAATACAAACACTGTACGAGCAAATTTTTCAAAAGAAGATAGATACTAGAAATTTTAGGAAAAAATTACTTTCTCTAAATTTTTTAAAAAAGACAGATATGAAAGACAAATCTTCTTCCAAGAAAGGTGCTTATTTATATGAATTCGATTACGACAAGCACCATGACCAAGATTTTTTAATTAAGTGATCCGTTAGATGGATTTTAGTTGGTATTGATTTTCTTTTTATAATCTGTTATTCATTCTCCTATAGTTTTCATTTTATCGAATGTATGTGATTGTATTCATCTCTCATTTTCTTAGGAATTATATCTTGTAGAAGCGTGTACTGTCATTGTATATGTAGACCAGGTCCATGCATACCAGATGATAAATACCGTAGTCACAATCTCGATGGTTGCAAAAAACCAATAGTGATAACTAGCTCCCCCCATAAGTAATGTCCCAATCATAATCAAGGTTTTTATACTACCTGCAATAATATTGAGGAGCCTATTTACACTATATTTCAATATTCTTGAGAGGAGCACCATTGCCATAGAGATCTCCATGATGATACCCGCCATCAAAAGAGTAACCTGATTCATATGGATACCGGCTATTTCTCCAGTAAGTAATGCATTTAGCATATCTGCAGACATTAGGGACAAAACATCGCAATAGAGATAGTTTAAGGTTACAAATATCCAAAGCGTGGATAAAATGATTTTTCTATCAGGGATTACGGTTTCGGATTTTTTCATGATATAGGTGACTTTAGCTGATATCGGATAATTTTTGTTGAAATGATATTTCTTTTCGTTGGATGAATAGATAAACTCCCAGAATGACGTACGAAATGCTTTTTAGCCCGTACCAAACGGTAAATTGATAATAAGCTCCTGATGGGACTCCACTGTCATCAGCGTAGATAAAAACATTCAAAAGGATACGAATAAGACCATAGCAGATTACCAAAACACTCCAGTATTTAACTGCTTTCTGAAGTTTTTTACCTCCTTTTAGGTACCCATATAATAGCGGCAATAAGAGCAACAGACCTATACCCAAAGGGTATATGACTCCTATAAAAATGTAGACTAACCCTTTTATTAGGAGTAATAACATACTTAGTATTAATAGAGATGTTTCTCTATTTAAATTTTTGATATCCTGAAAATGTATCATTGCAGTAAAGTTTTGAAGACGTTAAAAATGAAATATGAGGTAGCCGATAGGTATTCAAAATTTACCGTATCATATGTGTCTTTTGGGGTGTGGTAGTAAGGGGTAGAATCTCTTTTTACATATTCTTCAGAGATACCTAAAGCTTTGAATCCTTGATCAATGAATGATTTATGATCAGAAGAACTCACTTTTGTACGATATACCGGGATGTTCAATTGTTGAGCAACACTATTGTATAATCTTTCTAACTCTGGTGCAGGTAATTCCAATTCGACTCCTTTGTTGTTATCATTATCCCAACCGACCATATCAATGGTATGTACTGAGTGGACGTTTTTTTGAGTGGTTTTTAGCATTTTGGCATAAGCTCTGCTTCCTACTTCATTATCTTCCTCCTGATCAAAAAACACCAGAATGAAGTTAAATTTTCTGTTCTCGAGTTGTTTCAACTGTCTGGCAACCGATAAGCAAAGTGCTATACCCGTGGCGTTATCAATAGCCCCTGGACTACCTCGTTCGGTATCATAATGAGACCCAAAGACAACATAGGTGTCATTGGGTGTTGTTGCAGGCAAAACGGCCGCTACATTAATTCCTTGCATCGGTTTTAAGATCAAATCAAGAAAGGGGTTGCCATTGGTAACCTCATAGTGATGGTTTTCTAATTTCCACCCTATTGCCGTGAGAGCATTGGACAAATAGGTTGCGGTGATTTCTCGTTCTTCGGGAGATGCCCGCTGAGTTAGAAACATGCCATTTGAGATTTCTGATTTTCCGCAGAGTTTTGCAATAACTTCCTTCTGGAAAGGGAGCATCTCCTCCTGAAATACGGGGTCTACCTGCGCTTCTAACTCAAATAAGGGTAATAAGATAAAAGACGGTACAAGAAATAAGGTTGATTTCATTTTTTCATTTGTTTTTTGAAGTTGGCTCATTAAACATAGCTATTAAGTAGAGTGCTTACTAAAATTTATGATCGTAGAGAGAGATCCTGGGATAGATAATTCATATGTTAAGTCGAATAACTATCGATCATTGTTTTTGGAGTATCTGTCATTGTAAATGTCCTATCCATCACATCGATGTACAGAACTTTTGTAAAAACAGTACCTTTAAGACATGCTTAGAATTTTTAGGAAATACGCAACCTTTATAGCTGTTGCTTTATTGATTGCCGAGCTTTTTGGGATGTTACATTTCAAAAGAATGGAAGAATTGTCGGGATTAGAGATCCATGACAATTACTTTTATCTGTTCCAGTATCTATTTATTTTTACGTTCGGGTATTTGGTGCTACGATGGCTCTTTAGGCTTTGGAAAGAGTACAGAAGCTTGAAAAATGACAAAAATGAAGCAGAATTAATGTTGTTAAAAAGCAGAGTAGACCCGCATTTTTTCTTTAATACCCTCAATAATTTGTATGGCTTGGCGATAGAAAAGTCGGATAGAGCTCCAGAAGTCATTTTAAAACTTTCTGAAGTCATGCGGTACACCATTTATGAGGGAGAAAATGATTATGTTACTTTAAAGAATGAGATTGAATACCTGGAGACTTATCTGGAGATTCATAAGTTGAGGTATCAAAAAGAGGTAAGGATTTCTTTTAAAATTCAGATTGATGATATAGAAATCAAAATAGCCCCGTTAATGCTCATCATGCTATTAGAAAATGCCATAAAACATGGAGTAGAAAGTATGGTGGATGATGCGTATATTGATATGGACCTTAAGGCTACAAAGAACACTGTGTTTTTCCAAATAATAAATAATTTTAAACCTGTAATACGTGGAGCTAAAGGGATTGGGTTGTCTAATTTGAAAAAACGACTTCAATTGATTTACCCAAGGAGACATGAATTACTCCTCAAAAAAGGAGAAGACACCTATCAAGCAACGCTAAAAATTCAAACTTTATGAAATATATCATTTTGGATGATGAACCCATTGCGCATCGTATCATCGAGGGGTTTTCGGAAAAGTTGAAAAGCCTGGAGAAGGTAGGGAATGCCTACAATGCCTTTGAAGCCATCCAAATGTTGCAAGAGCAAAAGGTCGATCTTTTGTTTTTGGATATGAATATGCCAGAGATTAATGGGTTTGAATTCTTGAAAACGCTACCAGAAACACCTCAAATTATCGTTACTTCTGCACATAAGGAATTTGCTTTAGAAGGGTACGAGTTTAACGTGGTAGACTATTTATTAAAGCCTTTTTCTTTTGAAAGATTTATCAAGGCAGTCAATAAGGTGGTGATGGCCAATAAGAACATATCACCCCACGAGTATCACAATGAACACCCATTTGTATATCTCAAATCAGGTTCAAAACAGATAAAAGTCTTTTTTAAGGACATACTGTTTATCGAAGCCTCCGGGAACTATTGTAAGGTGTTTTTGCAAGACGAAATGATTGTGATTTTGCAGAAAATCTCAACATTTGAAAAAGAATTACCCAAAGGATTTCTACGCATTCATAATTCATTTATTGTGGCTAAAGAAAAAGTAAAAATAATAGAAGGGAATAGGTTACATATTGAACATCATAAAATTCCAATCGGAACTACCTACAAGAGCAGGATAGGAGAGCTTTATGAATAAGGTAGTGGGTTTAAAATTTGAAGGCAAAGTATTGTCAGTTCAAAGAATGCGCTTCGATATATGCTTTGGGACTCATGCCCACTTTCTTTTTAAACACTCGGGTAAAATATTGTGGATATTCAAAACCTAATTGATACGCCGTTTCAGATACAGATAAGTTGGGATTTAGCAACATACTTTTGGCTTCTTCTACCAAAAATAGATTGATTTGATCGATCGCTGTTTTACCGGTTTCAGCCTTAATCGTATCACTCATATAACGATGACTTACGTTTAACTGTGCAGCCATCCAATCCACCGTTGGGATGCCTTCTTCTGCCAATAGATTTTGTTCAAAATAAGCATTTAATATTTCCTTGAATTTTGTGATCAAAATCTTATTATTATCGGTTCTATCAAGAAATTGTCTTTTGTAAAATCGATCCGCATATTTTAATAAGGTATCCAGTTGTGAGATGATAATTTCTTTGCTAAATTCATCTTGATTATTGTGATATTCAATGGTGATGTTCTTAAAAATATCTTTTACAATCTGCTCTTCCTTTGGAGACAAATGAAGTGCTTCATTCACATGATAATTAAAGAAATTATACTTTTTAATTTTTTGGTATATATCCAAACTTTGAATGTAATCTTTATGAAATGCAATATGATAACTCTCTGAGCTAAACACTAAATCCTTAAAACTCAATTTTTGATTGGGAGCCGTGAATAGAAGTGTACCATTTGTACAGTCATATTTTGTACGGCCATAGGTAATTTCACCCGAGATAATTTTTTTGAAGCCTATCGCATAAAAATCACAACAAAGTTCTATGGGTTCCTCAAACGAATGGGTATCACAGTTTTCTTCTTCCCCTTCTTCCAGTTCAGTATGCAATACACTTAATAAAGGGTTTTGTGGATCAGGTAATTCAAAGTGCTTATGATACTCGGTGATACTTTTGAAGTTAAAACTCGGCATTGTTAGTACATTATGGATTATTAAAATTACAACTTATTTTTGATAGTGATTCCACCATTTATTTTGAGAAACACCTTCATCATCAATAGCTGTTGATGCTCCTATTTCGGGAGTGACTAGTGTAAGACCTAATTCATCTGCTTTTTTGCTTACACGTTCTATAGGATCTGTCCAAGAATGCTGCGCCAATTTAAAAGCACCCCAATGAATGGGCATTATTCTTTTTGCTTTTACGTCCTTACCGGCTTGTGCAGTCTCTTCTGGAAACATGTGAATCTCGGACCATAGTTCATTGTACTGCCCACATTCGATCATCGCAAAATCAAAAGGACCATACTTATCGCCAATTTCTTTAAAGTGTGACGCATAACCACTGTCTCCGCTAAAGAATATGTTCTCGTCATTGGATTGAATGATCCAGGAACACCAAAGGGTGTGATCTCGATCCGATAACCCTCTTCCCGAAAAATGTTGTGCAGGGGTGCTGATAAAAGTCAGGTCTTCAAATGTAGTTTCTTGCCACCAATCTAACTCGACTATCTTTTCTTTTGGGACTCCCCATTCTTGCAAATGAGTTCCCACTCCTAATGGGGTGAAAAACATGCTTACCTTATCTTTTAGCTTCAATATAGACTCATAATCCAAATGATCATAATGATCATGAGAAATGACTACAGCATCTATTTTGGGAAGCTCTTCAATTTCAATAGGCAATTCTTTATTGAATCGTTTTCCTCCCAATAGGGGGTGAGGAGCGGGAACTTCACTTAGCATGGGGTCGATTATGACATTCTTACCATTCATCTGCAGTAAAAAAGCAGAATGCCCAAACCAAATAAATCTTGTTTTTGAATGGTAATTGGCAATGTTTAGCGAATCTACTTTTTGAACTTCTATTGGAGAATTTGGTTTGGCATTGGGAATGTTCTTAAACATACCTCCTATGGCTTTCAGCATATTTCCCATGCTCATTTCAGAGGTTACGCCGCCTATGTTTATGAATTTCCCTTCCTTATGGTTTTCAGATTTGGCATATTCGATTAATTGCTCTTTTGAGATCTTTCCTCCAAATTGAGGACTGAAATTTACAAATAGGATACCAGTGATCACAAGTGCTCCAATAATACCTCCAATAGTTAACAACATTCTTTGTATGATTTTACGTATTCTTCTCATTATTCAATTAAAAATAGAAAATGATCTCCTTAAATAATTTTGTGCTGATCATTTGATTGCAAAGTTATATCAGGTATAGGGTTGACGACTTACACATTTTGGTAGAAGACTTATACTTTTTGGTTAGAGCCAGAAAAATCCATAATAAAAGTGAGCTTGAATGAGGTGAGATTTAAACCTAAATAGAAAATACAATAGACATATGATAGTTTA
The DNA here is from genome assembly GCF_056160245.1 of Aquimarina sp. AWH4_224. NCBI lineage: Bacteria > Pseudomonadati > Bacteroidota > Flavobacteriia > Flavobacteriales > Flavobacteriaceae > Aquimarina > Aquimarina sp. AWH4_224. The sequence continues at coordinate 377,332 of NZ_JBSWWU010000003.1, read as the reverse complement.
AAACCCTTTACAACCATATTAAGTGTAATCAATACATGAGGGAGAAATTGATATCACAGGGTTTTCCTAAGAAAATATGCATCATGTTCTAGTTTGTGGCTGCAAAACTTTCAATCTGTAATAGACCGAGGAATTCTTTTTCTACATCCGGGCATAACGTTACTTGGTTGTGTGTACAGTTTTTTGGTCTAATCGGATCAAAGCTTTTTACGTTGATGTTGGTCGATTCGAACTCTCTTTGGAGGATCAAAGTGAACATATCCAGGGCGGCTTTTGCCGTAGAGTATGCGGTTATCTTGTAGCTTGAATAATCAAAGTTTTGATCTTTCATTTTATCCATACTACCTAATCCGCTAGTGATGTTCATTACTATTGCATTTTTACTTTTGTTGAGTAATTCAAAAAGTGTTTTTGTAAGATGCATCACAGAAAACAGGTTTTCGTCATATAGTTTTTTGACTTCATCCATATCCAACTCGGTGATCTTTTGACCAAAACCATTAGCAATTTCGGCATTGTTGATAAGAACATCTAGTTTTCCGTAAACGGTTTTGATAAAGGAATAGAGTTGAGTAACTCCTTTTGTTTGAGTCAAATCTGTTTCTATGAATTGGATCCCTTCAAGATCTAATTCATGAAGATTGAGATGAGCATCTTTTTTAGTTGCGATTACAACTTCAAAGCCTTGCTTCTTTAATATGGAAGCAAATTGATACCCTAGTCCGTTATCAGCTTCTGTAATTAGGGCAATTCTATTCTCTTTCATGGCATTGTACTTTATAATTACAGTACAAAGTTCTGAAGAGATGAAGTGAAAAAATAACCAGTTTCATTGGGAAAATGACACAAATCTTAATTACAGTGTCTGCCGAAATTTATTAGGCGTCGTACCGCTATACTTTTTAAAGAAACGGGTAAAGTGGGTAGGTTCAGAAAAGTTAAGTTGATAGGCAATTTCTGCGATGTCCAAATCTGTAAATGAAAGGATGGTCTTGCTTTCCAAAAACAAACGTTCTTGAATAATGTCTTTGGCAGTTTTACCTGTGATCTGTTTTACTGTAGTGGTCAAATAATTTGGAGTTACATTCAGCTGCTCTGCATAGTCACTTACATTTTTGGAATCGATGTATAATTTGTCGACCAGTTGCTGAAATTGCTGAGCAAGTACTTGCCCTCGTGATAAATGACTTTCAGTAGTTTTAAAACGTTCGTAAATCGATTTACAGTTGTACAATACCGAAACTAGCATCCCTTGAAGCATCTTTTCTTGATAAGGATGAGGATTCTGAAATACCGAATGCATACGCTGCATATCTAACTCTAGCGATTTTTGCTCTTCTGGTGTCATTAAGAATACACTATTTTCGGCAAGTTTTAGAAAAGGAAATTCTGCGGTTAAATTTTGAACAATTTCAGTAACAAATTCTTTCCGAAATTGAATATGGTATCCAGCAGTTTCGGGACTTCTTACCCAAGAAAATACCTGGCCGGGGACAACAAACCAAAGCGGAAGTTTTTCGAGTTTGACCTCGTTGGTGTTAATGTTTATTTGACTGCTTCCGGCGTTACTCAAAATACCAATTTGATAAAAACCCTGTCGGTAGGGAGGCATACATCTTCGGGTTGTAGGGTCCAAAGACTCTAACGTAAAAATATCAAATCCAGGGATATGACTACGATGGTAGTACCCTGTAGCCTCATGAAGGTCATTACTCGTTTCAAAAACAGGTATCGCTTTTTTGGTCATAATTCAAAGTTAGTTAAAAATTTTACGAGACTGACCAAAATCTAATTTTTTAAAAGACAATCACTAGTTGATAAGCTGCCAGTAATAACAAGGTTGAAACTGCCATATACCCAGAAAGAACAAGGTAGGCTCGAGTCCATTCATTTTGAATAAATTTTTGATAACGGGCCTTTAGTTTACTATAGAAAAAGGTAAGTGATTTTTTTACATAATGGTTTGCTTTTCTGATTTCTTTCAAGAAAATTAACTCTGATATAATGATATATAATATCGATGGGGTTTCAAATTGATGATATTCGTTTTTCATGATTTCTAAGATTTTTAAGTTCATTACAAAGCTACTTCCATAATGCTCCTTAGTGTTAACCATAATACGAGACAAAATGACCATTTTTTAATATTAAAGACCTGTAACGAAAGTCACTGGTCTTTTGTGCATGTATGGCATTTCTTTGTGTCAATCCGATCAAGGCTTCTCCTTTGATAATGGACTCAGTTAGGGACGTGTCATGAAGATCAATATTTCTATTTTGATTTCGCATCCCCAATAAACTCCAAATTCTTAATGGGATAGAGTAAGGAGACGTCAAAACTATTGAGTTTCAGATCAGAAAAGTGTAGGGTGTGTAAAGTACGTTTTTCCTTTTTCAATTGGTTGAGTTGAACGAACATAGTTCCTGGATAAACTACGCTGTCTTCGTTTGCCTTTAAATTTGTGTACCGAATAGAACCATAGATATTTTTTGGTGTTGGGAGATACATGCCACGTACGGTATAATTGGCAAAATCCAGATGGCCTGTTTTCTGATTAATATACAGCAAGTATTGGTCGTGTTCTTTGTGCGGTTTCAATTGTTGCCAGGTAGCAAAGACCAAATCATAGTCATTATTTTCAAATGTGGTTGTTCCCGCGTATTTTAGGATAGGAGCGTTTTTCAAACGAAGCGGTAACTCAAAAAAATATTGAATAGCTGGTAATGTAAAAACAATACTTCTTTTCTTTTTACGAATGATATCCCCATTCTCTTTGATCTTGTAGTATTTAAAAGATTGCACACCATGGATGGTTTTTTTCTTTGTTTTCAGGTAATTGAATTGTCCGTCAAATGAATTAGGTCTCAATCGAAGTTCCATAAGTTCATTGTCTTTGGGAAGTGGGTTAACAATTGCCATTAGGCCTTTCCAATTGTCAGAGGCTTTACAAGAATAGGTGTCAGCATCCCTGAGTTTCTGCAGATTGTAAGTTGCAATTACTTTATCAATGAGCAAGATGGCTTTTTCTTCTCTGTTAGGTGTATTTTCATCAATAGCCGCTGTTCTTAGATCGGCTATTTTACAACTTTGAAAAAGAATACTAAGGCTAAGTACTAAAAGTAATTGTTTCATAATCAAAATATTGGTTCTCAAGAATCATATTACAAAACTAGTATTTAGCCTTAATTTTTATGTGTTTTATAATTTAAAAGTAGTGATTATGGTTTAATAACCACAGCTTTACTTTTTATTTAATCTTTTCAAAATAGTTGTCCAAAAAGGGATCAATACATAAACCATCAATGGAACCAGAATAATGGTCAAAATGAAAGTTCTAAACATGATAGGAACTTTATTTAATGCCTCTCCAAATAGTAAAAGAATTCCTGTGATAGCGGGATAAATAGCTATCCATACAATGAATGTTGATTTTATCTTTTTCATAATTTACTATTTATATTTCTATAAATGTCTAATATTTTTTGTTCACCAGTTTTACCAGAAATACTATTGATGTGTTCCATGTCAATAAATCCTTTATAGCCACTTTTATATATATGCTTTAAGACATTGATATAATTGATTTCACCTGTGCCAGGTTCACTTCGTTTTGGATTATCAGCCATGTGGATGTAGGAAATCTCGTCAAATGTTCGATTAAAATTTTCAATGATGTTTCCATTTTCAATTTGAACATGGTAAATATCGAATGTAAGTTTTATAGATGGACTATTTACTGCTTTTACTATTTCATAGGCATCGGTAACCTTGGTAACAAATGTCCCTGGAAACTCTTTGCCGTTTATGGCTTCTAGTCCTAAAGCCAATCCTGCTTTTTCTGCTTCTTTTGCAATGACTCTTAAATTTTCAATAAAATTTACTTTTTGATATTGGCGTTCCAAAGTAGGATGACTTCTCCCTGACAATAAGGTTAGATATTTGCCATTAACACGTTTTGCTACTTCTATAGTTTCACGGATTTCTTTTAATATAATTTCTCTGACTTCTGATGGTTCTGAAACTAATGTTGCATCCTGCCAAGTAGTTGTATTATGAACAAAAGAACCTAATTCCATTCCTTGTTTCTTTAATTCTTCGGCTATAGCAATTTGTTGCGCTACAGGTCGAATCTTCATAAAATTATCTTCTATCCCTTTAAAACCTTGTGATGCGATAAATTGAATCTGTGCAATAGGATTTTCACCTGCATGATTAACGAACATACCGTCTTTTACGCTGGTTAGCCCTATGTGGGGAGCAAATTTTAATTTGAAACCTGTTTTAGGATTTTCATTGATCTTGAAAACTTTAAAATTTCCTTTTTGCTCATCAATCCCATGGTTTAAAATAGGTAATCTATGAAATTGAGCAGTAGTAAAATACAGATTGCCTTGATTATCAAAATCAATACTATCTGGCCAGCTAATGTCAGGGCCGGCCACTACGTTTACTAATTCCTGATGATCTAAATCATATCTGGAAATAGCATTTTGTTCTAAGTTTGTGAGGTAAATTGATCCATCTTTATATTTTATACCATCAGCGATAACTGTGTTACCTATATGTGCCACTTTACTATCTACCTGGCTTTGGGAAAGAGAAAAGTCGTTTAAAGATTTACCATCAATTTTCATTAGAGCAGATGAACCTGAAAATGGTCTAAACTGAAAATAAACAACATCATTAATTGGATCATAAGCCAACCCATCGGTAGCATAAAAATTAGAAGTGTTCTGCAAAGAAATTTCTTCAATAACTAAAGGTTTTTGAATATCATTTATCGGGACAAAATTTTGCAGTACCCTACGTTGTTGGTTTGTTAATACATTAACAATGATTATTCCACCATCGACACTATCGGTAATATAAATGTGCGATTGATTCTTGTCTACTCGTAAGTCATTTAGGTAACTTTTAGGAGATAGGACGTCATCTTTAATAGCAATAATATCAAGAACTTTATTTGTTTCTAAATCTACATGTATGATTCTTGCACCACCATTGATCACACCTTTGCGTTTGGGTGACCCTGTATCCAAAATCCATAAGTCATTCTCAGTATCTATAGTTAAACTTTGTACATTTAAAAATGAATTTAATCTCTCTTTTCTTTTAGGTTTTTTATTCCATGGCATATTAGGAAAGGGCTTTTTAGTACCATCCTTAAATACTTCTAGAACCGAATACATATGTGTTTCTGAAGAGTAATTGGAATATGGCAGATTGATAAAGATGCGTCCTTCTTTTGAAACGACCACCGCTGTTGGTCTGTGCGTGCTGAAAGAGGTTATTTCTTCCAGGCTTGTTTTCTCGTTGGCAAGGCTCATGAACATCGTCATTAAAACCATTGTCATTGTGATTACTATTTTCATGATTTCTAATGTTTTTTATATGCGTTACTTATGATTGTATATTGATATTGTAAGAGTCTAAGTTTTCTATTAGATGCTTTTCTGATGAAGTTCCTGGAATAGAAACCACATTTGGGGCATAATGTAATAACCAAGAAAGTGATAGTTGATTTGTAGAAATATGCTCTTTTTCTGCTATTTCTAAAGTGGTGTTATCCCAACTGTTTTTTGCAACGGGAGTATGAGCAATAAAGGCGATGTTTTCTTTGGTGGTCTTATTAACCACATTTTCGTAGCGTCTATCTTTAAAACTAAAGGCATTTTGCACGGCATCGATCTTTGCAACTGATTGTGCACGTTCCAAAAGCTCAAGTGTAACATTAGAGACACCAATATGTTTGATCTTACCTTCTTTTTGAAATTGAGCTAAGGCTCCAATCGAATCTTCAATAGGAATGTTTGGGTCTACACGATGTAAGAAATACAGATCGATGACTTCTCTGTCTAATCGTTTAAGGCTTCCTTCTAAAGCGGTACGAAGGTAATATGGGTGTCCGTTGGATATTACAGCTCCAGGCTTATATTTTATAGCACCAGCCTTTGTTGCTAGCATTACTTGATCACCAAAAGGTCTTATAGCTTCCTGGACCAATAGTTCTGAAGTATAAGGCCCATAAGTGTCTGCGGTATCAATAAAGTTAACGCCATTTTCGATAGCAGTACGAATGACTTTTATGGCATTTTCTTTGTCTAATGAATCTCCCCAAATACCTTCACCAGTAGTAGCTCGCATGGTACCGAAGCCAATTCTATTAATTTCAAAATTTCCAAGTTTAAATGTTTTATTCGTTTTCATGATGTACTGTGTTTTTAATTACAGTACAAATGTCAGACGAATTGTAGGTATTTTTATGGTGAAGAATTAAGAGTAACTGGTAAAAAATCCAGTTTTTCATAAAAATAAGTGCTATTTACGATATTTTGATGGTGAAAATCCGGTTTTAAGCTTAAAAAACTTGGTGAAATTCGAAGCATCCTGAAACAACAAAAAATAAGCGATTTCATTAATGGCCATATCGGTATTATTCAATAAAGAACGTGCTTCAAGAATAATGCGATCCGAAAGGATTTCTTTAGGTGTTTTACCGGTCACTTTTTTAAGTACTTCTCCTAAATAAGTAGCATTGACATTAATCTTTTCTGCGATTTCCGATATAGTAAGCTGCCGTTCTACCTTTTTTTGAGTGATAAGGTATAAGTGCTCCTCTAAAATCTGTTCAAATTGTTTTACGATACGATGTTGTTTGGACTCTTTTTGGTCTTTGTAAAGATGATTGTAGTGCTCGTTGGATTGAAGTAAAATTAACTCTAATAGGGCTTTTGCTTTATTGAAACGTTCTTCACTATTCGAATAGCTTATGTTATAGAGATGCTCAAACATTATTCCGGTTTCTGAAAGAATATCTTCCTTGAGAGGAATCATGACCTTCGAACTGATTTTAAAACCATCAAATTGTGTTATCAGTTCTTTTAAGGTAGGATGATTTTCAAAAAAACTGTCCATAAAAACTATAACATAACCCTCCCAATCGGATAATCTATTGTAATATCTTAGATGCTGAGGTGCTTGGAAATAAAGACTACCACTTGTTATGTAATATTCTGAAAGTCCAATCTTATATTTTGCTTCGCCTTTGGTTAGTAAAATAATAGAATAGGTGTTACTTCGAAAAATACTGGTCTCTTTAACCCAAGTACTAGGAGTATCTGAAAACTTATGAATATGAAAATCCTCACTCAATGGTTGAACCGTTTTTAAACCTTCAAGTAATGAGTATATATCTTTATAATAATTTGTGGTTGTTTTCACAGCTACAAGATAAATAAAAAGGATATCAAGTTTGTATGTTTAAATTTGATGATGTGAATTATAATCAGCTCGTTAAAACTTACTTTTTCACAGTTCTCTTAGTAAAGCGTATTGACATACTGAATGAATATGGTTTTAATATATATAGGTTTAATTCGGATTTTTTGCATGATTTTTAATTTTCGAAGCTCGGGGCTTTTTCTTTTATAATTGACAATTATTTACTTGTCTTTAATTTTGAAAATACTTTGGTCCAAAATGGAATCAGAAAATACACCATCAAAGGCACTAGAATTATGGTTAGAACAAAGGTTCTAAGCAGAATTGGTAAGTGGTTTAAGTATTCTCCAAAAACCATTAATATTGCTGTTATTGCTGGATAAATTGCTATCCACACAATAAATGTTGATTTTATCTTTTTCATGACTATATCGTTTTAAGTTCATATTGATTTTCATTACAAAGGTATCTACCATTATGCGGCAATACTAAACCAGAATTATAGGTAAAATGACCAAAATCGAATGCAATAAAAGCCTGAAAATGGTTTTGGGGTGATTTGAAATTTTAACATTAGCGTATTTATCCCGTAATCGAATTAATATGAGTTAAAATGTCATCCGTAAGCAACGGTAGTACATCTAAAGCTTTTAGATTCTCTAAAAGCTGCTCTTCTTTTGAGGCTCCCAAAATGGTAGAACTTACATTTGGATTTTTAAGCGTCCAGGCAATGGCTAAAGCAGCAAGTGTAATGCCTAGTTCATCAGCGATATTCTTGAGTTGCTGTAGTTGTTCCATTTTTTCTTGTTGTAACCATTGTTTAGAAAGCCAGTCCATTCCTTTAATAGAGAACCTAGAACCTTCAGGAATACCATCAAGATATTTTCCCGTTAGAAATCCTGCTCCCAATGGACTCCATGCGGTTATGCCTAACCCAATGTTTTTGTAAATATCTTTAAACTCGGTTTCTACTTTATGTCTCTTTAAAAGATTGTATTGAGATTGTTCTACTTTTGGACCAATAAGACCATATTGTTGTGCGATTCTTTGTGCTTCCATAATTTGAACGCCGTTCCATTCGCTAGTGCCCCAGTATAAAATCTTTCCTTGTTGTATAAGCATATTCATAGTCCATACTACCTCTTCAATAGGGGTGTTCTCATCAGGTCTATGACAAAAGTAAAGATCTAAATAATCCACTTGTAAACGCTGTAATGCTTCATGACACGCTTCAACTAAGTGTTTTCTGCTTAAACCCATCTGATTAGGTTTGTTATCTTTTCCATGCCAACCAAAAAATACTTTTGAAGACACAACAAAAGAGCTTCTTTCCCAATTTTTCTTTTTTAAAACGCTACCCATCATTTTTTCACTTTCGCCTAAAGCATATGTCTCGGCATTGTCAAAAAAATTCACACCATGATCATAGGCAATTCCCATGAGTCTATCGGCAAGTGTGTCATTAATCTGTTTATGAAAACTCACCCAGCTTCCAAAGGAAAGGGCACTTAACTGTAACCCTGTATTTCCCATTCTTCGATATTCCATTATTTTTAATTTTAAATGATTATTTAAGTTCTAAAAATTCTAAATCTTGAGCCGATAATGGGATTTGTCCGGCCACCATATTTTGTTCCAAATGCTTTGGATCAGATGTTCCAGGGATTACAATAATATTGTTTGAATGGTGTAGCAACCAGGCAAGAGCTATTTGATGCGCACTAAAGCCATATTTTTTGGCAATAGTTTCTAGTTTTTGTTTGCCATAAACGTTGCCTGCATCCAAAGGATACCATGGTAAAAATGCGATGTCATGTTGAGCGGTAAACTCCAGAACATCTTCCCATTTTCTATTCCCGTAGCTATATTGATTCTGTACACTAGCTATAGGTGCATAAGTCATTGCTTCCTGTAACTGTTGTAGGTTCACTTCGGATAATCCAATGTGTTTGATCAATCCTTCCTTTTGTACATTTGCCAAAAAACCGATCTGTTCTGATAAAGGGATCGAAGCATCTATACGATGTAATTGATAGAGATCGATTTGCTCGACTTTTAATCGTTGTAAACTTCCTTCTAAGGCTTTACGCATACGTTTTGGGTCATTATTAACGATCCAGTTTCCATTAGGGCGTTCATAACCCACTTTGGTGGCGATTACAGTTTCTTTACGATATGGATGTAGTGCCTCTGCGATCAGTTCTTCTGAAATGTAAGGCCCATAACTATCTGCAGTATCGATGAAGTTGATCCCCAAATCCATGGTTTTTTGCAGTAGGCGTAACATTTTTTCTTTGTTCTTAGGATGTCCGTACCCTCCCGTACCAGTGGTTTGTAAAGCACCATATCCAAGACGTTTTACTTCTATATCTCCACCTATCTTATACGTGCTATTTTGTGCTATTGTTTTCATTTTTTTTATGTTTTTATGATCCTAATAAATAGGTCTATGGGTTAATCTTAAAAATGAACTAAAGAAAGCTCCTTTAATCAATTTATAAACGTTTATAGTTTCTTAAAGTAAGGAGTAATCCCTGCTTATGGTTATATAGAAGTATTTAGAACATTCCCCCGTTCACTCTTATGGATTGTGCTGTTATCCAACCCGCCTCAGAGCTGGTTAAAAATTTGATCATTGGCAATACATCCGAGATTTCTCCTAATCTGTTTTGAACAGACATATGTTTCAGATAATCAATAGAATGTTCGTTTTCTACCGGGTAGAAAAATGATGTGTTAAGCGGACCGGGTGCTATGGAGTTTACGGTTACCCCTCTGGAGCCAATTTCTTTGGCGATCATTTTTACAAATTGTTCTGATGCAGCTTTTGCCCCGGCGTATACCGAGTATAGCCCTGTGGTAACCGACGTAAGGGTGGTGGAGATGTTCACAATTCGTCCACCATCATTGATGCGTTTGGCGGCTTCACTTAATAGAAAAAAAGCAGATTTGGTATGAATCGTAAACATTTGATCGTACTCTTCTTCTGTGACTTCTGCAGCTGGTTTCTTGAGCATGGTACCTGCAGTATTTACCAAAATATCAACTTTTCCAAAAGTGGTTTCTGCTTCATCAAACAAACGTTTGATTTCGGATACTTTTCTCAGGTCCGCCTGTACCAACTTTGCATTGTTTCCGCTAGCTTCAATTTGCTCCACGATTTTTTCTGCTTCACGTTTACTGCTATCGCTGAAATAGTGAACGATTACTTTTGCTCCAGATGTTCCTAAATAAGATGCTGTTTCTGCGCCTAAGTTTTTAGATGCTCCTGTAACGATGGCTACTTTTCCTTGTATAGTTTGATTTGAATTTTCCATTGTATTTAAATTTTATAGTGATTCATTAAATATTACACTACAAATGTACCTGGCTAAGTAGCCTTGTATTAAACCAAAAAACAAGGAGGGATGACCAATTTTAAGTATTGCGCAATTGAAGTGGTGTTTTGCCTGTTTTTTTCTTTACAAAACGTACAAAATGGGTGGGGTTGTCAAAGTGTAAATCGTAGGCAATCTCACTAACGGTTTTAGACGTTTGAAACAATAAGGATTTTGCTTCTTGAAGTTTTCTATTATGGATAAGTTGTAAAGCGGTATTGCCTGTTAAACTCTTTACTACATAATTTAAATGTGTAGGATGAATGGATAGGGCATCTGCAAATTCTTTAACCGATTTCAATACCTTCTCTTTGTTGGTACCGTACTGCTGTTCGATTAGTTGATTATAATTACTTAAAATACGTTTATCAGAATCTTGGATTACCGCATTTGTTCCTAGTTTTTGCTCATAAAGATTTTTGGATTCCAAGAGCAAAATATTGAGGTAAGACCTAAATATATCTTCTTTGTTAGATAAATTTTGTTGTGATAACAGCAATGCACTCTCAAAGGTTCGCTGCAAATGATTACTCTCTTCTGGATTGATCTTTAAGCTCATCGATGCATTTTGAGTAAAAAAGGGGAAATCAGAATGTAATTTATTTTTCTTGTGTACCAGTGTATAAAAATCTGATGTAAAATAAATTACAAAACCGGTCATCGGTTCCAAATTGTCCCAGGATTGAATATGACCTTTCCCTGAGAAAAAAAGTGTATTGGTATCTAAATGCGCACTATTTTGATTGTTGCTCATATCAATACCTCCGCTCAAAATAAGCATAACTTTAAAGAATTTCTTTCTGAATGGAGGGACTTTTTTATGAATGGATTCAGCAGATTTTTCAATTCGGCCAACACTGAAACCATCAAATATTTGACATTCAACATTGATAAAATTAAAATATTCTTCAATAGTTTTTAAAGTATATATCCCGTCTACCTTCAAGCAAGAAATTTTATTACAAAATACAGTTTTTCAAACAATTAAAGAATGAATTGAGAAGCTACTTTCTATGGCAGTGCCTTATTTTTTATCCCAACACAAAAAATCCTTGTCTAAAAGATAGTATTGGACTACTAGTAAAAAAAGTAGTTCGTCTTAATTATTGCGTAATTGAAGAGGTGTTTTACCGGTTTTTTTCTTTACAAAACGCACAAAATGAGTAGGGTTGTCAAAATGTAAATCATAGGCAATTTCACTAACGGTTTTAGATGTTTGAAATAATAAGGACTTCGCTTCCTGGAGTTTTCTGTTATGGATAAGCTGTAAAGCGGTATTGCCCGTTAGACTTTTTACCACATAGTTAAGATGGGTAGGGTGGATAGAGATGTGATTGGCAAACTCTTTTACCGATTTAAGTACATTTTCTTGGTCCAAATTATACTGTTGTTCTATAAGTTGATTAAAGCTATTCAATATTCGTTTATCTGAATCCTGAACTACAGCCGTAGTCCCTAATTTTTCTTCGTAGAGATTTTTGGATTCCAGGAGTACGATATTGAGATAAGATCTGAAAATATCCTCTTTATTCGATAAATTTTGAAGAGATAACGAAATGATATTTTCGCAAGTTCGCTGCAAGTGCTCACTTTCATTTTGAGTTATGGAGATACTCATCGATGCGTTTTGAGTAAAAAAAGGAAAATCAGAATGTAATTTATTCTTTTTATGAACTACGGAATAAAAGTCTGAGGTGAAATAGATGATATATCCGCTCATCGGTGCAATACTTTCCCAGGATTGGATATGACCTTCGCCAGAAAAAAATAAAGTATTATTGCTAAGGTGACCTTCATTCTCATTGTTATGCATGTCAATTTCTCCGCTTAAAATGAACATAATCTTATAGAATCGTTTGCGATACGGAGGCATTTTTTGAGGAATCACTTTTGCCGAATCTTCCAATCTGCCAATAGCAAATCCGTTAAAAACAGGGCAGTCGAAGTTGATAAAATCAAAATACTCTTTGATCGTAGATAAAGTATGTATGCCATCTATTTTCATTTTTAAAAGATAGCATATTTTAAGATAAAAACGGCAACACTCATTTCTGAAATATCACCGTTTTATCCAACACTAAAATTTGATATATGTTGTTATTTGGATTCTGCCAATTTCATGGTATCGAATTGTTCTTCCAGTTCTGTTTCAGAGATAATCTCCCAACCTCCACCTAAAGCTTTGTAAATGGCTATTAGGGATGTAGCAGAAGCTATTTCACTTGTGGCCAATCTATTTTCTGCTAGCAATAGTGTATTGTCTGCGTTGAGGTAATCGATAAAACTATCTAGCCCTGCATTGAAACGTTTTTTCGCGATTTCAGTCGCTTCCGCACTGGCTAAAGATGATTTTCTTAATATTTCTCTACGCTCCAATTCGTTGGTGTAATTGGTCATTGCAGTTCTGATTTCTTCTAGAGCCTTTAGTACTGTTTTTTCGTATTGTTGTAATAAGGCAAGAGTCAGCGCATCTTCTTTATTGATTTGTTGTTTTACTCTACCTAAGTTGAACGCTGCCCAACTAATACTGGGGAAAATGCTCCATGTAAATGATTCGTTGCTGGCAAAGTTTGAAAAGTCAACAGCAGAAAACCCTATCGATCCACCAAACTGAATTTTTGGATACAATTCGGCAACCGAGAGATTATATTTCGCAATCTGAAGTTGTAATTCGGCTTCGGCATGTTTTACATCAGGACGTCTGCGTAATAAATTAGTTACATCTCCAATAGATATAGTTTCAGGAAGACTAGGTAATGGTTTTTTGGTGACAATGTTGGTGTCCAAACTACCAGGTACTTCACCGATTAAAACACTGAGGCTATTTTTTAATGCTTCAATTCTCGCTTTTAATGGGGGGATAGTGGCTCTCGTGTTTTCCAATTGTGCTAATGCTCTTGATACATCCAATTGATTACTGGTTCCCGCATCTGATAAACGAACAGTTAGATCATAAGTTTCTTGTTGTCCATTAAGATTACGGTTTGCAATATCCAATTGGTATTGTGCGCCTCTTAGTTCGATGTAATTTCTGGATACTTCGGCAAAAATGCTTACATATACGCTTTGTAGGTCGTTTAGTGCTAATTGTTGATTTGCAACAGCTCCTTTTATTCTATTGGATACACGTCCAAATAAATCTGTTTCCCAAAAGGCATCAAAGCTGCCATTGTAAGTGGTAAATGTTGGATTCGCACCAGGGACAAATATGTTTTCCCCTAGTCGTGTTCTGGTGACATTTCCATTGGCGGTAACGGTTGGTAATCTGTCCAGTTTGGTTTCTTTTACCAAAGCTCTGGAGGCATAAAAATTGGCTATTGCAGTATTAATATCTAAATTATGTTTTCTTGCTTTTTGGATAAGGGTATCCAAAATAGGATCGTTAAATTCGCTCCACCAGTTTATCGTGATTTGCGTATTTGCTTGAGTGAAAACCGAATCTTGCGATGCTGTTGCTAAGTAATTTTCACTTACAGTAAGAGGAGCGTTTACTTCAATATCTCTTTTGGTAATCCCACAGGAAACCAACAGTAGAGATAATATAGTTATTAGTGTTAGATTTTTCATGATTTCTATGTTTTAATTTCTTATTACAAATTTCGGTCTCGAAGGGTATTTATAGATAACCAATAACACTCCTTGTATGACCAAAATCTAATGTATTTGAATTGCCTCGTCAAATTGTTGTAGAGGTAATGGCTTATTCCAGATCGCACTTCCTGGATCTTGAGGTTTTGATTGTGAAAGATCACCCAAATCGTAGGGATGAAACCCCGAATCCATAATTAGTTGCGCTACTTTTTGTTTATCTGCTTTGTCACCACCACTTAGCGGCATTACTAGTAATCCATCTTTTCTATTGGATTCGGTTTCCAGATATTTGGACCAAAGTGTGGTGTATGATTTCATAATTTTTGCCTCGGGGAGTAACTGTTGCATTCTTTCACCAGCAGTGGTGTTTTCTGGAATCATATTTTGATAGCCATTCTCTGTTTTAACCAATGGATTGGTGGCGTCTATAATGATTTTATCAGTCACTAGTCCTTTAATTTTTTCGATAGCTTCATTTATTGAACTGTAATTCACAGCCAGCAGAATAATATCTCCAAATAGAGTCGCCTCTTCTACAGAACCGAATTGCGAATTGTCTCCGGCTTTTTCAACTAACGTAGCTAGTTTTTCAGGATTTCTCGAGCTAAACATTACTTTGTGTCCAGCTTGTGCCCAGTAGGTTCCCAAGATACCACCTATGGCACCCGAACCTATAATTCCGATATTGTATGATGTAGTTTTCATTGTTTTTAATGTTTTGATTTCTTGTTACAAATTTCGGTTACAACAGGTGTTATTAGTTAACCAATAACACCTGTACACTGACCAAAATGTAATATCCTTAAGCAGTTTGAATTTGTTTTGATATCATCTCTGCAGATTCCAATTTTTCAGTATTGGATTTTTTGGTTGTTAATCGTCGTCCTAAATAATAGAATACTGGCGTTAAGAAGATTCCAAAGAGCGTAACTCCAAGCATCCCGCTGAATACTGCAATCCCTAAGGATACTCTCAATTCTGCACCGGCTCCGGTAGCTATAGCAAGAGGAACAACACCTAGAATAAATGCCATTGCTGTCATCAAAATAGGACGTAATCGTAGTTTGGAAGCTTCGATAACTGCCGTTTTTAAGTCATTACCCTGATCTTCCAGTTGTTTAGCGAACTCGACGATCAGAATGGCATTTTTACTGGCCAGTCCTACGAGAACCACCAATCCAATTTGAACCATGATGTTATTGTCCAATCCAGCCAAATCCACACCAATCATTGCAGAAAGTAATACCATAGGTACGATAAAGATGACTGCTAATGGTAATACCAGGCTTTCGAATTGGGCTGCTAATAGTAAAAAGACGAATACTACGGCCAATAAGAATGCAATTGCCGCCGTATTTCCTGTTTGTTTTTGTTGATAGGCCATTTCTGTCCATTCAAAAGAAATCCCTTGGGGTAATACTTCTGCAGCCAATTTTTCCATACGATCAAGTGCTTGACCTGTGCTGTATCCTGGTGCAATATCTCCAACTAATGATGCCGATGGATATAAATTGAATCTAGGGATTCTATTGGGTCCGGCAATATCTTTTTGAGTACTAATGGTTCCTAGAGGCACCATTTCGCCCTGATTGTTTCTTACCTTGATTCTGGAGATATCATCTGGTGTTAATCTGTTTGGAGCATCGGCTTGAGCAGTTACTTGATACGTTCTTCCTAAATAGTTGAATTCGTTGACAAAAGCTGAACCCAGGTATACCTCTAAAGACTGGAAGACATCTGCAACATCAATGCCTAATTGCTCTGCTTTTACACGATCAATATCCAAATATAATTGTGGGGTTTGATTGTTAAAGAAAGTAAACACACTGTTTAATGCCGGATCCTGATTGGCAGCTGCGGCTAGGGTATAGGTGGCGTTAATTAATTCGTCTGTACCTAGATTTGCTCTATCCTGAACCATCATTCTAAATCCACCTGCGTTACCAATACCACGTACCGATGGAGGTGGTATCACAACAACGAAAGCCTCATCGATTTGTGCCATTTTACCTCGTAGTGTGGCGAGTAAATCGTTGTAGCCAATTCCTTTTTCGTTTCGAACGTCAAAATCTTCAAGTGTTACGAAAATTGCAGCAGCATTGGATGCATTGGTAAAAGACGCTCCATCAAAACCAGTAAATGATACTGCAGTTTCAACTCCGTCAACTTCGAGTAATACGTCTAACGCATCATTTACCACTTTATCGGTTCTGCTTAAAGAAGATCCCGGTGGTAACTGGATTGCAGTTATAAAATACTGTTGATCCATTGCCGGTACAAATCCAGTGGCTACACGGTTAAATTCAAAACCAGTAAATGCAATAAGTCCGCCATAGACTACCATAACCATTGCACTGGTTCTAACCAATTTACGAACACTATTTCCATATCGATTGGATACGTTATCCATGAATCGGTTAAAACCATCACCAATGAATTTTAATGGTCTTAGTAATAGGGGAGTTTTCTTATTGGGATCATGTACTTCGTGCTTCATTAATAAAGCAGCCATTGCGGGACTTAGCGTTAGTGAAACAAAGACTGAAATTGCCGTGGCTACCGCTATTGTAAGTCCGAATTGTTTGTAGAATTGTCCTGAGATACCTTCTAAAAATGTAGTAGGGATAAATACGGCGATTAATACTAACCCAATAGCAACTAGTGCGCCACCAACTTCATCCATGGTTTTACGAGCAGCATCTTTTGGCGATAATCCTTGTGCTAGATAACGTTCCATATTTTCTACAACAACAATAGCATCATCTACCACAATACCAATGGCAAGGACTAGCCCGAAAAGGGTTAAGTTGTTCAACGAAAACCCGATGGCCTGCATCACAGCAAATGTTCCGATAAGAGATACTGGGATTGCCAAAATAGGGATAATTGCAGCTCTCCAGGACTGTAGGAATAATAGAATTACAAATACTACTAAGAGTACAGCTTCAAAAATGGTGTGATACACTTCATCAACGGACTTTTGTACAAATTCTGTTGGGTTGTATGCTATTTTATATTCTAAATCTTCTGGAAAGTTTTTAGACAGTTCGACCATTTTGGCTTGAATTTCTGCAGCCGTTTCTAATGCATTTCCTCCAGGTTGTTGAAATATGGGCATGGCAATTGCCGGATCTTTACCCAGATATCCTTTGGTGGCATAGTTTTGAGCGCCAAGTTCTACACGTCCTACATCTTTTAATTGTACAATTCGTCCATTTTCTCCTGATTTGATAATAATATTTTCAAACTCTTCTGTGGTGACTAGTTTTCCTTGGGTTTGTATGTTAATTTCAAATGCAGATTGGCTTCCTGAAGGGAGCGTGTTTAAAGTTCCGCTGGCGATCTGTACATTTTGACCTCGAAGTGCGGTTAATACCTCTCCGGCAGTCATATCCAGATTGGCAATTCGATCTGGGTCCAACCAGATACGCATTGCATATTCTGCTGCACCAAAAAGTTGTATGTCTCCAATTCCCTTAATACGAGCCAATTCATCTTTGAGTTGTAATGTCGCATAGTTTCCGATATAGGTCTGATCGTAGGTCTTATTTGGAGAATACATATTGACAACCAATAAGATATCTGGAGATATTTTCTTTGTAGTAATCCCTAATCTTCTCACAGATTCTGGTAATCGGGGTTCTGCAATGGCAACTCGATTTTGCACTTGTACCTGGGCTTTATCCAGATCAGTTCCTAATTCAAAAGCAACTTGAAGAGTAACTCTACCATCTGCGGCAGATTGTGAGGTCATATAGATCATATTTTCAACCCCGTTGATTTCTTTCTCCAGAGGAGTGGCAACGGTTTCAGAAAGTGTTTGTGCGTTGGCCCCGGGATAAGTTGCTACTACTTCAATGGTTGGAGGTGCAACATCTGGGAACTGTGATACAGGCAAGGATACGTATGCCAATCCGCCCACGATCAATATCAGGATGCTCAACACCGCTGCGAAAATGGGTCTTTTTATAAAAATGTGACTAAATTTCATGATTTCTATTTTTTAGTATTGGAAAAAAGAATCCTCTGTCACTGTCCGTTAGTACATGATAAAGTGTTGGTAGACAGTGATGTAATGAATTCGTTATGTGATTGTGTTTATTCTTCTTCTGAAAAAGCTACAATGTCTTTGTTACTAGTAGTTAATACGGTTTCAGTTGGACTTACCGCAACTCCAGGTCGGATCTTCTGAATGTTATTGGTAATCAATTTATCCTCTGGCGTTAACCCTTTTCTGATGATTCGCAATCCATTAGTATGTAATGGACCAAGTTCTACATTTTTTATGGTCACTTGATTATCCTCACCTAGAACATAGACAAACCTCACGGATTGATTGGTACCTATAATTTCGTCAGGAATCATTAGTGCTTCATGCTCTGCACTTCCCAATAGTCTGGCTTTACCAAACATTCCAGGCTCAATAAGACCATCCTTGTTTTCTAAAGTTGCTCTACCTTCGATAGTTCCTGTGCTTCTATCAATTTCATTGTCTACAAAATCCATTACGGCTTTGTGTTTGTACTCATTTTCATCTTGAAGTTTCAGAAAAACAGGGTTAGCTGTAGAACGAGATGATCCTCTTTCTCCATTTTGAGCTAGACGCGAATATTTTAGAAAATCTGATTCACTTCCTCTAAAATAAAAGTGAATAGGGCTTGTGGCTACTATAGTAGTAAGTAACGTCGAATTTGAAGAACCACCATCAATAAGGTTTCCTTCATTGATCAGATCACGACTTACACGTCCAGAAATGGGTGCTTTTACTTTAGTAAATTCAAGATTTAGTTTGGCATTATCTACTGAAGCCTGTGCCAATTGTAGCGAAGCTTTTGCTCCAGCCAATGCTTGCTTTCGGTTATCATATTCTTCTAAAGATACAGCTCCTGATTCTCTTAGAGATTGCACACGGTCAAAGTTATCTTTTGCAATAGTTAACCTTGCTTGAGCTTGGCTATAACTGGCTCTGGCTTGACTTAATGCAATTTTAAAAGGTCTTTGATCTATAGTAAATAAAACATCTCCTTTAGTAACGGATTGCCCATCTTTAAAGCTTACGTTTTGGATATAGCCGCTAACTCGCGCTCTTACGGCTACGCGATTACTTGCTTCAAAACGTCCTGTATATTCGTCCCATTCCGTAATTTTTTCAAATACGGGTAGTGCTACTTCTACGGGCATTGCCTGTATAGTAGTAGCTTGATCTTCATTAGTGTTGTTTTTGCTTATAAAAACTATTATAGCTAGTACTGCAAGAGCTAATCCAGCAAATATGCTCATCTGCTTGGTGCTTTTTTTGATGTTTGGAAGTATTGTTTTCATTTTATTGTTGTTTTCGGTGTTATTAAAATTTGATAGTACAAATGTATTTACGATGTTGGCCTAATAGTTAACCAAAAACAAAGGGTAAATGACCAAAATTTAATATTCAGGTGTTTTTTGCTGTAAATGAGGGGGAGAAGAGATATTAATAGAGGGAATATTGGTTATTTTGGCATAGGAGTAAAACAAAAACCACAAATGTTTTTTGGAAATCATGATTCATAATTAGTTAATATAAAGTTAAATATGTTGTATTTACAACATTGGTTGTTACTTTTGTTTTATGAAATATCCATTGCAACATTGTGTCGGATTTAGGTTAAGACGATTGTCTAGAATAGCTGATGGTCATATTAGAAAATTTCTAGGAGACCAAAACATTACCGAAAATCAGGTTACTATTCTCTTTACTTTACATGAATTAGGAAGAGTAGAGCAAGGTAAAGTGGGAGAAATTTTGCGTCTGGAACGTTCTACAGTAAGCAGAAATATCAAACTGTTGGAAAAGCGAAATCTTGTACTGCGAACTGCAGATTACCGACCAGAAGTCGAACTGACTTCTCAAGGTCTGGAAATGGTAAATGAGATTATCCCAAAATGGGAGAAGGCCATGGATTTGTTTATGGATAGTCTAGAGGAGGATGGAATGAACAGCTTAAAAAAACTAGAAAATAAAATGATCTAAAAATTTTATATATAATGTTGTATATGCAACATTTAATTAAAAATTCAACTTCATATTTAATAGAACTATTATGAAAACCAAAACACCATTTGTAGGATGCATCTTTTTTCTTTTGTGCTTTGTGTGTTTTTCACAAAACACTTTAGAGGATTATGTAAAAGAAGGACTACTTAATAATAGGCAGTATCTAAAAGAACGATTGAATACCGATATTTCTAAAGAAGAAAGGAAGATAGCCAAAGGACTTTTTCTTCCGGATATATCTTTTAATGCTGGATATATTCTTGCAGATGGAGGAAGAACCATAGATTTTCCGATTGGTGACCTTTTTAATCCGGTCTATGCTAGCCTAAATCAATTGACGGGGACGCCCCAATTCCCTACAAATTTGGAGAACGTCAATGAACAACTATTACCAAATGATTTTCATGAAACCAAAATACGAATTGTACAGCCTCTCTTAAACACTGATATCTATTACGGGCATAAAGCTAGCAAAGCCAAGGTTTCTATCAATGAAGCAAAGGAAACCGCATACCAAAATCAATTGGCTTTTCAAATTCGTAAGGCATACTACGATCATCTAAAACTGATAGAACAAAAAAGCATTCTGGATGACACACGTCTCCTACTAAAAGAACTTGTGCGCGTCAACAAAAAGTTTGTTAAATATGATGTGGCTACCAAGGAGGTCCTTTATAATGCAGAAGCTCAATTGTATCAAATTAATGCTCAACTTGCAACTGTACACAAAAACATAGCGCTATCTCGTAATTTTTTCAATTTTTTGATGAATAAGGATTTAGAGGCAAAGATTATCATAGATAAACCCGCAGAATCAGACAATGATCGGTTTATAGTCTCTGAAATTAAGAAAACTGCCTTAACACATCGCAGTGAGTTGGAAAGTATTGAAAAAGGCATCAAAGCCAATGACTTTGAAATCAAACGCACTAAAGGGTTTTTAATCCCTAATGTTTCTGCAGCCGCTGAATTCGGTTATCAAGGGTTTGGGTATACATTTGATAAAGATCAGAGGTATTACCTATTAAGTTTCAATCTTTCTTGGCCAATATTTCAAGGCGGCAGGAACAAGTCTAAGGTCCGTAAAGCTCAAATTGTAAAGAAACAACTGCAAACTGATTATTTCGAGGTGCAAAACAGTATTCTTTTGGAAGCCTCTCAGGGGTATTACGAACATGAAGAGGCATTATCTGTGCACGATGCTCAATTGTCTCAACTAAAAAGTGCACAGGAAAACTTCAAGATTATAGAGGCTCAATATAAACAGAATCAAGCATTGTTGGTGCAGTTCAATGAAGCGCGTACACAATTGACTACGGCGCAACTCAATGAATCAATCGCTCGATTCAATATCAAAATAGCCAAAGCAAACCTGATAAGAATAACACAAAACAATTTATACTAATGAAAACTACCGCTATAATACTACTATGGACCTCATTCCTATTTCTTGGTTGTAAAAAGGAGTACACCAATATAAATTCGGTTACAAAAGAAAATTTTAAGAACGTAAGAGTTCAAAAGGTAGCAAACTTGAAACAAATACAACCTGTAATTGCTACGGGAACCTTATTGTCCAAAGAGGAGATAACTCTTTCTTTCAAGATTGGCGGAATCGTTGCGAATCTAAATGCAGAGGAAGGAAACACCATAAAACAAGGACAACGTTTGGGTAGTCTGGATCTTACGGAGATCAATGCAAAAGTAGTAGGAGCCAAAAACTCTTATGATAAGTCAGTACGGGATCTAGAAAGAGCCACTAATCTGTATCGGGATACAGTAGGAACCCTTGAGCAAAAGCAAAATGCAGAAACTGCAGCTGCTATAGCAAAGTCAAATCTCAACGTAGCGCATTTTAACCAAAGATTTGCCGTATTGAATGCTCCAATCACTGGGAAGATCTTAAAAAGGTTTGTCGAGAAAGGAGAACTCATTTTTCCGGGACAACCCATATATAAAATAGGGAGTTCACAAACCGCTGGTTCACAAATTGTTCGATTGGGGCTTTCGGATAGAGATATCATTAAAATTCAAATGGGTGATAAAGCTACGGTACATTTTGATGCTTTCGAAAATGTTGAATTTGATAGTATGGTAACCGAGATTTCAGAATCTTCCAATCCAAGAACAGGACTTTTTGAGGTTGAACTTACCTTAACCAAGCCAGTTCCTGAGCTTAAAAATGGATTCATTGGTAAGGTGCAAATTCATCCCAAAGGCAATAAACCATTACTCAGTATTCCTATGGATGCATTAGTAGAAGGAGATAAAAAGGAGGCTTCCATCTACTACACCCAAGATGATAAGACCCTGAAAGTGGCAAAAATTGACGTAATAGAAGTTAAAGGAGATTATTTTACTACTGCTTTGTCTCAGCTTCCTTTTGATGCGAAAATCATCACAAGTGGGGCTCCATTTCTAAAAACAAATGATTCTATAAATATTATACAATGAAACTTCCAAACTTAGCACTCAAAAATCATTTTTTTGTTCTAACTGCTGTCTTTCTTTTGGTCTTTTTAGGCATCCGTTCCTTTGATACAATGCCACGCTCGGAGGATCCTTTTTTATCCTTACCAAATTATACTGTTGTAGTGGTTTATCCAGGAACCAGCCCTGAAGATATGGAGGATTTGGTGGTAGATCCCATTGAAGAAGTAATAGACGAATTAGATGATATCACAGAAATTAAGACTGAAATAACAAATAGTCTTGCAGTCCTAAAGATTGAAGCCGAATTCGGTATCAATTATGATGATAAGTACGACGACATCGTTGCAGAAATCAACAAAATTAGAAACGAACTACCCAGAGGGATTATAGAATTGGATGTTGAACAGTTTAAGCCAGCAGATAGGGTTGTAGTAAATCAATTTGCTCTGGTGTCTGACGGCGAATCTTATAAACAATTGTATGATTATGCGGAGGATCTAGAGGATGCACTCGAAGTTTCCAGTTATATAAACAAAGTAGATATAGAGGCAAACCCTCAAGAGGAAATCCGGATTAGTTTGGATTTTCAGAAAATGGCAACCTTGAAGATTCCGTTAAGATTGGTTATTGGTACTTTACGGAATAACAACGTTAATGTCCCTGGGGGAACTATTAAATCTGGAAATCTAGGATTTAACTTAAAATCTACTGGTAGCTACGAAACCTTGGATGAACTTCGAAACACTGCTATTTTTTCTAATGAGGGGCAGATTGTGTACCTAAAGGATATTGCAACGGTAACTAATGATTATGAAGATTTACGCTGGATAGGTAGGTTTAATGGTAAAAAGGCTATTTATATAACTGTTACTCAAAAAGAAGGGGGTAATATTTTGAAACTCTCCGAAGAGCTTTCTACCATAACTGAGACTTTTAAGGAAAAACTTCCGGATACGATCGAATTAAGAACGGCTTTCGAACAGGCTCCGGCGGTAAAACTAAGAATTAATGATTTTATATCTAATTTGTTTCAAGGTATCCTGTTGGTAGGGATTATCATACTCTTGTTTTTAGGATGGCGACCTGCTATTATTATCATGGTGGTCATACCACTTTCTATATTAATTGCAATTATGCTAATGGACTTCACAGACTATGCGTTGCAACAAATAAGCATCGCAGCCTTGGTAATTGCTTTGGGGCTATTGGTGGACAATGGAATTGTAGTTATCGAAAACATTGTTCGGTTCAAAAAAGAAGGTTACTCTTTACTAGAAGCTGCAGCAAAAGGAACTTCTGAAGTTGGATATGCTATTGTGAGTTCAACAATTACAACCATACTGGCTTTCGCTCCGTTAACGCTATTGTCAAGTGGGCCAGGAGAGTTTTTACGTAGCTTGCCCCTAACAGTTATCTATGTCTTAATAGCTTCATTGATATTGGCATTAACTTTTACACCAATTTTGGCTAGTAGGTTGTTGAAAAAAGCAGCCCCTCAAAAAACACCAGCTATTTCAAAAAAGTTGGAATACTTTGTTGAAAAAAGGTACAGCCCTCTTTTACAATTTTCCCTTCGGAAAGGTTGGATAATCGTTTTTGGAGGGTTTTTGGTATTAATCTGTTCTCTTTTGTTGTTTCCGAGTATTGGGGTGAGTTTTTTTCCAACCGCAGACAAACCAATGTTACTGATCGATGTTGATCATCCGTATTCCAGTAATATTGAGCATACAGATAAAACCATGCGCTATATCGAGTCGGTATTGGATACCACCGATTTTGTATCTCATTACACCACCAATGCAGGACATGGTAATCCTCAGGTATACTACAATCGAATTCCAGAAGAGTACAAAACTTATCATGGTGAAGTACTGGTGAATTTTGATCATTGGGATCCAGAAATGTTTTATAAAACTTTGGAGCAATTCAGGCACACTTTTGCCGGATATCCTGATGCTCGAATTTCCTTTAGGGAGCTTAAAAACGGAGCTCCTTTTGAAGCACCAATTGAAATTTTGTTAATCGGTAAAGAGCTTGAAGTACTAAAACAGATTTCTTATGATGTAGAAAGAATTGTTGAAGAAACTGAAGGAACTTTGGATGTTGATAACCCATTGGCAGTTGCAAAGACTGATATTAATATTAAAGTAAATCGCGACAAGGCATCATTGTTTAATGTTTCTCTTTTGGATTTAGACCAAACCATAAGAGCAAGTTTAAATGGACTTTTGATCGATAACATCCAAATAGAGGAAGACGATGAAAATTATCCAGTTGTACTTAGGCTTCCGTTTGCAGATAGGCCGTCTTTAGAGGATTTTGATAAAGTATATGTAGCGAGCTCCACAGGAGAACAAATACCATTAAGTCAATTGGCAACTATTCAGTTTGAAGAGGATTATGCGAAGATTAACCATTTCAATACCCAAAGAAATACTGCGATCACTGCCAATGTAGTGAACCCCGATAACACAAAAACATATACAGAAGCGATATTACCCAAGTTAGAAAATTATAATTGGCCAGAGGGTTACAGCTATTATATAGGAGGGGAGTATGAGACTCAAACCGAGAGTTTTGGGGATTTGGGTATTTTGTTGGTAACCGCCCTGATTTTAATATTTGCAGTTCTCGTGTTACAATTCAAATCGATTACGCAACCGTTGATTATTTTTTCGGCGATACCACTGGCCATAAGCGGTTCTTTTATTGCACTTTTTTTATCAGGTTGGTCGTTTTCGTTTTTTGCTTTTGTTGGATTCATTAGTCTTATCGGAATAGTCATCAATAATTCTATTATTCTGGTTGATTACACCAATCAGCTGATTGCCGAAGGCCGGAAAAAAGTAAAAGCAATTGAGCTTGCTGCCAAAAGAAGGTTTATTCCTATTGTTCTTACATCGCTTACCACCATTTTGGGCCTTATGCCATTAACACTTTCTGGAACTTCTTTGTGGTCGCCATTGGGCTGGACTCTTATTGGGGGAATGATTTCGTCAACTTTGCTTACCCTTTTAATAGTGCCGGTATTATATAAGTGGTTAACCGTAGGTGAATAAATATGATGTGATATTCATTTTGAATATTAAAGATGCTCGTTTTTATAAACTAAAAGCTACGTTTTTGAACGTGGCTTTTAAGGGTTTATTAATTTCTGAAACGCTACATTTTAGATAATTTAAGATCGATTTTTATTCGCTCCGCGATAAGAAATTCAAATTCTCTATAAGAGAGTTAAATTTTCTTTTAGCACTTTCTTAAATTTACCGTTGTGTTGTAAAAGTTGAATCTATCTAATTCAAATATATCATCCATAGACAAATCTATTGTCGTCTTACCGTTCAAAAATCTGAGTGGAGATACTTCCTATGAGTATTTCTCTGATGGTATTACCGAAGAAATAATTAATGCGCTTACAAAGATTGATGGACTTAAAGTTACTGCACGGACTTCATCATTTACGTTTAAAAACAAACCGACGGACATTCGGATTATAGGGAACGAACTTGGTGTAACCAATGCCGTTGAGGGAAGTATTCGGATTGCAAAAGAGAGAATACGTATTTCTGCCCAACTTACACGAACAGATACAGGTTTTCTGTTATGGTCTGAAAAGTTTGATAGAGAACTCAATGATGTTTTTGGACTTCAGGACGAAATTAGCCTTTTGATAGCAGATAAAATTCGTGAGAATTTTGGGCATATCGAGATTGATGAAACCCTATCCACTGTTCGTACACAAAACCTCACGGCGTATCAACTCTATTTGAAAGGAAGATATTTTCAATTGACTTGGAACTTGCCAAATCTTGAAAAGGCCATTGGTTTTTATCAAAAAGCTGCAGACTTTGATGCTTCTTATGCAGATCCCATAATAGCTATTGGATGGTGTTATGCCATCAATGCAAGTTGGGGGCATATGGATAGAGATGATGGGCTAAAAAAGGCAAATGAATTTTTGGATAGGGGTTTAGCAATGAACCCTGATTCTTATACTGGGTATTTTGCTAAAGCAACAATACATTTTTGGGGGAATTGGCAGTTTGAAGAAGGGTATCGAGATCTTCAAAGTTGTTTCAAAATAAATTCACATTTCTCTGAAGGTATGGAAGCCCTTGCAGAACTATATACTGCAACGGGATTTTTTGATAAGGCTTTGGAACAAACCGAACAGATTCTAAAAATTAATCCATTATCTCCAAATCATTATTATACCCAAGGAAATATACATTATTTGCAAGGACACTACGAAACTGCATTGAATAGCTTCGAAAATTCGCTAAAGCTTGACAATAGTTTTGCATTAAGCCGGCATTTGAAAGTAGCATGTCTGTTATTTTTAAAAGAAAGAGATGCAATGTTGGCCTATGCCAAATCCTTCCTGAATAATGATTTTGTAGCTATGATTGAAGCCATTTATGGGGCCGTTCACCGTCAAGAAATACCAGAATACGATGAAGCGCTAGTGTCAGAAAATTTGAACTTGATGGTGTATTGGGATTTTTATTATTTGGTACATTGTCAAAAAACGGATCTTGCACTCGAACACTTTGAGAAAATGGTAGATGAGCGTATTGGGCAAATCATTAATTTTCAATTTGATCCATTTCTGGAGCCTATACGAGGAACTAAAGTTTTCAAAGAATTAAGAGATTCAGTGTTTAAAGGAATCGAAGTCACTACCTTCTCTCTTGAAGCTTCAAAAACGGATAACATCCCATCCTTTACCCCAAAAGAATCTGATGAGTTGAAAAATGGATTGGACCAAATTTTAGTTGGTAAAGAGGCCTTTCTTTGGCCAGAATTATCGCTTCGCTCTTTGGCAGAAGAATTGGTGATCCACCCCAATCGATTATCAAAATTCATTAATGATGGTCTCCAAACAAATTTTGCAGAGTTAGTGAACCGTATGCGTCTTGAGTATTTCAAAAAAATAGCCTTGTTACCAGAAAACAACCATTTGACCTTATTGGGATTAGCCTACGAAAGTGGTTTTAACTCCAAAACTGTTTTTAATACATACTTTAAAAAAATAGAAGGTATGACGCCCAAGCAGTGGTTGAAGAATAATGCCTAGTTAAGGAGTTCGTACACAGTTTCAAAATCTCTTGTCTAACATCTGAGTTGTAATCACAAGTATTTAATACTACTTATTCAATTTTTTTGAGAATCGTAGTCAAAAAGTTCTGATTTTCATTTTGTAGGTTCTGAATTTCATTTCAGAACGATTGTCTTTCCTTTCAAAATCATCTTTGTACCATCAAAAAATTATCCATCTACTTCGCAATTGCGCAGAGTAAAAAACGAACATTTATGACAACAAGGATTAGATTTATTTTAGGAACAACATTAGTAATACTGCTATCAGCCATTTCGTCGTGCTCCAGCGATGATGATCGAAGTAGTACCCCACCTGTAGCAACAGGAATTCAAACTCAAGAAGACCTAACAGAGTACTTTGAAAAAGTTATAGAAACTCAGGAAATAGCTGGTTTTGCAGTGAGTATCGCACAAGGTAACAACATTAATTACAAGGCTTCTTTTGGGTTCGAGAATATTGAAGCACAACGTCACTTCAACAACCAAACGGTTATTAATATTGCTTCTTTAAGCAAGTCCTTTGTTGGTGCTGCTACCGCAAAAGCTATTGAGCAAGGGTACTTTACCTTGGATACACCAATAAATGATATACTGCCTATTCGCATTGTCAATCTTGCAAATCCTGATGCGGTGATTCGAGTACGACATTTGGTAACACATACTTCAGGGATTGTAGATGATCAAAGTACGTATATCAAGGCCAATTATTTTGTATTGCCCAATCAGGATATGAGTACTACAGGTGCTATGATATTAACTGATGCTCTAGAACTCGAAGTGATGAATCCTGTTCCACTTGATGAATATTTGGCAGAGTATTTTTTAGCGGATGGGGCACTATATGGTGATTCTAACTTCATTGCTATAAAACCAGGAGAAGTATGGTCGTATTCAAATGTAGCAACGACACTCATGGGCTTCGTTATAGAATCTGCCACCAAAGAAGATTTTGCAACCTATGTGGCAACATATATTTTATCGCCCTTGCAGATGAATAATACCACATTTAACGTGACAGAAGTAAACCAACAGCAATGGGCCACTCCTTATCTGGATAAAAATACACCTCTTCCATTTTACGGAAATCACGGCTATCCCGAAGGCAGCATACATACTACTAATGACGATTTGGCAAACTACCTTTTGGATATGACCAATGGGATTAAGGGGCAATCAAATACATTATTCGAAACAGCTTTTTATGAACTACTATTTACTCCACAACTTGATGCGGGTATCGTACCAGATGATTTTGCCGAAAACCACGGTCTGTATTGGTACAAAAAAGGAAATAACTGGGTTCATGGAGGTAATAGTTTGGGGGTGTCCAGTCATATGGAAATAAAAACAGATGGTAGTTCAGGGTTCTTTGTTATTGCTAATATGGATGCCACTTTTTCGGATAACACTGGTAAATGGGAATCTGTATTGCAGCTCATAAAAGAAGGTGTTCAGGAATATATACAGCATAATTAATCAGGTGAAAAAGAATTAGGATGTTACAAAAAGTAAATACTAAACATGTGTTGGTTGCAGGTGCTACAGGCTATTTAGGAAATCATATAGCACAAATCATGATGACACAGGGGTTAGCTGCAAGGCTGCTTACGCGAAAGAAAGAAAAATTAGCGCAATATCAGTCTCCAGGGATAGAAATTGTGGAGGCTACGGTTACAGAACCCAATACACTTTCTGGAAGTTGTGAAGGAATCGATACAGTGATTTCTACCATAGGTATCACTCGCCAAAAAGATGGATTCACGTATATGGATGTAGATTACCAAGCCAATTTAAATCTACTGCGAGAAGCCCAAAGATCAGCTGTCCGAAAGTTCATTTATGTATCCGCTATTAATGGTGACCAGCATCGAGACCTTAAAATTTTTGAGGCTAAAGAAGCCTTTGTAGATGAACTAAAAAAGTCAGGGTTGGAGTATACCGTGATTAGACCCAATGGATTTTTCTCTGATATGAAAGACTTTCTGCAAATGGCAGGGAATGGACGCGTATTTCTCTTCGGAAAAGGGGAGCAATTGATGAATCCAATTCACGGAGCAGATTTGGCAGAAATCATCTTGACAATGATTGACGAATCTGTTAATGAATGTTCAGTAGGAGGACCAGATGTACTTACACAAAATGAGATTGCAGAATTGGCATTTGATGCCCACGGTAAAGCACCTAATATTTGGCATTTGCCAGATTGGATAAGGCGTTTCTCTCTTTGGTCGGTCCGAAAATTTACTACTGTAGAGACTTATGGTCCGATTGAGTTCTTTTTGACCCTGATGGCCAATGACAACGTAGCAATGCGCTACGGAAAGCATAAGCTAAGAGACTTCTATTTCGCAGAAGCAAAAAACAATTAAAATTTAAAGTCATGATACATAAAATGTTAAGTAATAAATGCCCAAACTGTGGTAAAGGACATATCTATAACGAAAAGAACATTTACTTCAATTTTAGCAAACCCAGAATGAACAGAGAGTGTGAGCATTGCGGATTTGCATTCGAAAAAGAACCAGGGTTTTTCTTCGGTGCGATGTACGTAAGTTATGCTTTGGGAATTGCAGAAGCAATCACAGTATTTGTCATCGGAACTTTCTTTTTTGAAAACACCTTTGATCTACGGATCCTACCATGGATAGCCATCACTATTTTACTGTTATCTTCTTTTAATATGCGGATTGCCCGAATAATCTGGATTTACATATTGAAAGGTGTTTAAAAACAGAAATTAGTTCGGGATTTCATTTCAGAACGACTGGTGGCCTTATCATTCGCATCTTTGAACCATTAAATTATCAATTAAACCAGCAAGTATAAAACTTCTAAAAATGAAAGCAGTAGTGTATTCTAAATATGGTTCGCCAAAAGTCCTGGAATTAGAGGAGTTGGAAAAACCCACACCAAAATCTAATGAAGTTTTGGTGAAGGTACACGCTACTTCGGTTACTGCTGGTGATGTAAGGTTACGTGCCTCTGATTTTCCAGCAATGGTATGGTTACCCGCACGTTTGATTTTTGGATTGTTCCGTCCAAGGAAGCGGATCTTAGGTCACGAATGGTCCGGAGTGATTGAACAAGTAGGAAGTAAAGTATTAAAGTTTAAAGTAGGAGATGAGGTTTTTGGTACCACGTCCATGCTAAAAACAGGAGCCTATGCTGAATATATGTGTATCCCCGAGCGTTGGAACCATGGTGTGGTAGCCAAAAAACCAAGGAACCTCTCTCACAAGGAAGCTGCTGTATTACCGATCGGCAGTATGACCGCTCAGTATTTACTGGAAAAAGCGAATATTAAAAGAAATCAGAAAGTACTCATTTACGGAGCTTCTGGTAGTGTGGGGAGCTATGCGGTGCAAATTGCCAATCATTTTGGGGCACAGGTTACGGGAGTGTGTAGCACTCAGAATGTAGATATGGTTGAACAATTAGGTGCTGAAGCTGTAATCGATTACAAAAAACAGGATTATGCTAACCTATCTGAACGCTTCGATATTGTATTTGATGCCGTAGGTAAAACTTCAAAGTCTGATGCCAAAAGAGTATTAAGCAATGGAGGGAAGTTTGTTTCGACAAAAATGCTCACCAAAGAAAGCGTAGAACTGCTTTTAAAGGTACGTCAACTAGCGGAAACTGGACAATTGAAACCATATATAGACAAAGAGTACTGTTTAGAAACTCTTCGCGCAGCACATCAATATGTGGATTCGGGGAGAAAACGAGGAAATGTATCAGTCGTCATTCAAAATTAAAATCATCAATCTGTGCTAAGCCTGGTCGAAGCATTAAAAAATGAATAAACATGAAAAAAGTACTTATCATCAACGGACACCCTGATAAAGAAAGTTTTAACTGGGCTTTGGCCGAAAGCTATAAAAAAGGCGCAATCTCGGGAAGCGCCAGGGTAGAAACCATAAACCTTTCGGAGCTTCAGTTTGATCCGAACTTGAAATACGGCTACAGAATTCCATATGCATTGGAGCCTGATTTGGAAATGGCTATCAAAAAAATAAAAGAAGCCGAACATCTGGTTTGGGTTTTTCCGATGTGGTGGTATGGCATTCCTGCATTACTGAAAGGCTTTATCGACCGTACTTTTTTACCAGGGATAACTTTCAAATATCAAAAGGGAAAATTGTTTCCAGATAAATTATTGAAAGGGAAAACGGCACGAATTATTGTAACTGCAGATACAGTGAGTTGGTACAATAGTTTGGTGATGAAAAACCCAGCTATCAATCAGTTTAAAAAAGGAGTTCTGGAGTTCTGCGGTGTAAAGCCAGTAAAGGTTACATATCTCGCTGCAGTCAAAGACTCGACAGAAAAACAACGTGATCAATGGCTTACCAAAGTAAATCAACTAGGAGCAAGAGTACAATGAAAATGAAATAACGTACAAACGAAATCACTTTTAGAACAAATCAAATTTCTGCTCAAACAAATGTTTTGAGAGAGATATCAGGAAATTTGTATCAATATTAATTAAAAATAGAATGAAATGAAAAATATTTTAGCCTTTTCTGGCAGTAACAGCCAAGATTCCATTAACGAAAAACTAATTCACTCGGTAATTAAAAGATACCCCAATCATGATATCCGATTTATCGATCTTAAAAAATTTGAAGCTCCCATCTATTCACCTCAAATACAGGCTACGGGAATTCCAAAATCAATACAAGAGTTGTATGCGATTTTTCAAGAAAGTGAGGGTTTTATTATAGCCTCGCCAGAGCACAATGGTTTGCCATCTGCATTTTTGAAAAACACCTTGGATTGGCTATCTGTAATCACTCAACGTTTCTTTGGAGAAAAACCAGTCTTGTTGTTAAGTACTTCTCCTGGCGCTACAGGTGCACGTACCCACTTGTCCATATTAGCAAAGTTAGTTCCATTATGGGGAGGAGTTCTAAGTGCGACCTATTCTCTTGGCAGTTTTAATGAGGCTTTTGATATGGATCAAAATGTCATCAAAGATGCAACAGAGTTACAACATCTGGATAAAGCGT
This sequence comes from Aquimarina sp. AWH4_224, assembly GCF_056160245.1. Taxonomy (NCBI): domain Bacteria; kingdom Pseudomonadati; phylum Bacteroidota; class Flavobacteriia; order Flavobacteriales; family Flavobacteriaceae; genus Aquimarina; species Aquimarina sp. AWH4_224. Next base: position 344,566 of record NZ_JBSWWU010000003.1, on the reverse strand, counting down.
TTTCCGCTCTTGTAGCATCAAATCCTAAACCAAAGAAAACCAATGCAGAAGTAGTACAAGCGTATTTTAATGCTTTTCAACAAGGAGATTTAGAAGCTGTACTCAATGTTTTTCATCCAGATTGTTATATCGTGAGTGTAAAAGAAGAAGAGCGACCCACAGAACAGCTTCACGGTATTTATCGCACCCGAAAGGAAGCAAAACAATTTCTAAACAACATTATAGCCCTTTTTGAAACCAAAGCATTTGTAGTAGAAACCGTTGTTGAAGCAGCCGATAATTTGGTGGTTGCCAAAGGTACCTTCTCGCATTTGGTAAAAAGTTCAGGAAAACTATTCAATAGTAATTGGGTACAACTTTGTGTGATTGAAGATGAAATGATAAAAGAATATCGTTTCTACGAAGATTCTGCTGCTCTTATTGAAGCGTCAACCATTGAATATGCTTAATGATGATACCAGCGGCTATACAACATCAATTTGAATTTTGGAGACATATCGGTCAAGTGGGAGGATATTTTCATCAATATGATGGGTTTTCCAGTCTTTCCCCCAAAGATGCCACTTGGCCCTCTAAAATATTCGATCTTAAAGAACACCATATTGAAGCATTAAAACAAAGGATCACAAATCATCATCTCTCCAAATCCGTAGCAGTAGAGGAAAATGAAGTACTTGAAATGCTCTTACGATCAAAGGGATTTACTCAGACATCTTCTGTAGCGGCAATGACGAAGAAAATTGATGATAAGATTCAACATAGTGTCTATCCAGAAATTGAAAAAGTAACAGATGTTTTGAGTGCGCGAACATTTGCAAAAATTGCGTCTACAGCATTTGGTTACCAAATTTATGAGAGCACTATTGCGCCTTTAATTCAGAGTACAAAAGTTCAGTTATTCTTAGGAAAACATGAAAATAAATATGTAAGTTGTGGAATCGTATTTGTAGATGCTAATGGCGATTCGGGATTACATATGATTGGAGCTAAAAAAGAATACCGAGGATTGGGATTAGGCAAGAAAATGACCCAACATTTACTTTCAGTAGCGTTGAGAAACGAAAGTGATTATATTCATCTGGTAGCTTCAAAATTAGGAGCACCTATTTATCAGAAGCTTGGTTTTCAGAACCATGGATATTTAAAGTCATACACCATTCAATAGAACAATTATGAAGTACATTTGTTTAATCCTATTCAGCGTTATGATTCCTGCTAATGCTCAAAATATAAATCAACTTTTGTCTAGTAAATTAGACTCCATATCAGAAAATCCTGTACATAGCATTTCTGTGTATATAAAAAACCAGGATGGCGTACTTATAGATCAAGTGGTTGGACTGCGTGAAAAAGAAGGAGAGAAGGCATTATCAACAGATCAGTTTAAAATTGCCAGTAGTACAAAGTTGTTTGTATCCACCATTATTTTGCAATTACAGGAAGAGGGGAAATTTAGTCTTTCGGACAAGATATATCCATACCTAAAGGATATCGAATATTTGAAGTTGGATGAATTTCATTATTATGACAACTTAGCTTTTGCTAAAGAAATAAGTATTGAACAGCTACTATCTCACAAAAGTGGATTAGCTGATATTTTTAATGACAAACAGGAAGCTTTTTTTGAGCGTGTGATGCAAAATCCAGAACGGCAATACCAACCTAAAGATATAGTCGATTTGTATTTTGAATTTGGGTTACATAAGGAAACTAAATCTAGACCTGATGAGGGTTGGCACTATTCTGATATGAACTATGTGCTGCTAGGTTTATTAATAGAACAATTAGAACAAAAGCCATTATCGCATTCCATTCGAGATCGTATTTTGCGTCCGCTGGATTTAAAAGACACTTATTTCGAGTTTTATGAAAAAACCGAAACCAATAAGGCCAGATTACATCAGTATATAGGTAACATCGATTTTGATATGGTAAATACCTCTTTTGATTGGTCTGGAGGGGGATTGGTGAGTACGCACCAAGATTTGGCTACTTTTATTGAAGCTCTTTTTAACAAAAAACTTATTTCTGAAACATCATTACAGAAAATGATTGCCGTACAGCCTACTATAAAAGACCACCTTCCATATGGGTTGGGAGTTTATAAGTCTGTTTACAATAATTATACTTTCTTTGGACATTATGGATTTTATGGTACGTATATTGGGTATTGCCCAAGTACCAAAACCGTACTTTCTTATTGCATATCACAGGCAACACCTTTGTTTAATACCTATGAATTGGTAAATGCTATTGTTGAAAGTGTAAAATAATCACTTTAAAAATCATGACCATGCTGTGTTTCTCATATAGAAAGTATGGTACAAACAAAAAAGCCCACCATTTGGTGAGCTTTTCATTCTTAAGTGACCTCGGCAGGATTCAAACCTGCAACCTCTTGAGCCGTAATCAAGTGCACTATTCAGTTATGCTACGAGGCCTTTTTTAATTATTGCGGGTGCAAATATAGGTGTTTTTTATCCTCATAACAAAATATAATCTTAATTTTTCTATAAAGAAAAGCTACCTGATTTGATTCTAAGCAAGATACCTTCAAAAATCATGGATTAGACAGCTATTTTTATCCTATAGATTTGTCAATCTTAGTTCAAGACAAGGATTGTTTTTAGGGGTATTAATTATTTTTTGCCTTCTTTTTTTAAATTTCATTATTTTGGGCCAATGGATGTAAAAGAATTTGTTAGAGATATTCCCGACTTTCCGAAACCTGGAATTTTATTTAAAGATATCACCCCATTATTAGCGAATCATAAAGCTTTGGTGTATTGTGCAGATCAACTAGCCGCATTTTGCCCAGTGGATACTACTGTGGATAAAGTGATCGGTATCGAAGCGAGAGGTTTTATTATAGGAACCATGATTGCAGAACGTTTAGGAGCTGGCTTTGTACCAGTGCGTAAAAAAGGGAAGCTGCCTTACAAAGTGAAATCAAAAAACTATGGGTTAGAATATGGCGAAGATACCTTAGAAATGCACGAGGATGCTATACAACCTGGAGAACGTGTTTTGATTCATGACGATGTGTTGGCAACTGGAGGTACAGCAGCTGCAGTGTGTCAATTGGTCAAAGAAGCCGGAGGGATTATTGTACAATGCAATTTTATTATGGAGTTGGACTTTCTGAAAGGAAGAGAGAAGCTAGAATCCGATACTGTAGCTTTGTTACAATACTAAAAAACCTCCACCAGATCGGTGAAGGTTTTTCGTCAAACTCAATATAAAGAAGTACTACCTAATTTTTGGTAGTTGCGATTATTGCCCCGTCTTTTGCTTTTTCTCCATAAACGCTAATGGCTGTTTGTGGTTTTAGAAAATCAACCTCTGCTAACTTGTCATCTTTCGCCAAGGTATCCAACGTTTCAAAATCAGCCTCTTTTCCATCAATGATGATTAGCTTTTCGATATTTGGATCGTCTACAAATCTGAATTTTGGACCAAATCTGGCATTGATATTAGGGATTTGTTGACCGTTGAAAAAGAAGTTTCCGTTTTCGTCTTGGTTAAAAGAAAATGATTGCTTCATCATGTCCTTGAACTTTTTCATATCAAAACCTCGTCCATTAAAAAACAAAGAATCGTTTTCTTCATCAAAATCAAAGTTGAAAGCAAAGTTTTGTTGTTTCAAAAGGCTGTCTACTGCTACTTTTGGAAAGGTAAACGTATGTTGATTACCAAAAGAGGCGATATCAAAAGATCCCGGCTGATTGATATATAAACTGTCATTTTTGAAACCCAGTTCTATTTTAGAAATAGGCTCCGAAGAAGATGAAGAATACTGGCTTTTCGAATTTCCCTTTTTTAAGGTAATATTTAGAGTAGTAATCTCATTTTGATCATTATATGCCACTTTTTTAATGATCAATTCGATACCATTCTCCGCAAAAAACGTTTTTAAATCTTCTAATTCTTGTTCAGTGGTATTTTTGCTGATGACCGCAGTAACTTCGTCTTGTAATGCTTCGGTGATGTCGGTCATGTTGTGATTTGTAGAAAATGCTGACAAGGATAGTATACCCAGTATACCCATTCCTAAAATGATCCACTTTTTCATATGATTGTTTTTTGGTTTTTTTGATTGTGAAATACTCAATTGCTACTTTAAATACGAGAAGAGAAAGTAGCTGTTGCAGAAAAATGACCGCATTGAGCAAAAGCCTAGGAATTTTTGGCTATTTGATAAGCAATCTTCTTAATAGTTTATTGAATCACTCTGGATATCAATGAAATTAATTTAAGCGTCTAGCGCTCTTTTGGTGACATAAAGTCTCCAGCCAAAAATAGCGAGTTGAAGTTTAGAGGCTTTACTAAGGTCTAATCTCCTTTTTGTAAAGCTAGGTAGGATTAGTTTGTTGATTTTGGCTAGGATGGCAAATAGTTGATTTTTCATGTTGTAAAATTACAAAAAACTCACCTTTAGAAGATGAGTTTTTTGATTGAAATTATGAGATAATTTATTTATGCTCTATCAGTTAGCAGAAGATAAAATGGATACTGGATTACTTGTTTTTGGTAATGATTTCAACCACTCCATTCTTTGCTTCTGCACCAAATTTCTTTTTTGCCTTTTCACCCTTATACACATTCACTTCTTCAATATCATCTGAGTCTAAGTTTTTCATGTCTGAGGCCTCCACTTTTTTACCATCGATAAAAAATAATGGCTCTTTGCCGCCGGTATTAGTCGTGAATGCAAAGGTTTTTTTGTCATTGGTGTGTATTTTAAAAATATTATCATCGTCATCTCCGTGAATCTCTTCGGTAATAATGTTACCGTTTTTGTCCTTTTTGGTGATTATTTTGGTTTTACCACTAGTTACTATAGAAATATTATGCTCCCCATCAGAGTCTTCGTCTTCGTCATAATCAATTTCTACAATTTTTTTCTTACTCTTTTTTGAAGACCAAACATGAATGTTGCCATTCTCGGATTGGCTGATATTAATTTTTTTGGTTTTACTGTTATACGTAATCGTAATCGGATTTATTGGAGCATCATTTTCTATAGCATAATTGGCATTGCTTTTTTCTGAAGACATTTTCATTTCGATTCTTAGAATCTCTCCATCACCATTGCGTTTGATGTTAGAAAAACTGATTTTAACAGAATACTCATCTTCCAATGTTTTTTTGATACTCTCCAGATCCTGTTTAGAAGAGCTTTTATTAATGATAAATTTCACTGTTTTACTATCCTTTGATATAAAATAGGTATATGAACTGTTTGTTGCTGAAGTGGTTTTTTCTTTGATTATGGTAGTGGTGTTGAAACTCCATAAGAAAACACTGAGCAGAGGCAGGATCGCAAAAGTCTTTAATAAATTCTGTTTGTTTGAATCTTTTTTGTTTAGCATAACTATTCGTTTTTTGATTAATGATTGATAAAAATTGTTGACAATAGCAACGGTATTATTTGATGATACTTTGATTAAAGTAAGTTGATATTCTTTTTTGCAGGATAAATTGTTGGAAGCTTCCCGATCTGCGATAAATTCTAGATTTTGCTCCAGACTTTTTTTATACCACCAAGCTAATGGATTTGCCCATTGAAAAATGACAAAAAGATGGCCGATTAGGGTGTCTAGTGTATGTAGTTGATGCGCATGTATCTTTTCATGAGTGATAATCATTTCTAGTTCTTCCTGGGTATGTAAAGCGGGATTATAGACAATGGTATTCAAAAAGGAAAAAGGGGCGATGTCTTTTTCGACTTCAATAAGCTTGAATTTCCCTTCCTTTTGTATAGGTTGTTTGTGTATCAAACGACGTAGAGATAGTACCTGTATTAGAAAACGGATCATCATAAGAAATACTCCAACAGCATATATAGTAATCCCAACGAACCACCAATTTACAGAAGTATTTTGGGTTGGCGTGAGGTTGGTCGGTTGTATAATAGATGCTGTAGCAAGAGTGGGTTCTATATAAGTCACAGTAGTAAATTCTACAAAGGGTAGTAAAAGTGATGCGATAATCCCAGACAATAGGAAATGGCGATTGACTGAGAAAAATGTGTCTTTACGAAGTAAAATGAAATATACTCCATAAAATAAGGAGAGTAGAAAACCTACTTTAAGTGTGTAAAAGATAAAAGCTTCCATATCATTATTTTTTTTGTTCGATAACTTCTAAAATCTCTCTAAGTTCTTCGGCTGTAATTTTTTCTTCTTTTGCAAAAAAGGAAACCAAATTTTTATAAGAGTCATTAAAATATTCTTTCATGGCTTTGCTTACAAAACGACTGCGATATTCTTCTTTGGTAATCACAGGGAAATATTGATGTGTTTTACCAAAAGCCTTGTGGCCGACGTATCCTTTATCTTGCAGATTTCGAATAATGGTGGATACGGTGTTGTAATGTGCAGATGTCCCTAGTTCTGCTTGTACTTCTTTGGCAAATGCTTTTTCAAGTTTCCAAAGTGCTTTCATGATTTCTTCTTCCTTTGTTGTAAGTTTTTCCATGATTGTATTTGTTATAGGTCAAATATATAACTATAATTTTAGTTATGAAACTATTTTTTTAGTTATTTAACGAATTTTATAGTTTTCAGCTGAAAATAGGCCGTCAAAATTTCATAAAAAGTAGATGTAGAATTACCTTATCCGTTTCTTATTATCTATATTCGCATCCAAATAATAAACAATGTTTTTAAGTATACTCTATGTATTGATAGGACTTGTTCTTCTTGTAGTAGGAGGGGAATTTCTGGTACGTTCTTCAGTTGCGTTATCTTTTCGGTTAAAGCTATCAAAAATGGTTATCGGGCTTACCGTTGTCTCTTTTGCCACTTCGGCTCCAGAGTTATTGGTTAGTGTCCAGGCGGCATTAGATGGTTTATCCGATATATCATTGGGTAATGTGATTGGATCGAATATAGCAAACATTGGATTGGTATTAGGAATCACAGCTATTATTGGACCTCTTGCAATCGATAGGGATTTTTACAAATTCAATTGGCCAGTAATGGTATTATTATCGTTTGGGTTGTATTTGGTGTTAAAGAATGATGGAGTTTTGACACAACTAGAAGGATTGTTGTTTTTTGCATCTTTATTAATATATCTCTTTTTATTGATCAGGAGATCAAGAAAATTTGCGGATGCTACTCTTGAAGAGGTTGACGATTCTTTGGAGAAAACTTCAGGGTTTAAAATCGTAGTTTGGTTACTGATTGGAGGTACAGCGCTATATTTTGGATCAGAATTGTTGGTAAAAGGTGCAGAAGATATAGCATTGAGTATGGGGGTAAGTGAAGGAGTAATTGCAGTTACGCTAATTGCTGTAGGTACTAGTGTTCCTGAATTGGCGGCTTCGGTGATCGCTGCATTAAAACAGGAAAAGGCAATTTCTTTAGGAAACCTGATTGGATCTAATATTTTTAATATCGCTTCGGTATTGGGAATCACGGCTATGATTCAACCTATCGCGGTAAAAGATGAAAGTTTAATGGGAGTCAATATCTACTGGATGTTAGGTTTTGCTTTGATTTTACTACCGCTGGCATTTGTACATAAAAAAATGACACTAACACGACCAAAAGGTCTTTTGATATTTGTGGCCTATTGTATTTTTATTGCTTTGGTGTTTATAAAATAAGATCTGGTTTTCTAAAAGAAAACCTTTACAATAACAAAAAACCTCTAAGAATTTTCTTAGAGGTTTTTTTGCGTTTAACTAACGGATTGGTTAGTTCATGTATGATTAAGCTAATAATGCTTCTACGTCAGCAGTCTTAACTGTTTTTACAATTCTAGCAGCAATCTTATATGGGTCTCCGTTTGAAGCAGGACGACGATCTTCTAACCATCCTTTCCATCCTTTTTCTACAGTGATGATAGGAATTCTGATCGATGCTCCTCTATCAGATACTCCATAAGAGAATTCATGAATAGATTGTGTTTCGTGATCTCCTGTTAATCTTTGATCATTGAATTCACCGTAAACTTCAATGTGTTCTTTGGTAACCGGTCTGAAAGCTTCACAAATTGTTTCGTATACTTCTTTAGAACCACAAGTTCTTAATACTTCGTTAGAGAAGTTAGCATGCATACCAGAACCATTCCAATCACCTTTAATTGGTTTTGGGTGATATTCAATATAATATCCATACTTTTCAGTAAGACGATCTAATAAATAACGAGCTACCCAAATCTCATCTCCAGCTTTTTTAGCTCCTTTAGAGAATAATTGGAATTCCCACTGTCCACTAGCAACCTCTTGGTTGATTCCTTCAAAGTTAAGTCCGGCATCAATACAAAGATCTGCATGCTCTTCAACAAAATCTCTACCGTGTGTGTTTTTACCACCTACAGAACAGTAGTACATTCCTTGAGGACCAGGATAACCACCAACAGGGAATCCTAAAGGTAGTTGAGTGTTTTTGTCCATGATAAAGTATTCTTGCTCAAAACCAAACCAGAAGTCATTATCATCATCATCAATTGTTGCTCTTGCATTAGATTCGTGTGGCGTACCGTCGGCATTCAAAACTTCTGTCATTACTAGGTATCCATTTCTTCTTGTTGGATCTGGATAGATAGCTACTGGCTTTAATAAACAGTCAGAAGATCCACCTTCTGCTTGTTTTGTAGAACTACCATCAAATGACCATACTGGACAATCTTCAAGCTTCCCGCTAAAGTTTTCTTCAATCTTTGTTTTACTTCTTAGATTAGCAGTTGGCTTATATCCATCCAACCAAATGTATTCTAATTTAGACTTGCTCATAATTAACACTTTATAAATTGAACTCTTAAGTCGCCAAAATTAATCTAACTTTTTGTATAACCAAAAAAAATAGGGGTGATATAATTAAATTTATTCATATTTTTATTAACACCCTACTTTTTTAGGGGGTATTTTAAATTTATTGCATTTTTTGAATTACTTATTTTTCATTTTAGCAATAGAAAGTTGTTTTATATTTGTACCAAAATTTACACCAATATGTCTACACTTAGATTTCAAGCTTTAAAAGAATCGATGCTACATCGTTCTTTGAAGGTTACAGAAAACGAACGCAGATCCGTATTGTTTGGCGAAAACGTATTTAACCAAACAACCATGTTACAGAGTTTAACCAAAGATGCTTATAACAGTGTTATGGATGCGATCGAGAATGGTTCTAAAATCGATCGTAGAATAGCTGATCAGATCGCTTCTGCAATGAAAGACTGGGCTTTGGCCAAAGGGGTTACTCATTATACACATTGGTTTCAACCGCTTACCGGAGCCACTGCGGAAAAACACGATGCATTTTTTGAACCTCTTGATAACGGACAGGCTATAGAGAAATTTGGGGGAGGGCAGTTAGTACAGCAAGAACCCGATGCCTCTTCTTTTCCGCATGGAGGGATTCGAAACACTTTTGAAGCCAGAGGATATACAGCTTGGGATCCAACCTCACCTGCTTTTATTTATGATACTACTTTGTGTATTCCAACAGTCTTTGTTGCGTATACAGGAGAGGCCTTGGATTATAAGACTCCTTTGCTACGGGCATTACAATCCGTAGATCATGCAGCAACCGCGGTTGCCAAGTATTTTGATAAAAACGTAAAAAAAGTAAATGCTTCTTTGGGATGGGAGCAGGAGTATTTTTTGATTGATTCGGCTCTGGCAGCATCAAGACCGGATATCGTAATGACAGGTAGAACGCTGTTGGGACACTCATCTGCAAAAGGACAACAATTAGACGATCATTATTTTGGAAGTATTCCTACCCGAGCTTTAAATTTTATGAAGGATCTCGAAGTAGAATGCATGTTGTTAGGGATTCCTGTAAAAACAAGACACAACGAAGTTGCGCCAAATCAATTTGAAGTAGCTCCGGTATACGAAGAGACTAATTTGGCGGTGGATCATAATTCATTATTAATGGACATTATGAGTAAAGTGGCTGCAAGACATAATCTTAAAGTTTTGCTGCACGAGAAACCATTTGCCGGAGTAAATGGATCAGGGAAACATAATAATTGGTCATTAAGCACAAACACAGGTGTAAACTTGTTGAGCCCAGGTAAAACTCCTATGAGCAACCTTCAGTTTTTGACGTTTTTTATAAATACTATAAAGGCAATTAACGATAATGAAGAATTAATGCGAGCAGGGATAGCGTCAGCCAGTAATGATCACAGATTAGGGGCTAATGAGGCTCCGCCAGCGATTATGTCTGTATTTATAGGAGAACAATTGACGGCTGTTCTAAAAGAACTGGAAGGGGTTACCGATGGTAAACTATCGCCTCAAGAAAAAACAGACCTTAAGTTGAATGTGGTAGGTAAAATACCTGAGATTTTGTTAGACAATACAGATCGAAACAGAACATCTCCTTTTGCATTTACAGGAAATAAATTTGAATTTAGAGCGGTAGGATCTAAGGCAAATTGTGCAAATCCAATGACGATCCTAAATACTATTGTAGCGAAACAGCTAGCAGATTTTAAAATTGAGGTAGATAAATTAATTGATAAGAAGGGGTTAAAAAAGGATGAAGCTGTCTTTAATGTGTTGAGAGAGTATATCAAGAAATCAAAGGATATTCTTTTTGAAGGAAATGGTTATAGTGAAGAATGGGAAAAAGAAGCAAAAAAACGAGGGTTAAGTAATAATAAAACTACACCTGAAGCTCTTAAAGCCAAAGTTTCAAAAGAAAATATCGCCCTCTTTGAGAAAATGGGTGTGATGAATGAGATTGAGGCAAAAGCAAGATATGAGATAGAAATCGAAGAATATGTAATGCGAATTCAGATTGAAGGTAGAGTCTTGGGTGATATTGCCAGAAATCATGTAATTCCTACAGGAATTCGATACCAAAATATGTTGATCAATAATGTAACAGGATTGAAAGAACTGTATGGAAAAGATTTTAAGAACCATGCCAAAGAACAGATGGAGATTATAGAAGAAATTTCTGAGTACATCGGTAAAATTAATACAAAAGTGAATGAGATGACTGCAGAGAGAAGGAAAGCTAATAAGATTGAAGACCTAGAGAAAAAAGCTTCTGATTACTGTAATAAAGTAAAGCCACTGTTTGATCAGATCCGATACAATTGCGATAAATTGGAGCTGTTGGTAGATGATGAGTTGTGGCCGCTAACAAAATACCGTGAACTCCTGTTTACCAGGTAAGTAGGAATTAACTTACATCTTGGTTTTGTGTTAAAACGGTCAGTAAAGTAAATCTGGGAAAAGTCATTGAAACTTTGGTTTTTATGACTTTTTTTTATGCATTTCGTCGAAATGTTATAGAATCCATAAAAATAGCCTTAATATTTTTCTAAATTTGTCAATGTCGAAATGTACTGCATTTTTACACTATCCCAACAAATCTCCCCAAGAATACCTGTACTTTAACATCATGTAGAAGGATTAGAATTTTCTAATCTTTTTTGTTCTTGTGCCATATTGCAATTGTAAACTCATTAATCATTTTAATTATATTACGTATGAAAACAGCAATTCTTAGTCTAGCAACTTTATTAAGCTCAGCGGTAATGGTTGCCCAGTCGAATACCAGTAATGTAAGCCAAACAGGAGAAGAAAACTTGGCAAACATTACTCAGGTAGGAGATTCTAACTCTTCAATTACTTTACAAGAAGGTGTAGGTAACAATGCCGAAGCTATTCAGGGTAGTGATGCATTTAGCTCTACTCTTGGAGTTGTAGAACAAACTCAAATTGGTGATGGAAACCAAGCATTGGCTCAGCACGAAGAGCTTTTGAATGAGATTTATCAAGAGCAAATCGGAAACGGTAACTCGGCAACAGCTACTCAAAACTTAGCATTTACAGGTGGGGCTAACTTGGCAAATCAACTTCAAGAAGGAGATGGTAACCAAGCAGTAATCTCTCAAGAAGGAGCCTTTAATACGGCGTTCCAGGTACAATTAGGAGAGGAAAACAGTGCAACCTCAACTCAAGAGGGAGGTTTCAATGTTAGTGACATCAACCAAAGTGGAATCCTTAACGAAGCAACTATCGCTCAAATCGGAGACGGGAACTCTTCTCAGCAAAGTCAAGTTGGAGATTCAAATTTAGGTACTGGTGAGCAGTGGGGACCAGACAACGTATTATTACAAGATCAAGATGGTGGTGGTAACACTGCAATCTCTATCCAAGGTAGCAGCTCTTTCGAATCAAGAGGAGGAGAAGTTCAGCAAATTCAAATAGGAGACGAAAACTTTGCGTTTGCTAACCAAGAAGAAGATAACAACAGAGCACTTCAAGGGCAGTTAGGAGAGTCAAACAGTGCAACTATCTCTCAAAACTTAGGTTCTTTTGGTGGAGATAACTTTGCTATCCAACAACAATTAGGGAACAGAAACGTTGCTGACGCTTCTCAAAACGGAACTGCAAATGCTTCTGATCAATTACAAAGTGGTGACGAAAATACTGCTTCTGTAACACAATCAGGAGACAATAACGTAGCGATCCAAAACCAAGACGGATTTGGAAACAACGCTGTAGCAGAGCAAGGTAGTTTCTTCTTTGATTCTAGAGGAGGGGTAATCAACCAAACTCAGTCTGGAGAAGGAAACGATGCATTCGCAAGACACGAAGAGGATAACAATACTATCGTTCAGAACCAAACAGGAGCTGGAAACAGTGCTTCTGCAACTCAAAACATCTTAACTTTTGGTGGAGAAAACGTAACTGACCAATTCCAGTTCGGAAGCGGAAACGTGGCAGAATCTTCTCAAGAAGCTGGTTTAGGAGAAGCTGGTGAAGGAAACTTAGTGATCCACTTCCAATTTGGTGATGAGAACATCGCTATCTCTGACCAAAACGGAGCAACAAATACAAGTGATATCTTCCAATTTGGAAACGGTAACTTAGCTAACGATACTCAAACTGGATTAGGAAATAACACTTTCGTAACTCAATTAGGAGATCTTAACGCAAGTACAATCATCCAAACAGGAGCTGGTAACTCTGCGGTTGTTACGCAAAACGGACTATAATAGAAAAGTCACTATAATTTTATACCTTAGAGGAGTTATGCTTAAATTAGCATAACTCTTCTGTGGGTATTTAATTCTATAAAGAAATGAAGACAAATATTCTTTTAACGTTTGTTGCTTTTTTGTGTTTAGGAACATCTTTGACATTTGCTCAAGAGGCTGATGAGGAAGAGGTTCTGGTTACAGATCAGGACAAGTTTATAACGTTATCCCAAATAAATGCGATTACTCCGCAAGCGAACTCTTCGGTTGCTAACGGGACAAACGCAGTGTTTATACAGCAAATTGGGACAGATAACGTAGTGCTTGCGAATATCGCAGCCGAGTCTTCTGATATTAAAATTTTCCAACAAGGAAATGAAAATAGTGTAGCTATAGAAGAAACCGCTAGAGAAATCGAAAAACAAATTACACAATTAGGAAATAATAATTCTGTGGTTGATTTTTCTTTTAATCCAGATACAGCGACCAACCTTGAACTTGTTCAGGATGGTAACAATCTTATTTTTGAGCGTTTTGGTACGAATGAACTGTCTAAAAACTTGAAGTTTAGAATGACAGGAGATGCCAGAACTATTGTAATCAGAAGTTTCTAAAAAATATAGAGCAATCGAATAGCTATGAAACCAGTGGTGTTTTTGTTGTTTATAATGACTTTTCAGGTTTCTGTAGGTCAATTTACGAACACCGATGTAGTAGCAAAGATTAAACCTAAAGAAGTAGATGGGGCTGTTTCTCTTACAGGAACAGCCACCAATACTTCTGAAGTGTATAAGAGTTTGAGTTACACGATGACTGTCTTTAGAACAGATGATCAAAATAACTTAACAAAGAATAGTCAGCAAGGAAGATTTACACTGGAAGCAAATGAAGCTAAGGATTTATCAGTTACAACCGTAAATGCGGATGATACAGATAAAATTATAGTGCTGTTGTTGATTTATGAAGAAGAAAAAATCATAGGAAAAGACCGTGTGGCATTCAATGAAAAAATTGAAAAAAAGCCGGAACCTGTAGAAGAATCTTCTGATGATGGGATAGAACTCAAAGGGATTGTCATCGAAGAAACAAAAACAAAACCAGGAAGAGATTTCTATGAATTCTTTTATAATTCGTACACCTTAAATCAAATCAATGGTAGCAAAGTAGTGGGAGTTTACGAAACCTTAAGCTTTGGTAGGACCACTATACTAAGGGTAAAGATCGAAGACAATGTAATTCATCAATTTATCAGTAAACCAGATTTAGAATATTTAGAACAAATGTCAAAAGTGGCTATTAGAAAAGTATTTAAATATTTTAAAGACCTCAAAAAACAAAAAAAGGAGATCTTTCAGTATTGATAAAATTGAATAAATTGTAGTGTCAAATACAATAGGTAATTAGTTTATACCTATTTTAGCAGTCAGAAGTTTTAGGGTAGCTGAAAAAATTACAAAACAAACACATGAAATCATTTACAATAACCCTGGTTCTTATATTTTTGGCCTGTAGTTTTTCTTTTGGTCAGGAATTAGTATATCGTCCAATAAATCCTGCTTTTGGAGGTGATACCTTTAATTACCAATGGTTGCTTAGTTCTGCAGAAGCTCAGAATACCTTTACAGACGATGAAGCTTCGGGAGATGATAGATCAGACTTAGAACGATTCACCGAGAACCTAAATAGTCAATTACTCAATCAAATTTCTAGAACCCTGTTTAACCAACAGTTTGGTCAAGATGGGCTTACCGAAGGTACGTTTAGCTTTGGTACTCTTTTTATAGAAATTTTTCCTTCGGCTGAAGGATTGGTCATCAATATATTAGATACCAGTACAGGAGACCAATCCCAAGTTATAATTCCTAATTAATAATTAATGTACATTAGATTTAATAGAATACTCGCAATCATTGCTTGCGTACTTTTACTATCGGGATGCGGAACTTATTTTAATCAGCCTATTACCATAGAAAATGCCAGGATTGGAGAAGATTCAGATGTAAGTAAAACGCTTAGAGCACTTCCATCTCCAAAAGAACCAGTAGTAGTTGGGGTGTATAAGTTTAGAGATCAAACAGGGCAGTACAAACCTACAGAAGCTGGGAGTACGTTTAGTACAGCAGTTACTCAAGGGGCAACTACAATTTTGATAAAAGCATTAGAAGATTCTAAATGGTTTGTGCCTATCGAGCGCGAAAACCTTAGTAATCTACTCAACGAACGAAATATCATTCGTTCTACAAGAAAAGAATACCGAAAATCAAAAAATCCTAACGAACCACAGTTACCTCCTTTGTTATATGCAGGAATTATTCTGGAAGGTGGAATCGTCTCTTACGATACCAACATCATTACAGGAGGTTTGGGAGCTAGATATTTCGGAGTGGGTGCATCTACCCAATATCGACAAGATCGAATCACTGTGTATCTTAGAGCCGTTTCTACTTCTAGCGGGAAGATTTTAAAAACAGTGTATGTATCCAAAACAATTTTATCTCAGGCCTTAGACGCTAATTTTTTCAGGTATGTGCGTTTTAGAAGATTGCTAGAAGCCGAAACCGGATTTACCAAAAATGAACCTGCACAGTTGGCGGTTTCTGAAGCCATAGAAAAAGCGGTTGAAGCCCTAATTATAGAAGGAATCGAAGATAAACTCTGGGCAGTAAATGCAAATCAAGAAACAGTTAACAATCTGGTTCAAGAGTATGAAGCAGAAAAAGATGAAGCTCAAAATACAGGGCTGTACGACCGATATTTTAAAGAACGAAGAGGTAAGAAATCTGTATATCTACAAGGGGGTGGAGCATTAATCCGTGGAGACTATAATAACGCAGAATTATCCTACTCTGTAAAAGCGGGAGGACGATGGTATTTTAATCCCTATCTTAACATCCATGCTAATATAAGTAAGTTTGAGTTGAACAATCAGAATGCATTTTCAGAAGGATTTAATGCAGTCGATTTGAATACAGAACTGACTTTACTACCCTTTGAAAAACTGTCACCTTTCTTCTTCGGAGGGATAGGAAGTGTGAATAGCGATAGTTTTGATAGAACATTTTTCAAATTCCAATATGGAGGTGGGATCGAATATTTGGTTTCGGATAATATAGGGCTCTTGGCTAATGCTACTCATAACGTATTGTTAGGAGACGAATTAGATAATATAGCTCAAGGAAAAAGAGACGATCAATACTTTAATTTCTCTTTAGGATTAAACTGGTATTTCGATAATCCAATTAAAATGAATAAGGATGCGCGAAGAGCCAAAAAAATCGAAGAAAAAGAGCTGTATAATTTAAGACAAAGAAATAGAAAAGTTAGAAAAGAACGATCTTCTACCAACTAGTAGATGTGTTTTATCAGTTGTGCTGATTGCTTAGAATTAAAAAAAGAACAAAGTGAAAGGATTTATCTATAAAGTAATAGTAATCGTATTGGTTTTTTCTGCAGTTTCCTGTAGTGAAGATACTATTGATGTAGCAGGTTTAGGAACGGTAAGAGGAAGAGTGGTACGATCAGGTTCTAATGAACCTCTGGAAAATGTAAAAATCTCTACGAATCCAGGAACCAGTACTGTATTCACCAATGCGGAAGGGTTCTATGTTTTAGAAAATGTTCCGGCTGGTGATTACTCTCTAACTGCGGAGCGCGAAGGTTTGTTAGCTTCTTTTGAAGGAATTACTGTAATTGCAGATGCAGCCTTGGAAGTTGTTTTTGAGATGGATGCTGAAACGGCAGGGAATAGACCTCCTAATGCTCCGGTGCTACTTACACCAACTGATAATGCCGAAGATGTGCCTGTAGAAATAGAATTGGTTTGGAGTATTAGTGATCCTGATGATGATGAACTTACCTTTAGTGTAACTCTGCGTAACGAAGATAATTCTAATGTAGAGGTGTTCGAAAATATTACTGATACTACATTTACACTTTCTAATTTGTCTTTCAGTACAAAATATTTTTGGCAAGTAACGGCAAGTGATGATATTAATGATCCTGTAAATAGTCCTACTTTCGCTTTTGAAACCGCAGGTCCTCCAAATAATAGAATTATATATACTCGATTAGTCAATGGGAACAGTGTGATCTATTCTGCTGATGAAAGTGGTGAAACCGAAATTGCGCTTACAACTACTTCAAAAAATAGTTTTAGACCCAGAAGAAATGTGGCCACAGGTAAAATTGCATTTTTACAATCTGTAGGTTCGCAAACTCATTTGTTCATTATGAATGAAGATGGGTCCGATGTGCAGCAGGTTACTTCGCAATTAGGAGTAGCAGGTTTCAACCTCGAAGAGATAGATTTCTCATGGGACGCTAATGGATCTAAATTGTTGTTCCCGAATCAAGATAAATTATACTCGATTAATACTACAGGAAGTGGATTGGTATTGGTGTATCAAACCACCAATGGTAATTTGATTACGGAAGTAGATAAAAACGAAAACACAGGGATCATAGCCCTGAAGACAAATAACCTGGATGGGTATGAAGTAGAAATCTTCACTATCAACACTGCTGGAGTAGTACAAGCAACCGTTCTAACGGGTGTAACGGGTGCTGCTGGTGGAATCAATTTGTCTGTTGATGGATCCAGGTTGTTGTATACCAGAGACGTTTCTGGTGTAGAAAACACTAATTATAGAAGGCTTGATTCTAATATGTTTATTTATAGCTTTGGTGGAGATCCATTGGTAAATCTCTCTACAGATAAACCTTCTGGAACCAACGATTTGGATGCAAGGTTCTCGCCAAATGAGGCTTCAGTAATATATGTGAATACTTCTAATGATGGTATTTCTGCTAATAATATTCAGACTTTATTGATTTCTGATCTGGATAACAGAAATACACTTATCGAGAATGCTGCTATGCCCGATTGGGAATAGTGAGTTGTCTTTGAATAAATAGAGGTTTGAAAGAAGCAGTTTTTCGTTTACAATAAATCACTACTTCCTATTCGTTATTAGTGATTAATTCAATTATCTTTGCGCTTTAATTTTAATGACTATGAGCCAAGAAGTAAGTAAGCGATATGCTCAACGAGGTGTTTCTGCAGCAAAAGAAGATGTACACAGCGCTATCAAAAATATAGATAAGGGACTTTTTCCTAAAGCGTTCTGTAAAATTGTACCTGATTATCTTACTAATGATGAGGAGTACTGCTTGATTATGCATGCCGACGGAGCTGGTACTAAATCTTCTTTGGCTTATATGTACTGGAAAGAAACAGGAGATCTTTCTGTTTGGAAAGGTATTGCACAGGATGCACTAATCATGAATATCGATGACTTGCTTTGTGTTGGAGCCACAGATAATATCATGTTGTCTTCTACCATTGGAAGAAATAAAAATTTGATCCCGGGAGAAGTCATTTCTGCAATTATTAATGGTACCGAAGAGTTGCTTGAAGAACTCAAGTCCTTTGGAGTGCAAATTCACTCTACAGGAGGTGAAACTGCCGATGTTGGAGATTTGGTAAGAACAATTATTGTAGATTCTACAGTGACTGCTCGAATGAAACGTAAAGATGTAATCGACAATGCTAACATTCAAGAAGGAGATGTTATTGTTGGTTTAGCTTCTTTTGGACAAGCTACTTACGAAAAAGACTATAATGGTGGGATGGGAAGTAATGGTTTAACCTCTGCAAGACACGATGTGTTTTCGAAAATTCTGGCAGAAACATATCCAGAAAGTTTTGATCCATCAGTACCCTCAGACTTGGTGTATTCTGGTAAGACCAAACTTACGGATGAGGTTGAAGGTTCTCCAATCGATGCAGGTAAATTAGTGCTTTCACCAACCAGGACTTATGCACCAATTATCAAAAAGATTTTAGAGAAATTTGATAGCGCAAACATTCATGGTATGGTACATTGTAGTGGAGGTGCACAAACCAAAATCTTACATTTCGTAGATCATCTTCATATTATCAAAGACAATCTGTTTGATACACCACCCTTGTTTCGATTAATTCAGGAAAACTCAGGAACAGACTGGAAAGAAATGTACCAGGTGTTCAATATGGGGCATAGAATGGAATTATATGTATCTCCAGATATAGCCGAAGAAATTATTGCCATCTCAAAGAGTTTTAATGTAGATGCTCAAATTGTGGGTAGAGTAGAGGCTTCGGAAGAGAAAAAACTTACGATCAAAAGCGAATACGGGACCTATAATTACAGTTAATCTGATATCATCGAATCCGTATATTTTTTCCTTAATAATTCAAGTTTTGGGTGAATATATCTCTTGCAAAAGGGTTTTTCGGGATTCTTGCTATAGTATTGGACAAACTCCTCTGACGAAGAAACAAAATCGTTAAAAGGTAATGCCAAGGTGATGATAGGAAGCTCAAAATCACTTTGCAGGTCTTTTAAGATGCGCTGTATTTCTTCTTTTTTAGAGGTTTCAAAATAGTAAATAGCACTTCTGTACTTTTTTCTAAAACTATGGTTTGAAGTGCTTTTGTGGGTGTGTAGATGAATTTCTATTAGATCTTGTAACCGTATGATATCTGGATCATAGTGGATAATAACCGCTTCAGAATAGGCTTCAAATTCATCAAAACTACTGATGTAGCCTTGTTCTACAATTGTAACACCACGCAACGCATCAAAAACAGCTTCGGTACACCAATGGCATCCGCCACCTAGTCCTATCTTTTCTAATTTCATAGCATATAAAATTAATGCTTTTGTCGAAATGTATAAAAAACAACTTTGATGAGATACGTTGCATGGTTGAGTAAGTCCAGATTTCAGATTAGGATTTCAATTCCTGATCCGGTTTTTTAGTTTGTTCTTCTTCTGAGTCGTCTTGTTGTTTTTGCTCTACGAGTTCTATGGTATCATCACTATTGAACTTTCCCTGTTTCTTTTGGAAGAAAATAGGTGCAGGAACCATGGCGGCCATGATGATTAATGTAATTAATAGTATTCTTCTGAGTATTCTTTTTAATCTGCTCATTTTATGAATAGGTAATGACCCCTCGAAAACACAAAGGGTGCTGGGTTTTAAAAAAATAAATGAATGTCCTAGGCTGCGAGTGTTAGGAATACAACACTAAGCCGTGATACAATGAGCAGAATCTTCGTCAGGAAATACTTGTGGTGTACTAAAATTGATTTTCTTTCTAAGCGATAATGCTAGGTGAGGTGTGTGCTTTTTAAGAAATTTGCGAGCAACAGATGCATGCATATCAGACAAATCGAGAAGTGATTGCTGTATATGAATTGTAGAACGCTGGATTTCTTTGGATTGTACAACCTTTTCAAAACGAATAGTTCTTTTGGTATCCCTTGCTGTAACAGAGAGTAATTCGATTTCTACTCTTTTGGTTTGAGGAGGGGTGTACTGCGAATACCCGCCAAAACTAAAAATAGCAGCAAATAGAAAAAACCACTTGATTATCGGAAAGTTTTGATATGTACTTGTTCCGTTTTGTTTCATGACGCATTAAAAATACAACTTTTAAAAGAAAACGATAGTTAGAATGAAAGTAGAGTATAGGCTTTTCTTCAAAAAAGCTTACTTTTGTATATTCTACAGATTAGGACAATTTACGATGATTGATAAATTAAATATAGTTAAGCAGCGATTTGATGAAGTGAGTGATTTGATCATTCAGCCGGATATTATTGCGGAT
The DNA here is from genome assembly GCF_056160245.1 of Aquimarina sp. AWH4_224. Taxonomy (NCBI): domain Bacteria; kingdom Pseudomonadati; phylum Bacteroidota; class Flavobacteriia; order Flavobacteriales; family Flavobacteriaceae; genus Aquimarina; species Aquimarina sp. AWH4_224. The sequence goes on along the minus strand of NZ_JBSWWU010000003.1, from coordinate 323,946 downwards.
CAAAAGAGATATATTAAGTTAAACAAAGAATATAAGGATCTAAAAGCCTTGATGGATGAGAGAGATCGTTATATCGAATTGACAAATAACTTGAAGGAAGCCGAAGAAATTATTTCTGACGGTAGTGATGCCGAAATGGTAGAAATGGCTAAAATGCAGTTAGAAGAGGCAAAAGAAGAGCTCCCGTCTCTTGAGGAGAAAATCAGATTTATGTTGGTACCCAAAGATCCCGAAGATGCCAAAAACTGTGTGGTTGAAATTCGTGCAGGAACGGGTGGAGATGAAGCAAGTATTTTTGCAGGAGACTTGTTTAGGATGTATACCAAGTATTGCGAAGGTAAAGGCTGGAGTACTAGTGTGGTAGATCTTAATGAAGGAACCAGTGGAGGATATAAAGAAATCATTTTTGAAGTAAATGGTGAAGATGCCTACGGTACCATGAAGTTTGAAGCTGGAGTACATCGTGTGCAACGTGTGCCCCAAACTGAAACTCAAGGACGTGTTCATACCAGTGCTGCTACGGTTATGGTGCTTCCCGAAGCAGAAGAGTTCGATGTAGAATTGGATATGACCGAAGTGCGAATCGAAAGAACCACTTCAACAGGACCAGGAGGGCAGTCGGTAAATACTACCTATTCTGCGATCAAGCTACATCACGAACCTACAGGTATGATTGTGAGTTGTCAGGATCAAAAATCATCTCATAAAAACCTGGAAAAAGCACTGAAAGTATTACGTTCTCGATTATACGAGTTAGAATTGGCTAAGAAACAAGCGGCAGACTCAGAGAAACGTAAGAGCATGGTATCGTCTGGAGACCGTTCTGCAAAGATTAGAACCTATAATTATCCTCAAGGTAGGGTGACCGATCATAGGATTGGACTAACACTTTATGATCTAGGAAATATCATAGATGGCGATATCCAAAAAATTATAGACGAATTACAGTTGGTAGAAAATACTGAAAAACTGAAGGAATCAAACGAAGTTTTCTAGCCAGAGTTTCTTTTCTTATAACAACATAGGTGTTTCAAATTTGAAGCACCTTTTTTATGCTTGTTTATCAATAGTATTGGTAAGATCCGAAAGGATCAAATGTGTGGTTGGTTCTCCGTATGAAATGAGTTGATCAATAAATTTCTGCAAATGAATTTGATCTACAAGTATGGCTTTCAGGAAAATGTTGTAATTACCGGTAACTCTATATATTTCCTTGATTTCGGATAAAGAATTCCATTCTTTGGTAAAGGGATCCAGTTTACCACTATGCAGTTTTAGCATGATAAAAACTTCTAATCCGTATCCTAGTTTGGCATAGTCAAGGGTTATTCCATATTTTTTGATGATTCCTTCATCTTCCATTTTTTTAATACGCTCTCTTACAGAAGAAGGCGATAACCCTATTGTATTCCCTAATTCTACGTAGCTTGCTTTGGAGTTTTTAATCAACACATTGATTATTTTTAAATCTAATTGATCTACCATTGAATTTTTGGTTTTTTGTAAAATTACAATTTTTTAAGTGGTAAATATGTTTTAATTCGATTGATTCTTTTTCTTGGTATCTGCCTCAAGAAGTACTTTTGACCCATGGATATTTTTGTACTTGTTTTAGCTGTAGGCATCTTCGTGGGTTTTTTTGTTCAGACTATTCTTGGGTTTGGAGGTGCGTTGGTCGCTTTACCGATTTTACTATTCGCGATGCCAGTACCAGAAGCTATAGCATACCTTTCTATTTTTTATGTGTTCTCTAGTTTATATTTAATGCGGAAAGAATGGGAACATATAGATAAAAACCTATTAAAGAAAATGACGGTGTCTTCATTGATAGGGGTTGCTATTGGTGTTATCCTGTTAAGTTTTGCAAAACCGTTACTATTAAAAAAAGCACTAGGGCTATTTATTATTTTGTATGTTATTTATAAGTTAAAGGCTAATGCCTCATTTAGATTATCTAATAGCTTCCAATTTGTGTTCAGCTTATTAGGAGGTTTTTTCTCTGGGCTGTTTTCTACAGGAGGGCCTTTGTACGTAGTTGTGGTAAATGCATCTACACCTAGCGTGCATACTTTTAGAGCAACGATGTTTGGTATTTTGGCATTAGTAACCTTTGCAAGAATCCCTTTGCTGATAGCTGGAGGGATATTGCATATAGAGCAATTTAAATATACCTTAATGACACTTCCTTTCTTTGCGATGTCACTATTTTTAGGAAAATGGGTATATAAGGTGATCAACAAGGAGTTTTTGAGCAAAATGATTATGCTCATTCTTTTGTTGTCTGGTATTGTGTTGTTGATCAAATAAAATTCCTAGTTAGAATATTATTACGGATTTTTGTTTTTGATTTCACTTCTCACCAGCTTTCCAGAAGTGGTTAATTCGTTTTCTGTCCATCCTCCGGTTCCACTAGCTCCCGGGGTTAATGCAGCTGATGCTTCTTGTTTGTCAGCGATCGACCAATTACACCAGGATATTTTGTTTTGATCCAAAAAATCCCACCACGCCTGTGCTTCGGTAGTGTCTATAAAGCCATCTCCAGAGGCTTCGGTAACCCCGTATTCGGTTACAAATAATGCGATCCCTGCGTCTAATGCCTTTTGAGCTTTATCTCTTAAAAATTGTTTGTGGGTTGCTGCATAATAATGTAAAGTATAAGCAACATTATTATCATTAATTGTATTTCCGATAACTTCATCTACATCCTGAGACCAGGAGCGTGTTCCGCAAATGATTAAATTATCAGCGTCGTGTTTTCTTATTTCAGCGATAACCTGCTCGTGATAAGGTTTTAGAATGTCATTCCATGAAGCTCCAGGAAGAGGTTCATTGTAGATTTCATAAATCACATTAGGTTGGTCTCCGTATTTTTGAGCAACTTCGGCAAAAAATGTTTTAGCTGCTTCTACATGATCTTCGGCGTGATGACTGTGCCAATCAACTATTACATAAATGCCTTGTTCTATTGCGGCATCGATCACCGCAAAAATCTTTTGTTTTTCAATATCTGGTTTACTTAAATACCCATCGGCATCTTCCACACCCATAGCAGCTCTTACGATTGTAGAATTCCAATCTTCTTTTAACCATTGTACGGCTTCTTTTGTGTAGTATTGCCCCATCCACTGACTCCAAAATAAAGACATGCCTCGCAACTGAACGGCTTCGTTTTGTTTTCCAACAATTTGATTTCCGGAAACTTTGAGTAATCCATGTTTTTCTACAATCGAAGAGGAATCATCTGGTTCTTCGGTACCATCACCTCCGGTTGAATCGGTGTTGGGCATAGCATCCGAATCTGATTCGCATGCAATCACAAAAGAGGTAGTAAATATAAATAGGAGTAAGGTCTTCAGGATTCTCATAGTGTGAAAGTTCTATTTGGTTATGTTTGAAATAACGAATAGAAGTCTCTTTTAGTGTGAGATTTTGAAGTTAACTACTACTATTTATACAGAATTTATTTGTTATTTAATTTTGAGTTGCTTCCTCTTTCTTCTTGAATGAAACAATCACAAAATAAATTCCTGCGACAATAAAAGGAATACTAAGCCATTGACCAGTAGATAGTGAATCTCCAAGGGCTTCTTCGAAACCACCTTGGCTCTTTTTTACGTATTCTACTACAAATCGTACAGTCCATAGAAGTATTAGGAATACCCCAAAGATAAACCCTCTGTAGTTGCGTTTGTCTGTTTTCCAATAGATCAACCAAAGGATGATAGCTACAAAAACATAACCAAAAGCTTCGTATAATTGAGCTGGATGTCTGTAAGGTACACTGTCCAAAAGAGCCGAAAATTTCGGGTTATCCACTATAGCAGCATAGGCTTTATTGACATCTTTGATACCTGTTTCTTTTACGACTTCAAACTTGCTAATTCCATCTCGGATAAATTTCACTCCAAATGGAGAGTCACCTGATTCTTTCCCGATGATTTCAGAATTGAAAAAATTACCTAATCTCACAAAAATTCCTCCAAATGCTACAGGAATAACGATTCTGTCTAATACCCATAGGATATGTTTTTGTACTACTTTTTTAGAGTAGTAATACATGGCGGTAATGATCCCGATGGCAGCTCCATGACTTGCCAAGCCTTGAAAACCAATAAATTCAAATTTTGGAGAGAATCTAAAAGGTAATATAATTTCTAGCAAATGATTTCTATAATAATCCCAATCGTAGAAAAATACATGACCCAATCTAGCTCCAATTAATGTGGCGACCACGGCATAAATGAAGATAGAATCCAGTTTTTCCATAGAGATGTTTTCTCTGATGTAGATTTTCTTCATCAAATACCAACCCAGCGAAAAGGCTACAACAAACATCAGGCTATAAAAACGAATAACAAAAAAACCAAGGTCAATACCTTCTACGGGATTCCAGACAATTTTTGATAATATCATGGGTGGATTTATTTTTCGTGAGTAAATATAGGTATTTCTATCAGAAACTACTTAGCGGATTTTTAAGGAAATAATGAATAAATAATTACGATTGATTCATAGTATAAACAACAGATTTAACTATTTACTCTGTATTCGACTTTTTCTTTACCTCAGGAACGGGATCATACCCGCTTCCTCCCCATGGGTGGCAGCTGAAAATTCGTTTTATAGCCAGTACACTTCCTTTGAATAATCCGTGTTTCTGCAGAGCTTCAATAGTGTAATGAGAGCATGTGGGATGGTATCTGCAGGTAGCAGGAGTTAATGGTGAGATCAAATTTTGATACAATTTCACCAGTACCACAAAAGGAAATATGAGTACTTTTTTTATGATTTCCTTCACCTTCAAAACAATTAGTTCAAAGTGAATGTAGTTCCTTCTCGACTGTCCTTAAGTTGAATTCCCATTTCTGCTAACTCATCTCTAATCTTGTCACTAGTTGCAAAATCCTTGTTTGCTCTAGCTTCGGCTCTAAGTTTAATTAGGAGTTCTACTGCTCCAGAAAGCTTGTCAGTAGCATCAGATGACACTTCGTTTGCATTTACCAGGCCAAGAACATCAAAAACGAAATCATGCATGGTTTGACTTAATAGCGTTAGATCTTCTTCAGAAATGCCTGCCTTTTGTTCTTTAAGCGTATTGATGAATTTTACAGCATCAAATAGTTTAGCAATAAGTATTGGGCTATTGAAATCATCATTCATAGCCTCATAACATTCATTTCTCCAAGCAGCAACATCAAAACCTTGGGTGGCTTGTTCTGGTTTCAAGTTAGAAAGGGTTTGAAAAGCGTCCATAAGCCTGTAAAATCCTTTCTCAGAAGCTTCTAATGCATCATTAGAAAAGTCTAAGATACTTCTGTAATGAGCCTGCATCATAAAAAAGCGTACAATAGAAGGGTCAAACGCTTTATTAAGAACACTATTCTCACCTGTAAACAATTCTGCCGGGGATATGGTATTTCCTGTAGATTTCGACATTTTTTTACCATTCAAAGTAAGCATATTGGCATGCATCCAGTAATTAACCGGTGTTTTTCCGCAAGCAGCTTCTCCCTGGGCAATTTCACATTCATGATGTGGGAATTTCAGATCCATTCCACCTCCGTGAATATCAAATTGTTCGCCTAGGTACTTGGTACTCATTACAGTACACTCCAAATGCCATCCCGGGAAACCATCACTCCATGGAGCAGGCCATCTCATGATATGTTGAGGTTCTGCTTTTTTCCAAAGTGCAAAATCCTGAGGATTCTTTTTATCCGTTTGTGCTGCCAATTCTCTGGTGTTGGCAATCATATCCTCAAGATTACGCCCGCTTAGCTTACCGTATTGACTAGTTTCATTGAACTTTTGTACATCAAAATATACAGAACCATTAGACTCATAAGCAAAACCATTATCAATGATGGTTTTGATGATTTCTATTTGCTCTACAATATGCCCTGTGGCTGTTGGTTCAATACTAGGCGGGATGGTGTTGAATTTGGCCATCACATTATGGAAATCCAAGGTGTATTGTTGTACAATTTCCATGGGTTCCAATTGCTCAATGCGAGCTTTTTTAGCTATTTTGTCTTCTCCTTCTTCAGCATCGTTTTCTAAATGTCCAGCATCTGTAATATTACGTACATAGCGCACTTTGTAGTCAAGATGTCTTAAATATCTAAAAACAAGATCAAAAGAAATAAAAGTCCTACAATTCCCAAGATGTACGTTGCTATATACTGTTGGACCACATACATACATACCAATGTTACCTTCAGTAATAGGAGTGAAGGTTTCTTTTTCGCTGGTTAAGGAGTTGTAAATTTTTAATTCTTGAGTTTTGTACAAAGGAGCTGTCGCCATAATTTGTTAGGTGCCGAAATTAGTATTAAGATTAGAATGTTGTGTCTAGTTGAATGTAATCCAAAAATTCTCTTTTTGTAGCTGGATTTTTAAATTTTCCACCAAATTCACTGGTAACCGTGCTACTTTCAATGTCGCGTATTCCTCTGGAGTTTACGCACAAATGTTTTGCGTCTATTACACAAGCTACATCTTCAGTTCCTAATACCACTTGTAGATCTTGAACAATTTGCATCGTTAAACGCTCTTGTACCTGCGGTCTTTTGGCGTAGTAGTCTACAATACGATTCATTTTGGATAGTCCTACTACAGTACCATTAGAGATGTAGGCAACATGTGCGCGACCAACAATAGGTAATAAATGGTGTTCGCAAGTAGAATATACAGTAATGTTCTTTTCTACCAACATCTCACCATATTTGTAATGATTCTGAAACGTAGAGGCATCGGGTTTTCTTTGCGGATGTAACCCAGAAAAAATTTCATTAACGAACATTTTTGCAACGCGTTGTGGAGTTCCTTGTAGGCTGTCGTCGGTAAGATCTAAACCTAAGGTTTCCATAATATGTTTTACATCTTCTTTAATCAGAGCAATTTTTTCTTTATCACTAAGTTTAAAGGCATCTTCTCTAAGAGGGGTGGTTGCGCTAGTAGCTACATGATTATCACCTAGCGCTTCAATAGCTTCAAGGGCCTTGTCAATTTTCACACTTCAAATATTTAATATTCATAAAATCCTAGTAAGAATCACACTTCAAAATATATATTTGCACATAAATTTTTACAGCAGTGTGGTTTCCGTTTAGGATACTTTCATAACATAGTTTGCAAAGATACGATTTTGTTGATTTACTTAGTAAAAGCAATGTTAAACAATTACGTATTGTAGTTTTATTGTAGAAGTTCTGTATATTTAAATCCCAAATTTAACCGAAACACAAGAAAATTGTAGTTTCTAACGTTATATGACAATGGCAAAAAAAATATCTTTACCTCAAATTGCGTTGATCCTCTTTTTTATTGGAGTAACTCCTTTTTCTGGAGTTGCCCAGGTGGATTTTGATGTAGCGTGTCGATTTGCTCAACCATTTTGTTCTGATGCCGCTCAGGAGCTGACTTTTCCTAATATAACAGGAGAGGATATTAGTTTTCAGGGATTGGGTTGTTTGGATAGTACACGTAATTCTTCCTGGTATTTTCTTAGAATTGATGAAGCAGGAGAGTTGATTTTTGATATTCAACAATGGGTTGATGGTAATGATAACAGTCGATTAGATCGTGGAGAGCAGCAATTGGATGTGGATTTTATAGCTTGGGGACCGTTTACTACTTCTTTTATCAATTGTGAAGATGATCTGGCCCGAGGTTGTGATACAGCTGGAGATGATACGCCAAGACCTGCAGAGTGCGTTAACAATGTAGACGATCCGGATTTTTATACTACAGGCCCTTTGGGGTTAGATAATACCAATATTGTAGATTGTAGTTTTGCCAGAAACCCCGAGGAAGGGATCTTTACTGAGACTTTTACTATTCCAAATGCACAAACAGGAGAATATTATTTCATTTTGATCACTAATTTCTCTGATGAGGCTGGTGTAATTCAATTACAACAAACCAATCTTGATGAAGATAATGCTGGTACTACGGACTGTACAATACTAGAACCAGGAGTAGGTCCTGATATTGCTACCTGTGGAGAGTTCCCTATTTCTATTGAAGGACGTTTTCCTGGAGCAATTGTATATCAGTGGCAGTCTGCGCCTTTAGGGTCTACAGCATTTACTAATGTGGGCGGATTAACAGATACTCCAGTGCTAAGTGTTACTGCTGAAGGAGCCTATCAATTAATTGGGTATTCTGATACCGCTGGAACAACCGAAGTCGGGCGTGATGATTTATCTGTAGTAGATGTGTCTACTAAAGAAATTACAGTGACCGGAAATATTGCTGAAGAATCTTTTGCCGGGAGCTATACGATAACGGCAGAGGTTACTACAGCTCCTATAGATATACAAGCATTAGGGTTTACTGATTTTGAGTACCGATTAGATCGGGATATAGGTCAGGGATTCCGTGAGTATCGCGAGTATCAGTCTTCCCCAGTGTTTGAGGATGTTCCTCCAGGGGATTATCGGATTTTGGCCAGATATGCCAATTGCCCTTCTACAGAAAGAGAATCGGATATTATTATGATTTTGGGGTATCCTAAATATTTTACACCTAATGGAGATAGTTTTCATGATACTTGGCATATCATTAATATAGAAGATCAGCCTAATGCGCAGATTTACATCTTTGATCGTTACGGAAAGTTATTAAAACAATTACGACCAGGGGGTCTGGGGTGGGATGGAACCTATAACGGGAGAATCATGCCATCTTCTGAATATTGGTTTAGAGTAGAGTTCAATGAACCACGAGATCCAAACATGCGAAGAAGAGTATTTGCGGGGAGTTTTTCCCTGATACGATAAAACACAAAAAGAGCTTCCAAATAGGAAGCTCTTTTTGTTTATACTATTTATTCAATCTCTTAAAAATTCATTCCAAGAGTAAATGTGTAATTGTCTTTAAAGGTATCTACCACTGCAAAATTGGTAAAGCCTGATCCTGGAAAAAACTGTTCTTGCCTTTGTTGATCAGTATAATCGTAAGCAAAATCAAATTTGAACTGGCCAAAATTGTAACCGAAGCCAACAGAATATCCGTTTTTATCACTTAGGATGCGATCATCTTTGTATGGACTTTCTTCATAACTGTATCCTGCTCTGATACTCCAGTTTCCATTTCTCCATTCAGTTCCTAAGCGAATAATGGCAACATCTTGTAATGCAGTGTCAATATCACCATTCACTCCGGCAAAATTTACACCGTTGTCAGAACTTAATTCTATTGAAGTATAATCTTTGTAAGAGTAATCCAGACTAATTAATCCTTGCTTACCAAAAATTAAGGCAGCACTACCCGTATAGGTTTCGGGTGTTCTTAGTTTGTACTCTGGGAAAAGATTAATGATGTTGGGATTTACCACAGCGGTTCCATCTGCATCACTAAAAGTTTCCAAACGTTGAACAGTTTCCTCTTCAATATAATACCAAGTAGGGGATTCGTATGATGCACCCAGACGCAATATATCAGATACTTTTGCAATCGCTCCGAACTGTGCTGAAAATCCAGCCCCATTGGTGGATAATCTATTCGTAAAAATTACCTCATTTATATTGCTACCTGCGTTGTTGTTTCCTTCAAAAAACTCAGTGACTCTATCGTAATTTATAAAATGAGTATTCAAGTTAACTCCTACATACAAATCGTCATTAATTTGCGCTCCTCCATTAATAGTGAATTTACCGTTAAGACCTGTGCTTTCTACAATGTATTCCTGATCAAAAACACCTGATGCGATATTGGAAACATATGCTGTGTTATCTGGGTCATCAGGATCTACAGCATCGATGACGAAGGCTTCATGTCCTAAAAAGGCCTGTTGTACGCCAAAACCTTCAGTTTCTCCAAGAAAGGCATATAGGTCATTTACAGATTCACCAGTTCTGCGTGTAATTAAATCCAATGGTAATCCTTGGGCTTCTGCAAGAAAAAAGCTGTCGATAGAATTTGTGCTGCGACCAAAGCTTACAAATTCATCCGCATTATCTGCTGTTTGCTCATAAGCAAGACCAAGAGAAAAGCGTTTGATATTAGAAGAGGAGTGACTGTTGTCGTAAACCAATACGGTTCCCAATTGATTAAAATTGATATTAGTGTCACTTTCGCTGGCAAATCCATCAAAATAGCGAGCCTCATTTATAGTTCTTGTAGATCCAAGCGTTATTGATCCATAGGAGTTTAAGAAAACTGCCGATCCCGCTGGGTTAATCTGAATAGATGACAAATCTCCTCCCAAGGCTCCAAAGGCTCCACTCATTCCTCTAAATCGAGCCGTACCCAATACATTTTGTTGCGAGTATCGCAGTGCATCTGTAATATCTTGAGCGTTCAGAAAAGACATAGATAGGACACCTATGAACAAAAATAGTTTTTTCATTTTGTACAAATTTAGATTTACAGAATGTCTGTGTTATGATGACATTCTACAAATAGAATTGATAAAGATCAAGGTGTTTTTATCCTCTTCCTCTACTTCTGCTACCACTACTTCTTGAAGAGGATCTGCTTCCTCCACCTCGGTAACCACTGCTTCTTGAGCTTCCTCCTCTAGAGTAGCTACCACGGCTTCTCGAAGATCCTGAAGAAGGGGTGTATGATCTGCTTCTGTTAGAAGAACTACTGCTTCTTGCTCTAGATCCAGAACTAGAGTATGTTCTGGAGCTATTTCCCACAGATGATCTTGAACGTGTTCCGTAACCTGATCCATTAGAGTAGCTAGAGCTACGCGATCTGCTTGATGCATCAGCAGAAACTCTTCTGCGATTTGTATATCCTTGTCGAGTTCGACTATAATTAGTGCTTCGAGAACGATTTGCATAGGTTCTTGATCCTCTATAGCGACTCCTAGATGTATTATATCTACTGTTGTATCTACTCCCGTTATACGCAATATATCCGTTTCTTCTTCCGCGATTATATGCGATATATCTTCCACCACGATAAAAAGGAGCTCCGTAGAATCCTCTACCGTAAAATCCTGGGCCATAGAATCCGGCTCCATAAGGTGGGCACCAAAATCCTCCGCCGTATCCAAATCCGAATCCAAATCCGCCGAATCCAAATCCACCGTATCCAAATCCCCAAGGATCATAGAAACCGTTCCATCCCCAACCAGGGCCATAGAAACCGTTCCATCCCCATCCAAGACCCCATCTAGGACCCCAGCCATTCCATCCGGTATTGATTAGATTTACATTAACTTCTGTGGGGTTACTTCCCCAAGAAGGATTTCCTACTTCATAATTTAGTGCGGTTGCGGTAGTGTCTGCCGCATCATATCCTTCACTTGAGTAAGAGTCGATATCAGTAAAAACTTCATTCTGTTCGACAACATCATCAATTTGCGCCGACTTTTCAGAAAAGTAACTAGAATAATAATTGGATTGATTATTAGGTTGATTAGCTGTGTTATTTCTTGGAGTTTCTACATTTCTCTGGCTTCTGGCTTCTCCATATATTCCATCATCGTAAGGTACATATTCATATGAGCCACAAGACGTCAACAAAAATGCGCTAGCCAAAAGTAACACTCCAATGGCTCCATTTTTCTGAAAATAATTTTTAGGTCGCATATCTTCTTATTTTATTGTTGAACATTACAAATTTAGTTAGTTTTGCGCTAACAAAATTTTATTTAACAATGTCACAACATTTGTGCCAAATAATAGTTTATGGGTAAGAATTTAACAAAGCGTAGCGAAGATTATTCAAAATGGTATAACGAATTGGTCGTGAAGGCCGACTTAGCCGAGAATTCAGCGGTAAGAGGTTGTATGGTAATCAAGCCCTATGGATATGCTATTTGGGAAAAAATGCAAGCGGAGTTAGATAGAAAATTTAAAGAAACAGGGCACCAAAATGCGTATTTTCCATTATTTGTGCCTAAAAGTTTGTTTGAAGCCGAAGAGAAAAATGCAGAAGGATTTGCGAAAGAATGTGCAGTAGTAACTCACTATCGATTGAAAACAGATCCGGACGATGCTTCAAAATTAATCGTTGATCCAAAAGCCAAATTAGAGGAAGAGCTGATTGTTCGGCCTACTTCAGAAGCAATCATCTGGAATACATACAAAGGCTGGATACAATCTTATCGTGATTTGCCAATTTTAGTTAATCAATGGGCGAATGTGGTACGATGGGAGATGAGAACGCGTTTATTTTTGCGTACAGCAGAGTTTTTGTGGCAAGAAGGTCATACTGCGCATGAGACTAGAGAAGAGGCAATAGCAGAAACCGAACAGATGAATAATGTGTATGCGGATTTTGTAGAGAATTTTATGGCGATACCTGTGGTAAAAGGTAGAAAAACGGAAAGTGAGCGTTTTGCTGGGGCAGAAGACACCTATTGTATTGAAGCATTGATGCAGGATGGGAAAGCGCTTCAGGCTGGAACCTCTCATTTTTTAGGGCAAAATTTTGCAAAAGCCTTTGATGTAAAGTTTACTTCTAAAGAAGGAAAGCTGGATTACGTTTGGGCAACATCATGGGGAGTTTCTACCAGATTGATGGGAGCATTGATTATGACACATAGTGATGATAATGGGCTTGTGCTACCTCCAAATCTCGCGCCAATACAAGTGGTGATTGTACCAATATACAAGGGGCAGGAACAATTGGATCAAATTTCTGAAGTAGCCAATGAATTGGTTGCGGATCTTAGATCAAAAGGAATCACGGTAAAATTTGATAATAGAGATACGCATAGACCAGGAGCTAAGTTTGCACAATACGAGTTGCAGGGTGTGCCATTAAGGATCGCAATTGGCCCTAAAGATCTGGAGAAAGGTACTGTAGAATTGGCAAGAAGAGATACGTTATCCAAAGAGTTTGTGAGTAAAGATAAAGTTGTGGATACTGTAGATGCTTTGCTTAAAGAGATTCAGGAGAGTTTACATCAAAAGGCTACTCAATATAGAGATGAGCATATTACTGAAGTTAATTCTTTTGAAGAATTTAAAGAGGTTTTAGAGAATAAGGGAGGATTTATTTCTGCGCACTGGGATGGTACTGCAGAAACCGAACAAAAGATAAAAGAGCTTACAAAGGCTACAATTCGATGTATTCCTTTTGATGCTAAAGAAGAAAATGGTACTTGTGTGTATACCGGTAAACCGTCTAAAGTGAGGGTTTTATTCGCAAAGGCATATTAAGTTTTAGAAAAAAATAAAATAACACTTGCGCCATTAAAAAATAGTTGTATTTTTGCATCCGCAATTAGGCAAACAACTATGGCCCGTTCGTCTATCGGCTAGGACGCCAGGTTTTCATCCTGGTAAGAGGGGTTCGATTCCCCTACGGGCTACGAAGATTAAAATTAATTGCAGATTAATAGTGAAAGCTGTAAATTTGCAATCTTTGAAAAAAGAAAAAATGGCCCGTTCGTCTATCGGCTAGGACGCCAGGTTTTCATCCTGGTAAGAGGGGTTCGATTCCCCTACGGGCTACAAATTTTTAGTAGTAAGAAATTTAATTAGCAAAAGAAGATGGCAAATCATAAGTCAGCGTTAAAAAGAATTAGAAATAGCGAGACAAAGCGTCTTAGAAATAGATATCAGCACAAAACTACACGTAATGCTATCAAGAAGTTACGTGAAGCTGATAAGAAGGAGGCAGAGACATTGTTCCCTACAGTTGTTTCTATGCTTGATAAATTAGCGAAGAACAACGTTATTCATAAGAATAAAGCCGCTAATTTAAAGTCGAAGCTTGCAAAGCACGTAGCTGCTCTTTAATTAAGAGTAAGCATTGAAAAAGTATATAAGCTCTTCCTGAAAAGGAAGGGCTTTTTTTGTTGTTTATGTATATCCTTTGATGTGTGTTGTTATTACATAATAGGTCGAACGTGAACATTTTTAGAACAGTAACTTCCTGTGCTGACTTGCTCCTTGGTGATCTCTATTTTTTGTTTTTCTCTTCAATCCATCTAGACATATACTCTGTGCTGCGTAGGGTGTGATGTTGTAGCATGGACCCAATAAAATTCTTAGAACGGTGCTTGGGTAGATTCGCAATTAGATCTTCAATGGTGTTGTAAAAAGAATTCGTGAATTTTTCTTTTTGAAAACGAGTATTAATGATTTCGATTCCATTTTGCTGAGACTGTCGCCATAAATTTTCATTGGTATACAGTCTTATAGCTGCTTTGGCAAAAGCAAGTGGGTCTTCTTTTATAAAGCCATTCCAGTCCTGATCGTCATCAAGCATGCCTTCGCTACCTATAGAAGTGGTTACGCTAGGGGTCCCGCAAAGCATAGCATCTGCTAGTTTCCCTTTTATTCCGGCACCAAAACGAAGAGGAGCCACACAAACTCTTGCATTTTTGATCACTTCTTTCGCATTTTCTGTCCATCCTTTGATGATAAAACCGTCTTTTGTGTTGTGTAATTGCATGGCTTTTGGGGGAGGATAGGCTCCATAAATGTGTAATTCTGCTTTAGGAAGTTCTTTTCGAATCAGAGGCCATATATCCTCTTTAAGATATAAAATACTATTCCAATTAGGTCCATGTCGAAAATTACCAATAGTTACAAAATGTGTCCTTTCTTCGTATAAAGGCCATTTCTCTATAGTGGTCGAGGTGATACTTGGTAATAGAAAAGGTAGATAGTGCAATAACCCATCATTGATACTGAAGGTACTCTTCAAAAGTTCCATTTCATAGTCTGAAATGATCAATGAAAGATCCGAACGATAAATGCTAGCTATTTCTCTTTTGGTGATCTCTTGGTCCAAAAGGTCTTGATGTTCGAACTTTTTACCTGTTTTCAAAAAAGCTTCTCTGGTTTTTCTAAGGCAGTGTAAATCTTCTGTATTTAGAATTCTCAGGGCGTTAGGACATGTATTAGTCACTCTCCATCCAAATTGTTCTTCGATCATAAATCGATCGAATATAATGATGCTTGGATCTAATTTTTTTAGAATAGTATCAAAACTAGAGTTATTGACTTCTATAGTTATTTTTTGAATTCCGATACTTTGCAAGTCATACATATTTTCGGAAGGGTTTGCCGTGCTCGCAAAAGTAATTTTGAACCCTTTTTCTAGTAGTAATTGTATGAGTTGAAGCATTCTGCTGCCTGCAGCAGACGACTTAGGTTCTGGCCAAACGGATCCTATAATAAGTACATGCTTCATGATTACTAGTATCAAAAAAGCCTCAGATAACTGAGGCTTACTTATATTTTTAAAATAGTTTCTTTATAGCTTAGAGAAAAGTGCTTCCATTTTTTCCTTTTCTTCTCTGGCAAGCTCCTGATCTACTAAAATTCGACCACTGTGCTCATCGGTAATGATTTTTTTACGAGAAGCAATCTCCATTTGAACTTGAGGAGGAATAGTAAAGAAAGAACCTCCAGAAGCTCCACGCTCGATAGGAACTACTGCTAATCCATTTTTTACGTTACTTCTGATTCTTTTGTAAGCAACAATTAAACGCTCCTCGATTTCTTTCTGAAAATCTTCTGATTTTGCGATCAATGCTTGCTCTTCTTTCTCGGTTTCTGCTAGGATAGCATCAAGCTCACCTTTTTTGTGAGATAAGTGCTCATTACGCTCGCCAAGTTTGTCTTTGGTTTGTGTGATGATTTCGTTTTTCTGAACGATCTGCGCTTTGTGCTCTTTGATGTGCTTTTCTGCCAATTGAATTTCTAACTCTTGAAATTCAATTTCCTTGCTTAGTGAGTTATATTCGCGGTTGTTTCGAACATTTTTTTGTTGCTCTCCGTATTTTTTAATCAAAGCTTTAGCTTCTTCGATCAAATTTTTCTTGTTTTTGATACTATCATCGATAGTTTCCAGATCCGCAGTAAGCTTTTCTAATCTTTTATTTAATCCGGCTACTTCATCTTCAAGATCTTCAACTTCTAAAGGTAGTTCTCCACGTACGTTTCTGATCTCATCAACTCTAGAGTCAATTAATTGCAAGTCATATAATGCTCTTAATTTTTGCTCAACAGTAACTTCTTTCTTTGCCATATTTTACAGGTATTGAATTGGATTGGTGTTTTTATCCGATAAAATGATTGCAAAATTACTGATTTTTTTTCTAAGATAGCTAACAATTAGATTTTTTGTGTACTGTTCGCTTTCATAATGCCCAATATCAGCCAATATTAGCTTTTTTTCAGCCTCGTAAAATTGGTGATATTTAAGATCTGCAGTAATAAAAACATCAGCACCTGCTTTTTGTGCATTTTTTATAGCAAAGCTACCGCTTCCTCCTAATACAGCTACTTTTTTGATGGGTTTTTCCAATAACTGAGAGTGTCTTACACATCCGCTCTTAAAGATTTTTTTGATGTGCTTTAGGAAATCTAATTCATTCATAGCATCTGGAAGTTCGCCAATCATTCCCATCCCTATATTTTGATTGGTATTTTCAAGGGTGGTCACTTCATAAGCCACTTCTTCGTAGGAGTGATTATTAAAAAGAGCTTTCAAAATAGCGCTTTCCAAATGTTTTGGAAAGGTAACCTCAATTTGACTTTCTTTTTCGGTATGCGTTTTTCCAATTTCTCCGATAGAAGGATTTGCGGTCTCAGAAGCTTGAAATGTTCCTAAACCTTCACTAGAGAAACTACAATTAGAATACTTACCAATAGTTCCTGCTCCAGCTTCAAATAGTTTAGACTTCAATTGATCGGCTTCTGCCACAGGAGCATAAGTGACCAGCTTCTTAATGGTTTTTTGCTGTGGAATTAATATCTGTCGGTTGATTAATCCTAATTGTTCACAGATCATGTCGTTTACTCCGTGTATGGCGTTGTCCAAAGCAGTATGAATTGCAAATATGGCTATATCGTGTTTGATCGCTTTGGTTACTACACGATCAACATAAGTCTTGCCATTGAACTTTTTGATTCCTTTAAAGACGATAGGATGGAAACTAACAATCAAATTACAGTTGTTTTCAATAGCTTCGTCAATTATAACTTCTAATGTGTCTAGAGTTACTAAAATTCCTGTAACCTCTGTATCCGGTGTTCCTACCAATAATCCAACATTATCAAAATCCTCTGCATAAGATGTTGGTGCCAAAGCTTCTAAATGTTGAATAACCTCTTTAATTAACATTGTGATTTCTTTTTATTAAAAAATGAAATGTAAAAAAACTTTTAGCAATAATCAAAGTTTCGTTTTATACTTTTGTGCGTATGAATGTGCTTCGAAAATTACTTTTACCCATAGTTCCTATTTATTACCTGATTACATGGTTTAGAAACAAAATGTATGATCTTGGGATAAAAAAATCTACCAGTTATAAATTCCCGGTTATTGCTGTAGGGAATCTAAGTGTTGGAGGGACAGGAAAAAGCCCAATGGTGGAGTATTTGATTCGGTTGCTAAAAGATCATACTAGAATTGCGACTTTAAGTAGAGGATATAAGAGAAAAACAAAGGGGTTTCAAATCGTAAAAACGTCTTCTGAAGCTATAGATGTTGGAGATGAACCCTTGCAGTTTAAAACTAAGTTTGAAGATGTTTTGGTAGGAGTAGATGCGGATCGACGTAATGGAATCCATCAATTACGATCTCAAGACCCGCAACCCGAATTGCTAATCCTTGATGATGCGTATCAACATCGGAAGGTGAAAGCTGGATTTTATATTTTGTTGACTCCTTATTATGAGTTATATAGTGAAGACATCGTTTTGCCAACAGGTAATCTGAGAGAACCACGCAGTGGTGCTCAACGTGCAGACATTATTATAGTAACCAAATGTCCGGCTTCAATAACAGAGCAGGAACGGAGTAAAATAGAGAGGGAACTCAATGTTTTGCCTCATCAATCCTTATTTTTTACTTCTATAGCTTACGAAAACACACTAGTGGGTACACAAGGAGTGCAGTCGGTAGAAAAATTTCAAGAATTACCTTTTACATTGGTAACAGGGATTGCTAACCCTGGGCCGTTGGTTAATTATTACCGCGAACTAGGGTTGGAGTCTGAGCACTTAAATTTTCCAGATCATCATAATTTTACCGACAAGGATCTGGAAAAATTAAAAAGATGTGAACGTATTATAACCACAGAGAAGGACTATATACGTTTATGCAAACAGCTTGATGATACCACCGAATTATGGTATCAGCCCATTTCAGTAAGTTTTATCGTAGCGCAGGAATTGTTTGATCAAAAGATACTGGAATGCATAAAAAAATGAGGCCAAAAAGACCTCATTCTAATTTTATCTAGGCTAATTCAAAAGCTTGTTTTACTAAGCTTAATTAGTATTTATCAATTCTTATGCCATTTATTATGTTGTGGTTTGTTTTTCTTTTAAAGCCTTATGTAGTTTCGTGAAAAATTCCTCGGTTTTGTAGGGTTTTGGAATGATATCATTGAATCCGTTATCGTAAAATTCATCCAGATTATCATCTAGCGTTACTGCAGTTAAGGCGATAACCGGAATCTCGGTATTAAATTCTCTGATTTGTCTAGTGGCTTCTATACCACTAATTCCTGGCATGTGGATATCCATGAGAATAAGATCATAAGTATTTTCTTTTACTTTGTGTACCGCAATATCCCCATTGTCGGCTACGTCGCAAATGATTTTATTCTTTTCAAGAATTTTCCTGGTAATCAACTGGTTGATCTTATTGTCTTCTACAATCAGAATGTTTTTATCGATCATCACTTTATAATCGATTTTCTTAGCTTCCTCAGAGTAATTCGTACTCTTGTCCTCCACGACCTCAAATTTTAAATCAAAAAGAAACTTGGAACCTTTGCCCAGTTCACTTTCTAATTTAATCTCGCTATCCATTAGATTAAGAAGGTTCTTTACAATAGAAAGCCCTAAACCTGTACCTCCAAATTTTCGATTGATTTGAACAGAACCTTGGGTGAAGTTTTCGAATATGCTTTGTTGTTTCTTTTCAGAAATTCCCACACCATTATCTTCAATACTAAAGTTGAGGAAAACTTTGTTTTCAATCATGCTAATTAACTTAACTCTTATCCAGATATCGCCATTTTGCGTGAACTTTATAGAATTACCAATTAAATTGATCAAAACCTGAGAAACCTTTAATGGGTCTCCTTTTAGTTTGGCAGGTACATTGTCATCGAATTCGTAGTGTAGTTTGTTATTTCTGTCTTTTGCAGATTTACCCAAAGCGATAAGTACATCGTTAATTCTTTTCTTGAGATTGAAAGAAGTATTTTCGATTTCTACTTTGTTTGCTTCTAATTTGTTTAGATCTAAAATATTGTTAATGAGAGATAAAAGATATTCTCCAGAGAACTTAAGGGAATTTAGATGTTCTTTTTGATTAGGTGTTGGGCTTTCTTCCAATAGTAAATGGGTTAGCCCGGTTACCGCATACAAAGGTGTGCGTAATTCGTGAGTAATGGTCGACAAGAACTGTACCTTAGCTTCACTTGCTCTTTCTGCATTTTCTTTTGCCAAGATGAGTTCTGTGTTTTTGTTTTGAAGCAGCTCGTTGGCTTTGGCTCTCAAATTATTATTTTTATACAACGAAAGCGTAAGCAAAGAGAGTATAGTAATGAGTGCGATACTCAAAATGGTAGTAAGTCTACCTAGCTTTAAAGACTTTTGTTGTTGAATATTTTCTTCTGTCAACTCTTCAATCAATACATTGTTTTCGTTCAAATTCAATTTAGCCCCTGCTTCCTGCGCAATAATCTCTTTATTAATATTAAATAGAGAATCCTTTATTTTCTGATGGGTCTTTAAGTGATCAAGAGAGGTAAGAAAGTTTTGTTGCTTTTCAAAAATCCTACTGTATAACTTATAGCACTCTGATCGAATTTCGGGATATTTTTTTTCTTTACCGATTTGGAGGGCAAGCTCATTGGTTTGTTGGGCTTCATCCGGCATATCTAGCATCAATTGAGCTTTTGCTTTATTTACATAAAGTTTAGCTTTAAAATAATGCATATCAAACGAATCAATCATGGGGAGTCCACTATTGAAATGTTGGATGGCAAGATCAGGTTTTTTTTGAGCCAATGCCAATATACCAAGATTGGTCTTTATAGGACCTTGATACCCCAAAATATCATTTTCTTGGGTTAAGGTAAGTGCAGAATTTAAAGCTTCTTCTGCAATATCATATTTTTCAAGTTTGGTGGCAATTGCTCCATATATCATATATGAATGTGCCAGCATCTCCTCATTCTCTTCCTCTTCCTGAATTTTTATAGCATCCAGGATCTGGTCTTCTGCTTGATTTAAATCACCGAGTTCTCTGTATAACTTGGCCAAGACCATATTAGTTTTAGAGATATAGATACGATCTTGATTTTGTAAAGCGATTTCTTTTGCTTGAATAATATTGGAAAGGGCAAGTTCTAGTTGAGCCTGATCAATTGAGTTTGAAGCTCTTACTAAATAACTTTCAATAGAATCCTTGACCTGATTGTTTTTTGCAATTTCTGGAATTTGAGCAGACGCATAAAAACAACAGATACATAAAAATTTGAATATAAAAAATCTGATTTGGGTTGGCATTTTTCCTTTGAAATATGTCAACTAATATAGTTATTTCTTACAAATGTTAATAATTAAATCTATTATTCTATGACTATAGCCTATCTCATTGTCATACCATCCAATAATTTTTACCATTTTTCCGATAACAGATGTCATCAGGGAATCAAAAACACAGGAGTGTGGATTTCCAATGATATCAATAGAAACAATTGGATCCTCTGTATATGCTAAAATACCGCTTAAATTGTTTTCTGCGGCTTGCTTAAAGGCATTATTTATCTCTTCAATAGTAGTCTCTTCTTTTACGTTAAAAGTAACATCGGTCAAAGATCCATCGGGTACAGGTACTCTTATTCCGCAACCTCCGATGACCGAACTTAGCTCAGGAAAAATTTTGGTAAGTGCCTTGGCAGCTCCTGTAGTGGTGGGCACAATAGATTGTCCAGCAGCCCTTGCTCTTCTCAAGTCACGATGAGGTTGGTCATGTAAACTTTGATCTGTGGTATAACTATGCACCGTGGTAATATAAGCCTGTTCGATTCCGCAAAGATCATTAACCACCTTGATCATATGCGCTGCATTGTTTGTAGTGCATGAAGCGTTGGATATGATAGTTTCAGATCCATCCAAAATATCATCGTTTACTCCCAAAACCACTGTTTTAATCTGGTCATCCTGAGGCGGTACAGAGAGGATTACTCTTTTAGCTCCAGCATTTAAGTGTTTTTCTAATAAAGGTCTGGTCTTAAATTTTCCGGTAGCCTCTACTACAATATCCACTTCATAAGAACTCCAATCACAATGTTCTGGATCCTTTTGATTAAGAAGAGGGATCTTTTTTTCGTTAATAATGATATGGTCCTTATCGTAAGTTACCTCTAATGGTAAAACGCCATGGATACTATCATACTTCAGTAAATGACTAAGAGTTCTTGCATCTGCAAGATCGTTTATGGCTACAACTTCAATTTCAGAATGATCGATAAGTAATCTAAAGAGACTTCGTCCGATTCTTCCAAAACCGTTGATGGCAATTCTAATAGGGGTATTCATTACTTCCTAACTGATGCTTTTTTTATTTTAGGTCAAATGTTTTTGTGCTTTGTATGAGGATCTCACCAATGCGCCACTCTCCACATGTCTGAACCCCATTTCTAAACCTATTTTTTCGTATTTCTGAAATTGATCTGGTGTAATGAACTCTTTGACAGGTAGGTGTTTTTTACTGGGTTGAAGGTATTGACCAATAGTCACGATATCCAAGTTTACGGCCCTAAGATCCTTAAGGGTTTGTATTACTTCTTCTTCGGTTTCGCCCAGTCCAAGCATAATTCCACTTTTGGTGCGATTAATACCATTGTCCTTAAGATATTTTAAAACCTGAAGACTTTGTTCATACTTTGCCTGAATTCGTACTTCTCGGGTAAGTCGTTTTACCGTTTCCATATTGTGCGAAACCACTTCTGGTTTTACTGCTATTATACGGTCAATGTTTTTGGTTTTTCCTTGAAAATCGGGAATTAAGGTTTCTAGTGTGGTTTCTGGGTTCATTCGTCGTATAGCCTGAATGGTTTCTGCCCAGATGATAGAACCTCCATCAGCCAAATCATCTCGATCCACTGAAGTAACTACAGCATGTTTGATGTTCATTATTTTGATAGAACGAGCAACTTTTTCAGGTTCTTCCCAATCTACAGTTTCGGGTCTACCGGTTTTTACTCCACAAAAACCACAGGAACGGGTACAGATATTACCTAGAATCATGAAGGTAGCTGTTCCTTCACTCCAGCATTCTCCCATATTAGGACAACTACCAGAAGTACAGATAGTGTGTAAGTTGTATTTGTCTACAAGTCCTCGTAGTTCGGTATATTTTTTCCCTGTTGGGAGTTTTACTCGTAACCACTTTGGTTTTGTCTTTGGCGGAGCTACGCTACTTACGTCATTGTTCATACAAGCAATATTTTTAGCAAAAATACGAAGAAAGGTTTGATTAGTATGTAGTTCTTATAAAAGTTATGTTTTCTATAAGAGTCTATCTTATTTCTGGTTTTTATCCAAAGGTTTTAATCCCATTTTTGATCAGGTTTTTTCCTGTTTAGATTCAGTTGTATGATCCTAATATGCTGTTATACATGTTGTTACATTTGTTTTGAATTTTTTAACAAAGGTGGTATCCGAAAAACCTAAATAGAGTAGGAGAACTCTTAAAACCATTAATTATGAAAAAACTAACAGTAATGATCATGGGCGTAATGCTTTTGCTATCAGGAGCATGCGAGAAAGAAACAGATTACGAACCACAAAATTCGATTACCGATAGCCAAGTCGGAGTTGAAGAGGCCGTAGAAGGTAAATATGGCGGACGATACTGCGTATATTTTATTGAATACGGTCGATGGGTTGCAAGTCCTTTTGGGTTTTATTGTAACAAAAACCTACCTGGGATTTGTAGTATCGAAAGGTTTTGTTTCCCAGAGATCATTTTTGATCCATGTTGGTTAATTCCATGTTGGATAGAAATTTTTGATCCTTGGGATATTTATGAAAAAATTGACCCAAGAGAATTTGAATCCATTCGTGATAAACTGGAGCTGGAAATTGATCCAAGAATTGGGTCTGCTCCGTTTGCACTCAATGAACAAATTGCAGGATTACAGTTTTATGAGCAAAATGAGCTTATGGAAATTCGAGACAAAGAATCTGGTGTTTTTTATCTTGAAAACGATCTTAAACTAGATGCAGAAACAAGCAGATCATTAGGGTTGTACGGGAATACCGTTAAAGCTGGGAAGTATCCGGTGTTGGTGAATCCTGAAAATGAAACCTTTAATGTGATTTTATCTGTTGAAAAAGGATTCGAAAGGTAGTTTTTATCAAACAAGACGAAAAACCGGTGTTAAATTTCGATACCGGTTTTTTTTATTTATAATTCATAAAATTATTTTAACATGAGGTTAAAATTAAGTTAACATAAAATTTTTTTCGGATTTAAAAGTTATCAAAGCAAAACGAGGAAAAATGATGCAAGAGGAATTAGTCAGTCCTAAAAAAAGACAGAATGATCGTAAGCGTGTTGAAAAATGGTTGTTAAATAATCACAGATATATCAATATTACTGCGATAGAAAAAGAGATTTCGGCACCAAAAGGCTTAGTGCAAAAATTTGTGAAATACGATAAAAAGATTAACGACAAATGGATAGATCCGCTGTTTGTTGTGATAAAAAGGTTTACTACCTTTAATTTAAGGTAATTATCATAATACCTTTATACCAAAAATTAGGTGTTGGGATTGGTAATAATCTCAGATAGTAATTTTTTGGCTCTCAATAATTTTACTTTTACATTATTAATTGGTTCATTCAGAGATTCAGCGATTTCCTTATAGCTTAATTCCTGAAAGTACCTCAGATTTATAACCTGCTGGTAATTTGGCTTTAGTTGTTTTATGTATAATAAAAGCTGTGCAAGGTTTTGTTCTGTAATTAATTTGTCTTCTGGTGTAGGGGTGTCATCGATTATCTTATATACCCTATCATCTACCTGAGTGGTGGTTTGAGATTGTATAGAAGCATTCTTCTTTCTCAATAAATCGATATGAATATTTTTAGAGATCTGTATTAACCAGGTTTTAAAGGTGTATTCTTCTTTAAAAGTGCCTATTTTATCAAAAGCTCTTGAAAAACTCTGAATGGTAATGTCTTCTGCATCATATTCGTTTTGAGTTCTTTTCAGTTGAAAATTATATACGTCATTCCAAAAAGTATCCAGCAAATAATTAAACGACATTTGCTTACCTTCTTTAGCATTTTCGATATGCTCTTGTAATGAAATAGAGTCTTCTTTTTTCAACGATTTATTTTTGAATAGAATAGTTGCTGCCTAAGCTTAATTTATTTGGCATGCTCAGTTTCGTTACAACTAGAATATTGATCCGGAGTTTTACCACAAAGCGAACAAGATTCTCCTTCTTTATTAAGAAAAGGGCTTTGACTAGCACAGGTTCCAGCAAATTTACCATCCTTTTTTGCCCATAATTTTATGGCAATCCCTGCAAAAGCCAAAAGAAGTAAACCTACGGTAAGTAATAGAAGTTTCATAACAATTAAAAATGTACTTAAATAGGAGGCAAAGATACAAAGAAAGTGTGGTAATATAGAAAATGTTAAATGATATTAACTTCGGTCTCTAGATTAATGTTAAACTTCTCTGTAATTTCTTTTTGTATCTCACGAGAAACATTTAGAATTTCTTGTCCTGTAGCATTGCCATAATTCACCAAAACTAAAGCTTGTTTATTGTGCACTCCGGCATCACCCCATCTTTTACCTTTAAAACCCGCTTGTTCGATTAACCACCCTGCAGGTATTTTTATATGATTCTCGTCTATGGTGTATGATGGAATTTCTGGAAACTTATCTAATAGAGCTAAGTATTGACTTTTGGACACTACAGGGTTTTTGAAGAAACTACCACTATTACCGATCTCTGATGGGTCTGGGAGTTTACTCTTTCGTATCTGGATAACGGCATCCGCAACATCTTTGATGGTTGGCTTCTGAATGTTTTGAGCAGAAAGTGCTGCTTCTATTGCTCCATAACTAGTGTTTAATGCATGATTCTTTTTTCGTAGTCTGAAAGAGACCTTTGAAATAACGTACTTGCCTTTAGCCACATTTTTAAAAATAGAGTCTCGGTATCCAAATTTACAATCTTCATTAGAGAATGTATATTTCTTTCCAGTTGCTATTTCATATGCTTCACAGTTAATCATAGTGTCCTTAAGCTCGACACCATATGCACCTATGTTTTGAATGGGAGCACTGCCTACGTTACCAGGGATAAGAGATAAGTTTTCCAATCCACTGTATCCTTTTTGTATGCAATATTGAACAAATTCATGCCAGTTTTCACCCGCATTGGCCGATACACATACATATTCATCCGATAATTCCTCAGTTTCAATTCCTTTCAGTGTAAGGTGTAAAACGGTAGCTTCAATATCTTTGGTAAGCAGCATATTACTTCCCCCGCTAAGAATAAAAAGTGTTTTGTCCTTATATTCTTCAAGAGCTTCTTTAAGAATAGGTTCAGAAGTGATTTCAATATACTCATTGGCAAACACCTCAATGCCAAAAGTGTTGTAATTTTTTAAGGATTTGCGCTGCTCAATTTTCATTAACTGTTGTATTTTTCCAAAGCTACTCTTAATATTTCAATGGCTTTTTTTAAATCTCTACGATTTAGTACATAAGCTATTCTAACCTGATTTAACCCTTCATTTGGGCTGGAATAAAAACCAGATGCTGGCGCTAACATAACGGTTTCTTTATTTAATTCAAATTTATCTAGTAACCATTGTGCAAAATGATCTGCATTATCGATAGGTAATTCTGCTATACAATAAAAGGCACCCATAGGTTCGGCTACTTTTACTCCAGGAATTTCTCTTAGACCTGCGATCAAAGTATCTCTTCGATTTTTATACTTCGAAACCGTTTCCCGATAATAAGATTCTGGCGCTTCTAGAGCAGCTTCACTGGCAATTTGTGCAAAAGTAGGAGGGCTTAATCTAGCCTGAGCAAATTTCATAGCAGTTTCCATTACACTTTTGTTTTTGCTAACGATACATCCGATTCGTGCACCACACATACTATATCTTTTGGATACAGAATCTACGACAATAGCATGTTCGTCCAATTCTTTTTCCTGTAGCACCGAATAATGTTCGATATCGTCGTATACAAATTCTCGGTATACCTCGTCCGAAATCAAAAACAAATCATACTTGATCGCTAGCTTGGCCAATTGTTGTATTTCGTGTTTACTGTATAGATATCCTGTAGGATTACCTGGGTTACAGATCAATATGGCTTTGGTTTTTTTTGTAATCAGCTTTTCAAACTCTTCGATTGCTGGTAGTGCAAATCCCGTTTCGAGTTTTGATATTACAGGAACTACGGTAACCGTAGATTGCGTAGAAAAACTGTAGTAATTAGCGTAGAAAGGTTCTGGCACTATGATTTCATCCCCTGGATCAGTAATGCTACCCATAGTAAAAATCAAAGCCTCACTACCTCCAGTAGTAACTAAAATATCATCAGAAGTTATTGTGATATCATGTTTTGCATAATATCCGGCCAATTTTTTTCGAAAACTTTCAAAACCTGCAGAATGACTATAGGCTAGTACATCTAATGAATGGTTTTTTACCGCTTCCATGGCTTCAATGGGTGTCTTAATATCTGGCTGACCAATGTTAAGGTGATAAATGCGCTTGCCTTCTTTTGCAGCTTTCTCTGCAAAAGGTACCAATTTTCGGATTGGTGATTCTGGCATTGCTTTACCTTTTTGAGATACAATAGGCATCTGATCTGATTTTAAAAATAAAATAGCGGTAAATTTCTTAAATTATTTAAGAATTAAATACATATTAACGACTATTTTTCAACTATTTTTCTATATTTAGAGGAATGAAGATTTTATCACAGAAATTTTATCATTTTCTTAAAAGCAAGACCCTTGTTTTCCTTCTGTTTTTTAATGTTGCAGCGTTTTCTCAATCTCACTTCAGTTTACCGGCCGGGTCGTCTAGTGACAAAATAAAATTCGAATTTGCCAATAACTTAATGATTATTCCCGTGTATGTCAATGGAGTAGAGCTTTCTTTTATTTTGGACACTGGTGTAGGGTCTACAATTATCTTTAGTGTAGACAATAAAAACTCTTTAGAACTTAAAAATGCCACCAAAATATATCTTAGAGGGTTAGGAGATGAAGCTCCTGTAGAAGCTATTAAATCTGTTAGTAATGAAGTAAGAATAGGGAAAGCAATTAGTGCATCACATACAATTTATTTGGTTTTGGACGAGTCGATCAATTTTTCTCCAAGAATGGGGTTTCCTATTCATGGAATCATAGGGTATGATTTTTTTAGAGACTTTATTATGGATATTAATTATTCTAATAACTATATAAAAATTAATAGACCAAGTACCTATAAGTACAAAAGATGTAAAAAGTGCTATCGAACAGATTTAGGGTTCCAAGATCAGCATAAAAGACCTTTCTTGACCGCAAAATACAAATCTAAGAAGGGATTGATAGATGTGAACTTGTTATTGGATTCAGGCTCTGGGTCTTCTCTTTGGTTGTTTGAAAATAAAGAAAAGGGGATAGAAGTTTCAGAAAATTCATTCAGAGATTTTTTGGGTAAAGGTTTTAACGGAGATATCTATGGTGAGCGCACCAAAATTGATGAATTGCATATTGGTGATTTTATGCTTAGAGATGTTACTACTTCATTTCCGGATTCTGTATACATCAAAGGAATTTCGGTGAATAATAGGCAAGGTTCCCTGGGAGGTGGAGTATTGCGAAGATTTAATGTGATCATGGATTATCCGAATAAAAAAATATCACTTAGGAAAAATAATTATTTCGAAAAACCTTTTCACTATAATATGAGTGGATTAACGATCCAACATGTCGGTTTTGCATTTGCAAAAGATTATAACGAAAAAGACCGATTTTATATAGGATTGAATAA
This sequence comes from Aquimarina sp. AWH4_224, assembly GCF_056160245.1. NCBI lineage: Bacteria > Pseudomonadati > Bacteroidota > Flavobacteriia > Flavobacteriales > Flavobacteriaceae > Aquimarina > Aquimarina sp. AWH4_224. The sequence continues at coordinate 295,957 of NZ_JBSWWU010000003.1, read as the reverse complement.
AATTATTAATCAAAAAACGGTACAGTTTACCAATGATTTTGTGCTAAAACCTAAATACGAAATTTCGGATGTTCGACCAGGTTCTCCCGCAGAGGAAGCAGGGCTTAAAAAAGGAGATATTTTGATCGAAATTAATGGACGAAAAGCCTATACCTATAAATTGTCAGAACTTAATGATTTGTTTTATCTGGAAGAAGGAAAGAAAATAAGGCTTAAGATAAATCGATTAGGCGTTGAGATGCGTTTTGATTTTAATCTTAGAAAAGTAATATAAATGAAAAAGGATTGTCTGATGACAATCCTTTTTTATAGTAAGTATTTAAACTTTTAATTTTCTAGAACGCTTTTGCTAAGGACAGTTCCTTTAATTTTTATAGCCATTGTAGGGCTACTTGCTGCGTTAGAAGTAACGGTAATTGTTTTACGAATAGGTCCAACTCTTTTGGTATCGTACTTTACCTCGATTACACCAGTTTCTCCCGGTCCGATAGGAGCCTCAGGCTTTTTTGGAATGGTACATCCACAGCTTGAATATACTCTTGAAATCACTAACGGAGCATCTCCAGTGTTTTTGAATTCAAATTGACGAACGCCATCACTTCCTTTGGCAATCTCACCATAATCGATAACTTCAGTTTTAAATTCTATTTCGGCTTTACCATCCTGCGCTTTCACAGCAAAACTGACAAGACCTATAAATAAAATCATCATCACTTTTTTCATAATGTAGGTTTTTGTTACGTGTAAAAGTAATCACTTTTTAATCAACATCAAAATTGATGTTGCCTAGTACTAACGTTAAAGTGAGGATAATATTCTATCTTTTTTACCATGTTATGCGTTTTGGGTAATAAATTTTTCGCAGCAATGGCCATAATTTCTGATATCACACTTTATACTTCGTACTATAATAATTACTTTTGCACTTCAAAATTTCCAAAAATCGGACCAAAGTATGGCATTAGCAGCAAAATATGATGCAAAATCGGTAGAAGAGAAGTGGTATAGCTACTGGATGAAAAACAACTATTTTCATTCTGAAGTAGATGAAAGAGAGGCGTATACTATAGTAATTCCCCCTCCAAATGTGACAGGGGTCTTACACATGGGGCATATGCTTAATAATACCATTCAGGATGTGCTGATAAGAAGAGCTAGACTGAAGGGATACAACGCCTGTTGGGTTCCGGGGACGGATCATGCCTCTATTGCTACTGAAGCCAAAGTAGTAGCAAAATTAAAGGAAGAAGGTATTAGCAAGAACGATCTTACACGAGAAGAGTTTTTGAAGCATGCATGGGATTGGACTCATAAGCATGGAGGGATCATTTTGGAACAGCTTAAAAAATTAGGAGCATCTTGTGATTGGGAGCGAACGGCATTTACAATGGATGACAACCTGTCAGCTTCGGTAATCAAAGTTTTTGTGGATTTATATAACAAAGGCTTGATTTATCGCGGATATCGAATGGTAAATTGGGATCCAGAAGCCAAAACTACCCTTTCAGATGAAGAAGTGATATATGAAGAAAAGCAAGGGAATTTATACTACCTAAATTATAAGATTGAAGGAAGCGATGATTTCTTAACTATAGCTACCACAAGACCGGAAACCATCTTAGGGGATACTGCTATTTGTATCAATCCTAATGATGAGCGTTTTAAGCACCTTAAAGGAAAAAAAGCTATCGTTCCTATCGCCAATCGTGCAATCCCGATCATTGAGGATGACTACGTGGATATAGAGTTTGGAACAGGATGTTTAAAAGTTACTCCGGCGCATGATCAAAATGACAAGGAGCTTGGTGATAGACATGGTTTAGAAGTAATCGATATTTTTAACGATGATGCTACCTTAAATGCGCTAGGATTGCATTATGAAGGTAAGGACCGTTTTGTAGTTCGCAAAGAAATTGTAAAAGAACTGGAGAGTATTGGTGCTTTGAATAAAATCGAAACACACCTCAATAAGGTAGGAACCAGTGAGCGTACAAAGGCAGTTATCGAGCCTAAATTAAGTGACCAGTGGTTCTTGAAAATGGAAGATTTGGCAAAACCTGCTCTGGATGCGGTTTTGAATAAAGAGGTAAACCTAGTTCCTGAAAAGTTTATAAACACCTACCGTCATTGGATGGAAAACGTAAGAGACTGGAATATTTCTCGACAGTTGTGGTGGGGACATCAAATACCTGCTTACTACTATGGTCAGGGAAAAGAAGATTTTGTAGTTGCCGAGAGTAGAGAAGAGGCTTTGGCTTTGGCTCAAGAGAAGACAAATAACTCTGCACTTACTGATGCAGATTTGACTCAAGATCCCGATGCTTTGGATACCTGGTTTTCTTCCTGGTTATGGCCAATGAGTGTGTTTAATGGTGTTTTGGAACCAGAGAATGAAGAGATTAATTATTACTATCCAACCAGAGACCTAGTTACGGCGCCTGAGATTTTATTCTTTTGGGTGGCACGGATGATTATTGCTGGATATGAATATAAAGAAGAGAAACCATTTACCAACGTTTATCTAACAGGTATTGTAAGAGATAAACAAAGACGTAAGATGTCAAAATCTTTGGGGAATTCTCCAGATCCTTTGGATTTGATCGATAAATATGGTGCAGATGGAATAAGAGTAGGGATGTTGTTGAGTTCTCCTGCAGGTAATGATTTGATGTTTGATGAAGACCTATGTAAGCAGGGTAGTGCATTTGTGAATAAGATATTCAATGCGTCTCGATTAATCTTAGGTTGGGAAGTTGATCACGATATTGAACAGCCTGAAGCTTCTACTATTGCTGTGAACTGGTACAAATCAAGGTTTCAGAAAGCCTTGTCAGAACTAGAAGATAGCTACTCAAAATATAGAATTAGTGATGCATTAATGACAACCTATAAGTTGGTTTGGGATGATTTCTGTAGTTGGTTACTAGAAATGATCAAACCTGCATATGGAAGCCCAATAGACGGTAAAACGTATAATGAAGTGATCTCTATGCTTGAGGATAATTTGAAAATACTACATCCTTTTGTGCCATTTATATCCGAGGAGATTTGGCAACAACTTGCAGAACGAAATGATGATGAAGCTTTGATTATTGCCAGCTGGCCAGAGATGAATGAAATTAACAGCGACTTGATTCAAGGATTTGAAATGGCTTCAGAGGTGATTTCTGGGATACGGACGATTCGAAAAGAAAAGAATATAGCGTTCAAAGAGTCTATCGAGATGATGGTGTTGAATGCTCAAAATAATAGCACTGAGTTTGATTCAGTAATAGCTAAAATGGGTAATCTATCCACATTAGCTTACGTAGACGAGAAAGTAGATGGTGCGCTTTCTTTCAGGGTAAAATCGAATGAATATTTTATTCCTATTTCGGGAGCTATTAATGTAGAAGAAGAAATTAAGAAGCTAACCGAAGAGTTAACTTACACCGAAGGTTTCTTGAAATCTGTACAGAAAAAATTGCAAAATGAACGTTTTGTAAATAATGCTCCAGAACAAGTTATTGCCAACGAGCGAAAGAAAGAAGCAGATGCCGAAGCAAAAATTCAAACGCTGAAATCAAGCCTTGAAAGTTTACAAAGCTAGACGAAAGCGTGCGAATAATAAAAAAAAAGCACTTTGAAGAAATTCAAGGTGCTTTTTTTTAATCCTTTATGTATTTATTTACGTATTCTATATACTTTAGTTTGGCTTCTTCTGGTGTTAGGTCTTTAACCTGAAACAAGGCATTTAACTTAAAAGCATTCCTGAGTTGGCTATTTCCAGATGGGGTGTAGAACCCATCAGCATGTGTAGCCTGCTTATAATAGGCATAGAAATGAAGCATAACGTCCGGCGGGAATTGCATTTTTGTGTTGCAAGCCTTCTCATATGCCTTTTCAAAAGCAATATTTAATTCCTCATTGGTCATGACTAAAGATTAGCTATAACACTTTCTCCTCCTCTTACTTTTTGATTTAAAGTAACATTAAGTTCGGTACCTATTGGTAAATAAACATCTACTCTTGATCCAAATTTGATAAAACCGCTATCAGATCCCTGAGTAACTTTTTCACCTTCTTTTGCGTAGTTCACAATTCTTTTGGCCAAAGCACCTGCAATTTGTCTGTAAAGTACTTCAACAAGATTATTTTTTACCACTACGGTAGTTCTTTCATTTTCTTCTGATGCCTTTGGATGCCAGGCAACCAAATATTTCCCCGGATGATATTTGCTAAAGATCACTTCTCCATTTATGGGATGGCGAGTAACATGAACATTTATTGGAGACATAAAAATAGAAACCTGTAGCCTTTTGTCATCAAAGTGTTCTTTTTCATGCACCTCTTCGATAACTACCACTTTGCCGTCTACGGGTGCTACTACTGTGGTATTACTTACTAAAGTCTTTCTTTTGGGGTTTCTAAAAAACTGTAGTATTAAAAATAGTAAGACTAGACTCAAAGCCAATATAGCAAATCGCCATTCGTCATTCTGGATGGCTACATATGAAGCAACATTGATACCTATAAATAATACCAAAGTTATCGAGATGATTTTGTATCCTTCTTTATGAAACATATTTCAAAATTTGTAAAAATGCATATAGAAATGGGCTTGCAAAAATAACACTATCCAATCGATCATAAATACCACCATGTCCAGGCATTATAGATCCGCTATCTTTTACTCCAGCTTGTCTTTTGAACTTCGATTGTATTAGATCTCCCAATGTCCCAAAAATACTCATAATTATGCTTATAATCAACCAAATTGTAAGTGTAAGTGTATGAGATATGGTGGAGATAAGGTATCCGGCAAGGATGGAAAAAACAAATCCACCGACGAATCCTTCGATTGTTTTTTTTGGAGATATGCGCTCAAGTAACTTATGTTTTCCAAAATTCTTACCTACCAAATACGCAAAACTATCATTGGTCCAGGTAATCAAAAATGCACCTGCAATGATTAGTGGTTGATAGTCGCCAGAATGATTTGGAGTTAATGTTAAAAAGGTAATCGAAGTGATGAGATAGAAAATACTCGTCCCATATTTTCTTTTTTCGAACATCGGTATGATCCTGATGGTAAGAAGATCTTTGATCAAGAATAACTCAGTAATTAAGGTGAGTACCAAAATAGGAATGATAAGGTATAACTGATGCTGAAAAAAATTCATCAGGGTGAAAAAGAAAATGAAAAGGATGTAGAGTCTTTTATTTCGTAAATTAATTAGTTTTTGAAACTCGTATACGGATATCATACCGAAAATGAAAAATATACCTATGAATGTATATTTGGATACGAATATGCATACCAGTAGGATTACGACGTATAAAAAACCTGATAAAGACCTAGTGAGCAGTTCTTTCATCTACTTGTAATTGTTGTTTTTGTTGATGTGGAAGTGTACGTCAAGGATCATGTTGGTTAGTGCCAAATTAATGATTCGGCTGATTTTGAATCATAGATCTTCCAGCAGGAGCAAATATAAATTTTTTGAACTACTTCCATAGCTTAAGAAATCCTTTTCTTTTTGTGGTTCAAAATCTTTAATGGTGGTAATGTTTGAAGGAATAGCATTTTTGTTTTTGTCCTTGATTCCTTTTAATCCTTCTCCAATGCTCTTAACTAGTTGACTTGTAGAGGCTAAAATCACAAAATTATCAGGTAATTCGGTTAGTTTTTTTTCTCGTAACTGATTTGAAGAGACTAATATCGCACCACTATCTGCGATTAAATATTCGCAAGTGGCGAAAAAGAAAGAAGCATTCGAATTTTTGACGTAATTTAAATTGTACCCAGAAAATTTGTGTTCCAGACCAATGTCAAAACAGCAAACATCTTTTTCATACCAATCATTCTCCAATAGGATCTTGTCAAAAGAATCCAGGACCTCTTCATCTTTGTCACAGTATAAAAACTTACCACCGTTTCTTTTGAAATTCATCATGAAACTTTCATCGACGGGTAGGTCGATTTCCGGCATATATTTACTGCGATCATCAATGTGACGCTCCTTACTCTTTTGGTCTGATTTAGATTTTGATGAAAATAATCTTCTAAATAGACTCATCTTTGGATTATGATTCGGGAATTACAATTTTAAGCTATCTTCAAAGATAAAAAAAATCTTAACCAAAATTCTGTTCGGTTAAGATTTTTCATTTTACAAGTAAAAATATCTTTATTAAGAAGGCTCAGGAATGATTTCTTCTTCTTTTTTACCAAATGGGCGCTCTCCGAATATCTTCTCAAGATTGTCTTTAAAGATCACTTCTTTTTCAAGTAATACTTCGGCAAGCTCAGTTAATTTATCTTTATGCTTCTCTAATAAATCAATTGCTCTTTGGTATTGTGTCTCAATAATATTTGAAATCTCTTTGTCGATCAACTCACTAGTTTGTTCACTATATGGTTTTGCGAAACTGTATTCACTTTGTCCAGACGAATCATAGTAAGTAAGATTACCAATTTTATCATTAAGCCCATAGATAGTAACCATAGCTCTGGCTTGTTTGGTTACTTTTTCAAGATCGCTTAACGCACCGGTAGAAATTTCATTAAAGATCACTTGCTCCGCAGCACGACCTCCTAATGCAGCACACATTTCGTCCAACATTTGATTTGGGCGAACGATTAATCTTTCTTCAGGAAGATACCACGCAGCTCCCAAAGATTGTCCTCTAGGAACGATGGTTACTTTTACTAGGGGTGCAGCATGCTCTAACATCCAACTTACTGTTGCATGACCAGCTTCGTGGAATGCAATAGCACGTTTTTCTCCTGGAGTAATGATTTTGTTTTTCTTTTCTAATCCACCAACAATTCTATCTACAGCATCAAGGAAATCTTGTTTTCCTACCGCTTTATTACCTTTTCTGGCAGCAATTAAAGCAGCCTCGTTACATACATTGGCAATATCTGCTCCAGAGAATCCCGGCGTTTGCTTAGCAAGGAAATCTGTGTCAAGTTCGTTATCTAGTTTTTTGAGAGGTCTTAGGTGTACCTCAAAAATTTCTTTACGCTCTCTTACATCTGGTAGATCCACGTAGATCTGACGATCGAATCGCCCAGCACGCATTAATGCTTTATCCAATACATCTGCACGGTTAGTAGCAGCAATAACAATTACATTGGTATTGGTTCCAAAACCATCCATTTCTGTTAGTAGCTGGTTAAGGGTGTTTTCTCTCTCGTCGTTAGATCCAGAGAAATTACTCTTACCACGTGCTCTACCTATAGCATCAATCTCATCGATAAAAATGATTGCTGGAGATTTTTCTTTAGCTTGTTTAAATAAGTCTCTTACCCTTGAAGCTCCAACTCCTACAAACATCTCAACAAAGTCAGATCCTGATAGCGAGAAAAAAGGTACTTTAGCTTCACCAGCAACAGCTTTAGCCAAAAGCGTTTTACCTGTTCCCGGAGGTCCTACCAATAAGGCGCCTTTAGGGATTTTACCTCCTAGAGAGGTATATTTTTCTGGGTTTTTAAGGAAGTCTACAATCTCTTGTATCTCTTCTTTGGCCCCTTCCAGACCAGCAACATTTTCAAAAGATACTTTTACATCTGTATTTTGGTCAAAAAGTCGTGCTTTGGATTTTCCAATATTAAAGATTTGCCCGCCAGCACCTCCACCAGCACCTCCACTCATTCTTCTCATAATAAAAATCCATACTCCAATGATCAAGGCAAATGGTAATAAGGTGATGAAAATCTCTCCCCAGAAACTACTTTCGGTGTCATAACTAACTGTAGTGCTCAGGTTATTTTCTTTCTTTATCGTGGCAATCTTATTTTCAAAATTCTGAAGATCTCCAAATTCAAATTGGTAATCGGGATCACTAGGGCTTTTAGGAAGGATGGATTTGCTTCTTCCTTCTTTGTGTTTATCCAAAGCTCTAGCTTCAGGAGTTAGAAAAACTTTAGCTTGTCTGCGATTAGTAACAACAACAACTTTTTCTACTTCACCTTTTTCTAAAAAGTCCTGGAATTCTGAAGGAGAGGTGTTAGGAGCAGATCCAAGGCCACTGCTACCACCCATAAAATTTAATACTAAAAAACCAACAATAATAATAGCGTATATCCAATATGCGCTAAATTTTGGTTTTTTATTTGGTTCTGGTTTTTTATTTTCTTTCGCCATTTAACGGTGTGCTTTTTAATAATTAGTTTCGATAACGGTTGTCTTTGCATCTCCCCAAAGTCCTTCTATATCGTAAAACTCTCGAATATGCTTTTGAAATACATGAACAACAACATCTACATAATCAATTAAAACCCATTCTGCATTTTCGCTCCCTTCAACGTGCCAAGGTTTGTCCTTAAGCTCTTTACTAACTGTTTTTTGGATGGAATTTACTATTGCGTTTACCTGAGTATTAGAAGTACCATTGCAGATTACAAAATAATTACAAACCGTATTTTCGATTTCTCTAAGATCCAAAATATTGATGTCATTACCTTTAACTTCTTCAATACCTTTTATAATTTGAGTAATTAATTGATCGTTACCGATTTCTTTTTTAATCATGCATTTTTTTTATTTGTGTAAAGTTATTACTTTTTATTGTTTATACGTCCGTATTATGGGACATTTATGAAACTTTTACACCTTTTTGTATGCATATAATCAAAGTTGATGCCATTGACTCTACGAATACTTTTCTTCGCAACCTAAATCGAGAAAAAAAGTTGGAGAAACCTGTTTGTGTTTTGGCTTTTGAACAACTAGCTGGGAAAGGTCAAATGGGAACCGTTTGGCAAAGCAACCCTGGCGAAAACCTTACCTGTAGTGTGTTTATGCCTATAGAGAAGGTTGCATTAAAGGATCAGTTTTATATTTCGATTGCAACTTCTTTGGCAGTTTATGATGCACTGCAAAATATGATGATTCCTAAATTATCTATCAAATGGCCAAACGACATTCTGTCAGATAGATTAAAAATTTGTGGTATCCTGATCGAAAATATCGTTAAAAATGGCAGTCTGGAAGGGGTTATTATCGGTGTAGGTTTAAATGTCAATCAATCAGAGTTTATCGATTTGCCACAAGCAGGATCCATCAGACAAATTTTAGGACAACCAGTGGATATTGAAGAAGTACTTCATGGGTTTTTAAATGCCCTGGAACATCGTTTTTCGTTGCTGAGTCCTTTGTATTTTGAAAAGTTGAAAGAAGAATACGAGACACTGTTATTTAGAAAAAATAAACCCTCTACATTTGTGGATGCAAAGGGTGATTCTTTTGTGGGTATCATACAGGCAATAACCAATCAAGGAAAATTGCAAGTGATGTTAGAAGATGCAATCATTTCTACTTTTGATTTAAAGGAGATTCGATTGCTCTATTAACCACTTATTATTAAAGCTTTCCGATATTCTCGGTAAGTGTATTGATAAAGTTTTGAATTGGGTTTTTGATCATCATGGCCATCATAGCGTTAAACTGACCTTCAAAAACCAATTGTGTAGTACTTTTTCCGTCTCCGGTATCTATGATATCTGCAGTCAAAGTAAATGGTAATTTGTCGCTAGCAGCACCCAATACTACTTTAATCGGACTTTCGCTTGATTTTTGTTCCAAAACCAATTCTGGCATACCTTTTAATTGAAAAAGAAACCTGGAATCACTCAGTTTTTCAAACTTTTGCTTGCTCTCTGGCATCAACTGCTCAAAGTTCTCCACCTTTGTTAAAAATTCAAATACCTCTTCTGCGGTTTTATTTACGGTTACCGTAGGGCTCTCTAAGTTCATAAATTATTAATTTGTTAAATATTCCATTCAGCCGGATTCGTTCTCCAGCCTTGGAGGGTTTTTAATTGCTCCTGATTGATATAGCTTGTGTCCAAAGCTTGTTCCAGGAGATTTTCATAATTACTGAGTGTGTGCAAGGATAGTGCCGCATTTTTGAAGTTGTCATCTGCTATTTGGAAACCGTAGTTAAAAATAGCAACCATTCCTAGCACTTCAGCATTTACTTCATTAAGCGCTTTGACTGCATTCAGGCTACTTTTCCCAGTGCTGATCAAATCCTCTACAACTACGACCTTTTTACCTTCAGGAACAATTCCTTCGATTTGATTTTTACGACCATGCTTTTTGGCTTCTGGTCGTACATAAATGAATGGTAGGTCAAGGTGCTGTGCCACTAGCATTCCGATACCAATTGCTCCAGTAGCAACACCAGCGATCACATCAGGGTTTCCATAGGTCTCTTTGATAAAGTGAGCTAAGTTTTCCTTAAGGAAATTTCGTATTTCTGGATACGATAAGGTAACTCTATTGTCACAGTAGATAGGAGATTTCCATCCCGACGCCCAAGTAAAAGGTTCTTGCGGTTGTAATTTAATTGCGTTAATTTGCAGTAATAACTCAGCAGTTTTTTTTGCTGTATTTTTGTCAAAAATCATAGTTGCAAATGTATAAAGTTTTTGTGAATAATACGCCTATTATTCTTTCTACAAAAAAGACAATAGAGGGGTATAAAACAATCTCGATTAAAGATGTAGATTTTCCTCCGATCATTAGAGATATCCTAAAGCAAGAAGGAGAAGGAAAGGAAGCCAAATACCATTTTTATCATAAGAGTGAGGACAAGCTCATGGATCATTTGTACGAAAAACTTCCGGTGGTGGTTGCAGGAGGAGGAAAAGTCTATAATAAAGAAATGGAAATTCTCTTTATACGTCGTAACGGAAAATGGGATTTACCCAAAGGGAAGATCGAGAAAAAAGAACATATCGAAACCGCGGCCATACGAGAGGTAGAAGAAGAAACTGGTGTTTCTGGACTTGAGATCACAAAGTTTTTATACAAAACCTATCACATATTTAAGCGAAACGGAGAGTTTCGACTTAAAGTGACCTATTGGTTTGAAATGAAAACTGAGTACGATGGAGAATTGGTACCTCAAACAAGTGAGGGCATCACCAAAGTGAAATGGAAAAACAAGAAAAAAGCAATGAAGGCACTAACCAATTCTTACGCCAACATCAAAAAGCTTTTTTCTCATGACTATTTACCGTAAAATACGATATACCGGGTACCTAAGGTGCGATGTTTCGTAATTGCTGGATTGTTTGTGTAACCAATCTAATTGTGCATACCAGTTATTGGCAAAAGCAGTGTCTTTTTTCTTTTCTTCAAACTTTTCTTTCAAAGCAGGATTATTCATCAACAATTCTTTGGTTTTGTCCTCCCAAACATAAGGAGAAAACCCTTCCTTTTGCTGTAGTATGGTATCAAAATAATTCCAGTTAAAAAAGGAATCAGTAGCCTCTGGTTCCAGAGTTTCCAACAGATATCTAAATCCTTTTTGAGCTACAGTAACGATAATATCCCCTTGTCTAAAATGAATAGTTTCTTCACCTTTAGTCACCGAGGTTTCAAAATGTAAATAGTGCCCTTCATAAGGTGTTTTTCGGGATTTGTAATCCTTGATATGATAGGTTTCAACGGTAATAGAAGAATCTTTTGATAAAGTCGTATACTCAATTTGATTTTGTTTCAAACGATTGATTATATTCCACCATCCTTGAGGAATTACATAAGCTTTAGGAACGACTACTTCAGTTTTAGGAATATAGTAATCCTGATAGCTAACCTCTTTGGTATAGGGTTGATTTTGATCGTATTTTAGTCTTTTTGCTCCCGTAAGATCACTGTCGATAAATTTCCCTTCATATCCTTTAAAATTGAATTTGGTATTTCTGGTAGTGTCGATTACCCAGTTTACAGGATATGTTTTTTGAGTAGGCCAGTTAGAGAATGCTTGCTCTCTTAATGAGCGTATAGTTGCTCCGTCTTTTTCGGTGATATCAATCATGGATCTCATTAATTCATAAGTCCCCTCAACTCTTTTTTTGTAGGGTTTAAGCATATGCGTTTCTACCATCATTCCTAAGGTGTTCCATAAAGTGGTATATCCCGTAGAGTACCTCGGAGAGTCCATAAACTGCTGCCATCCCTTATCAGGGGTAGTTCCCCATACGTTTACATAAGGAGTGATATCCCACTCTTTTTGAGCCAACGATGTTTCTAATTGAGGCTGCATTTGGGTGTGTAAATATTCACCCAGTTCTTTCCCAAGTTTATTATGTTGGGTAAAGAGATGAGTCAAAGTGTACTGATAATCCGCTCCATTGCTTACATGGTTGTCGATAAAAACATCAGGTTGTACCAAATGAAAGATTCGTGAAAAGGCATAGGCGTTTTTAGTATCACTTTTGATAAAATCGCGATTTAAATCAAAATTTCTTGCATTCCCTCTAAAACCATACTCTTTTGGCCCATTTTGATTGGTTCTGCTCCCGGAGTTGCGTTGTAGAGCTCCTCCAATATTATACATTGGGATGGTCGCAATAACTGTGTTTTTGGGTATTTCAACCTTGCTCTGCACCATATCCCTAAAGAGCATCATAGTAGCGTCTATACCGTCACTTTCTCCTGGATGGATTCCATTATTGATTAACAGGATTCTTTTTGAAGGTCTGATAGTTTCAAAATCGAATGTTTTATCTGGATTAAGGGTTACCAAATGCAAAGGGAAACCACTGTCTGTTGTACCTATTTCCTGAATAGCAATTTCAGCATAGGTTTTAGCCAGATCTTCATAATAACGAATGACCTCTTGATATGTTGGGGTTTCGGTACCATTACTTTTTTCAAAAAGTGTTATAAAATCAGGTCGTTCTTCTGTTTTGTTTTCTGAAGTAGAACATGAAATAATAGATAGTAAGCCGAAAGCGAGTAAAATTTTGCGCATGATTGATGAATATGAAAGCCAAATATACTAAGTTTTCGAAATTCATGATTTCTAAAACGTTATAGTCCTTTGCTACTTACAGATACGCTTCGATTTTGCTTGTTTACCTACAAAATAAGCGTATTTTTGCACCCTCAAATACGATAGCTATGACAGAGTTTGTAAGAAAAAGAGTGGCGAACGCCAAAAATGACATCCTATCCGGATTAACAGTTGCGCTGGCATTGGTACCAGAAGCTGTTGCTTTTGCCTTTGTGGCTGGAGTAGATCCTTTGGTGGGGTTGTATGCTGCATTCATGATCGGTTTGATCACCTCAATCTTTGGGGGTAGACCAGGAATGATTTCTGGTGCAACGGGAGCATTAGCCGTTGTAATGGTGCATCTGGTAGCAGAAGGAAATGTCATGGGAGCCGAAGGAGAAGAACTCGGGTTATATTATCTGTTTGCAACAGTAATTTTAATGGGGATTATCCAAATGCTGGCTGGTGTTTTGAAGCTCGGTAAATTTGTACGATTGATACCGCATCCTGTAATGATGGGATTCGTAAATGGTTTAGCTATTGTAATTTTTCTTTCTCAATTAGGGATGTTCAAAGAGTTTGTAAACGGAGAAAAAGTATGGATGCAAGGAGGAGATTTATTTTTGATGTTGGGCTTGGTCTTGTTAACTATGGGAATCATGTGGGGACTACCAAAAATAAAAGCTACAGCTAAATTGCCGGAAGCACTTGTTGGGATTATTGTAGTTTCTGCAATTGTTATTTTAGGAAACCTTGACGTGGCTACTGTTGGTAGCTTTATTAGAGATGGTGGGGGAGAAGGTCTAAAAGGTGGACTCCCGCAATTTCAATTTGATATATTTAATAAAGTACCAATGACTTGGGAAACATTAAAATTCATTGGTCCATATGCAGTAATACTTGCTGCTATTGGTTTGATAGAATCGTTAATGACTTTGAATTTAATCGATGAACTCACCGAAACCAGAGGAAATTCGAACCAAGAATGTCTGGCTCAGGGAGGTGCAAATATCGTAACAGGTCTGTTTGGAGGTATGGGAGGTTGTGCAATGATTGGGCAATCGATTATCAATATTAAAGGAGGAGGGCGTACTCGACTATCAGGGATTGTAGCTGCAATTACGCTTTTGATGTTTATCTTATTCGCTTCAGGACTTATTGAACAGGTGCCTATTGCAGCATTGGTTGGAGTAATGTTTATGGTAGTGATCGGTACGTTTGCCTGGTCAAGTTTCAGAATTTTGAATAAGATTCCTCTTACCGATGCCATAGTATTGATAGCCGTTTCATCGCTAACCGTATTCTTTGATTTGGCGGTGGCAGTTATAGCTGGAGTGATTATGTCTGCGTTGGCTTTTTCTTGGGAGAGTGCAAAACGAATTCGAGCAAGAAAGCATGTTCGAGAAGATGGAACGAAAGTGTATGAAATTTGGGGACCTCTTTTCTTCGGAAGTATACAGGCCTTTAACAACAAGTTTGATGTAAACAATGATCCCGACCAGGTAGAAATTGATTTTATGGAATCTCGGGTAAGTGATCATTCGGCGTTGGAAGCTATCTGGGCGTTGGTAGGAAAATATGAGGAAGCAGGAAAAAAGGTGAAAGTAAAACATCTAAGTGAAGAATGCCAGGCACTAATGATTAAGGCCTCACCACGATTAGCTAGCGTAATTGAACATAATGTTGATGATCCTCGCTATCACGTGATGGCCAAAGTAATGAAATAAAAACGTATATTTCGATTTTAAACGAAGTATACAAATAGATGGACATTCCTTTTGAACCTGTAGTTTTTGGTATAAAAGTGAATGTCCATTTAATTTTGGAATATGCCGCTTTTTTTGTTGGTTTTCGTTATTATATATACCTACGTAAAAAAAGCGTAGATCCTATCTCCTCAACCAATCGATTGTCTATTATTATCGGTGCAGTTTTCGGAGCTTTTTTTGGTTCCAGGATTGTTGGATTTTTAGAACACCCTATTTTCTCTTTTGATTTAGAACATTTGATAGCTATACTTAGTGCTAAAACGATTATGGGAGGACTTTTTGGAGGACTCTTGGGAGTAGAGTTAGCAAAAAAGATCATAGGAGAAAAAGAATCTTCGGGGGATCTGTTTACATTTCCTATTATTTTAGGGATTATTATAGGTAGAGTGGGGTGCTTTTTGGAAGGTATAAGTGAATTTACCTACGGGAAAGAAACTACTTTTTTTACAGGGATGGATTTGGGAGATGGACTTGCAAGACATCCAATTGCACTCTACGAAGTAATTTTTCTACTCCTTTTATGGATAATACTATCTTATATAAAAAATAAACAAACCTTAGAAAAAGGATTGGTTTTCAAGTATTTTATGATTTGCTATTTCTTGTTTAGGTTCCTTATCGAATTTTTAAAACCTAATATCTTTTTGATCTTTGGACTAAGTAGTATTCAGTATTTGTGTATCTTATGCTTTGTTTATTATCACAAAACTATCAAACACAAATTGTTTTATGCCAACAAGATCATACACCTATTATGATTACACACTAAGCCTTTGCCCAGAATGCCTTAAGAGAGTTGATGCCAAAATTGTTTTTGAAAACGATAAGGTGTATATGCTAAAGAATTGTAGAGAACATGGAAGATCAAAGGTTCTTATCGCCGACGATGTAGAATACTACAAGAACATTAGAAATTATAATAAACCTTCAGAGTTTCCTTATAAATTTAATACCAAAACAGATTATGGCTGTCCCTATGATTGTGGATTATGTCCTGATCATGAGCAACATTCATGTCTAACAATTATTGAAGTAACAGATCGATGCAATCTTACTTGCCCGACATGTTACGCTTCTTCTTCTCCACATTATGGACGTCATCGTACTCTGGAAGAAATTAAAAAAATGTTGGATACGATCGTTGCCAACGAAAAAGAACCTGATGTGGTACAGATAAGTGGGGGAGAACCAACGGTACATCCACAATTTTTTGAAATTTTGGATTATGCGAAGCAATTGCCAATTCGCCACTTGATGTTGAATACCAATGGTATTCGAATTGCCAAGGACGCCAACTTTACCAAGAAATTGGCTAGCTATATGCCAGATTTTGAGATATACCTACAGTTTGATTCTTTACAGGCAGAAGTATTACAAAAACTAAGAGGAGAGGACTTAACCAAAGTTCGAAAGCAGGCAATTGCCAATTTAAATGCTGAAAATTTATCAACGACATTGGTGGTTACTTTGGAAAAGGGACTAAATGACAACGAAATAGGAGATATTCTGTCATTCGCCACTCAACAGAAATGTGTTAGAGGAGTTACCTTTCAACCAACACAAATCGCTGGACGGTTGGAAGATTTTGATGCACAGTTGAACCGAATAACACTTACTGAAGTAAGGAGAAAAATTCTGGAACAGTTTCCAATTTTTGAATCCGATGATCTGATTCCGGTCCCCTGTAATCCAGATGCTTTGGTGATGGGGTACGCATTAAAAAATGAGGATGGAATACTGCCGCTAACTCGATATATCAATCCGGCAGATTTGTTGGATAATGGAAAAAACACGATCGTTTATGAACAAGATCAAGAGCTACATGGAAAAGTGTTGGAATTGTTTAGTACAGGTAATTCGGTAGAAACAGCTTCAGAAAATTTGAAATCGATCATGTGTTGTCTACCAGAAATCGATGCACCTAATTTGGGGTATGATAACCTTTTCAGAGTGATTATTATGCAATTTATTGATGCCTATAATTTTGATGTAAGTGCCATTAAAAAATCATGTGTACATATCGTAGATAAAGATTATAAAATTATTCCTTTTGAAACGATGAATCTGTTTTACAGGGATGATAAAAAAGAACGTTTAGAACAACTAAGAAAAGAAGTGATATGATGTATAACTTAACCATACTAGAACCGGGAAACCTTGATGGGTTGATTTACCTAATCCTTTTTATTCTTTTTGGACCTCCAGCATTCCTGGCTTTGATAGGTCTTTTTTTATTTAGATCGAAACACAAAAAAGCCGGTAAAGTATTTTTTATTCTGGCTGGAATCTATCTTGTAGTAGGGCTCGGGATTTGTGGAGCTTTATTGGCAGGATTTTAAATTCTCTTTAAAAGAAATAAGGTTTCATTCAGAACTTCTGTAGCGTTGTTTATGCGATTATTAGAAGTGTGTTTTTTTGAGAGTTCAAACTCATCAGTAGTTTCAGAAATGGTGTACCCTTCAAGATCTTGAAAATAGGAATACGGTATGGTTTGGTGCGAAAACGGATCGTTTGCATCGTTATGACTATCAAAATAATGGAGTAAGCGTTTGTATACCGAAGTGTTTTCTACTTCAGGTAAGTAGGTAACACAACCTACTTCGTCTTGTGGTTCTTGGAGTAAATTAAAAACTTGAAATAACTTATCCGTAGTTGTTCTATCTAAGAAAAAAAATACGCCTTCAATTAATATAAAGGTGGGTGTTTTTTTGACCAGAAGCTGGATAGCTTCCACAATTTCTTGAGCTGAACGCTGATTAAAATCTACCGCCAAATATTCAATTTCTCTTTTTGGTAATTTCCCCCGCGCTGTCCAATTGTCAATTTTTTCCTTTTTGTATTGAATAATATCTTCCTTATCAATTTCTATGGTATTGACACTTTTTGGGAGCGAAAATTGATACATACTAAATCCAGAACCGAAGTTAATCAAAGTACCTCCATTTTCGGTATCAAAAAAGGACTGCATTTTTTCATAAAAAAACCGATTTCTTACGCTATGTAAAATAGCTTCGTGTTCAGAAACGCTATCCAGTATTTCAGGGATCAAAGCATCTGTGGCAGCGTTGTTCCATAACTTGGCATAGACATCTTTACTGATGTCTTCGTGAAAAGAGCGATAGGTAGATACTACAAAAGCGGTTTCGTGGATTTGCATGGTCGTGTTTTTTGTTAATTTCTAAAATATTGCCCAAAGAATTAGATCTCTTTTAAAAAGTTTAACACTTAACAAAAAATGCTTTTTCTTTTTTGGTTGACCAGATTTCATCAAATACTCAAAGAGAATAAACGAATTCTACCTCAAAAACTGCGAATTCTATTTTAGTTCATTTTCATTGTCTATAAATTGTCATTTTGTTGCTTTTGAAATTATGTAATTATCTCATTATTAGAATTGTAGATTAAAAACACGCAATTGGTACAAGGTGTTATTAATTTGTAATTATTCGATTATATAATTGTTAAACCCAATCAAACTAAACTAACTCAACAATGAAAAAAAACAGTATTCTTAAAACCTTATTGAAAAAAACTGTACTGCTGATGATGGTCATTACCTCTTCATTAAGTGCAAAAGACATTTATGTTTCAAAAACCGGAAACGATGCTAACCCAGGGACAGCATCGCAACCTTACAAAACTATCTCAAAAGCATCGGCAGTAGCACAAGCTGGAGATGTAATTATTATAGGAGAAGGTACCTACGAAGAAGTGATTCGACCAGCAAGATCTGGTGTGGCCGGTAGACCAATTACTTATATTGCAAAAGATGGAGAAAAAGTAATTATTTCTGCTATGCAGGCGTTAAGTGGTTGGCAAAAGGACTCAGGTGTGATTTACAAAGTAAAAGTGAACTGGGATCTGGGTCAGGAAAATTTTGTAATGAATGGAAGTACCGCCATGGATCTGGCCCGTTGGCCGAATAATGTAGACGGGAAACCATTTACATTAAATTCGCTACGTAATGATGGAGGTAGTGGTTCTAACGTAGTTAACGGAGCTTATCTTACTTCGTCCAAAATCCCAAACATTAACTGGAAAGGCGGATCAGTATTCTTTTATGGGGATAAACCAGGATCGGGATGGATCGCCTGGAAAGCATTTATAAATAGTAGTACCTCTGGAAGAGTAAACTTCACTTTGGATAAAAACCCAAACTGGATAAGAACGTTTCATGCCCCAGCCGACAAAGGAGATTTTTACCTGGAAGGGGTAAAAGGAGCATTAGATTATCAAAACGAATGGTGGTTTAATAGCAATACAAAAGAACTATTTGTACAAATGCCAGGTGGAACAGCACCAGTAGACGGTAAAGTGCAAATGAGAAGAAGAGAGATTGCTATCGACTTAAACGGAAGAAGTTATATAGAAATTAAAAACTTAGCTGTTTTTGGTGGTTCTATATTACTAAAAGCGAACTCAAACAATAATAAATTATACGGTGTTTCTTCATTTTATGGGAACCATACGCAAGGAGTATTTAGAGGATTTAACGCGGGTAAACCAAGTGTTGAAGTCAATGGAACCAATAATATCGTTGAGAAATGTGAAATTGCATTTAGTGCTGCCACTGGAGTACGCTTGGGAGGTAAGTTCAATAAACTAACCAACAACTATATTCATGACTTTAATTATTTAGGTTCTTATGATGCACCTTTGGTAGCAAGAGGAGGGACCGATAATAAAATTACCGGAAATACGATTTTTAATGGAGGTAGAGATGGTATCAACTTTAATGGTAATCGCTGCGAAATTGCGTATAACGATGTTTATAAAAGTAATTTGATAGCAGACGATTGTGCTACTTTCTATACCGTAGGAGGGCCACAAAATACGGAGATTCATCACAATTGGTTTCACGATTCTGCTTCGAGAGGCTCCAAAAGAAAAGCCGCAGGAATCTATCTGGATAATGATGCTGAAGCATTTTCGGTACACCATAACGTCGTTTGGAATGTAGAGTGGACAGGAGTTCAAATCAACTGGAACGGTAAAGACATCGACATCTTTAACAATACCCTTGTAAAAACCGAGGGAGGTGCCATGGGAGCTTGGCATAAAGAAGGGACAGCATTTTCTAATGTTAAAGTATGGAATAATATAGCGGATGTTGAAACGGTGGATGATCCTTCTACCCAAGAAGACGAAGGTACTTTTGAAAGAGATGCAGATAAGCAAAATAATGTCATCACAAAATCCGGATTTTTGAACTACAACGGAAACAAGTTCAACTTAACCGCTGGCTCTCCTGCGGTTAATGCAGGTAGACAAATCTCAGGAATTACTAATGGATATGTGGGATCAGCTCCAGATGCAGGAGCCTATGAATATGGAGGAGAAAACTGGGTACCTGGTATCGATTGGAATCCTGCACTTGGACCTACGGGGCAAGGATGCTATGGGTTGCCAGGAGAAAACTGTTCTGATGCTAATACAGCACCTTCTATATCATTTGCTACACCAGCAAATGGCGCACAATTAAACCCCGGCAGTTCTGTAGCGGTAGAGGCCACTGCCACAGATGCAGATGGATCTGTAGCGTATGTAGAACTCTTTGTAAATAATACGTTTGTAAGGAGAGAAAATTTGGCACCATATCAGTGGGGGCAAGCCAATCAAAATGATCCATTATTACAAAATCTTACCGCAGGAACTTATGAGTTAAAAGCCGTAGCCTATGATAATGATGGGGATAGTAACCAAGCCACTATTACTATTACTGTGGGGAATCCTTTGCCAAGTGTAGATACTATAGCATTTGTAAATGCTCCTACTACCATTACTCCGGCAACTTCGTACACTTTTAGTTTAGATTATGAAGCCTCTGCCGATAGAGAACTTGTTGTGGAGTTTTGGTCTTCTACCAGCTGGATAGCTCAACAAAATGAAATAGTTGCTGCAGGTTCAGGAACTAAATCCATAACAGTAACCCTACCAAATGCACCACAACCTGGAGCAGGATATGTTTATAAAGCACATATCCGCCCACTAAATAGTTCTTGGCAAAATGCATTGGATAGAGATCAGGTGAATAATGTTACCGTACAACAACCATACGGTGATAAGGTGAGTTTTAAAAATGCACCTTTAGCCATTACTCAAGCTACCTCATATACCTTTGATATTGATTACGAAGCTTCAACCAATAGAGAGATTATCGTAGAGTTTTGGTCAGCAACCAATTGGATTGCACAAGAAAATGTAACTGTAAGTGCAGGAAAAGGAGTTCAATCGGTTACTGTTAACCTTCCTAGTTTACCAAATCCAGGAAGTGGTTATGTATACAAAACACATATTAGACCTCTTAACACAACCTGGAGAGATTGGTTGGATAGAGATCAGGTTACAGGAGTTGCTATTAATGCCTTGAATACGCAAATCATTCCTGACGGTGCATATTTGATTACTTCGGCTGTAAATGATCAAAGATTATTATCAAGAGCTTTAGAGAATCACAGTGCCAGAATGGTCGACCCTGGTAATTTTGATGATCAAAAATGGGAATTTACTCACTTGTCGGATGATGTGTATACCATTCAAAATAAAGGAACAGGAAGATATTTAGAAGTTCCTTATGGAGCATGTAATGATGGTTCTAATGTGGCTACCTGGACCAATGCGGTAGATACGCATAAACAATGGAAAATTGTTCAAAATGGAAATGGAATTTATGGTATTAAGCCGAAGCATTGCCTAGGACGTGGATTGGATAGAGCAGCCGGAAAATCAAATGCTAACGTACAGATTTGGGGGTATAGTACTACAAATACAAATCAGAAATGGAAGATTATAGCAGATAATACTTCGAGCAAGAACAATGTTACCAGAGAAGTTGCCGATATTGATGCAGAGGGTCTTATCGTTTCACCTAACCCAGTTAAAGAAGTATTGAATTTGCATAACATCAAAGAAAATACTTCAGTAAAAATACTAGACATCACTGGGAAACTGATTTTGTCCCAGAATTTGAATCAAAAGGATCAAAATACGCAAATCGATGTCTCGCAACTCATGAACGGGATTTACTTTATTTCAGTTGGAAATTTATCTCCTATAAAATTCATGAAAGAGTAAGTAATTACCAATAAATGTACAAATAAGAAAAGGAGCCGTTTTAAGGCTCCTTTTTTTATTCTACAGCTATAAAAATATCAACCTCGGCGTTGGTAGGATCCATGGCTCTATTATCATAGACTTCAAAATCTGTAGTGTACTTTCTGTCTAAATCTGATTTCCAAATGTTAGCCCATGCATTAGGAATGGCATCTTTGGTAACGTCTCCTTTTGCTATAAATTTAGAATAGTTTCCGTCTTTGATTGTAGTGCCTACCAAACCTTCAGGAATGTTATCCAGAGTACTTACTTTGTATCCAACAATTGCCGTATAATACCCGGCAGGACCATTTTCGTAATCTGTATAGATTCCATACATGGTATCTTCAATTCTGTTTGGGATAGTATGCACTGTTTCCTGGTCTATGAATTTTTTCCAAAGATTCTGAATATCCTGAGTGATATGCTGATCTTCGTTTCGAGTTCTTACAGATAGTCCGATAACATGAAATTCGTTAAATGATGTAGTTGTCATAATTTTGTTGTTTTAAGATGAATACTTCTCCAAAGTTATATGCGGGTTATGACAACCTTATGTCAGCAGGATATTTTTGTTTCAGAAATTATACAAAATTTAGCTTGGTAAAGGCTTTATTAAGGACTTTATGATCATTTACTTCTAACCAATTGTCTAGAATAGTAGCATAAACACTTCTGAAATCCACAGTGTATTTGATATCTCCATTAGTATCCAAATCAGCCAAGTTAGGAAGCTCATTATATACTCCAGGTTTTTTTAGGCTACCACCTATGAGTAGAACGTTATTGGCAGCACCATGATCTGTTCCCCGGCTACCGTTCTGTTGTACGCGTCTTCCAAATTCAGAAAAAGTAAGGATCAACGTGTCTTTAAATCGATTGTTCTTTTTTAAATCCTTGACCAATGCATGGATACCATCGGCATAAACTTTTAGTAATCGATCCTGGCTATTCAATTGATTTACATGACTATCAAAACCACTAAGGGAACTATAATATACACGGGTTTTTAAACCTGAAACGATAAAATCTGCAATCGTTTTCAAGTTTCGCGCAAAGGGAGTTTGTGGATATTGGGTTTGTGTTGTATAAATTTTAGATGTGTTATGAATATAAGATGCCGAAGAATACGTTTCTAACATGGTTTTATATAAATAACCCTGATTATCTTCATTCAACATATTTTGATCTGCATGGGTAATTACATTTTTAAAAAACGGTTCTCTGGTAGTTCTATGTAATTGTTTAGGATCAGAAACGGCAATTCCATTTTTGTCGTTGCCTTTTAGAGCTAGTGAGAGCGCACTATCTACTTCAATAGCCTCATACGGATGTTGGCAATTGGCATCCAGGTATCTGCCTACCCAACCTGTTGATAGATACTGATTCGTATCACTTGCCGTTTGCCAAATATCCGTACTTCTAAAATGAGAGCGGTTAGGATTCGGGTACCCAACGTTATTAATAATAGATACCTCTCCAAGATCATATAATTCTTTAATAGGTTTTAAGCTGCTATTGAAAGCCAAATCATTGGTGATTGATAGGGTTTCGCTAGCTTTTTTTGCAATAGATGGACGTAAGCGATGGTAAATGTCATTGCTTACTGGTATAATTGTATTTAACCCATCGTTTCCTCCTGATAGTTGAATAATAATCACATTTTTGTATCCAGATAATTGTTCTGGAGAAAGGAATTCCATCCCTTTTAGAAATGAGGGAATCAATGTCATTCCTGATGCAAAAACGGATTGTCTTAAAAAATCTCTTCTTTTCATAATAGGGTTGTTTTTAGCAGAGTTGATATTCTGGTAAGCTCAAAATTGCTGTAACATAATTTTTGAGATGATCTTCGCTCAAATCCAATATCGAAGTGTGTGCCGCAGGCGATAGTTCGGGTTGAATGAGAAAGTCGATGAGTTCAGTTTTGTTTTTTTGTTTGGCTATAGTTAAAAAACTATTCCAGTTTGGAGTTGCTTTTACCTTCTTCTGAAGTTTGGTCTTCATCTTTTGATACAATTGCTGTTTCATCATCGTATTTTCAGAAGGAGTTTCATCCCATTCGATGACACCACTATTCAAGGTGAGCGAAGGCAGTTTTAATCGAAGCATCAGTGTAGAGTTGTCTATCCAGGCTTTGCCACCTGGCCAACCGGCTACATTTGGTGGGAAAAACAACATTTGATTTAACTTCTTTTGAAGATACAGCAACACCTTCGAGTTCTCAAAGGTAACCTTGAATGGTCGACTGAGACCGACGATCAACTCGATGGGGGATTTTATTTTAGACCCAATATTAACGGGTTGATAAAACCAATCGCTTTTCAGCAAGCTTTTCATCACAGCAGAAAGGTCGTAGTTCGAGTTATAAAATACTTCAGTAAGTTTCTCTACATGTGCGTCTATAATAGTATCATTGACAAAGTATTGATATAGTTTTTGGCAAATATATCTAGCCGTTTGTTTTTCCTCTAGCAATATCCGTATAACATCTTCTCCTGTAAAATTTCCTGTTTTTCCCAAAATAGTCTTACTCCCATAATCATGGTGTGCGCTGCGAAATACAAAGCTTCCCATTTTGGTAAAATTCCATCCTGTAAATGCTCTTGCCGCTTCTTTAATGTCATTTTCAGTATATCCATTATCTCGCCCCAGTGTAAATAGCTCCATCACCTCTCGCGCAAAATTTTCATTAGGATGATCCTTTCGGTTTTGCCTGTTGTTCAAGAAAATCAACATCGCAGGAGATTTTGAAACTTCCATCAACATATCGCCAAAATTTTCTAGTGCGTTTTTTCTGATAACGTTATTAAGATGAAGACATGCTCTTGGAGTTCTTAAACGAACCGCAAAATGATCATGAAAAAATAAGGTCATCTTTTCTCTGAGTATGCTTTCTGTTGTGATAAGTTGATTGAGCCAAAGAAGATTCAGTTCAGTCATTTTTGTATTCCGAAGCTGTCTTAACTTTCTGCGTTCCTCTTTGGATAGTTCTCTAGGATTTTTGAGCAACGCACCAAAATCCATTTGTAGAGGTGCAATGGCAGTATTATTTTCAAATAATTGATCTACAATCTGATCTTTAGAAAACGTATTAACGGTTTCTAATTCCTGATACGAAATCCCAAATCCGGCACGCCAGTATAGGTGTTGTATTTGTTTATTTGTAAGACGCTCCATTACCAATGCTTTTTAGTATAGGACCGTCTATTTTTAAAAAGGTTTAAAAAAAGCCTTCAAAAAATATTGAAGGCTTTAGCATATGATGATGAGCATATTACTTACTCACATTGTATTTCACTTTTGGTATCATTACCTGTAGCATCGTTTTGCGTAATGTCTTCGGTAAATAAAACGAACTTGTCAATACCATGCCCTTCAGACCTTCCTGAAACCTCTATGGTATAATCACCGGGAGTATCAAAGACCACAAAAATATTATGGGCGTCATTGTCACTGGTAGAAGATTGCCAATGCCATTTATTAGCCATATTCATATATATTTTAAACCATCCATCTTTACCTGATCCGTTTGGAGTAGTGTTTTGTTGACCAGCACTCTCAGGAATAGGATCCAAAGTAGTTCCTTTTGGGTATACAATATTTCCATTATTTTTTCTCCCGTAGAAGTGTTTGGCATCCGGTATTCTAAGCCAAGAATCATTATGCTCTGATCCATTAGATCCTATAGTGATGTAGGATCTCCAAATAAAACGATAGGTACCTGTCTTGGTAATTCTTACTTTGTAGGTTAAAGTTCCATTGCCAGGTTGACCCAGAGAATTTTCACCATTCCATACCAGGTATCCATCACCAGAAAATTCGGTAATATCCGTTGTTAATGTCCAATCCGTATCAGAAAAACTTCCATTTTCAGATTCAATTACTAAAAGCCCATCTTTTTCAATATAGACAGCTGTTTTGCCTTCTTCACAAGAGCCATTAGCGGGATTTGTATCTGGAGTAGGAGTAGGATCACCACCCGTTTCGTCGGGAGAGGCTTCATCATCACCACTACAGGCAATAACTAAAGAGACAAGAATAAGAAGATAGAGTGATTTTAAATTTTTGGTTAGCATGAGTAGTAAGCGTTAAGTTGATAAATAGAATTGGGTGTCTAATAAAAGGCTATAACGTAAAAAAATAAAAATAAGTATCGCTAAGGTTACTTTACTTTTACGGTATCTGGTACCAGTCCGGTTACATCTCCACCGTTACGGATGACATCACGTACGATAGAGGAAGAAATATAACTCTTACCCGAAGAGGTTAATAGAAAAACGGTTTCTATTTCAGACATTTTACGATTGGTATGGGCGATGGCTTTTTCGAACTCAAAATCCGCAGGATTACGCAATCCTCTAAGAATAAAATTAGCGTCCTGTTTTTTACAAAAATCTACAGTAAGTCCCTGGTAGGTCATTACTTTGATTTTTGGTTCGTCTTTGAAGGAATCTTCAATAAATTTTTTTCTTTCCTCGAGAGAGAACATGTATTTTTTTTCTGCATTTACCCCTATCGCCAGGATAATTTCATCAAAAAGAGTTAGACCTCTTTCTATAATATCATAGTGTCCTAAAGTGATGGGATCAAAAGATCCGGGAAAAACAGCTCTTCTCATGAGTTTACAAATGATGATGTGTTTACAAATATAACTGAAATAAAAAATTATATAAACTATCCTTTCTGTATCGCCTCTTCAACGGTGTTGGTAATTAGTTCTTGTATACTTATCCCAATAGCAGCTGCCTGCTGCGGAAGAATACTGGCTTCAGTAAAACCAGGATTGGTATTCATCTCCACAAAATAAGGTTCTCCATCATGAAAAATATATTCGCTTCGCGAAAACCCTTTCATTTTTAAGATTTGATATATTTTTAAAGCAAGTACTCTTACTTTTTCCTCATCTTCTTTGGATAATCTGGCGGGAGTAATCTCTTGAGATTTTCCTAGATATTTGGCTTCGTAGTCAAAAAACTCATTTTCAGAAACAATTTCCGTAATAGGTAATACCAGATCTTCTCCTTTGTAAGTAATGACACCGACGGATACTTCTGTGCCGCTCAAAAAAGATTCAATAATGATCTCATCATCTTCTTTGTAGGCTACCTCTATTGCAGGAAGGAGTTCCTCTTCACTTTTCACCTTAGAAACACCATAACTACTGCCTGCTTTATTAGCCTTAACAAAGCAAGGTAGACCAACTGTATTCAAGATGTCTTTTGCGTTTATCGTATCTCCTTTATTCAAAAAGTAATTGGTAGCCGTTGGGATTCCGTATGGTTTTAAGGTGCTGATACAATCTCTTTTATTGAAAGTAAGTGCTGCCTGGTAGAAATCACAAGCGGTTTGTGGAATGCCGATCAATTCAAAATACGCCTGAAGCAGTCCATCTTCTCCTGGTGTACCATGTACAATATTAAACCCAACATCGAAAGTAATTTTTTGCCCATCAAGTAAAAGTGAAAAGTCATTCTTGTCTACAGGATGTTTTTTGTCGTTGTCATCCAGGTAGTACCATTCGTCTTTACTAATGACAATTCGAAAAGGTTGATATAGATTTTTATCGATGTGTTTATGGACCACATTTCCACTTTGAATAGATATCTCATATTCGCTGGAATATCCCCCCATTAAGATCGCAACATTTCGCTTCATTAAAATGACTTTTGAAAACAAAAATATCATTTATCTTATAAGAAAAGCTTAAAACTTTCCGTTTTTATATATTTGTCCAAACTATGAAGACATTTATGAATTTTTTCAAGGATCTTTTTGGATTTGTATATAGTAAAATATTTCTAATCCAAGTGGTTATTGCCATAGCTATGGTTGCGATATTAGCTTTTGTAGCTTTAGAATGGTTAGAAAGTACAACTAATCATCATCAACGTATTGTTGTTCCAAGTTTAAGTAAGAAAACGCTGGATGAGGTAGCCGGTATTCTTGAAGAGAAAGATTTGCGATATGAAGTGCAGGATTCTGCGAACTTTAACCCAGATTATCCTAGATATTCGGTAATTGAGCAAAATCCACCTGCAGGAAGTGAAGTAAAGGAGAATAGAAAAATATACGTCACCTTAAACCCATCAGGATACCGCAAAATTGAAGTTCCAGATGTGGTTCAAAAAACAAGAAGACAGGCAGAACCAAAACTGATTGCCCTTGGCTTTAAAATTGGTTCAATTACATATCAGCCTAATATCGCAAGAGATATGGTATTAGAAATGCGATTTAATGGTAAACGATTAAAACCAGGTACCAAACTAATGAAGACTTCTACTATTGATTTGGTTCTGGGTGATGGAAAATCAGGCTCAATTAACCTCTCAAATTAATTTTGGAAGAACACGTAGATACAGGAGATTTTGGTGCTAACGAAGATGATCTCTACGAACATTATCGATTTGTAGCGGGGGCAGGACAAGTACCACTAAGAGTAGACAAGTTCTTGATGAACTTTGTAGAAAACGCGACACGTAATAAAATACAACAGGCAGCCAAGGCAGGAAGTGTATTTGTGAATGATGTACCCGTAAAGTCTAATCACAAGGTGAAACCAAATGATATCGTTCGGGTATTGTTTGCACATCCACCTTATGAAAATCTGTTAACACCAGAAAATATACCTTTAGATATTGTTTACGAAGACGATGTGTTACTTGTGGTGAATAAACCGGCTGGGATGGTAGTTCATCCAGGGCACGGTAATTACTCAGGCACTTTGATCAATGCATTGATTTATCATTTTGATAATTTACCTAATAATAGCAGTGATCGACCAGGTTTAGTACATCGTATCGATAAAGATACCAGTGGTTTGTTGGTGATTGCCAAAACGGAAGAAGCGATGACGCATTTGGCAAAGCAGTTTTTTGATAAAACCAGCGAACGCGAATATGTAGCTATTGTTTGGGGGAATATTGAAGAAGATCAAGGTACGGTAGAAGGAAATATAGGTCGCCATCCAAAAAATAGATTGCAAAATACCGTGTTTGAAGGTGAGGAGGCAGAAAAGGGGAAACCAGCTATTACACATTTTAAGGTTTTAGAACGCCTAGGGTATGTGACTTTGGTTTCGTGTAGACTGGAAACCGGAAGAACCCACCAGATTCGGGTGCATATGAAATATATCGGGCATACGCTTTTTAATGATGAACGATATGGAGGCGAAAAGATCCTTAAGGGTACTACGTTTACCAAATACAAACAATTTGTAGAAAACTGTTTTAAGATATTACCAAGACAGGCTTTGCATGCTAGAACACTCGGTTTTGTGCATCCTACTACCGGAGAAAAAATGCATTTTGAAACTTCGATACCAGAGGATATGGAACAATGTGTTGAACGGTGGAGAAACTATGCAAAAAATCAGCTGTCTTCAGAATAGCTCTTAGCAATAAGCTTATAAATTCATACATTTTTAATGAATAACCCAAGGGTTAACATAAAAGAGAAAGAACTACTATCTGATCATTGGTATAAACTCCATAAGATTACCTACGATTATCAAAATAACGATGGTACATGGGAATCACACCAGAGAGAAGTTTATGATCGTGGTAATGGTGCCACTATCCTTTTGTATAATAAGAAATATAAAACCGTAGTACTTACCCGGCAATTTCGACTTCCTACCTATGTGAACCAAAACGAAACGGGACTTTTGATAGAAACCTGCGCAGGGTTATTAGATGGTGATCATCCAGAAGATTGTATACGAAAAGAGACAGAAGAAGAAACCGGATATCGAATTTCTAAGGTGGAAAAGGTAATGGAGTCGTATATGTCTCCGGGAGCGGTTACCGAGATCATTCATTTTTTTGTTGCTGAGTATTCCAAAGATATGAAGGTAAGTGAAGGAGGAGGTATACAAGAAGAACAGGAGAATATTGAAGTTATCGAATTGGACTTTGAGAAAGCTTATAGTATGATTGCTACTGGCGAAATCAAAGATGGAAAGACGATAATGTTGTTGCAATACGCCAAATTACACCATTTGGTATGATCAGTTTTACCTGAGTTTGAGTCTTGGATAACTTTTACAAATACCTTAATAGATAAGAAATACATCTGCAGGTTTTATTTTTGATAGTACAATTGTATTTTTGGATTTCAAAAAAGAAATAGTAAATGAAAATTGTAGTATCTCCCGCAAAATCATTGGATTTTGAAACCGAATTACCCACTCAAAGATTTAGTGAGCCAGTTTTTTTATCAGAGTCTGAAAAACTGAATGGAGTTCTTAAGAAAAAATCTCCAAAGAAACTTTCAGACCTTATGGGGATTAGTGATAAGCTCGCTCAATTAAATTGGCAACGTAATCAGGATTTCCACCTTCCATTTACTAAAGATAATGCACGACCAGCGGTTTATGCATTTAACGGAGATGTCTACACAGGTTTGGATGCCTATAATCTTCCAGAAGGTAAGCTGGATGCCTTACAAGATAAATTACGTATCCTATCAGGGCTTTACGGAGTACTTAAACCTTTGGATTTAATACAACCCTATCGATTGGAGATGGGAACCAAGCTCAAGGTAGGGCGCAAAAACAATCTTTACGAATTCTGGAAAAAAACGGTTACCGAAAAGCTCAATGAAGAGTTAGACGAAGGTGAACTGTTTATTAATTTGGCCAGTAATGAATATTTTAGTGCGGTAGATAAAAAGGCATTAAAAGTTCCTGTAATTACTCCACAGTTTAAAGACTGGAAAGGAGACAAGCTTAAAATGATTAGTTTTTTTGCCAAGAAAGCCAGAGGTATGATGGTGCGCTATATCATTGATACCGATGCAAAAACTATCGAGGATTTAAAAGGCTTTAATTACGAAGGATACAGTTTTAGCGAAGAGCATACGGTAAAGCCAAATGAATTAGTTTTTGTGAGATAGTACGGCTATTGTTTTTTATTTTTTGCTGCATCTAATTTTAGTATCTTTCCCTCAGATATGCTTCATACAAATTCTTAGATGCAAAAGATAATCAATATCCTTGATGAGATTGGTGAAAAAATTGGCACAACGGTGAGTTGGGTGTCGGTGTTATTAGCTATTATCATAGGGTTGGATGTTATCATTCGTTATGTTTTTCAATTTACTTACGTCTGGATGATAGAAATAGAAATTTATCTATTCGGGATGTTATTTTTGTTGGCTTCTGGATATACCTTCAAATTTGATAAGCATGTACGGGTAGATATTTTTTATACCAAACTATCTCAAAAAGGTAAAGCCTGGATCGATCTTTTAGGAGCAGTTTTCCTCCTAATTCCTTGGTGCTATGTGGTTATTGTATCGTCTTGGTACTATGGTTTGTCTTCTTTTATGATAGGCGAAGGTTCTCCGCAACCTGGTGGATTGCCTGCTCTGTATGTCCTTAAATTTTGCATTACCCTAGGGTTTGTATTCCTCCTGTTGCAAGGAGTGTCAAGCATTTTAAAATCAATTCAAGTCCTAAGAAATAAAGATAATTAATGGAATATTTAGCAATTGTACTCTTTGTAATTATTTTTATTCTGATTTTGAGAGGTTATCCTGTTGCGTTCACTTTGGGCGGGATTTCTATAGCCTTTGCTTATGGCGTTTCCTTATTAGCGCCAGATGTTTTTCAGATGTCTACGTTCTATCTGTTGCCTTCCAGAATAATGGGAGTAGTCAATAACTACGTACTTATGGCCGTTCCCTTGTTTATTTTCATGGGGATTATGTTAGAAAAGTCAGGACTAGCCCAAAATTTGTTAGAAACTATGGCGATGATGTTTGGAAGGGTAAGAGGAGGATTAGCCATCTCTGTTGTCATTGTAGGTGCCTTGTTAGCAGCTTCAACTGGAATCGTTGGAGCAACTGTAGTAACTATGGGATTAATAAGTTTACCTACTATGCTCAAAAGAGGATATAAAACTGAGTTAGCTACGGGGGTGATTGCTTCTTCAGGTACTTTGGGGCAAATTATCCCGCCTTCGATAGTTTTGGTATTACTGGCAGACACCATCAATAGTTCTTCCAGAGGAGCGGCTTCTGTAGATGTGGGAGCTCTATTTTCTGCAGCATTATTTCCGGGATTGGTATTGGTTGGTCTTTATATC
Organism: Aquimarina sp. AWH4_224; assembly: GCF_056160245.1. Taxonomy (NCBI): domain Bacteria; kingdom Pseudomonadati; phylum Bacteroidota; class Flavobacteriia; order Flavobacteriales; family Flavobacteriaceae; genus Aquimarina; species Aquimarina sp. AWH4_224. Next base: position 264,234 of record NZ_JBSWWU010000003.1, on the reverse strand, counting down.
ATTTATATTTTGATCATATCCTGGATTCGTAAAGAAGATGCTCCGAGTATACCAGCAGAGGAGATACAGGAGTTTAGAGGATCCCAATTTGGAGCAAGAGTAATAAAGGTGTTATTACTTCCGGTGTTATTGATTGTTTTGGTGTTAGGGTCTATTTTTACAGGAATTGCTTCTCCTACCGAGGCCTCTGCAATTGGTGCCATTGGTGCTACTTTGCTTACGATTATTCAGAAAAAGTTCTCGTTACAGATTTTAAAAGAAGTAGGCCAGGAGACGGCTAAGCTCACTTCGATGGTGTTTTTTATTCTTTTAGGAGCTACTACCTTTACTTTGGTATTTAGGACCCTTGGTGGAGACGCGTATTTGCAAGAAATCATAATGTCTTCAAACCTGACTCCGTTGCTGTTTCTTTTGTTGGTGATGTTGGTGGTTTTTATAGCAGGTTTTTTTATTGATTTTATTGAAATTGTATTCATCATTGTTCCGGTGGTGACTCCGGTATTTAATGCTTTTGGGATGGATATGCTTTGGGTAGGGATTTTGATCGCGTTAAATCTACAAACCTCATTTTTGACTCCGCCCTTTGGTTTTGCCTTGTTCTATTTAAAAGGGGTTGCTCCAGAAACAGTAAAAACAAGTCAGATTTACAAAGGGATCATTCCGTTTATCGTGATACAATTGTTCATTGTAAGCTTGGTGGTGTTTTTCCCTGAAATTATTTTCATATCAAAATAATAGAAATCACATGTTGGTTTCATCAATAATATAGATACCTATGCGTTTTTTTAATTTCAAACCCTTTAAGCAATTTACAAAAGCTTCTTTTTGTGCTCTTTTGTTGCCTCTACTATTCTCTTCATGTTTGGGAGATCCACCAGCAAGTATGGATCCCAATACGGTGTACAATACTTCAAAGCCGGATAAAGTATTTTATTGGAAAATGACCACGACATGGCCTCCTAATTTCCCGGTTTTGGGAGAAGTGGCAGAAAAGTATTCAGATTGGGTTGAAGAACTATCCAACGGACAAATAAAAATCAAAGTATATGGAGGAGGAGAATTAGTACCTCCTTTAGAAGCTTTTGATGCAGTTTCGCAAGGGACGATAGAGATGGGGTGTGGAGCGTCTTATTATTGGGCGGGTAAGACACCGGCAGCTCAGTTTTTTGCGGCGGTTCCTTTTGGGATGAATAGCCAGCAAATTACTTCGTGGTTAGAAACCGGAGGAGGATATGAACTATGGAAAAAAACCTATGCCAAATTTAATCTGGTTCCTTTTATGGGAGGAAATACAGGAGTGCAAATGGGAGGTTGGTTTAATCGCGAAATCAACTCTGTAGAGGATTTTAAAGGGTTGAAAATGAGATTGCCTGGTATAGGAGGAAAAGTACTTGAAAAAGCAGGTGGCGCGGCTGTATTGGTGGCCGGTAGTGAAATATATACCAGTCTAGAACGAGGAGTAATAGATGCTACCGAATGGATAGGTCCTTATCACGATTATAAAATGGGATTTCATAAAATTGCGAAATATTACTATACACCGGGTTGGCACGAGACAGGTTCCCAGCTAGAGTTTTTTGTAAATAAGAATTTATATGATGGTTTACCTCCACATTTACAAGCGGTTTTGGAGGCGGCTTCAAAACGAGCACAAGTTTGGGTGTTGGCAGAATTTGATAGACAAAATGGGATTTATTTGGATAAATTGGTGAATGAAGAGGGAGTTGAGGTTAGAGAATTTTCTAAAGAAACTTTGGATGCGTTGAGAGGATATACAGACGAAGCTTTACAAGAAATGGTAGGAGACGATCCGTTGACCAAAGAGGTGTACGAGAGTTACTCCAATTTTCAGAAAAAAATCGCAAAATGGTCAGAAGTTACCGAAAAAGCATACTACAACAAGATCCAGAAATAGCATAAAAAAACCGTTTTGGCAAGGGGAGCCAAAACGGTGAATACCACAATATGACGATGTTTACTATGGTATTATAACTCTATGGTTGTTTCATTTCCGTCTTTATCAGTCAGCGTAGCTAAATTGTCGCAGGTCCCATCTCCATAATCCAAAGTAGAAGTATCGCTGTTTTCTGAAGTCACAACAACTCCACTCACCGTGTAGACACATCCTCTTTCATTTCGTAACGGTGTTGTAATTTCTACTGAATACACATCTCCATTACTAAACGTTGTAGTACTAGTTCCTGAGGTAAGGTTGTAGAAATCAAAATTACCTGGGGCATCTGCATTCATTTCAAAGAAAGTTTCGTTTACAAAATTGGTGACACTAGTGGCAGAAAGACCATCTCCCCAATCAAAGGTGAAATTAGAATCTGTAGTAAATTTTCGAGTACCTGCATCACGATCAAATGTAAATATAGAAGTGGCAGTTCCATTAACAGAAATATCTTTGTAAGTAAAATTCTCTACGGTGTAGGTAATGGTAACCTTATTTTCAGCATCCAGATCTACACTAAAACTCATCCGGATCAACCCGGTGATCACTTCACCTTGACCTACTTCGCATCCGTCTCCAAAATCTATTGTTATAGTTCGTGTAGTTTCTGTAACCTCAGAAGTCGTAGTCACACAATCGTTGGATTTTGTAGGTACTATTCTATTAGTAACAAAACCTGATTCCAAAGTAAATACATCCTGAACAAATGCTTGAATTCTTTGATTAGCCGCTTCAATATCCTTATATTGTATAGAGGTCGTGACCTGTTCGGTTGGAATCTCTTGCTCGTTGTCATCATCTTGGCAACCAACAAATAAAAATAGACCGAAGCATAGCAGACTTAAAAGCGTAATTACCCTGTTTTTCATGCTTAATTGATTTTTTTAATTAGTGAATATTATATTGGAATGGTTGTTTTTAAAACGGTAAAGCGGCTGGTAATCTTATTATAGGATTCGTTAATTTATGTTAAGGTTATGTTAGAGAAAATGTATTGAAAAAGGAAAAAAGCTCAAAAAAGAAACTTTATATTCTTTTTCTAATATTTTAAAATATCTATTGCAAAGAATTTATCTTATCAATATCTTCGCAGCGAATGTTCGCTAAAAGTGTTCTAAACTCAAAATTTAAATTATGCAAATTAAAAAGGTTTTAGTTGCCAATCGTGGTGAAATTGCCATTAGAATTTTTAGAGCTTGTACAGAAATCGGGCTACAAACTGTAGGGGTGTATACCTATGAGGATCGTTATTCTTTACACCGATATAAAGCTGATGAAGCCTATCAAATTGGAGAAAATCACGAGCCATTAAAACCTTATTTAAATATTCCGGAGATCATTAAAGTTGCCAAAAGAAACAATGTGGATGCGATCCATCCGGGATATGGTTTTCTTTCTGAGAACGCTGACTTTGCAGAGCAATGTCAGGAAAATGGAATCATTTTTATTGGACCAAAAGTATCAGTACTACGTTCGTTAGGAGATAAGATCACTGCAAAGAAGGTGGCTATAGAGAATAATATTCCTATCATCGAAAGCAACAAAGAAGATCTTGTAGATATAAAGGTTGCACTTAAAGAAGCTAAGCGAATTGGATTTCCGGTAATGCTGAAAGCAGCATCTGGAGGAGGTGGTCGAGGTATGCGTGTGATTAGAAATGCAGAAGAATTAGAAAAAGCATATCCCGAATCAAGAAGAGAGGCTCTTAATGCATTTGGAGATGATACTGTGTTTCTGGAGAAGTTTGTTGAGAATCCAAAGCATATTGAGATACAGATTGTAGCAGATCATCATGGTAATATGGTGCATCTTTTTGAACGAGATTGTTCGGTACAAAGACGTTACCAAAAAGTAATCGAATATGCTCCTTCGTTTGGCGTAGCTCAAGATATTTTGGACAATTTGTATAATTACGCACTTACGATATGTAAGGCAGTAGATTACAACAATATTGGTACAGTAGAATTTTTGGTAGATGACGATGGAAGCATATATTTTATAGAGGTAAATCCACGAGTACAGGTAGAACATACAGTTACCGAAATTGTAACTGGGATTGATTTAATCAAAGCTCAGATTTTTATTGCAGGAGGATATCAGCTATCTGACAAACAAATTAAAATTGGAAGTCAGGAAAGCTTAAAAGTCAACGGATATGCTGTACAATGTAGGATTACTACAGAAGATCCGGAAAATGACTTTAAACCAGATTATGGAACGATTTCTACCTACCGTAGTGCTTCAGGATTTGGGATTCGATTAGATGCTGGTAGTGTATATCAAGGGGTAACGATTTCTCCTTTCTTTGATTCGATGTTGGTAAAGATTTCAGCCAATAGTAGAACACTTGATGGGGCTTGTAGAAAAATGAGGAGAGCGTTATCTGAGTTCAGAATTAGAGGGGTGAAAACCAACATGCCTTTCCTGGATAATATTTTGAACCATGATACCTTTAGAAAAGGTGCGGTAACGGTAAACTTCATTAGAGATACGAAGGAACTTTTCAAAATAAAAGAATCTCGTAACAGAGCGACCAAATTGGCTAATTTCTTAGGAGATGTTATCGTAAATGGAAATCCAGATGTAAAGAAATTAGATCCAACCAAAACTTTTGTAACACCACAAATACCAAAGTTTGATGAAAAAGGAGAATATCAGAAGGGAACCAAAGACTTGCTTACAGAACTTGGGCCAGAAAAGTTTGCAGAGTGGTTAAAAAATGAGAAAAAAATCCATTTTACAGATACCACCATGCGAGATGCGCATCAAAGTTTGTTGGCAACACGTATGCGAACGTATGATATGTTGAAAGTAGCTGAGGGATTTGCAAAAAATCATCCACAAGTTTTCAGTATGGAAGTATGGGGAGGAGCAACTTTTGATGTATGTCTGCGATTCTTAAGAGAAAACCCTTGGGAGCGTCTTAGACTGCTTCGTGAGGCCATGCCTAATATTCTGTTGCAGATGCTAATCAGAGGGTCAAACGGAGTCGGATATACGGCATACCCAGATAATTTGATCGGTAAATTTGTAGAACAATCCTGGGAGAACGGAGTAGATGTATTCCGAATTTTTGATTCTTTAAACTGGATGCAATCTATTGCGCCTTGTATAGAGCATGTTCGGACTAGAACCGGAGGATTAGCAGAAGGGTCATTATGTTATACCGGAGATATTTTGGATCCAAAAAGAACAAAATATACCTTGGAGTATTATGTGCAATTGGCAAAAGATATAGAAAATGCGGGAGCACATATTTTGGGAATTAAAGATATGGCCGGGTTGCTAAAACCTTATGCAGCCTATGAGTTAGTTTCTGCATTAAAGTCAGAAATTAATATTCCTATTCATTTACATACGCATGATACCTCTTCGGTACAATCAGCTACATATCTCAAAGCTATGGAAGCAGGGGTGGATGTAGTAGATGTGGCTCTGGGAGGACTTTCAGGATTAACGGCGCAACCTAATTTCAACTCTTTGGTAGAAGTGCTTAAGTATCATGAAAGAGAGAACCAAATGGATATTCAAAAGCTTAACGAATATTCTAATTATTGGGAAGCAGTGAGAGAATATTATTATGTATTCGAATCCGGATTAAAAGCAGGTACGGGAGAAGTATATCAGCACGAAATTCCAGGAGGACAATATTCTAACCTAAAGCCTCAAGCTCAAGGTTTAGGATTAGCAGATCGTTTTCATGAGATTACAAAGATGTACGGAGAAGTAAACGAATTGTTCGGAGATATTGTAAAAGTAACCCCAAGTTCCAAAGTGGTTGGGGATATGGCGCAATATCTAGTGAGCAATAACTTGACCATAGAAGACGTAAAAGAAAGAGGAGAAACCATTTCTTTCCCTCAATCCGTAGTAAGCTTGTTCAAAGGTGAACTTGGGCAACCAGAAGGAGGATTCCCTAAGGAGCTTCAAAAATCAATATTAAAAGATCAAAAACCTTTTACAGATCGACCTAATGCGCATCTGGAACCTATTGATTTTGAAGAAGAATACAAAGATTTTGAGAAGGTATTCAAAAAAGGAATGGGAAGAGAGTTAGACATTACTGATTTCCTATCTTATAAATTGTATCCAAAAGTATATGCAGGAGCCTATAACCATCATTTGAAGTATGGGAATGTAATGAATATCCCCACAAAGAATTTCTTCTATGGGATGACTCCGGGAGAAGAGATTATTGTGCAGTTGGATAAAGGAAAAATACTATTGATTGAATTAGTATCAGTAGGAGAGCCTAATGAAGAAGGTAAAGTAACTGTTTTTTTCAAAGTAAATGGGCAAACACGAAATGTACAGATACAAGACAATTCGATAAAAGTGGATAAAGTGGTACATGCCAAGGCAGATAAAGCCGATGCCAAACAGATCGGGGCACCACTTCAAGGTTCATTATCTTCGATATTGGTGAAAACCGGTCAGGCGGTTAAGAAAAACGATCCACTATTTATTATCGAAGCCATGAAAATGGAAACTACCATTACAGCCAACGAAGATGCAATGATCAAAAAGATTGTGCTAAAAGGTGGGACAATGGTAGAAGCAGATGATTTGGTGATTACTTTAAAATAGCACTCTCACTACAGATTAAAAACCTTATCTAGAACCTTGCAAAACTTAGTTTGCAAGGTTCTTTTTTTAACAATAAACGGTTGCTATTAATGACAGGCAAAAATGCAATTATCATTATGAACACTGGATCTGCAGCCAAGTACATCCGGCTTAACACTTGGAAGATTGTCATAATTACCACCTTGTACACTTTTCTTCTGAAGGTCAGAAATAACATTTTTCTTGAATGCCAGTTTGTTTAAATTCTGTTTTTTCATTTTTTAAATGATTTATGTATTAATGTGCCTGAACAGTTATAGACACTCAGGATTGTGTCTAGAATAATATTCTTGAAATACAGTACTGTTCTTTATTAATGTCGTGACAAAAAGAAATGTTATCCTAAAACTGGAACTTTTTTAATTGTTTTGAATATTGATTAGAAGTAGATGTTTGTTTATCTCTATGAAATAAGGTCATATTGATCAATTAAAAACGGGGCTTTCAAAAGCCCCGTTTATTACTTATAAATAATTGGTTGGATTACCCAAAATGACATGGTGCAGGAAAAGCTTCCAAACTTTCTCCCGGGCCACAGGTACCTAAGTCAGAATGGCAAGTTCCTCCAATAGAACCAGGTAAGTGGCCTCCAGTTACTGTTTTTTTCTGAAGATCAGAAATAATGTTTTTGTTTAAAGACAATTTGTTCAAATTTCTCTTTTTCATTGCAAAATATTTAAGGTTAATAATTATTAAACTAAAGTTAGGTTTTATGTTTATTAAGTTTTTCTCAACTTCAGTTAAACTTAACCCAAAATGAAGTTTGAATCAGTGCAATCTTTACCACATTAAACGCATATAAAACTGTTTTTAACAATGATCAACAAGCAGTAAAAACTTTGAAGTTTCCAAAATCTTTCTATTTTTACTAAATAAGAGGAAAATACCCCGGGAAACGTTGAAAATTAGGCCTATTCAAATATCATTGTTTATTTTTTTGGTGTTAGGAGCATTGTTTGGATTAATGTTCCTGAGTCAGAAAGGAGGAGTGCAAAAGGAGCAAACTCAGGATGATGGTTTTTCTTATGAAGGCATTTCACTAAAATATCCTACTTACACCACCTTTTTGGGTTTAGAAAAAGATTCGTCGCTTACCAGACAAGATATTCTGGAAGTTACAGAAATTGTTACTCCGTTGGAAATAGAAACTCCAGAGGATAATCAGATTGCAGAAGTGCAACAAATCAAACAATTACCGGACTTTTCGAAAATTGATACTACAAGGTTAGTACGAATACGATATCCCGATAGCAATCCGGATTTTGCCAACCAATTGCGTAGAAAGTTATCTTCAAAATCATGTAGAATTCTACATTATGGAGATTCTCAGATCGAAGGAGATAGAATTACCGCCTATTTACGAAACCGATTACAACATATGTATGGAGGTAGTGGCCCTGGATTTATACCATTGTTGCCTGTTTACCGTCAAATAAGTGCTATTGTAGAACCTAGTGAAAATTGGGAACGATATGCTTTTTTCGATCCTACAAAAAAGAAGTTTTCGCATAGAAAGTACGGAGCGTATCTTTCGGTATCCCGTTTTACAGAGTATCAGAAAAAACTACCTGATAGTGCTGTTCTGGATTCTTTACCAATAATCAAGGCTTCGGTTACTATTGGTAAGTCCAAAAAAACCTATGCCAAGTTTCGAAGGTTTACCAATATTGGTTTGCATTATGGCAATTGTAACGTTCCAATCAAGATTTCTGTGTACAATGAAGGGGAGCTGATACAGCAAGATAGTTTAATACCTGATGGGCGATATCATCAATACAAAATTAGGACATTAACTACACCAACCAACCTCAAGATAGAATTAGAAGGGAAGGTAAGTGCAGATTTTTATGGATTAACACTGGATGGTGGATCAAGAGTACAAATTGATAATATAGCCATGCGTGGAGCCTCAGGAACCATATTTGCAAGGGCTAATGCAACTACTTACTCACGAATGGTGAGACAGTTGAAACCCAAAATAGTGATCATGCAGTATGGGGGTAACACTATGCCTTATCTCAAAGACTCTACCGATGTCGATAAATACGCAAATCGCATCAAAACCCAGGTCAATTGGATACGACGAAGAGCCAAAAATGCTAACTTTATATTTATAGGTCCTACAGATATGTGCTTGCCAGTGAATGGTAAAATGGAAACCTACCCCTTATTGCCTTATCTCAATACTAAGTTGATGGAAACCTGTTTGGCAAATGATGTGGCATATTGGAGTATGTATGATGCTATGGGAGGGAAAGGATCTATGGAGTTATGGGTAGAAGAAAAACTTACTGCCAAAGACTATATGCATTTTACCTGGAAAGGAACCAAAATAATTTCTGAACTATTTTTTACTGCCCTATACCTAGACCTTAAAGAACCCGAAAAAAATGAAGTGTAAAAAACTGTTGTTTTACCTATACTTAGTTGCGGTACCTGCTATGGCGCAAACTTATGTATTAGATTCTATAGAAGGAAAATATCCCTTTGTGAATTGGAAAGCCAATACGATAAAAATGGCAGAATATTCTCCAGCTTTCAAGACACTTTTTCATAAAATGGATACTATCGCAAAGGGAGGAGAAACCGATTTGCATATTTTTCATATCGGAGGCTCTCATATCCAGGCAGATATTTATTCTAATCGTTTGCGATCGTATTTACAGACCATGGGCCCAACAGCCAAAGGGCAAAGAGGTTTTATCTATCCTTATAAAATTGCCAAAACCAATAATCCCGGTAACTACAGAGTAGAACATGATGGAGAGTGGCAAGGATATCGCTGTTCGGTAAGAAAAGATAGCGTAGCTTGGGGCCTCTCCGGGGTAACTGCTGTATTCAAGGATTCTTTGGCTAATGTAAAAATTAAGGCTAATGGCAACAACTATCATCAAGATATGTATGATTTTGATAAGATCAGAATCTTTTATGATGATTGGAGTACGGACTACGAAATTGCATTTAAAGAAGCTGGATTGGTCTCAGAAATAAAAGAAAACAAAGATGCGCACTTTATCGAGTATAAACTGACCAAAAAAGTAGAGGAGATCGATTTCTGTATTCGAAGAGTGGAAGATCATGAAGAAGCTGAGTTCTTAATGATGGGAATAGAATTGATGAATGATAACAAAGGAATTCAATATACCTCTATCGGAGTGAATGGAGGAAGTTTTTCATACTACGAACGATGCGAATATTTTGATGATCAACTGTTATTGTATAAACCAGATCTGTTTATTGTTTCGGTGGGAACAAACGATGCCTATCATCCGGATTTTGAACCTCAAGAATACAAACAACAATATACTGATCTGATAAAACTGATTCAAAAGGCAAATCCCGAGTGTGCAGTACTGCTTACTGTCCCCAACGATTCTTATTACAAAAAGAAAGTGCCAAACCCTAGAACGAGAATAGCAAGAAAAATGATTTACGAAGTTGCCAAAGAACAACGAATGGCGGTTTGGGATTTTTACGAAATTATGGGTGGCTTTAACTCATCTAGAGATTGGTATAATAACAAACTAATGCCCAAAGATCGAATACATTTTACCGTAAAAGGATATCGAATCAAAGCAGATTTGTTATTACAGGCATTAGCAAATGCCTGGGAGAAAGAACTAGAAGTACCGAACAATTCGATTTTGAATAGCATTATTAATGAATAGATTATTAGACATATTTTCATTTTCTGAGGACTCTCCTTTAATCTTTACGCAAGCTGATTTTTGGGTGTTCTTCTCAGTGGTCTATTTTATCTATGCGATTGTTTACAGCAAAAAAAGCCTTAGGAGTGCATATCTTTTTGCGATAAGTATCCTTTTTTATTACAAAACAAGTGGGCTTTTTATTGGGATTCTACTTTTTAGTACGATCAATGATTTCTTTTTGGGAAAAGCTATTTACAGGAGTAAATCAGTTATTTTACAAAAGTTCCTAGTAGCGATTAGTGTCATTATCAATTTGGGTACACTCTGCTATTTTAAATATGCCTATTTCTTTACAGATTCCTATAATTATTTGTTTCAGACCAATTATGAGGTTATCAATTATCTTGCACAATGGGCCAACACCTGGGGAGAGGTAGATTATTTTACAGTCGATAAGATCATTTTACCAGTGGGGATTTCGTTTTATACATTCCAGACGATCAGCTATAGTGTAGACATCTATAGAAAGCAAATCAAACCACTCAACTCTATTATCGACTTTGGTTTTTTTGTAAGCTTTTTTCCACAGTTGGTAGCAGGTCCTATTGTACGAGCAGCAGATTTTGTTCCACAGATCCGAAAGGAAATAAAGATCACCAAAGTAGAATTCGGGCAAGCGACTTATATGATCCTAAAAGGATTGATCAAAAAAATGTTGTTTGCAGATTATATCGCGGCAAATTTTATGGATCGGGTTTTTGATGTCCCCGAAATGTTTTCAGGATTTACCAATATCATGGCGATGTTTGGGTATTCTCTACAGATTTACGGGGATTTTTCTGGATATACCGATATCGCAATAGGCTTGGCATTATTAATGGGATATAAATTACCGATCAATTTTGATTCTCCATACAAAGCGATTCACTGTGGTGATTTCTGGAAACGTTGGCATATTTCTTTATCAAGTTGGTTAAAGGATTATCTATACATTCCTATTGGAGGTAATCGTAATGGGAGTATTTTTTCATATGCTTTTATTTTGGTTTTTACCTTTCTTGGGGTATTTGCAGTGTCTGATTATGGAATAGCTCTAATAGCGGCTGCAGGGGTAGGTTTCATGTTGATTATTACTTTGTTTTCTTCACGATTAGCTTGGCATTTTAATAGAAATGTAAATATTATGATCACAATGTTGATCGGAGGGTTGTGGCACGGAGCTTCCTGGAAATTTGTCATATGGGGAGGGCTTAATGGAGTGGGAATTGTGGTGTATAAATACTGGAGAAAGATTAGTCCGTACGAAAATTCTAAAGCCTGGTATGCCTTATTATGGAGAATTGCATTGACTTTTGTTTTTATCACATTTACCAGGATCTATTTTAGAGGAAATAGTATGGATCATATCGAACGGTTTTACCAGCAAGTAGCAACAAACATGGACTGGGGAAATGCGTTGGCTGTGCTTTGGGAATATAGAGTGGTATTTATCGTGATGCTTATAGGCTATATCACCCATTGGTTGCCATATAAAACAAAGGATTGGATAGAAGCTTTATTTATAAAGAGTCATTTTATCATTAAAGCTATAGTGGCTACTTTGGTAGCAATTATTTGCTATCAAACCTATGCTGCCGATTTCCAGCCATTCATATATTTCCAGTTTTAGAGATTTTTGCAAGTGTTATGCTTACATCTTTTCTGGTACTTCAGAATATTTTTGAATAAAATCAGTAATCAAATCTCGGTATTCGCTTTTGGGAGCTTCTGATAAGTTTCTCCAAAGTTCGCCATGTGTTAAGTCAACGTGACGTACTTCCAGTTTTTGGAAGTTCCGTTTTTTGATCCCTTTTTCAAAAATTCGAGTGTAATTAAATGTCCCTGTATCCGAAAGAAGTAATATTGGCACGGATAGATGATCCAGATATGAAGTGGCAGAAGCGGTTTCATAATGTTTTTTGGTGTCACCAAATACAGATTGTACATGTAACTTGGCGAGATGAGGTCTGCTACCATTAAGAAAAGCTTCATGATAGTTCTCAATGTCATAGGTGCCGCTTACAGGAATGATACCTTTAATGTGATTTTGGGTTAATCCATGTTCTTTTAAGAAACGTTCATCCAATGCGAGCATTGCAGTAAGATGTGCTCCCGAAGAAAACCCACCAACAAATATATGTTCTTTGTCATAGCCATATTCATCTGCATGATCGATTAACCACTTTAATGCGGTACTTACATCTTTAACATGATCTGGGTATTGAATGTCTACTACTGGATCAGGATCACGCCAATCTGCACTTAGGCGATGCCCAACAGAGGCAACGGCAATCCCTTTTTTGGCAATATTGCGCACTACATTCATTTCAATATTCCTATCTACGTAGGCCCAGGCACCACCGCCAATCCAAATGAGTAAAGGAGCTTTTGTTGTCGTTTGTGGTAGTACAAGATTCAACCTTTGCAGAGGGTCATCTACTGCTCGAGTAGCTTGAACATAGGGGATATTATGAATTTCTTTAATATCGGCTATACCAATATGTTTTTCCAACACATAAAAGGGGATATCTCCATATTGCAATATCTTTTTATGAAATTCTAGTGTTGAAAAATCTGCTTCTTTTTCATAAAGGGTTCTCCATTTTAATATTTTGTCAGCTCCATATTTATAAGTAATCACTTGGGCAGGCCATTGCTTCATTCTCTTTATTTCCCGATGTGCAATATGATCCTGTTCTTGTATATGCTGTTGCCAAAATGCTAAGGCTTTTTCATCAGACCAACCAAAGTAGTTTAACCCTACATCCATGACTACTCGAACAGATCGGATAAGGTCCCATTCCCATTTTCCATATTCATCGTAGCTGTTTTTATAAGCGCCTATCTCATATCCAATTTCTTCAATGTAAGCAGCCCATCCTTCTTTATAACAAGCAGAACCCACAAGCTTTTGTATCTCTGATAACTCAAGTTTCTCGGCATATTTAATTTGGTAGTGGTGTCCAGGTAGCCCTTCATGAGTGTATAACCATCCTATTTGTCTTTTACTATAGGGCTTCCCAAAGTATTTGAAATAAAGCGAATTCTCTCTGCTCCGATAAAAACCAGGGGTTTCGATCAGGGTTTCTTGTTTGTATTCTTTAATACTCACATCGGGGATCTTATCCAAATCAGGAAACAATCCTTTAATCTTGTTGTTCACTTCAATCTTTTTCTCTTGATAAGCTTTCAAAATTTCAGCAGGGTCATTGAAGAAGAAATCAGGATTTGTAAGATGTTTTCTGAAACTAATACTATCCATACCTGACGTACTTTGGATATCCTTCATTTTGTTTTTTACCCTTGCGATCTCTTCCAGACCAAAATCAAACATCATTTCAGGTGTTACTTTTACATCGACCCATTTTTTCAAAAAATAAGTATATAATAGTTTACCGTTGGGAACATTAACAATCCCCGTAGTAGGAATTTTATTCGGTTTGTCTTCATTCCATTTTTTCTCAAGATTGATCCTGAATTTGTTGAGGGCTATTTCATACTTCATTAAATTGAAGTCTAATCGTTCGCTTTCTGATAAATGACTGGTGTTAATTTTGATGAGTGCCGCTTCCAGGTCGTTAAACATTTTTTCTTGAGCGAGTACTGCATCTTTGTTTTGGATATTGTTGAGGTTTTCTATGTAATCCAAAGTCAATGGAGGTAAGTCCATTGTTTTGTAAGCTGCTACGAATTGCTGGGATACCAACTCCAGACCTTCGGATTGAGCTTTGGTCTTACATGAAAATAAGATGATGATGGTAGAAAGACATAAATAAAAACGCATACCTGGCTGAATGATTTAAATAATACTGTACTTCATAAAATTAAGATGACAGGAACAAGGAGGCTTGTAAAATATTGCTAATTTGTCATTTTCCTGCGTTCAGAAGGAGATATATCGTAGTAGTTTTTGAATTTTTTGGAAAAACTTGCCAAATCATGATACCCCAGATCATAGGCTATAGTATTGAGCTGCATGGTATTGTTTTGAAGTAGCTCAATTGCCTTATCCATTCTTAACTTTTCTTGTAGTTCCTGGGGAGATTCCTGAAAACACAACTTAAACAATCTCGAAAAATGATACTTAGAAATGCCCGTATAGGTAGCCAGCTGGTCTAATGTTATCTTTTGGTTGAAATGTTGATAAATGAAGTTCTTGCAAGAAATCATTTTAATGAGAATAGCTCTTTGTGTATCTGTGTTTCTGGATTGGACGGAGAGGCGTTCATGAAGACCTGTAATCTCTTTAGCGAAAGAGTGTACCTGCTCGTTTAGAATAGTTAGGGTTTGATACAATTCTGAGTTATTGTCTTTATTTGAATGGGTAGTATGCAATTTTTTGACTAAAGGTGAAAAATGCAAACAATCAAATGGAAGATTAAAGAGTAGAGGATTGGCATACATTTTTGTAAGATCGATATCAAGAGCAGTAGGATTTAAATCAATACAAAGCCCATGGATACTTTGGGAAGCTAATTTGGATTTTGCTTCAAATTTTTGCCCTTCTGGAACCAGAATAAACTGTCCTTGTTTCACGCGAAGAACCTGATCGTTTATTAAATAATCTTCATACCCCTGTTTGACATATTTTAATGCAATACCCTTGGTTTCACCTTTGAAATAAAATTTTTCATAGGCATAGGATTGTTTAATTTCGCCATATCGACTTTGGTATTTACTTTGGTTACTAAACATAAAAAACAATCACGAACTATTTTTGTGTACTCTTGGGGCTTGTCTTGTTCTAATAAACTTAATACAAATTATTTATGGTTGCAAATCTTCTTAAGTTACTAGTGGTTTAATAGGTGTTCTCATTCATTTATCTTGATGGTTTTGAAATCGAAATGGAAAGTATCTTTTTTTGCTTGAATAATTTCGACCTTCTTCGCAAGTTTTCCATACATGCTTTCTTCCCATTGTTGATAGGTTACTTGGATGGTTTCGGTTGTGTCCATCATATTTAGAAATTCGATAGTTCTAATCTGTTCTATAGCGTTGTCATAATAGATTTTTACAGGGTTGTTCAATCTATCAATCCCTGAATATAAATTAATTCCAGGTTCAGAATTTTTTTCATATTTAATGTGATTAAAGAAAGACCAGGGATTGGTTTGTAACCTATGGAAATCATGACTTCTAATCATCTCTACAGCAATGTTGGATAAGGTGTCTAAAATTTTTCCGTCCTTATCAACAGCGTAGCCTTTGTTATCTGAGCTTAATTCCCCTATGAATGGGGAGTCTCTATACTCGTAAACTTGAGAAAAAAGGAGGTATCCATTCTTTTTTGAGATTACTTGTGTGGTGTAACTACCATTGGGGCCATTGCAATGAGCAAATGTGTTTATACTTTTGATATGAAAGTATCTTGGATCAAGAGATAACTCATTGTTTGCGGTATTTTTCTTTTTAGCGCAAGAAATACATAGCAATAATGAGATGACAACAAATAATGCTCTTTTCATAAGTGTTAGTTTTGTTCGCCACCAAAAACGGTTTAGAATTACTGATTACACATTTTTATGAGATACCTCTAGTATAGCACTATTTTATTTGATCCCTCTTAAACTTTTGTTATTTATTATAATTACAGAATTTATTCGTTGATTTTCCTCAATAGAAATTCAACATATCCTTCACCATTTTGGTTGTTAAATAATATGGGATTTCCATAGGCGACTACATTAGGAACACCGACTGCATCCGCAAATTCTTTAATTTCTCTAGCATGAAAAGGATGATGATTAAAACTACCTGTGCTTGTAGGTTCATCGTTTTGTGTTCCGGTATTCGCAACCCAAATTTCAGGATCATCCGAACTAAGAAAAGAAAGCATATCAACTTGTTGTCGGTAGGTTTCGATTTCTGGAGTCTCGTACTCTTGCTGATTGTTTACTCCATAAAAGTTGTATATTCTCTCTTCTCCGTACTCTTGAATAATATCTTCTAGCGTAATTCCAAACTCAATAAAAACATCACCCAGCCATCTTGTTTCGATATCCAAGCTGGATTGTGTAGCTTTAATGGCGAGTCCTTGTACACGAGTACTTTCTCTCAATACAGGATCATCGCTATTCATTTCTTTTAAATCGTCATTAGTTGCTAACCACAATGAAGTTGAAGCCCCTGCCGAAGAACCATATAGTACAATTCTGTCTTTGTCAATATTCAGTTCATTATGAATATACCTTATATATTGTAAAGCTCTTTTGGAGTCATTCAAACTTTTTAAAACCCCTTCGGTATCCCCAGTTTCAAGAAGTCTATAATTGATTGTGGCTACCGCAACACCATTGTTGAGCAGCTCGGTAATATCTGATTCAAAAGTTGAGTTATAAATAAATGCTTTATCTCCTCCGGTAAATCCGCCACCATGAATAAAGATCACCAATCCTGTAGGAGTAGAACTATCTGGTAAAAAGATATCGAATTTGGTTTTGTCGTATTGATCATACGACACATCCATCGAGAATCGAGCATTTGTACCTTCAATGTTTATAGGGGCATTTGTGTATTGAAGCACCACCAGGGGTTCTTGAGTATCTGGAGATGATACAGTCGATTCATCATTACTGCAAGAAACTGTACCCAAGACTATGAAAAGGCAGCATAAAACTTTATATATTTCCATCACATGTTTTTGATTTATTAGACTCCGTTTGATTAAAAAGGTTTAGTGAAGTCGCTAAATTTCTTATGATTTATGTGAGATTAGTCCCAGACTTCAATTTACTAATTTTAGAACAATACATATGGGTCAGAAATCGGGAATGGATTTAAAAAGTATTTAGTTAGATTATACTTATTCAGAGTAGTTTTATTCTATCAATTGGATGGATTCAATAATAATTCCATTACCACAATATTCATCAGATGCTTCCCAATTTAATTGTACAGTGATAGGAAATGTTGAATTTTCTAAATCAATGGTAGCGTTTTGTGGCAATTCAGAAAAACGCCTTGCAGATTCCTCTTCATCGATGTTAATAATCCATCCTCCACAGCAGGCACAAAGTGTTAAATCTAAACCTGAGATTGTTGCTGTTGATTCGAACTGGATTGGAGAGTCATCATCATTTTTGCAACTCAAAGCGATACATCCTAAAGCTAAAAATAAAGTCAACATATTGATTTTCATTGTTTTTTTTGTTTTTTGATTACGTTTAATAGATTCAGATTTTATATAAAAGTTGCGTCGGATTGAAGAATGCTGTAGTTCTTTTATTCGGTAGTTTTATATGTTAGTTTTTGTTTTTAGTTTTTAGAGAATACAGTTACATTCGTATCATGTTTCAACATATTCATCCGTACGAACCTTTTTTTCCTCCAGAAGCAACAAAGTTGATTGTAGGTACTTTACCACCTCCCAGATTTACTACGGGAGCACTTAATGATAAAGATGTAGATTTTTGCTATGGTAGCAGTAATGGTTTGTTATGGCCGGTCTTGGATCGAATTTTTGATCTTGGTCTTAAGTATGAGACTACCCACGAAGCCGCAGAACAACGAAGAAGGTTTTTGACGGCAAATCGAATAGGTGTTTGCGATATTGTACAGCGTTGCGAACGGGATAAGATCGATGCCTCAGACCTGGGAATGCAAAATGTTCAATTAAGAGATCTGGTAGGCTACTTAGAAAAATATCCAAAAATAGATCGTTTGATCTTTATGGGAGGCAACAGCAAAAATGGACCTGAGTATTTTTTCAGAAGGCTCTTAAAAGAACACGATCTAAAATTAGAAGTAGTTTCTAATACGGTACCCAGAATACATAAGGTGGTAATAGCTAATAGAGTGATTGAAACCGTATCGCTTACAGCGCCTTCGGGTTCTGCAAATCGGGCAATTGGAAGTATGCAAATCTATAAGGATCTAAAAAGCAAAGACCCCAAATTCAATACCATCGATTTTAGAGTCATGCAATATCAAGAATTCTTTTGATTTACTCTGTTTCTTCCTCTTTGGCCTTTTTCGTATCTTTTTTTGTGGTTGATTTTGCCTTAGAAGGAATCGTGGAAACAGATTTTTTTCTTTTTCTTCGTCTTCCAAAGGTGCCCATATGGATTTTACCACGTTTTGTCTTTTTATCTCCTTTGCCCATAAATCTTAATTTTTGTGTTAAACTATCTGAAAATTAAAGTGTTACTAATTTAGTGAATTAAGACAGAAAAACGAAAAGAGTATAATATCCTTTTCAGCTTACAGATCATTTCAAAATTAATTTCAGTGATTTGATCTATTTTATTAGATGTTTGTCGAAAGGTTTTGTTTTATAACATATTAATTCTTTTTTTTGGGAGCAGAATCCAACTACCCCTGGGTCTTTCATCCTAACCAACCACTTGAGTGATGGCTTAGACTAAAAGCTATACACCGACTGAACATGAAAATTAATTTTTTCACCTTACTTTTTTGTGCCCTTTGTATTCCTATATCTGCACAGCAGATTGATGAGAAGTTTGCCAGAAATGGACTTTACTTATTCAAGGAATTGGGGATGAATACCTCTCGAATCATAGATTACAATTTAACAGACAACGGAGAGCTTTATGTATTGCATCTGTCTGATGATAACGGTAATTTGATTCGTTTGCTTAAAAATGGCCAGAAGGACACCTCTTTTAATTTTACTTCTGCTATTTTAAATAATGAAGGAACTACCCCTGTGGCGATGAGTGCTACACCTTATGGTACCGTAGTGGTGTTATCCAATTTGTGGAATGGATTGAGTTGGATGATCCATATTAATGAGTTTTTTGAAGATGGAACGCTGAATACTCAATTTGGTAGAGGAGGAATTTATACCAAAAGTATATTAGATAACTCAGATGATAATTTCGGTCAGTTTTTGTACACCTCTTCAAATGGAGAAATTGTAGTGGTTGCAAAGATCAATGATTTTAGTATTTCTACTACCGAAGAGAAAATAGCTATTCTCAAATTGAGCAGTGAAGGAAGGACCTTATCCTCGGACTTGTATGCCAATCATTGCTATCGATTAGATAGTTCTGCTATGCGAGATGACTATTTGTTTTTGGCATATTCTGGAAATACCGAAAATGAAGTCGACCATGCCACTTATTTGGCAGGTTTGAGCAGTGAGCGAATGGAACGTCAAAACATACATTGTTTATCGGTAGAAGGGGATTATGAAACTATTGATCATATTGTATTGACAGATGCTGCAGTGTATATTTCTCAAATAAAAACGAATTCTGAAGCATTATATCTTATCAATAAATATGATGTAGACGGTAATCAGGATAAAACTTTTAGAGATAGTGGACAGGTGGATGGTAATGCCGATTTGTATGACTCCAGTTTTGTTGTAAATAAGAAAGGGGAACTATTTGTAGTGTCCAAAAGTTTGAATGATGATGCTGAAATATTGATCAAAAAGCTTAAGAACGATGGAACCATAGATGAAACTTTTGGAGTTGATGGTATTGCATCTATTATGCTTAGACATCCAATGCTAACATTGGGTAAAATGCAGATTGACGAAAATGATCTATTGTATATCGCAGGAGAGATGTCTATTGATGGTAATCCTTATGGTTTTATCACAAGAATCGATACCAGTGTGATGCTATTGAAAAGGGAAAAACTTGATAAATTTATCCGCAATCTTTTTGTAAAACGTGGATGATACCCTAGGGGAACAACCAAAATAGTTTTGGGAATGGACTTTTGATCTTTTATTCATCTAAAGCAAATCCATTCTTGATAGCGTAAACAGCCAAACCTACTCTTGTTTTTAAACCCAATTTGGTAAATAGACTATCCCTATAATTTTCAACGGTACGTGGGCTGCAGAACATTTTTTCTGCCATCTCTTTATAACTCATCTCGGTTGTGGAATATTTAAGGAATTCGATTTCACGATTGGATAGTTTGATATTGTTTTTATCATCGTTATCTATGTCGTTTAAACTTTCGAATACTTTTATAGAGGCCCATTCTGGAAAATACCTTCTCTTTTTGATCAGTTTTTGTAAAGACACTTCTAATTCCAAGGGTTGGATGTTTTTTAGCATATAACCTTTAGCTCCATTTTTGATCATTTTAATCAAGCTGGCATCGTCATTTTGCATGCTTAAGGCCATGATCAAAATATCTGGATATGTTTCGCTCAACCACTTGGCAGTTTCAAAACCATCCATTTCTGGCATACTCACATCGAGTAATATGATGTCCGGTTTTATAGTAGTACTGATTTTTTGCTGTAAATCCTTCCCGTTTTCACAAGTGTAGATCACATTAAAATCTTTGAATTTTGAAATGATTTCAGCCAGAGCATTGGCGATAAGCACATGATCGTCTACAATAACAATATTATAATTCATTTTCTGGTATTTCTAAAGTTAATTGGGTTCCATGATCAATTTTGCTGTTATAATGTAAGGTAGCCCCAATCCATTTTGCCCTTTTTTCAAAATTATTGATTCCGATTCCTCCGTTTGTAACACTACCCATGTCAAAGCCAATCCCATTATCTTCCAGATACAGTACAATCTTATCGGTATCTTGAGTTAGTTTGATGGTGATTAGGGAACACTTAGCATGTTTAATGCTATTTTGAATAAATTCTTGTGCAATACGATAGATAACCGTTTTGATAGCGATCGAATGTATTTTGATTGGATGAGGATACTCAAGTTTCACCTCACATTTGTTCAAATGATTGACCCTGCTACTTAGTTGTTCAAGTAGGTCGATAATACTTTGATTTTTGATGCTACTTTGAGCCAAGGATCTGGAAATTTGCCGAAGTTCTTCCAACGAATGATCTACAAGGTCATTTATCGATTGTATAGAGGTGGTGTGTTGTTCTAATTGATCGATAGGTAATTGTTTGATATATAAACTAGCCAATGTAAGCTTCTGTCCAACACTGTCATGAATTTCCTGACCTATGTGATTCATGGTATTGGTTTGAATTTCCATCTGTACTTTAAGAATCTCTTTTTTATGGGTTTCATCTTTGTTAAGCAATTGTTGATGATGCTTTTTCTTTTTTACCTGATATTGATAGATAAATATGATGATACCTGCAATAAATGCAAGAAAGATCACATTAAAGAGTGCTAGCATTATTTTGAATGATGTTTCCCCCATATAAACGAGATTCCAAATAGTGTGTACATGATAATATTAGCTATCAAAAAATAAGCGAAATACAGTTCCCAGATTTCTCTGTAGTGATTTCGCAATAAACCGTAAAAGCAAAATAAGGGGTAAGTGCCTACGTAAAGCATGATGACTCCCAAATTTATGTAAAACATCTTATTATCCCTAAAGTGTAGAATACTATCATCTTTGATTTGCTTTAGAAATTCTAGTATTACGAAGACGATCAAAAAAATGGTACCCACAGACGGATTTAAAGAATACACAACTTCGAGCTTTTTAAAGAACAACTCTATAGGGAGATAAGTCAATAAATATATGCTGATACATATGGTAAATAGCTTTCTGTTATTCAAAGATTGTACTCCATATAGCCAATACAGAAAGATATACTGTATAGGAATACCAACATAGGCATAATACATTTGTTTTATTCTGGCGTCTATTCCGAGATCAAAATGCCAAAAAGCCTCTTGGGCGGCTATAAAAATCAGATAATAAATAAAAAACCTCCAAGGACTATTTTTCAATTTAGATACATAAAACAATCCTACTACTGCAGCCATAATCTCAGACAATAGCAGGATAGGTTTTAAGATGTAAAAGTAGTCTGGCATAATGTGGACTAAAAAGATTCTCCAGATCCATCAGCAGGAGGGATAAGACTTCCATGATTTTGTGCAGAAATATTACCTGAAGCATTTGATCGTTTGGTAGAAGTCAAGGCAAAGATTGAGGTTACAGTATTTGTAGACTGATATTCTGGAAATTCACTCATTTTTTCTCCGTATGTTCTTACATCCAAGGGGTGAAAATCCATATGAGTCTTCCCGTTCTGTATGGTAGGGACCATTACCAGTGTATGGTGTTCTTCAAACTTTTTTGTCAACTCACTTCCTGCGAGATCCCTTAAATCTGGATATTTTTTCTCCCAAGTGCCATTATTCGGGTATCTTGAATAATAAATTCGAATTCCCAGGTTTCTTTCTTCCCTGGCACTGCTATCAGTGTTCTTTTCAACTTGGTATAAAAACTTTTTTAAGGTCTCCAGATCAAACCAAATAGAGTGTGCGTCTTCTTGCATTACTGTTTTTATGAATCGAAGCTGGTTCTGTTTATAACCATTGGTCATAGCATGAACTAAATCCACGCTTAAGGTATTCAAAGGTTCACCAGAATAGTCCATGCAGATTGTATTTTGATTCTGAGAGCTGGATTGTGATCTCTTTGGAGGGTTATAATAAACGTAAGATGCAAAGCCTGCTGTAACAGCAATTAAAAGTATTGTTGAAATCATTTTTTAGGTTTTAAAGAGTTAACATATTGGTTTTGCAAATAACGAAAATCTAATGAAGTATTAAGTCCAAAAATCAACCTAAATTCAAAGGGTTAAACAACCTAAAATTTGAGGTTGATCATATAGAGAATTAAGGTTTTTGAGCGTTGCCTGCGATCAGTAAAATGATTGAATTTTGTCCTGTTAACAAAAAGTATCGGAATGCATAAAGATCGAGGAAGCCGAAAATCGTAAGAGTAGGCAATCTTAAAACCATTAATTATGAAAAATCTAAAATTTTTAATTGTACCTATTATCGCAAGCTTTTTTTTCTTGCTAAGTTGTGAGAAAGATTCATCGGATAGCTTTAAGGAAGAAACCAAAGTGGATTTGAATCAGAATAGGAGGGATGCAGAATTCGATTTTGCGAAGGTAGAAGAACTTTCTTTAGAGGAAATTTCTGCCATTGAGAAATCTTTTATCGAAGAAACCAAAGATATAAGTCTTGTCAAGGCACTACAGGATTATGACGGGCCAGATGAAGTAGATCATTCTATAGTAAATGATTATTTGGTGTATAAAGGGGAAAAACCAATTGATACGAGAGAATATTATCTGGTAACTGAAGAAATTATCAGAAATCCAGAAGCATCTGTAGAAGAGTTTACGGCTGTATTGCAAGAAACTGGGGTATATTCTTCAGCTCAATTAGAGTTGTTTACAGAGCTGGATGCACAAATGGTTACTGCTACTACTTTTGAAGAGGCAATAGAAACGCTTACGGTCTTTGAAGGAGTAATCAAAGAAAACAGAGAACTAAACACTTTTGATAGAAACACAATGTTGTTGTATATGTCAACCATGAAAGGATTAATGTATACCGACTATGCAGCTCAAAAAGGGTTTTGGGATTGTGTGAATTGTGTTTGGAGAAACGGTTGGAAAATTCTTGGATGGGGAGTTTTCAGAAGTATACCAAAGGTAATAGGATGTATATTTTCGAATTTATCAAACGGATGGGGGATGTTTTGGTGTATTCTAAGAGCCTTAGGTTCTGGAGTTGCACATTCATTTAATCGCTTTTGCGGATCAGTTTGTTAAAAGTGGGGCTACAAAAAGAGAAACCGGGAAGAAGACTTCCCGGTTTTATTTATTTTATCAAGTTGTCCTTATGTCTAATCCTCCCAAGTGCTAACGGCTTGAACGGCTTCGTCCGTATAATCCGAAAATACACCATCTACACCTGCATCAAAAAACAAGTGATATTCTGCTTCAGGATTGCCCTGACTCCATTGCGTGTTTTCATTTCTAAATGTGTATGGATGTACGAGTAAGTCATTGTCATGTGCAAGATCTATAAAGTCTGTTGGCTCTAGTAAAGTTAGCTCTCCAGAGTCTTCGGTTCTATACGAAATGATAAAAGGTTTCCACGGACCAATACCATCTGCATAGGTAGCTGTAAACTTCATTCCTTCTTCTGTAGTAAAAAACTCGTAGGTTCTGTCATCTCCATTTACAAAAAAATCATAGGGAGCACCATACGAGATGAAGTCTCCATCGGGTACATTATAATCTAGGGATCCATCTTTGTTGATGTTGTAAGTGGAGATAAGCTGTACTAGCTTCACAGTAGATTTTGAGTTAATGTATTGCAATGGTGCTACCTCAAAACATTGTACAAACACCGGTGCGTTTTTGTGATTCCAGTGCGCTTTTGAAAGTGCTTTCAACAGTTGATCTTCCATAAAATATGCTCCAAATATTTCATTGTGAAATAGAGGGTGTTTGATTTCAGGATAGATCCCTAGTACTTTACCTCTTGCCAGGGATTGTGCATTTGCCAATTGTATCACCTCTTCAAAAGTTGGGATTTCAAAAAGGTTATCAAAGTCTGTCGGTCTTCCGCTAAATGCTTGTTTGGCTCTTAAGGTTTTGATTTGCTCAAGGGTAAAGTCAGAGGCAAACCAATCAGTTACCATTTTACCGTCAAGATTTTTGGTTGTTTTTAAGTCTGCAAATTCAGGAAGATCTGCAACGTTGGTAGTACCCGACAGCATAGGTTCATGTCTGGCTACCAGATGTCCGTCCTTGGTTAACACCAAATCCGGTTCGATAAAATCTGCATTCCATTCTGATGCTTTGGTATATCCTTCAAGCGTATGCTCTGGGAGTACAGACTGTGCTCCTCGATGTGCAATCACAATAGGAAGATCGTTGTCAGGTCCGGGATTACCAGAGTTATCATCGATGAGATCGCAGGAGGTTATCATCATAAAGGTAATAAGACTAAATACGGTGGACATGTGTTTTATCATTTCTTGGGTTTTAAGTTAGTAAACGCCTGACAAGAAATGAAACTGAAATTATGAAATTGTGAAGTAGGTATTACTCTATGGTCAAGAAAAGGATAAGAACGTTAAGTTTTATGAACTACCTTCATTTAACATGCAATACAAAAGAATAGGAGCGAAATTAACTATCTAATTTCGCTCCTTATCATTATCTGATCTCTTCTACAAACTGGTTGATGGTGTCCACTCCATGATTAGTCAAATGCTTTATAAAAGCCGAACCAATAATGGCTCCCTTTGCAGTCTTTGTCGCTTGAGTAAAAGTTTCATTGTTGCTTATTCCAAAACCAACAATTTGCGGATTTTTGAGGGATAAAGCATCGATACGTTCAAAATATTGTTGTTGTACATCTCCAAACGTGTTTTTGGCTCCTGTTGTACTGGCAGAACTTACCATATAAATAAATCCATCAGAAACACTATCGATAAATCGAATTCTTTCTTCTGAAGTCTGAGGGGTGATCAAAAAGACATTGATTAATCCATATTTTTCAAACGTCTCTTGATAGTGCTCATGATATTCGGCTACTGGTAAATCAGGAATGATTAATCCATCGATTCCTATTTCTTGACATTTTGCACAAAAGGCCTCTACACCGTATTGCATCATAGGATTGAAGTACCCCATGATAATTAAGGGGATGTTTACCGTTTTTCGGATGTCTTGTAATTGCTCAAACAATAGGGTAGTGGTCATCCCATTTTTTAGAGCAATAGTAGAGCTTTCCTGAATGGTAGGACCATCTGCCAAAGGATCACTAAATGGCAATCCGATTTCTATCATATCAACACCATTTTTTTCAAGATCCTGGATGATTTGAGCTGTGTCGTTCAATGATGGATATCCTGCGGTAAAATATATAGATAATAACTTCTTGTTTTCAGCTAATTTTTCTTTAATTCTATTCATTGTTATAGGTTTCGAGTTGCTCTATATAGAGAAACTCGTTATTAATTTAGTCCAAAACTATATGGATTATTCATTACTCGTTTCAACATCGCGATTTGTCCACAATGCCATAGGGTATGCTTGATGTTCCAATCGATGGCTTCAAATTTGGTTTTGGCAACCGGATGAGGTTGATCCAAAGGCTCTAATGACTTGTCAAGATCATCCGGAGACAAGTCTTGTATGATTTCAAGAGATTTAGCTTGCATAAAAAGTAAGTTTTTCTCCAGATTTCCTACAGTATCTTTATCATTAGTCTGTGATGCTGTCGATTTAAAAGTATACCAATCTGCATATTTTCGGATAGGCACTTGCTCAAAAACGTCTGGTCGATGACCAGTTATAGATAGTATGCTATGATAGTAATAGCTAATGATTTGATGCCCAACTTGCCAAGCAATGTTGGTTTCCATAACGTTAGGTGAGTACTCCCATTCATCTTTGGGAACGGATAACGCCAGTTTATTAAACCATTCGTATGCACTTTTTGTCTGTGTAACCAATACCGAAATCGTATCCATAATTGTGTGAATATTTGATTGTACTTTATTTATAGTCTAAAATAATCAATATATGTATTCAAATCTTTATCGCCTCTTCCCGAAAGACTAATCACTACCACATCCTCTGGTTTGAATTTTTTATCATTAAATATGGCTAATGCATGAGAGGTTTCTATGGCGGGGATAATCCCTTCTAATTGGGATAACTCCAATCCGGCAGCCATAGCATCATCATCGGTAACCGAGTAAAACTCTCCTCTTCTGGTACGATATAAATGCGAATGCAATGGCCCAACACCAGGATAGTCCAACCCAGCAGAAATAGAGTAAGGTTCTGTTATTTGTCCATCTGCTGTTTGCATCAATAAGGTTTTGCATCCATGAATAATTCCTTCTTTACCCAATTGTGAAGTTGCTGCGCTTTCTCCACTATCTACACCTTTACCGGCAGCTTCGACCGCGATGATACCCACACTTGGCTCATCCAAAAAGTGATAATAAGTACCAGCAGCGTTACTTCCTCCACCTATACAAGCCACTACATAATCAGGATTTTCTCTTCCTTCTTTTTCCTTAAGTTGCCATTTGATTTCTTCAGAAATAACAGATTGAAAACGGGTCACCATATCTGGATAAGGATGAGGTCCGATAGCAGAACCAATGATGTAGTGCGTATCTACAGGATTATTGATCCAATCTCTAATTGCTTCGTTGGTGGCATCTTTTAGGGTTTTACTACCTGATTTGGCAGGACGTACTTCTGCCCCTAGCATTTTCATACGAGCTACATTTGGGGCCTGACGTTTAATATCAATCTCACCCATGTATACAACACATTGTATCCCCATAAGTGCGCAAACGGTTGCAGTGGCTACTCCATGTTGTCCGGCTCCGGTCTCGGCAATGATTCTATTTTTACCAAGTTTTTTTGCCACTAGTATTTGACCGATAGTATTGTTGACTTTGTGCGCTCCGGTGTGATTTAAGTCTTCGCGTTTCAGGTATACTTTGGTATTGTGCTTTTCTGAAAGCCGTTTTGCAAAATATAAAGGAGAAGGGCGACCCACATAATCTTTTAGTAATTGATCGAATTCTTCTTTAAAAGAAGGGTCGTTCATAATATCCAAATATTGGGTACGTAATTCTTCTACATTGGGATATAACATTTCTGGGATATATGCACCTCCAAAATCACCATAATATCCTTTTTCATTTACTTGATAACTCATAGTTTTATTTTTTGATCCCTAGAGATAAGGGTTAGTTGGTTTTTAAATTTTTCTAATGCAATTTCTTCTTTTAGTCCAGGTTCAATTTCGAACTTACTGTTCACATCTATAGCATGAATTGGTAAATCAGTTTTTAAGATTTCCTGTATTTTTTCAATTTCAGCAAGACCAATACCACCACTTAAAATGAATGGGGTTTGAGAATTGTACTTCTTCAAAACATTCCAATCAAAAGTATGACCGTTACCACCTTTTTCTTTTCCTTTGGTGTCAAATAAGAAATAATCTACAATACCTTCATACGGCTCAAGGATAGAAAAATCGAATTCATCTTTGATGGAGAATACTTTCCATATTGCAATGGCGGGATTTAGTTCAGATAGACTTGATTTCAATTCTTTGCAATAGGCTGGAGATTCATCTCCATGTAATTGTATTGCTTTGAAACGGAATTGTTTTACTTTTTCAACAATATTTGAAATGGTACTATCCACAAAAACTCCCACTTTTTTGATCGAATCTGGTAATACCGGGATTTCTGCATTAAAATTCCTTGGTGATCGATCATAAAAAATAAAGCCTAAATAATCGGGTTCTAAAGCAGCGATGGCTTCGATATTATCTGAGTATTTCATTCCACACACCTTGAGTTTCATGATTGTAAGTTTTTTATAAATTCTACAGCACTAGCCCCAGGGTTTTCAGTTTTCATAAAGTTTTCACCAATCAAAAAACCTTGATATCCGTATTGTTGTAAATCTTTTATGGCTTCGATATTGCTAATGCCACTTTCTGAAACTTTTACAAAATCATCCGGTATTTGTGTACTTAATGCTTTACTCACATCGGTACTTACCGTAAATGTTTTTAGGTTTCTGTTGTTTACCCCAAGCATATCCAGAGACGGCATAATAGATTTTTGTAATTCTTCTTCATTGTGAACCTCGAGTAAAACATCCAGCGACAGGCTTTTGGCAAACTCAGATAGATGTTTGATTTGTTCTCGTTCTAATACCGCTGCGATCAATAGAATGACGTCAGCTCCATGTGCTTTGGCTTCTAGTAACTGATATTCGTCAATGATAAACTCTTTGCGAAGCAACGGTAGATTTACCGCTGATCTTGCTAGTAGTAGGTCATCAAGGGAACCTCCAAAATATTTACCATCAGTAAGTACAGACATACCCGATACTCCTGCGGTTTCATACCCTTCTGCAACGTCTTGCACGCTTACTTTTTGGTTAATTACTGATTTTGAAGGGGATCTGCGTTTATGTTCAGCAATAATTCCCGTATCGCTATTTTGTAATGCTGTAGCTAGTGAGTGGGTTCGCTTGTCAAATAATACCGAAGATTCTAATTGCGAGACAGGAATCAAGCTTTTCTTCAGCTCAACCTCCTTACATTTATCAGCTACTATTTTATCTAGTATATTCATTTTGTTTTTGGTTAATCGTCAATAGTTTATCGATTATACGCTAATTGTTAATAACTTCGTTTTCGTCCATACTTTTAGTTCCGTATATTCCATATTATCAACTGAAAACTATTAACTATTAACAGTCCTACTGAGCTCTTGTACTTTTTTCAATGTTGCCAAACCTTTTCCTGATAGCAGGGATTCTTTGGCTCTTTCAAATCCTTCTTTGGGTTGTAAGCCTTCTACCGTTGCAATTGCGATCCCGGCGTTAGCGCAGACCACATTGTTCTGAGCTTCCGTTCCTTTTCCGTTAAGGATATTCATAAAAATTTCTGCTGATTCTTCTACCGAATCTCCACCATGGATTTGTTCTTGTTTCAAAACTGGAACACCAAAATCTTCGGGAGATAGCATTCCTTCGGTTTGGTTGGAAATCGTTTTGGTATTTCCGGTTAACGAAATCTCATCATAGCCATCTAACGCATGAACAATAGTAAAGTTCTTATCGGTATTTTGATAAAGATAACCATACATTCTTGCCAATTCAAGGTTAAATACTCCTACCATTTGATTTTTTGGAAAAGCTGGATTTACCATAGGTCCCAACATGTTAAAAAACGTTTTTACACCCAATTCTCTTCGGATCGGAGCTACATTTTTCATTGCAGGGTGAAATAATGGAGCATGCAAAACGCAAATTCCTGCCTCATCCATACTTCGTTTTAAAAAGTCTATATCATTACTAAATTTTATCCCCAGATATTCCATTACGTTAGAACTTCCGCATTTTGAAGACACCCCATAGTTTCCGTGCTTGGTTACTTTGATGCCTGCTCCAGCGGAAACAAAAGAGGATAGTGTTGAGATGTTGAAAGTATCTTTTCCGTCACCTCCGGTACCACATAGATCAATAGGGTTGTATTCGCTAAAATCTACTGGTATGCACAGTTCTAATAAAGCATCTCTAAAACCTTCTAGCTCTTCTATGGTGATGCTACGCATCATAAATACCGTTAGGAAAGATGCGATCTGACTTTGATTGTATTCTCCTCTAGAGATATTCACCAAAACGCTCTTGGCTTCTTCTTTGGAGATGGTTTCGTGATTAATTAATCGATTAAGTAACTTCTTCATAGTTGATTTAATTATTAATCCAGTTTTCTAACATTTTTTTACCATCTGGAGTGAGCACGGATTCGGGGTGAAATTGTACCCCGCGCACATCCAGTTCTTTATGGCGTAACGACATGATTTGTCCATTTTGATCATAAGAAGTCACCTCCAGGCAATCGGGCAAGTTATTATCTGCTACTACCCAGGAGTGATACCGCCCTACGTCAAAATTAGAATCTAAGCCTTCAAAAAGCGGCTCATCGGTTACAGACAAAGTAACATTGGTAGCAACCCCATGATATACTTCATCCAGGTTGATCAATCGACCTCCAAAGACTTCGCCTATGGCTTGTTGGCCAAGGCAAACCCCAAAAATGCTTTTGGTATCTGCATAGGATTGAATGATGTCTTTCAAAAGACCTGCTTCATCAGGGATTCCTGGTCCGGGAGAAAGTAATATTTTTTGAAAAGGTGCTACATCATCTAATTGCAGCTGATCATTGCGTTTTACAGTTACTTCACAACCCAGATCTTCCAAATAATGCACCAAGTTGTAGACAAAAGAATCGTAGTTGTCTATTACTAATACTTTTTTATTCATTTTATATTTTTTGCCCTAAGGGATTCAACATTATATTTCTTCGGCTAGTTGCAAGGCCTTGGTAAGCGCCCCTAGCTTGTTATATACTTCTTGTAATTCGCTTTCTTCGTTGGATTCATTTACCAATCCAGCACCTGCTTGCCAGTGAAGTTCATGATTCTTACTTAAAAATGTTCTAATCATAATGGCGTGGTTAAAGTTTCCATCAAAATCCATAAACCCGATGGCTCCTCCATAGAAATCTCTGTTTACCGTTTCATATTTTTCGATAAGCTGCATTGCCATGTGTTTTGGAGCACCACTAAGCGTTCCGGCAGGGAAAGTATCTGCTACTACCTGCATGGTTGTAGTATCCTCATGCTTTTTGCCGGTAACTTTACTCACCAAATGGATCACATGGGAGTAAAACTGAATTTCGCGATACGTCTCGACAGTAACATCGCTTCCGTTACGACTCAAGTCGTTGCGAGCAAGATCTACTAGCATCACGTGTTCTGCATTTTCTTTTTCGTCTTTGGAGAGTTTTCTGGCTAATTCGGCATCTTGCTCGTCATTACCGGTTCTTTTGAATGTTCCTGCAATAGGGTGTATTTCTGCGATACCTTCTTTTACGACTAGTTGAGCTTCCGGAGAGCTTCCGAATATTTTGAAGTTACCGTAGTCAAAATAGAATAGGTAAGGAGAGGGGTTAATGCTGCGCAACGCTCTGTATACATTAAACTCATCTCCTTTAAATTTTTGTGAAAAGCGTTTGGATAGTACCAATTGAAAAACATCACCACGTTGGCAGTGTTTTTTGGCCAGAGCAACATGCTCTTTGTATTGTTCGTCATCAAGGTTGGAAGTAGTTTCTCCAACAGTGGTGAAATTGTAAGATGCAAAGTTCTTTACATTAAGAAGAGATTCTATTTCGGCAATATTGCTTTCAGAGTTATAACAATGTGCAAAAATATAAGCCTCATTATTAAAATGGTTGATGGCAATAATATTTTGATATACCGAATAGTGCATATCAGGAATTTGAAGTCCTCCTTCTTTTTTAGAAATCGAAATGTCTTCAAAATATCGTACTGAATCATAAGCGATGTATCCAAAAAGTCCATTATTGATAAACTTGAAATCACTTTTGGAAGTCGAAAACTGTTGACCAAATTGTTCGATGATCAGTGGAACATTGGTGGTTGCTGTGATAGGGATTTCCGAAGTGCTTTTATCTGGGAAAGATTGGTAGATCACTTCATTTTCAATTTTGATACTTGCAATCGGGTTACAACAGATATAAGAGAAACTGTTTTCATTACCTCTGTAATCGCTACTTTCTAGCAGTAAACTATTTGGGAAACGATCTCTGATTTTAAGATAAACACTTACCGGAGTAATGGTATCAGCTAAGATTTGCTTGTAATGTGTGGATAATGTATAACTCATTTTTGCATCATGTGGTTTTGTTTTTCGACTTTAGTTTTTAAGCAATAAAAAAAGGCTCGTCGTGAATGACAAGCCTTTTTGTATGTTTACTTAACACAATAACAGGGCTATTTCACGACGTTTACGTTTCGCGAAGACCACCACCAGTTATTTGTTAAGAATAATTTCATATTTGCTCTTATTGAGTTCAAATATATAAATTAATTATAATTCGAAACAACAAAAAATTACATTTTTAAATTTACTGCCAATTCGAACTCATCATTGATTGCTTTATCTCCTAAATTGTCGAAAAAACTTCCCGATCCATACTTGATACCGTATTTTGTTCTATCTACGGATAAGGTAGTAGATGCCGAATCACCGTTTACCGCTAGGTTAAACTGGATTGGATTTGTTTTACCTTTGATCGTCAGATCTGCAGCGATCTTGTATCCATCACTAGTTTTTTTGGCTTTAGTAATGACCAGTTTAGAGGTCTTGTGATTTTGTACACCAAAGAAATCATCAGAGTTCAAATGTCCCTCTAATTTTTCTTTTCCTTTTCCGGCTTCAAGATCTGTTACCTGTAATGAAGTCATATCCACAGTAAATTCTCCTCCGGTAATGGTGTTGTTTTCGAATACTAAATATCCATCAGATAAATTTAGCGTACCTGAATGTTGTCCTGTAATTTTTTTTCCAGTCCATTCGATGGTACTTTTTGAAGCATCTACTGCTTTTTTCTGAGCAAACGCAGAAGAAGTTGCAATAATAGCAAGGGCTACGATGAATGATTTAAGTTTAGTTTTCATGATTTTTAAAAATTTGATGTTATATAATAATTTAAATTGATGTTCTAAGTTTATTTAAAAGTGTGTTGAGAGTGGTTAGATCTTCTTCACTGAGTGCAGATGTTAATTTAGTTTCAAAATTGTGCATCGCAGGACTTACCTTGTCTAGAAACGTTTTTCCTTTTTCTGTAATGTGAATTTCTACTTTTCTTCGGTTAGAAGGGCAGGTAGCACGGGTAACATATTCTTTCTGAATTAATTTATCCACTAATCGCGTTGTATTGCTCATCTTACTTACCATTCGTTCTTGTATAGTGCTGAGGTTGGCAGGTTTCCCTTTTTGGCCTCTTAAAATTCGCAATACGTTGAATTGTTGGATAGAAATATCATAAGTCTTTAGTTCGAGGTTAATTTTGTCTCTCACCCAGTTTTCGGTGTACAAAAGATTTACTATAGCTTTGCGAGAAAGCGGTAGTTCGGCTTCTGTTTTTATGATCTTTTCAATATTCACTTGTTTGTACAAAATTTGTATGTACAAATGTAAAAGAATAGATGTTTTAGAAATTATAAATTGATATTAATTCTTTGTTAAAGTTCAATTTTAGAAGCTTTTAAATGGATAATATTGCGGCATGAATGCTATTTGCAAGGGGTTAAACATTTGTAAAAAATTCTGAAAATATTTAGATAAAAGGTAGAAACCTTGTTAATTTTCTTTTAGTTAATTAGCGGTTTTGATAAATTCGTATTATGCCAAAATATGCTATATATCTTGTTTTTCTAGTTACTCTTTTCAATTGCAAGGGAGAGCAGAACGTTGCTCTTGATGCAACAGATGTATACAAGAGTAAAGGGGTTGAAATACCGATGTATGATTTTGAAAGTTTCAAACCCTTGTTATCCATAAACGATGGAAAAACCAGAGTCATTAATTTTTGGGCTACCTGGTGCAAACCTTGTGTGGCCGAATTGCCTTATTTTGAATTAATCAATAGTAGATACCCTGATAATGAAGTGGAGGTGATCCTGGTAAGCTTGGATTTACCCAAACAAGTGGAGACGAAATTGGTACCATTTTTAAGAAAGCAAAAGATAGAGAGCAAGGTCATCTTGTTGGATGATCCAGATGCCAATAGTTGGATCCCTAAAGTGAATAAAGATTGGTCGGGTTCTATACCTGCTACTATAATATACAAAGGAAACACTGTTAATTTCTATGAAAGATCATTTACCTATAATGAGCTGGAAAAGGAATTGAAAAAAATATTATAAGCATAAATTGATTGACAGATAACAAAAACAATTACTCATGAAAACATTAAAAATTCTTGTCGGAGTGGCTTTTATAATAGCAATTAGCGCTTTTGCTATAGATAAAGTGTCAAACCCTCCCGCCACAGGAGGATATGCAGTTGGAGATGTTGCGACAGATTTTGAATTGAAAAACATAGATGATGCTATGGTTTCTTTGGCGAATTATAAAAATGCCAAAGGGTTTATCGTGATCTTTACGTGTAATCACTGTCCATATTCAGTAGCTTATGAGGATAGAATCATTGCTTTGGATAAAATGTTTAAAGACAAAGGATATCCTGTAGTTGCTATCAATCCTAACAATCCAAAAGCTTACCCGGATGATAGTTTTGATAATATGAAAGTTCGCGCAAAGGAGAAAGGGTTTACTTTCCCGTATTTGTTTGACGACGGACAAAAAATATACCCTCAATATGGGGCTACCAAAACTCCTCATGTGTATATCTTAGAAAAAACCGCAAAAGGAAATATCGTTAGATACATCGGTGCAATTGATAATAACTACAAAGATGCTTCTGCTGCAGACAAGAAGTATGTAGAAGATGCGGTGAATGCACTTTTAAGCGGGAATAAAGTTCCGGTAGAGCTAACCAAAGCCATTGGTTGCAGTATCAAAGCGTAAATCTTCGTGCAAAGTTTATCGAATTGAATGTATTTTACGCAATACATTTCAATAAGGACTGTTATATTTGTAAGGAATATAAAAAATAACAGTCCAATTTTAGTATAAACAATTTTATAATGGCAGCAGACATTACCCAAGAAGAGTGGCAAGACTTGATCTCCAAAGATGATAATGCAGTAATTTTAGATGTTAGAACCGAAGAAGAAGTAGAAGACGGTTATATCCCTAACATGATTAATATTGATATCAGAAAAGGTCAGGGGTTTTTGGATGAAGTAGGTCAACTCGATAAATCTAAGAATTATTATGTGTATTGCCGATCAGGAGGGCGTAGTGCCCAGGCTTGTACCTTGATGGATCAGATGGGATTCGGGACCACGTATAATCTGTTAGGAGGTTTTATGAATTGGGACGGAGAAACCGCTGAATAAATATGAAATTTAGAATACTCACACTAGCACTCATCTTTACCCTTACCCTTGTTGGATGTAATAATTCATCTGATGATGGTGCTACGGTAGAACTCATTACCGTAGAGGAAATGGATTCGTTGTTGAAGCTTGGAGAAGTAAAGCTGATCGATGTACGCACTCCACAAGAGTTTGCTCAAGGACATATCGAGAGTGCCATCAATATCGATTTTCGAAATGAAAACTTTGAAGAGTTGATTGCCAAAGTAGATAAAACCAAACCGGTTGCGGTATACTGCGGCAAAGGAGGTAGAAGTGGCAAGTGTTCTTCGTTTATGAAAAAAGCGGGCTTTACCAAGATTTATGACCTAGATGGCGGTATTACCGAATGGAAATTTAACGGAAAAAAGGTGGTCAAATAACTCACCTTTTCATATGATACTATAGAAAACCACCAATTTTGGTGGTTTTTTGTTTTATAGAGCATCTTACCTTTTTGTCAAAAAGGGAATTATATTTTTTATATTTAGGGGTATACTTACAGAAGGTTACTATATGTATATGTCAGGTGCAATGCCGGAAAAATCAAGCAACAATAAATGACATCATATCAAGGGAAACAGGAAATAAAACAACTTGAAAAAAGAAAAGGTGGATATTTCTATTTGAAAATTGATTCAGATATAATAAATCAATTCAATAGAAAACGAGCAACACGAATGATTTGCACCATTGATCATATTGTTTCCTATCGCTGTGGTTTGAATCACTTAGGAGACGGGAATTTTTATATAATCGTTGCAGGGAAATACCTTGAAAAGTTAAATAAAGAACTTGGAGAGGAAGTGAATTTTAAAATTGACGAAGACCCTGATCAACTGGGAGTGGAAGTTCCCGAAGTTCTAACTGTATTTTTAGAACAAGATATAGATTCAAAAGCCATTTACAATAAATTGACCGATGGAAAAAAGAGATCGCTGATCTACAGTTTTAATAAGATTAAAGACATGGATAAACAAGTGAAAATTATCATGAACTTTTTGGACACAGAAAGGCTCAAAATGAAAAAATAATACACCTAATAAAATGTAAACCACATTAAATGTAGTTTAGCTAAAACATTGTGTAGAACTAAAACTAACGTAAATGAGTAATGTGAACAACATCCGGCTTTTAGTGAGAGGAGATGATATAGGATCTTCACACTCTGCAAACTTGGGATGTATTAGATCTTACACCGATGGAATTGTGAGAAGTTTGGAGTTAATGACTGTTTGTGCTTGGTTTGAAGAAGCTTGCGCCTTATTAAATCAGCATCCAAATGTGGATGTTGGAATACACCTTACATTGACATCGGAATGGGAAGGTGTTAAGTGGAAACCCATCACATCAGCCCCAAGTTTGATTGAAGATAACGGTTGTTTTTTTCCGATGCTCACTGGTGAGAAGTACTACCCAAAAAAAAGGTCACTTTCCAATAACGATTGGAAAATTGTTGATATTGAAAAGGAGTTCAGAGCACAAATCGAACTAGGACTCAAAAGAGTAAAGCAAGTTTCACATTTAAGCTTCCATATGAATTGTCATATGTTGGATTCTGAAGTAACGAATCTTTGTGTAAAGCTGGGAGAAGAATACGGACTTTCTAATTTAGAAATAGGTGCTCAAGATATTAAGCAAATTAGAGGATATAAAGGAATAATTGACCATGAAGAAAGAATTGATAAGTTTATAAGCTCATTACATGAATTAAATGAAGGAGACTATCTTTTTATAGACCATCCTAGTTTAGATAGTGAAGAAATGAGAGCTACAAGACATAATGGGTATGAAAATGTGGCAGAAGATAGATTTTCATGTTTGAAAGTACTTACAGATCCTAGGGTCAAACAAACGATCGAGGATTTAGGAATTGAATTAATCAGTTATGCAGATATGAAAAAGAAAACTTTACATGACGACAAAGCATAACCACGATAAAAAACTGATGGTCACACGAAACCGTTATATACAAATCACAATAGAAAGAAATAAATGACTCAGAATATAAATATGGCTGTACTAATAGACGGTGACAATATTCCATCGGCCAATGTGAAAGAAATGATGGAGGAGATTGCCAAATATGGTAATCCAACAATTAAAAGAATCTACGGTGATTGGACGAGACCAGGCTTGACTAAATGGAAAAATTTGCTATTAGAAAATGCGATTACTCCAATTCAACAATATGGATACACAACAGGAAAGAATGCAACAGATTCTGCTATGATAATAGATGCTATGGACATTCTTTATAGTGGAAAAGTTAATGGATTTTGCCTTGTTTCTAGTGATAGTGATTTTACGCGTTTGGCTACACGACTCAGAGAAGCAGGAATGTTAGTTATCGGAATAGGAGAGAAAAAAACACCTAACCCGTTCATCGTAGCATGTGATAAGTTTATTTATATAAAATTCTTAGGAAACAATCTGAAGATAAAACAGATGCGAAAGAAACCATTAAATCTTCAGTAGATAAAATCACCAATAAAGAGATTAACTTAATTTCATCTTCAATCAATGATTTATCAGATGAGGAAGGATGGGCTTTCCTTGGAGATGTTGGAAGTTTGATCCAGAAAAAACGCCCCAATTTTGACTCAAGAAATTATGGATTTGAAAAACTCACGCCACTTATTAAATCAATTAATAAGTTTGAAATAGAACAACGTGAAAACCCTAAAGGACGAAGTAAATTGATTTATGTTAAGATAAAAGAAAAGCGAACAACAAGGGCTAAGAAATCCTAAGAATATAGTTCATTAGCCGAGTTTTACAAAGCTTTGTTATCTTTAGGGCTATTGCGAGACCTAAGTTAAGCATTTGTCGATGACAAACTATACACAACAAGACCAAGGCCAGATGCTCTTGAGATGCTGTGCGTGGTCTCAATTAGTAGATATTAGAAATGATTGATTACTCTATTCAAATTGAACGTATAAGATCTAAGCTATTACTGGCTGCCAAGGTGGACAAGGATCTTAAAGTTTTTGGAGCAAGTAAT
Source organism: Aquimarina sp. AWH4_224 (assembly GCF_056160245.1). Lineage (NCBI taxonomy): Bacteria > Pseudomonadati > Bacteroidota > Flavobacteriia > Flavobacteriales > Flavobacteriaceae > Aquimarina > Aquimarina sp. AWH4_224. Next base: position 225,794 of record NZ_JBSWWU010000003.1, on the reverse strand, counting down.
CATAAGTACAGTATCCATAAGCCAGCTAGTATTAAGGAATTGGATGCTTTTGAAAGAAAGTATTCAATTGACCTTCCTGACTGCTATAAATCATTTGTATTAAAAATTGGAAATGGAGGGAGATCCTACTCGAATTCTGGAGCTGGGCCTTTCTATGGGATTTATCCATTGGGAAAAGGTGTGAATGAACTTGTTTATGAGAACACAGAAAAGTATATCAAAAACGAGTCGATACTTTATCCTAAAATGAGCAATAGTGATTGGGAAAAAGTAATTGAAAAAATAGAAGATGATAATATTTCGGATAACGATTATGAAAAAGAACTAGGTAGAATATTTGGAGGTATTTTACCAATTGGAACCCAAGGATGTTCATATTTACATGGGATAATTCTTAATGGTGAGCATAAAGGTAAAGTAGTAAACATAGACCAAGAACTTCAAAAGCCACGCTTCACTTTTGAAGATAATTTTCTTGATTGGTACGAAAGATGGTTAGATGAAATTATTTCTGAAGATTTGTTGATAGCATCTCCATCTTGGTTTGGATATACCATGGGAGGTTCTGAGGAAAAATTACTAGAAGTATACAATCATGGATCCAATGAAGAAGTTAAGGTGGATGCCCTCCATGGACTATTAAAAAAGAGAACGTTAGATTCTTTTACTCTAAACTCAATCGATAAGGCTTATCCCAATACTACGAAAGAGAATTCTCTGTTACTACTTCAAATACTAGTAAAGCATAAACATAAAAACTGGAAAGAGTATTTAATCAAACTTGGAGAAGTAGACCTCCTAACGGTGTTCCAATATATTTTTTGGTACGATAAATCCAACAGTGAAAAATGGAAAGAATACATTGCCAGTCATATAGATCGAATAACTAATTCTGAAACATTTCTATTTTGTACATACTTGCTTCAAGAGTGTAATTTTGATTATGGGGATCTTATTCAAGGGTTTATTAAAAATGATGACGAGGATATTAGATCAACAACAGTATACGCTCTTGGTCAACTAAGTAACAAAAAAGACTATCTGGAGACTTTCATTCTTGGGCTGAATGATAGCTCTAACAAAGTTATTCACTCTTCGCTACAAGCCCTTTCTGGATTGAAAAACAAGAAATTACTTATTCATTATAAGAGGGTAGCAGATCGTTTTCTTGTAGAAGAGGATTATATATTATCGAATCTTAAACAAAGACTTTCAGAGTTTAAACTTAGTTTAAATTGGATTAGAAAAAATGATCCGAGTAAAATTCAATTAAAAAATGACAAAAAGTGGTATCAGATATGGAAATAATGTGTACTAGCACAAGATAAAATGTTTTCTAACGCATTTTACACGAACGCCTAGGTCATAGTCTAAAAAACTTTGTAACACCAGAGGATAATTCGGATCTAAGCTCAAAAAAACAAATATGAATCAACTTGGCGAAAAATACTCAGAGGAAAAAAATATTGAACTATTGAAAGCCTCATTAAAGGGAGATAAGAATGCATTAAATGAGCTAATTGCCATTCATAGACCTTACATTTTTAATGTGGCTTGGAAATTCTCTTTTAACCCACAAGATGCAGAAGACTTGACACAGGAAGCACTGATAAAGGTAATTACTAAATTATCTCAGTTTAATTTCCAAAGTCAATTTAGAACCTGGCTTTACAGAATTGTATTCAATGAATTCTTAAAATCAAAAAGGCGTAGTGGAGAAAAGCAGTTCACTGATTTTGAGAGTCAGGGAAAACGATTAGATTCCATACAACACACTCCTTTTTTAGATGCTAAGGAAGAGGCAGAGTACGAAGAATTAACAAAAGAGGTTCGATATAGATGTTTATCAGGAATGATTATGTGTCTAACTCGTGAGCAAAGATTATTATTTATTGTAGGAGAAACATTTGGTGTTGATCATAATCTTGGGGCTGAAATATTTGATATAAGTAAAGCTAATTATAGATTAAAATTACATAGAGCAAGAAAAGAACTTATAAACTTTATGCAACAAAAATGTGGATTGATGAATCCCGAAAATCCATGTAGGTGTGGTAAAAAAGCTAAGACCATGCATAAAAATGGTTATTTAACAGAAGACCAGCTTTTTTTTAATGTAGGCTATAGAATGAAAGTAGCCGATTACGCTGCAAAAAACAGTGAAATTGTTGCAGATCTTGTTGACAATAAGCACCTTGAATTATTAAGAGACACTCCTGCCAAAGATAACTTTAATAAGGAAACAATTGTGGATGAAATTATTGGAGATAATGAACTGCTCAACTATTTTGAATTGAGTTAAGATATTAGACCAAGCTTTAAAAAGCCCGTAATTCTATGAGTTACGGGCTTTTTGTTTTCTGTTTTGTAACACATCAATTGAAATTGGATCAAAAGGGAAATTTTAAATCAATTTATATGAAACATCCTAAGGTAAACGAGAGTTTAAAAATTGAAGCTCCTGCTTCAGAAATCTGGAACAGAATCAAGTACTTTGATAGGGTAGAAGATTATGCAGGAGGAATGATTACCCATAGCGAAGTAAAAGGAAATGGTGTAGGTTGTGAAAGAACTTGTACCATGAATTCTGAACAAGGGGAAATAACAATCAAAGAAGTTATTACGGAATTTAATGATTCAGAAAGGTACTTAAAATACTTAGTTCAAAACCCACCAATGCCTGTTACTAATATGGAAAATAGTATTTCCGTAAAAGAATTGATCAATGGAAGCGAAGTCACTTGGCAGAGTTTTTTTGATACTGATGGCTCACAGGATCAGGAAATTACCTCTATGCTTCAGGGCATGATACAAATGAGCTTAGAAGGAATTAAAAAATTGTATTAAATTAAAATTACATCAAAAATGAAAAATCTATTTTTAGCGACATTAGTCCTTTTGCTTAGTCTAAATTTAGCCACAGCACAATCAATGGGCGAGCCAAAAGTTCAATTCAGTAAAATTATAAATAAGTCTGCGGATAAGTTTTGGGAGACAGTGAGACAAATTGACAAAATTGACAAATACTCATCAAATGTTGCAAGAGTTGAATGGACTGGAAATATCGGAAGGGGAGGTCAAAGGGTATGTTATACGCCGGATGGTAAAGGCTACTTTAAGGAAAAAATTGTAGCTTATAACGAATCAACGAGAAGTTTTTCATATTCCTTGTTAGAAGGAGCACCTGTAAAAGGTATGGTAAACACTATTCAAGTAGTTGATCTCGGTTATGGCAAATGCGTATTTGTATTTTGGTCTCATTATGATAAGTTTATTAAAAACCCTCAAATGACACAGGAACAATTTCATGCATTTATGAATAGTTCTCTAGAAGAAATGACTGAAAAAATGGCTAAAGATTCATAAACTGTAGTGGCTAACATTGGGAATAAGTGATAGCGGTTTCGTTGTAAACGTTAACCGCTATTACACTTAATGCAAATACATTATATAAAACCAGTAGTTTAATCTAAAATTAATTCTTTGACAATACGTTGACTGCCGCCTCCAATTGCTGATCTCTTCCTGTAATAACAATTGCTGGGTCTAGCGCAACTTTAACATCCGGTTCTAATTGTTGATTTTCAAGATATTTACCTTTGGTGTCGATCATCCCAACCATAGGTATCCCGAACCGAGCCCCATTTTGTAATCGTTCCCACCATACTGCGGTGCCTGTTCCAGGTACCGGCATTCCTACGAGCTTTCCGATTCCCATTGCTCGATAAGTAACAGGAAACAAGTGAGCATCAGAGTAATTACTTTCACTCATCACTACAACCGATGGCTTACTCCATTTAAATTGAGGTTCTGATCCTAAATTTTGACCTCTAGGTCTAAAATCTAAATAGTTTTTTCCATTTAGAAATGTGGCAAGATCGTCATGAAGCCAACCGCCACCATTGAATCTCGTGTCTACAATTAATCCTTCTTTATCATAATGTTTTCCTAGTGCATCATCATATACTTTTCTAAAGCTAGCATCGTTCATTCCGCGAACATGCACATAACCCAACTTACCTCCAGAAAGTTGTTCGACAAGACGATTACAATTTTTAACCCATCTTTCATACAGTAGTTGGCTTAATGCTCTCCTGCCAATTGGTTTTACTGTTTCCATCCACGTTTTTTTCGATTTAGGATCATATATTGTGAGCAATGTATTTTTACCAACCTTGCGATTAAGGAGTGGGTAATAATTCATGTCCTTATTGATTTTTACCCCGTCTATGGCTTGTATGATGTGACCAGCCTTTGATTTATTTTTTTTATTTTCTAAAGGACTCTTGTCTATAATTTCAATAATCTTCAGGCCATCACCAGTGTAAGAAGGATCCAAGAAGATTCCTAACGAAGCGGTTTGATCTCCATTTGGTTTCGAATCTCGATAACCTGCACCTGTATGAGAAGCATTTAGTTCACCCAACATCTCGCTCATTAGCTCTGCAAAATCAAAATTATTATTGATGTCTTTCAGTTTAACAAAATAAGCTTCTTTATAAAAATCCCAATCTACGCCCTGCATATCTTCACGGTAAAACTTCTTTTTGGTTTGACGCCAAATGTGTTCTGCTAAGTAAGCACGTTCTGCCATTTCATCAAGTAACATTTCGCCTTTAATAGAAATACCTTCAGCCTTTCCTTTTTTCAGATCAACTTTACTTATTCTACCATTAGATAATATGTAAAGGTTTTCTCCTTTAGGCCCCATTTCCATATCTCCTGGGTTTTTTGCATTTAAAGAAGTCAGGATTTTTGTTTCTTTAGTACGGAGATTAGTTTCCCATAGATTGTAACCTTTCTCAAATTTGGCAAGGTAATAGAGCATTTTACCGTCTTTCGAGACAATTGCTGCTCCAAGATCAGAAGAATGCGTTGTCAGTCGAGTAATTCTATCTTCTCGACCATCAAGCTCAAATTCAATGGGGGCTACCTTTTTTTCTTCGTCCTCACCTTTCTTTTTATCTTTTGGTGTGTTCTTATCATCTTTTGAATCCGTATCCTTCTTCTCTTCAGACATTAACTCTGATTCAAGTTCTGTTAAATTGAAATCATCCCATGCAGATTGCGTTAAAAACATCCCATAAAAGTCCATTTCACTTCCCCAACTCGCATGATTTTTCATTCCATTTCTACTCGAATACCAGGTAATCATTTTTCCGCCCATCATCCACTGTGGGATATTTGCACCATACCCAGTAGGAACTATATTAATAACGGGGTCTTTGCCAGATGCATTGACGAGTCCTGCCTGATCTATCCATTGTCCATCTCTTAAATAATTCACCAAGAACCATTTGCTATCGGGAGACCACTCATAAAATTGATCTCCATCGGCATAGGAATAGTTATTATTACCGGGCATGATCTCACGCACCTTCTTACTTTCTAGATTGATGACTTTGAGATTGGTGCGTTCTTCGAGAAAAGCAATTTCTTTACCATCAGGAGAATAGCTCGCTTGAAAAGTTTCTGAATCTGAATTGAGAATGATTTTCTCCTCTAAAACTGTCGAATTAAAAAAGAACTTTTCTTCTTCACGACTTATTGAAGTTTCATATAAATTCCAGCTTCCGTTGCGTTCACTAGCATATAATACAGATCTCCCATCTGGACTAAAGGATACGCTACGCTCTTGTTCGGGAGTACTAGTAATTCGTTTTGTGATCCCATCCTTAATAGAACTAACAAATACTTCACCACGTTTAATAAAAGCTATTTCTTTTCCATTGGAAGAAACAGCAAACTCACTAAGGTTGTCATTTACGGATACTGTTTTGACAGGTAAATTGCGTAAGTCCGAACGAATATCTATTTCTACAAGTTGAGGTTCTGCACCTTCAGTTTGTAAAAATATTCTTCCGTGATAACCATAACAAAGCTTACCATCTGAAGCTATACTGAGATGACGAACAGGATGCTTGGTGAAATTTGAAATTTGTTGAGCAGCTCCTCCAGTAAGACTTGCTTTGTGTACGTTAAAACTACCTGAAGATTCGCTCAAGAAGTAATACGAACTTCCATCTTTTGCAAAAACAGGATTCATGTCTTCTCCGTTAAACGCACTAAGTTGTGTATATGCTTTGGATTCCACATCATATTTCCAAATATCCCGGGTAACGGATGATGTATGGTGCTTTCGAAGCGGGTCTTCATATCCTTTTGAGTCTTGAAAAAGTAACGTCTTTCCATCATTGCTTATCTTGGTATTGACTGCAGGAGTGGTCAAAACTTGTACAACTCTACCTCCAGTAATTGGGACCTGATATAATTCTGGTAATACACCAGATGGAAATTGTTGATTGGTATGTAAATCTAAACGTGACGATGAGAATAACACAGAATTACCATCAGTACTGAAATCGCTTGGACTATCATTAGAAGAGTGAAATGTTAGTCGTTTAGCGGTGCCTCCTTTTGACGGCATAACGAAAACATCAAAATTACCATGCCTGTTTGAAGCAAAAGCAATTCGAGAACCATCAGGAGACCATACAGGCATATGATCATAGCCATCATTTATGGTAAGAATAGTAGCTGTTCCACCAGTAGATGGTACCGTGTAAATGTCACCATGATAGCTGAAGGCTATCGTTTTACCATCAGGCGATATGGCTGGAAAACGTAGCCATTGAGAACTTTCTTGAGCAGATGAAATTTGGATTGAAAAAATAAAGGCAAAAAACAGAAAGATGGATTGTCTCATAATAAAAATATAAGGTATTCTAATTGTTTGATTCGTAAATTTGAGTAAACTTTAAAAATTAAAGTAAGCACAGCTACGTGTGTATCCAATTACTCTTGTTAGTGCTTATCAGAGAAATCTTTGTTAGAATTTTCTCTTACTTGTTCTTGTTTACTAAATTAGATGCTAAACAAGCAAATAATTATGCATAAGTTGTTAAAAAAACAATAAATTATAAGTCATGCCAGAAGTAACAGCAAAAAAGAATGAGCAAGTCGCAAAAATGAATTTCGGATCTATCTATCCTCATTACCTCAAAAGAATAGAAAAGCATGGTAGGACCAAAGAGGAGCTCGATCAGGTTATTTTGTGGTTAACGGGTTATGATCAGGCTACATTAGCATCTTTTATTGAGGGTAACGGAACCTTTGGAGATTTTTTTGAAGGAGCCCAAATGCATGAAAATGCAGACATGATCAAAGGGGTGGTGTGCGGATATCGTATTGAAGAAATACCTGAAGAATTTGCCTTGTACCGAGATTGCAGACGTATGGAAAAACTGATTGATGAATTGGCAAAAGGTCGTAAAATGGAGAAAATTTTACGGGAAGAAAAAAAGTAGAAATCAGTCCTGATAATAAATACATTGTTGCCCTAAGAAGATTTTTTATTAAAAACGTTTAGTGCTAAGTTGCAAAAATGAGTAGAGCCGAAATCAAACAATCTTATGAATTAAGTACTTTTCAATGTAATCAAGCTATAAAACAATCTCTGGCCCATACATTTGGGTTAGATGGACTTTATAGTGGAGAGCATACTATTAGAAATAAAAAAGGTTGGAGAGACAATGAGCTAGTAGTGGATTATATTTGGATTGCCAAAATAAGCAGATCATTCATAGGTTTTGGAGGGTTAATCACCATAAAATTTAACCAAAATGAGTTTCGAGGTATTAAAAACCCTGAAAAACTAATTCAAGGGATTTTTCTTTATGACTCAAAAGGAAAAATAAGAGAACTTTATTTTGAGGAACAAATAGAAGGAGTTAATGATCCCGTTTATAAGGTAAATAACCTCGAATTGTTTACAGCCAATAAAGGAATAACCATTGACGGAGTATCCTATGAATACCATGTGATTGCGAATAATATGGAGACTCAAATTTTTGTTAGTAGTCCCCAAAGTGAACACTGGAAAAATTGGGAGAACAAGATTTGGAGTATAGGAAATATGCTTGCTCAAAAGACTGATAATGAAGAAATGAAACAACTTTTTAAGTAAAGTGTGGAAATTATTGATAATTTGTATGATAGGGGTTTTTCATTTGTGACGTAAATACAACATACAAGAAATGCTATAGTAATAAATTAGGATATGAAAAAATACAATTATGTAATATTAGTGTTGTTGTTAATACTATTTATTGGCTTTTTCTTTCTTAAAAACGAATTTGACAACATTCATGTTGATTTAATGTCAGATGGACAAGCAGGAATAGGCAAGGGGATTATCGGGATATTAATTTTTGGAATAGGAGTAGTTTCATTTGTGATTTCAATAGTGACCGGAGTACTATTAATTTTTAAGAGAAATAGTAGGAGTCAATTTAGTTTTCTAAACTTATTTACATCTTTGTTGTTACCTATTGTGGTCTTATCTTATTTATTCTTTTAAAAAAACATTTACGACAAATTGTATGATGATTTACAGCAGAATTTCTGATAATGATATTCGTACACATTGGTTATCTTTAGCAAAACCAGAAAGCATTCGTGTGCTTTCTTGTATCAAAATTTTGTATAAAAATGTTGCAGACAATCGTTTGATAAGACTGTAAATACCAAAAAAGAAAGCTTGTCGAAAAAATAAAAATGAATAGGAACTCCATAGATAATCATTTTGTATATGGTATCATATGACTTCTTTAAAGTGATATTGCTTGTGGGAGTTGTTCAAGGCTTTATCACAACAATTCTGTTGTTCACGCTTCAACCTAAAATATATGCGAATCGCATCCTAGCATTTCTCATCTTATTCATCTCTTTAGCTTGTCTTAATTTTTATTTATTAGAAACGATAACACATTTTACTCCCTTTTTAAAAGTGTTATCAGCAGTAATTCCTTTGATTCTAATTATGCCGCTTGGCCCGCTTTGCTATTTCTATGTTAAGGTGATGTTGTATCCAGAATTTAGATTGACTAGGGTTAATAGAGCGCATTTTTACAGTACAATAATCGATCTCATTCCTTATGTTGGGGCCACGACACTACTTCTTACAAGTTATCTTGGCTTTATTACCTCAAAAAGTAACCTTTTATGGGGGAATTATATCGACGTCTATTTTATGTATTCTGATATTCCTCGTTGGATATCATTAAGTGTTTATCTATGGTTTACCTACAAATTAATGAGCAATTTCAGGGCTACAAAAAAGGAATTAGTAACCATGCGTTGGACAAAACGATTTACCTTGGGCATGTCGATTTTTGCGGGACTGTGGTTATTGCATTTGATTCCGTATTTGATTCCTTCATTATCTACAAAGTTATTGGCGCACGTTGGCTGGTATCCTATTTATACACCTTTGGTTATATTAATCTATTGGGTAGGGATCAATGGCTTGATCATAAGCGTAAAAACAAATCATAAAGGGCATAAGAAATTAGATGGCAACAAAGTCGATCAAGTTGAAATTGCTTTGAAAAGTGCTATGGATAAAGATAAATTATACCTTAATCCCGAATTGAAACTTAGTGATGTTGTGAAACATATCGATGTGCCTCAAAAAACAGTTTCTGCAGTTTTAAATCAACATTTAAACAAGTCCTTTAACGAGTTCGTGAATGATTACAGAATTGAAGAGATAAAATCTCGGTTGCTGAATGAACATTCTCAATCACTAACGATTACGGGTATAGCATATGAATGCGGATTTAATTCTCAAGCAACATTTCAAAGAGTGTTTAAAAAAGTAACGGGGATTACTCCAAAAGAATTTCAGCAAAAATTTGCGGTACCCGATAGAAATTGACTCTCAAAACTAGATTTGAGTAGACTCAAGGTGTGTTTGATTGCTTTATTTGCCAAAAGATAAAATATGAAGAAATTACTATTGGCCATTCTGTTCGTAACATACGCCACAGGTTACTCTCAAACTCTAGAGACAAGGATTACTAAGGTAGAAAATGGGCTAAACCTTCAAAGCATTGTAAACTCAGAACAAAGTATCATCAAGTCTAGTATTATCAAGCGATTAGAACAAAACAAAATACATGGTGCAAGTGTAGCTGTAATTAATGATGGGAAGATTGAATGGTTAAAGACATACGGCATTAGGGAATTTGGAAAATCTACCCCAGTAACAAAGGAAACCTTATTTCAATGTGCCTCCATTGGTAAGATGATTACTGCACTTGCAGTTTTGAACTTGGTTGAAGATGGAAGAGTTGATCTGGATGAAGATATAAACAACAAACTTAACCGCTGGAAATTCAAGGAGAACGAAATTACAAAAAAACAAAAAGTAACCCTTAGATATCTACTATCGCATTCGGCTGGGTTTACGGATGATTACGGCTTTTTGGGCTATAATCCGAAAAATGAAATCCCCAATTTACTTCAGATTTTGAATAATGAACCTCCAGCCAATACCAAAAAGACATTGGAGGTTAAAACTTTACCAGGTAAGATTGAAAGATATTCAGGTGGCGGTTATCTTATCCTTCAATTGCTGATTGAAGATTTGAGTGGATTGTCATACGCAGATTACATTCAGCAGCATGTTTTTGACCCTCTGGAAATGACGCATTCTACTTATGAGTATCGCCCGGATAAGAATCTTGGAGCTTTGATTGCAACGGGACATCTTTCCAATGGAAAAACATTGAGAAACAGAAGATATAACATTTATCCAGAGCTTGGGGCAGCAGGCCCCTGGACAACCGCCGAAGATCTGGCAAAGCTGGTTATTGGGATTCAAAATAGCCTACACGGAGCATCAAACTCGATACTAAGCAGTGAGGCAACTCGCGAGTTTCTGAGGGTACAGATAAACAATAAAGGGCTGGGGGTGAACCTAAAAGGAATCGAAAAACCAAAAGCTTTTTGGCATGCCGGACAGAATTTGGGATATACCGCTTTGTTGTATGGATTAATTGAAAAAGGAGCGGGAGCGGTTATTTTGCTAAATTCAGATGGAGGAGAGCGATTAATGCAAGAATTCATTACCAGTGTCGCCCGTGAATATGAATGGCCTGTTATGAAGACGTATAGAACTCTTCAAATTTCACCAGAATTGCAATCAAAGTTAGTAGGTAAATACGAGAATATCGATAGTACTCAGCAACTATCAATTGAGCAAAGAAAAGGGACGCTTTTTGTCAAGTCTTCTGGTTCAAAAAAAAGATATCGGTTATATAGAATTGAGGAGAACCGCTATACGTTTCGAAATTCTCAAGACTATTATAAACTTTCTTTTAACTTTGAAGATGATATTGCCAAACTGGTATACTCTGAAAGTGTTGGTAAAACTATTGAGTTAAAAAAAATGGAATAACAACACGCAACACCATGTAAAATGCAGTAAAACGCATTTTACATCAAGTGCTATATAAAGTTTTAAAAAACCAAGACTACAGATTAAAATTTCAATAAAAACAATGATTGACGCTTTTAAAAAACGTATTGATTTTTCAAATTTTTGGGTTAGAAATATCGTTATCATTGTAATCATTTCTGTTGTGGCTAATCATCTTACCGAGCCAGAAAATTTTCCGTTTAACAAAGACTACGAGTTTCCTTTACTTCCTATTGTAGTTTCCATCATTTCGGGAGGCTTAATCATTCTTATTGGCGGGATTAATTTTAAACATTTTGAAAATAAGTATTTCAACAACAAAATTAATACACCTATAGTATTGCGTTTTCTTTTTTCGACTTTAGGATATATTACTATCCTATATCTCATTTTATACTTTGGTCTAAATGGAATGATTAATGGAATCGAATCCTATAGCATATATCATTTGCTTACAGGACTATCCGTCAGTCTGCTCATCAGTGCAATTGGAATTACACTTTTATTTTCGACAGATATTTATAGACTTCATAGGCTTGCCTCAATAAAAGGAACACTTAAAACGCAACAAGGTGGTAAAATAACCTTGATTAAGTATGGGGATATCGCTTTTATCTATAGCGAAAACAAGATCGTATATATTGTAAAAACTGATGGTACTACAATTATTACGGATTTCACTTTAAATGAAGTAGAAAGTAAAATCAATGAACAAAGTTTTTTTAGAGCAAACAGACAGATCGTACTTCATTCTCGTTCTATAGAACAAGTACAATCCATAGAAAATGGAAAACTATCTGTACTGCTGAAACCTGCCATCGACAACCAAAAAACTTTTCAGATAAACATTAGCAGGTATAAAAAACAAGAATTTATGACTTGGTTTGAGGGCAAACTATAAAATGCAATGATTATTCAGAGGTTATTTTGATACCATTCGGTAAAAATCAGCAGTATATACCTGTTTATACGGCTTTATCGCTTTTACTTCGCTTAAAATTAAAAACGATAAAAAATGAATATCAAGACCTTTTTAACTACAAAAGCAACCCCTGTAATCGCTATTGTTCTTTGCTGTCTATTATATCTATCCGGATATTTTCAAATCATCATAGCAGCTTTAATCATATTAGTAGCAAGTGCTGTAGAGTATAAAAAAGATATGTTTAGATCTTTAGGCTTTCAACGTAAAAGAATCAATATAAAAAGCCTATTGATACTAGCTCCAATTTTGGGTGTAGTTCTTTTTCTTTTTTATTTCTACCTTATGGTACCAGGTGCTGCATATCTTACGGGGCAACCTATAGACTTTTCTGTATTCGAAGTGTATAAAGGAAACCTGCCTGCTACAATGACTTTGTTGGTCTTTATATGGGTATCGGCAGCATTTGGTGAAGAAATTGTGTTTAGAGGATATTTGATGAGACAGTTTACTAAGTTTTTTGGATCTGGTAAAATTAGCCTTATAATTAATATCCTTCTCTTTGGGTTTGTTTTTGGTTATATACATGCATATCAAGGGATAACTGGGCAGGTTGTGGCAGGTGTTACCGGGATGCTTCTCGCTATTATTTTTCATTTTCGTAAGAACGATTTATGGTTTACTATTGCGGTTCACGGATTTGTCGACACTGTCGCTCTTGTCTTTATGTATTACGGTTGGGGGTAATCGCTAAGAAATCGTAAGATCTTTGTGAAAAGAGGTAGTTATATTTTCTATATTGTAGGATATATGGTTACCTTTTGAAACTATATAAATGCGTTAGCATTAATTATTAAGATGAATTTATCGCTATACATATTATTACTAATCCCAATTTTTTGTTCCTCTCAAAGGAACGGAACAAATCCGATAAATGAGAATTTTTTAGAAAATAAATCACTATTGATAAAAATTGAATATCAAAAGCAAGGAGGGTGTGTAGAGAAGATAATTGGAAAAATTCGTATTAAAGTTCATGATGGAGATGTATTCTTCTCTCACTTTAATTATTCAATGCTAACAGGAAAAACCAATACCGAATCATTCACGTTCCAGGATAAAGGAGTCATTAATTTAGTTTCTGAAATGGAAACTGCATCAATAGACTTACCTATGTGTGGAGGGATTGACGGAGGAAGCACATTTGTTACATTAGATATTAATAGCCAGAAAAATGAATTTGGATATTGCTTTTCTGCAGGAAATGGATTGGATGAAATGATAAATGAAATAAGGAAATACAAAAAACAATAATGCTAACATTATATATAAAATCAGAGCCATTTAGTATTAAACCGAGCGGTCATTTCCTATTTTGCAAAGGCGCTAAATTTATCTGCGTTTGGTAAGAAATAAAAATGTGCAGATTGATGAATTGGTTCTGGTATGTTTACCTTGTTCTGATTCATATATTTGGTATCGACAAACATTCCCAATGTCTTGTTAAACAAGTTAATTTCCTTGTTCTAAATACAAATTTTGAAGAATTTTCGCACTATAAATGAGTCTGATTCAAAATTAAACCAGGACAATGAAGATTAAACTAGTTATATTTCTACTACTAGCCACAAGTCGATTCTCTGCACAAAATTCAATTGAGAATTTTACTATAAATTCAGAGTACATAGATGAAACTCGAACCGTTACAGTAGCGTTACCCAAAGAATATAAAAACTCAATAAAAAAATATCCTTTAATACTGGTACTAGATGAAGGATTATTATTTAACACTACAAGTGCAATTGTTAATCATTTGAGCAACACATCAAGAATGCCGGAATCCATTGTGATTGCGCTTGGTTCAGGAGGAAAACATAGAAACCACTTTGCGCCAAATCTTTACAATAATCATCGAAATAGAATGTATAACTACGGCAATCATCAAGATGAATTTGTCAATTTCTTGGAACTTGAATTATTGCCATTATTAGAAAAAAAGTATCGCGCTGCTGATTTTAAAACTTTTATTGGGTTTTCGCCATCATCAGTCATTGGGCTCTACACCTTATTAAATAAACCTAATTTGTTTCAAGCTTATATATGTTTTGCAGCGGGTAACATTATTGGGGATGGTTATAGCAAAGACAAACGATTGATTGAAGAGTTGGCTGCTCTTTACAGTAAAGATAAAATAAAACAAAACTTTTTGTATGTAGTATCTGGCAGCAAGGATGCAAGTTCTCAACCCTACATAACTACAAATATTAATGATTTCAACGATAAATTATCCAGATTCAATTCTAATACTATCCATACAAAAGCCCAGACAATTCTAGGAGAAGGACATACTGATGTTATTTTACCAGGTTTAATTACTGCTTTCGATTTTATATTTCCAAAAGAAAAGTGGCTTATCGATTACTTGGATTTAATTGAGAAAGAAGGTACGGCTAAAGAGAATATTGTATCTTTTTATCAAAAATTATCTGAACAATATGGGTTCGATATTTATCCAAATACAGACAGATTATATAGTATGAGTTGTCTTAAAAATGTGGGTAGAAGATTGTTAGGGACAAAGAAAACTGAAGAGGCTATCGAACTTTACGAATACTGGACAACATTATACCCTCAATCACACTTGGGATATTATTTTTTGGGTATGTCGTATAGGGAGAATCAAAAATTATTGAAAGCTACTACTGCTTATAATAGGGCTATTGAGCTAGCTTTAGTTCAAAAAAGTAGTGATGTAGATTTGTATAGAAAGTCTTTGGAATCGTTAAAACAAATTAAGCAATGATCAACCGCATAACTAAATTCTTGGTATCGGTGTTTGTTATACTTCTTAGTAGTTGCAAAACTGAGCAATCGAACACGGAAAAGCCAAATACAGAAAAGGAGGGTTCTTTAATCAAAGAACGTTATTATTTTGGTCAAAAGCCACCTGGTTTAATACCAGAAGTTTTTGCTCCTGGCCTTGTTTCTATGGATGGAAGGTTTGAAGGTACCGTTTCGTTTTCTTCAGAGTTGAATGAAATGTATTTTGCGGCTGAAAATAAAGAGGAAGAGGCATCTATCTATTTTTCAAAACTGAAAGATGATAAATGGACTCCTATAAAAAAAGCCAATTTTACGAATGGTAAAAAAAAGGAAGAAATGCATCCATTTGTTAGCCCCGATGGTGAGAGGATTTATTTCACTGCGATGGACTCTGCTTTTGCAGACGAAAAGATTTGGTATGTCGACCGTTTAGACGATTCTTGGAGTGATGCAACACAGCTTGATTCGCCCATAAATGACGATATGGTATTTTTCCCAAATCAGGCAAAAAACGGAGATCTTTATTATTTCAATTTGTCAAAATTCAAAACGTATTATGCGCCTAATAAAAATGGTAAATTTCCGGAAGTACAGGAAGTTGCACTTGAATTTGGTCATCATGCTTTCATTTCTCCATCGCAAGATTACATTATAGTAACAGCAAATAGCGATCTAGAAGATGGAAGAAAGGATAATGATATGTATGTTTATTTTAAAGAGAAAGATGGAACATGGACAAAACCTAAAAATCTTGGAAATACAATAAACACTAGTTTTAATGAAAAAGCTCCAAGAATCACTCCAGATGGTAAGTATTTATTTTTTGGTAGGGATGAAAGAGATATAGAACCAGGACTATCAAATATCTATTGGGTAAGCATAAAGGTTGTAGAAAACCTAAGGCCAAAAAAAAAGTAAATGAACGAAATCAGAAAGTTTATTGAAAATATAACTCCAATAACAGATTCTGATTGGCAGTTTTTCTCTTCAAAGTTGCAAGAAGTAACGCTCAAAAAGAATACTCCTCTGTTGCAATCTGGAGAGGTAGAAAATCATTTGTGGTTCATAGAAAAAGGAATCGTTCGATTTTATATTCCTGGAGAGGAAGTTGATTTGACTTTTGGCTTTTTATTCGAAAACGAATTTGTTACAGGTTATGATTCATTATTAACACAAACCCCCTCAGAATACCAAATTGAAACATTGACAGATACAGTTTTGTGGAGAATTTCCCATCAAGATTTAGAAGAAGTCTATGAAAGAACAAGTAGTGGGAATATTATCGGACGAAAAATGGCTGAAAATATGTTCTTAAGAAAATCAAAGAGAGAACTTTCTTTATTAAGTAAAACGGCAGAAGAACGATATTTGGATTTATTTTCAGACAGGCCAAAACTACTGAAGCAAATTCCATTAAAATATATTGCATCGTATATCGGTGTAACTCCACAGGCACTAAGCAGAATTAGAAGACGCATTACTTAACTTGGGTTCATTGTTTTTACTTCGGTGTTTTCTAACCTTTGTATTTCAATAATTCCAAAAGATATGAAACCACTAATTGTTTTATTACTCAGTTTTACGATCTCCATTTTTGCAATCAAAATCATTAAAAAGGAGTATGATTTTGCTTTATCAGCAAGAATTGCAATGTCAGTAATGCTTCTATTTACAGCGGTAGGTCATTTTGTGTATACCAAAGGAATGTCAATGATGATTCCTAGCTTTATCCCTTTTAAAGAAAATTTTGTCCATCTCACAGGAGTATTTGAAGTTATTTTGGCAATTGGTCTACTGATCCCCAAACTAAAAATGATAAGTGGCTGGGCCTTGATTATCTTTTTGATATTAATGTTGCCCGCAAATATTTATGCTTCAATACAACAGGTCAATTATCAAAAGGGAACATTTGATGGTAATGGACTTTCTTATTTGTGGTTTAGAATTCCATTGCAATTTCTATTTATTATTTGGACTTATATGAGTTCAATCCGAATGTAGTTTCAAGTAAAGTGAGTAGTTACTATTGTATATGGAAATAGCGGGCATAGAGTTATAATTAAAGTTGGTGTTTAGAATCTTGCAACTTTTTGTATACTAGATCGTTAAGATAGATAAGGTAGTTGTTAAATTCAGAACATCAAAAAATAAATCACATGGATCAATTAATTATTTACTTAACGGTTTTGTTTTTTTCATTTCATGTTCAGTCTTTTGGACAAAAAAACGAATCCATCGAAAAAAGGGGGATGAAGGTACAATACACAGTTGGAAAAGAATTTGTCAATTTTACGATGACAGCTCCAACCGATGGATGGGTGGCAATTGGCTTAAATCCAGAGAATAAATTGGCAGGGAGTAGTTTTTTAATCGGAAGAGTAAAAAACGGTATTGTCGAAATAGAAGATTTTTATACCAGAAGTCCGGGAGACGTTCCCAAGGTAAAAGACTTAGGAGGCAAAACAGCGGTTAGCAATATTAGCGGGAAAGAAAATTCTAACAGTACAGAAATTATATTTGACCTGGAAAGATTCCCCGATAGTAAATTTCACCATCAACTCGAAACAGGTAAGAAATTCTTTATGCATATTGCATATAGCCAGGATGATGATTTTGCGCATCATTCTTTTATGAGAGATAAAGTCACAATTACTTTTTAGGTTATAGAAAGTAAAAGATATACAAAATAAAAACTGTGGGACAGCTTATCAGGTATACCAATGCAATAACCCACATTTTATAGTAAACCTTGGGTATGGCAAAAGCGAATACATAAATTCATTTCAATTTTGCTCAATTGCGATCCATAGATTAAACAATAGTGATAATTATTAATACATCTAATAAGTCTCATTAAAAGGTTTCATCGTATATTCCAAAGAAATACCAAACGAAATCATAGATTTACTAAAAAAGATATGATTGAAAGAAAACATATAAATTTAATTCTCGCTATAGAGAAAAATGGGTCATTGAATAAAGCATCCAAGGAATTGAATTTAACCCAATCTGCACTCAGTCATCAGCTCAAAAATTTGGAGGATTCATTAGCGATACAAATTTTTTATAGAAAAGGGAATAGGTTGTTTTTTACAGAAGCTGGACATGAATTAAGAGAAAGAGCAGAAAAAATATCAATTGACCTACATCAACTTGAGCAAAAGCTATTAGAAATTAAAGAATCCAAATATAATCGATATGTTCATGGCTATAGTGAAAGAGAAGCTAAACGATTATTAGACCAGGCATCTACAGTATCAGAATATTTGCACTATGATTCAGTGTGGGATCAGAATTCAACAATTTTGGAGGTAGGGTGTGGAGTTGGTGCTCAAACAGAAATAATTGCGCTAAAAAACCCTAAAGCAAAAATAACGTCTATAGATATTTCAGAAGCATCGATAAAAAAGGCTAGGTCCAAAATTAAAAGCCTGGGAATAACTAATGTTGAATTTAAAGTAAAAGATATAAGGAGTTTAAACTCAGAACAGAAATTTGATCATGTTTTTATCTGTTTTGTTCTGGAACATATAAATAATCCCATAGAAATTCTAAAACATGTAAAAAAGTTGATAAAACCAGCAGGTACAATAACAATCATTGAAGGTGATCATGGATCGACCTTATTTTATCCTGATAATTTATTTTCAAGAAAAGTGATTGAAGGGCAAGTCAAACTACAAGAAATTAGAAGAGGTAATGCAAATATAGGTCGGGAACTATACCCTTTATTAGTACAATCGGGGTTTAAAGATGTAGAAATTAGTCCTAGGCAAATATACGTGGATAATAGTAATCCTGAACTGGTAGAAGGATTTATAAAGAATACTTTTACAGCGATGATTCAGGGTGTTTCGACAGAAATAATATCAGAGGGAATTATGAATAAAGAAGAATTTGAAAAAGGAATTACCGGATTACTAAGAACGACGAAAGAAGATGGGGTATTTAGCTATACTTTTTTTAAAGCTAAAGGAAGGCGATAAAGAACTGCTACTAATATTGAGTATGCGACCGGTCAATTAAACATCATCATATCACATACCTGTAATCTTGTGTGCTACATCAAAAAAAACCTTATTTTTAATCACATATCACCATAGCGGTATTGAAAACATTAACAGCAACTAGAAGTAATAAAATCTCATAAAGTAATACAGAAAAGCAATGATAGACACTTCCCTTAGCTCATCAAATTTTTATTTTTTGCTAGCGGTATTTCAAGGAGTTTTATTGGCATTGTTTATCATTTTTCTAAAACCCAAGAGAAAACCCAATATATACTTGGGAATTCTAATACTTTTATTTTCATCTGCTCTTTTGCAATCGGTTTTAGAGTCTTCTATTCATGCTTTCAACTCAAAATACCCAATACCTTTAAACTTTAGTTTTTCCTACGGTCCTTTGGCATATTTACATATTCTACATATTAAAGATCCTCTGAGGTCCTTTCGTTGGAAAGATCTCATCCATTTTGTGCCTTCCTTGATATTCGACGTGTTATTTTTTACCATTTCCTTTCTGTTTATAAGAGCAAATATGGATTGGGCTTATGACAATATTCCACTCATACAAACCATTGCACTAATCATGGCGGCTATCGGGATGATTCAATTAGCTATTTATTCCTATTTCATTTATCGGGAATCAAAGGATTCCAATCAAGTACTCAAAGAATTTAAAAAAGTAAAAAGGTGGCTCTCTATATTGATTATTTCCTGGTCTTTGATCATCGGGTTTCTTATGATTGCTATCCCCATAGGGCTTATTTTTATCAAAAACCTTGATGATAATTCACAGTGGTTGTATAAGCCTTTAGGTGTTATCAAGGCACTTTGGATTTATGTACTTGGTTATTTGTATCTGATAAAATATGTCAAATTTATCGGAAACTATATGGACAGAGTCTTAAAATTTGACTTTTCATTAGCCGAACTTATCTTTAGAAAAAATGAACTCCTTGAGCTGCTGGAAAAAGAAGAGCTATATAAGAATCCAAAAATTACTCTGACCGAATTCGCAGGTCATCTGGGTTGGCCGATAAATAATGTTTCCAAAATAATTAATGAAACCTTGCAAACCAATTTTAGTGATCTTATCAACAAATATAGAGTGAATGCTTTTAAAGAAATAAGCGCACAACCTGATAAAAAGAAATATTCAATATTAGGTCTGGGTCTAGAAGTTGGCTTTAGCTCAAAAGCATCTTTTTATCGAGTTTTTAAAAAAGAAACAGGTATGACACCTTCAGAATTTATTAAATCTCAAGAATAAGAAGTCTTATATGATGATCTGAGACCCTCTCTATTTTCATGTTTTAAAACTCCATGCCAACTTTGGAAAAAATTAAAAGACATGAAAAAACAATTTGTAATGATTATTCTTGGGTGCATATACGCATCTTGTTTATTTGGCCAGGTAAAACTCGTAGACGTTACCCATAAAGTTATTAAGGTGAGTGAAGAGGTAAACGTTGATGCACAGTTTGGTTATCTGGAAGTGCCAGAAAACAAGAACCAAACAGCTAGTAGAAAAATCAAGGTAAAGTATGTTTGGTTAAAAAACAGGTCTAAAAACACTGAGCCGCCTGTGGTTTTTCTTGATGGCGGGAGCGGAGTCAGTACATGGCAAGCAGACAGTCCTGAAGACTTAGCAGATTGGATTGAACTCTTGAAAGTAAGAGACTTGATTTTTATCGATAGACGCGGAAGCACGGATGAATCACTCACTTATATCTGGTCCGGTGAATACCCTGAAGACTTTTTTGTTTCAGAAGAAGCTGCAAGTATTCATTACCAACAAATGATAAAGGAATCCTTGGCGACATTTAAAAAACGTGGTGTAGATGTAACGAGTTATACCATTGAAGCACATGCTAATGACGTAAATGAATTAATGACCGCTTTGAAAATTAATCGATATTCAATTTTTGGTTTCAGTTTTGGGTCGCATATTGGGATGACTGTTATGCAACTTTTTCCAGATCGTGTAGAGCGTGCTATCTTTTCTGGAGCAGATGCTCCAAATCAAGCATTTAACTTTCCCCGGTATTTGGATGCTCATATCGAGAAATTAGCAACACTAGTCAATGCAGATCAAAACGTAAATAAAGAAGTACCCGATTTCAAAAAATTAGTAAAACGAGTTATTGAACAACTTGCACAAAAACCTGCAATCGTTACTATCAATAGTCCTATAACCGGAAAAGAAATGAAACTCAAAATTGGGGCGTACGGATTAGGGGTAATCTTACGATTAGATATTGATGACTATACTGATATTCCGGTATTACCCAGACTTTTGTATAGCATAGAAAAAGAGGATTATGGGATGCTTTCGTGGTTTGTGCAAAAACGCGTGGCATTTAGCCTTGCAATACCAGGGGGTGGAATTAATCAGCAGCTAGCATCGGGAGTAGGTAAGGAACGAAGAATGCAAATTTCAAAAGAAGCAGAAAAAAGCATGTTCGGCAACGCAGTAAATTTCCCCTTTAATATAGCTCTAGGGCATTGGCCGGAAAATACATTGTCTTTTGACTCTTCTATCCCAATAGCTTCTTCAATTCCTACTTTATTTATTACGGGAACCTTGGATTGCCGCACGCCTATTGAACAGGTAGAAGAAACAATGAAAGGATTTAAAAATGTTACACATATCAAGGTGGAAAATGCCGGACATGAACAAGCCCATTGGAACTCAAAAGTAGTAGATGAAATCATTCCTTTATTTCTGAAAAGAGAAAAAGTTGATGCCCAAAAGACATATTATGGAGATATAAAGTTCGTAAAAGTTACAGGACCAAGTAATAGTCATCCTTCTATTCGGTGAGTTTACATTATGCAAGAATTTAATTTTACTTATTGATGATATAGCAAAAACATAGCTCCGTAAGTAGATGATTCAATCACATTCGACCAATTATTACAAAAATCCATCCGTTTATTTATTAGCAATCTCATAATGGAGGAATCAATTATACATTTGATTTAGTAATCTAAACAAATAATATTATGAGTTACGCAGACGATTTTTATACCAAAGAAAATATCATAGGATATACTGGGGATATCAATAATAAACCTACAGTGTATTTTGAGAGAAAAAATGGAGATGGAACCATTTCTTATGGGCATATCACCCAATACTATCCTGCTGATCCCGATAATGTAGGGCGTGATTTTGTGAACACAGTGAAGGAGAGTGAGTATACCAGGAAAAACGAATTAGTACTTATTGATCAGGAAGAGAATGGGATGTTGCCCGAAGAATTTATGACAAAGAATGAAGATAAATTTGATATAACAGCTATTTCCGAAAGAAAAGATAAAAACGGAAAGGTTTGGAAGGTTGGAGAACGATCGGTGGAAAGAGGTAAAGAAGTTCACCATATTAGTCGTACTCCTTTTATTTCAAAAAAAGGTTGCTCCCTATTTGATATAAAAAAGCTTGAGGCTTCTCTTAGCGTACAACATATAAAAGAGAAAGACCGCCACAAAACTCCAGAGGGTGCAGCTGAACTTGACAAATTCATGGATGATTTTGTGAAACTTTCTGCCGAAAACACTAATGATAAGAATGTTATGGCAACACCTAAAAATAAGAAATTAGAGAGTGAAGAAGAGTTACTCCTTCAATTTGAGTCGCTTTACATTATGGGAGTTGGTAAGGGAAAAGGGGAAAGTAATGCTAAAAATGTATTAGAAGGGTTTATGTTGCCCGATCATACAGCAACAAAAGCAGTTACTTCAGGAACTCCCAGAAATACTCAAAGAAGAAAAACTGAACAAAAACCAACAAACTTGGGAAATACAAACACCCGAAAAAGTAGAAGAAAGTCTCGTGGTCCTGGGCAAGGATAAACAAAGATGAACTGACACTAAATAGATGTGAACCATCTAATAATAATAGTTTGGTGTAATAAAGATAATAGAGATTTCTCTATAGATTCAAATTTAGTTTCAAGTGTTGTTTTAATCTAGTGTTAATTCCTCAAACTAAAAAAGCCTTGTGTTAAGAAAACACAAGGCTTCTTTTGTGGAGTCGGAGGGATTCGAACCCTCGTCCAAACAAGGAACAACACAGCTTTCTACACGCTTAGTCTTTGTTTAATTTTCGTCGATAAGAAAGACCAAAAACCGCCAACCTATCGCTTATTCTTAATTAAGTTTCGAAACCACATCAAGATCCTATAGTTTCTAGGTTTACTTTTACGAAGTCTCAAAATCAATCGCCGCAAACCAAGGCTATTGGGAGACTTCCTGCTTGCTCACCTAGTGAGCCGAGGCACTATCCTACTATGATTCGGATTATGCAGCTAGGGCGTAGTTATTCTCGCCGTTTAAAAAAGTGAAACATGATATTTACGAGCTATATTCCAGCGCTCGACGTGCTTACCATCTTATTCATCTCGCTGTCAAAACCAGTCGACCCCGATACTATTATTCAAGATAGTTTCCATTTCATGTCAAATTGATGTAAAATTACAAGATCCAAGCATAAAATGGTTGGCAAAGATAACTATAATTGTCATATCTTTAGCCGCAATTTTAATTCAACAAAATATATACCAAACCTTATGGTCAAGTTCGGTGTTATTAAAGAACGAAAAAACCCGCCAGATCGTCGTGTTGTTTTCTCTCCAGATGGCATAAAAAAAGTAATTTCTAAGTTTCCAGAAGCCTCATTTACCGTAGAACATTCAGATATACGAGTGTTTAGCGATATGCAATATACCGATGCGGGTATTGCGGTATCTAATGATGTGACAGATTGTGATGTGTTATTGGGGGTCAAAGAAGTGCCGAAAACAGATTTGATAGCCGATAAGAAATACTTTTTCTTTTCGCATACCATCAAAAAACAGCCGTATAATCGGGAGCTTTTACAAGCTATACTGGACAAGAATATAGAACTATATGATCACGAGGTAATCGTTGGGAGCAGAGGGTTTAGATTGATTGGTTTTGGTAGATATGCAGGTATTGTGGGGGCGTATAATGGATTTAGAGCCTGGGGACAAAAGTTTGGTACTTTTTCGTTACCCAAAGCAGAGACCTTAAGCGATCAAAAAGATCTGGAAGCAGAGCTTTCAAAAATCACACTGCCTAATATCAAAATTGTAATTACTGGAAACGGTAAAGTAGGAAGTGGAGCGAGAGAGATTGTAGAAGCGATGAAGATCAGAGAAGTGTCTGCAGACGAATATTTGAACAATACTTTTTATGAGCCCGTATATGTACAGATAGACGTGTTGGATTACAACAAACGCAAAGACGGAACTGTGTTAGACAAAACAGACTTTTATACTAATCCAGGGGAGTATGAAGGAGACTTTATAAAGTTTGCCAAAGTAAGCGATCTCTATATGGCAGGACACTTTTACGGAGATGGAGCACCTTTTATTTTTACACGAGAAGATGCCAAGTCTGATGATTTTAATATAAAAGTAGTGGCAGATATCTCTTGTGATATCGATGGTCCTGTGGCATCTACAATTAGGCCTTCCACCATTGCTGACCCTATTTATGGCTATGATCCCAATACAGAAACAGAAGTTGATTATAAGGATCCTAATGCGATAGTAGTCATGGCAGTAGATAACTTGCCATGCGAGCTGCCAAAAGATGCAAGCGAAGGCTTTGGAGAAATGTTTCTAGAACATGTAATCCCTGCCTTCTTTAATGGAGATAAAGATGGTATTCTCGAAAGAGCACGAATGACCAAAGGAGGAAAACTAACAGAGCGTTTTAGTTATCTGCAGGATTATGTAGATGGTAAAGAATAACGGAAGCAAATAAAGAGACATGACAACAAAGCAACTGGTCGAACAAATCCATAAGAAAAAGTCATTTTTGTGTGTGGGTCTGGATGTAGATCTTAACAAGATTCCAGAGCATTTATTAGAAACAGAAGATCCAATTTTTGAATTTAATAAGGCGATTATTGATGCTACGCATCATTTAGCAGTAGGTTATAAACCCAACACTGCTTTTTATGAAGCTTATGGGCTGAAAGGATGGAGATCTCTGGAGAAAACAATTGAGTACTTAAATACAAATTATCCCGAAGTGTTCACCATTGCAGATGCGAAGCGTGGAGACATCGGAAATACCAGTACCATGTATGCCAAAGCTTTTTTTGAAGATTTACAGTTCGACTCGGTTACTGTGGCACCGTATATGGGTAAAGATTCTGTAGAGCCATTCCTTGCTTTTGAAGATAAACATACCATCCTTTTGGCGTTAACTTCAAACCAAGGTGCTTTTGATTTTCAGACTAAACAAACCGAAGGGCAAGAATTATATAAGAATGTTCTGGAAGTATCCAAAACCTGGGCAAATTCAGAAAACTTGATGTATGTAGTAGGAGCCACCAAAGCAGAGTTTTTGGCAGAAATACGAACAATAATCCCAGATAGTTTTTTATTGGTTCCTGGAGTAGGAGCACAGGGCGGAAATTTACAAGATGTATGCAAATATGGGCTCAATGATCAAATAGGCTTGCTGATTAACTCTTCTAGAGGGATCATTTACGCTTCAAAAGGAAAAGATTTTGCCGAAGCTGCACAAGCTAAAGCATTAGTGTTACAAGAGCAAATGGAAAAAATATTGACGAGTCGATAATAAAAAAGGAACGAAACCTTTTTGTATAAATTTCGTTCCCTTTTAAAACAATAGAATTAACGTCTATTCGCGTTAAATACGTGTTTTGCATATCCGTAAAGTCCATACGCGATGAACACTACAAAAAATGCCATTATACCATAAATGATAACGTTTAGTAATACTGAATTCATAGCCCCGAAATTTTAATTATTATTCTTTCTAAGATACTGGTTTTTGATGAAAATTCCTACTTTTAAGTGTTTAGTTATTAAGAGTTTATGAACTTTTTAGGATTTATTTAATTAGTGATGTTAAAAATCCATGGATAAGATGTTTTTTATCGATCAATTAGACCGAAAGGTGGAGATTTCGAGAACGCCAAGACGTATTGTATCGTTGGTGCCTTCGCAAACAGAATTGTTGGTTGCCTTAGGGTTAGAGGAGCACATTGTTGGGGTGACTAAATTTTGCGTACATCCCGAAACCATTCGAAAAGAGAAAACTGTCGTGGGTGGTACCAAAAACATCAAATACGATCGTATACGAGCACTAGAACCCGATATTATTCTTTGTAACAAAGAAGAAAATACCAAAGAGATCGTAGAAAATTTGGCAAAAGAATTCCCAGTCCATGTTTCCGATATTTTTACCATAGCAGATGCCTTGGAGTTGATACAACAATATGGTGAGCTTTTTGATATGCAGGAGCAGGCAAATAGCTTAGTTCAAGATATTGAAAAGGAACAACAGGCTTTCTTTGATTTTATAAAAGATAAACCGGCTCGTCGGGTAGCCTATTTTATATGGAAAGATCCCTGGATGGCAGCTGCCAATCAAACTTTTATCCATCACCTTTTGAAACTGAATAAATTCATTAATGTTTTTGAAGATGAAGATCGATATCCAGAAAAATCCAAAGAAGAGATACAGGGTTTGGAGAAGTTGGATAAAATATTGCTGTCATCAGAACCATTTCCTTTTTCCGAAAAACACATAGAACAAGCGCAACAGCTTCATACAAATGCTGAAGTCGTATTGGTAGATGGAGAATATTTTTCGTGGTACGGATCACGTCTCTTAGGTGCGTTTACCTATTTTAAAACCTTGCACTAAGCCTGCAGCAGAGGATAAACATTTCTATAAATATTGTTAAGTGGTACGTTTCTAACAAATAAGTTCCTATTTTTGAGGTTCTAAACGACTTTCTATTGTTAAATTATTCTGTATATCAACACGATACTAGTAGCGAATGGGTGACTTTTGTTCACGGAGCAGGAGGGAGCTCTTCTATCTGGTTCAAACAGGTGCGCGAGTTTCGAAAACATTTTAATATTTTACTATTGGATCTAAGAGGGCATGGTAATTCCAAACCAGCGCTCAAAGATGCTTTTGATTCCAAATACACTTTCGATTCGATTACAGAGGATATCGTTGAGGTGCTTGATAAGGAGAATATTACTACTTCTCATTTTGTAGGGATTTCTCTGGGAACTATATTGATTAGAAACTTAGCAGAAAAATATCCGGATCGTGTAAAAAGCATGATTATGGGTGGAGCGATTATGAAATTGAATCTTAGATCTCAAGTGTTAATGCGTCTAGGAATTGTATTCAAATCTGTAATTCCATATATGTTACTGTATAAATTCTTTGCATTTATTATTATGCCAAAGAAAAATCATAAACAATCCAGAATATTGTTTGCCAACGAAGCTAAAAAACTATACCAAAAAGAATTTGTAAGATGGTTTAGATTAACTTCTGAGATTAATCCTTTACTTCGATTCTTTAGAGCAAAAGATATACGTATTCCAACCTTATATGTGATGGGAGAAGAAGACTATCTTTTTCTGCCGTCGGTAGAAAAGGTAGTAGCAGCCCACCATCTTTCGCAATTATTTGTAGTAAAGAACTCCGGGCATGTCGTCAATGTGGAACAACCCGAAGTGTTCAATAAAACATCAATTTCTTTTATTTCAAATTCTTGATTTCAGCTTATCTATTATCTTGAAGGGCAAATACTCTTCGTAATAAATCCGTGGTTCTAGAACTCAGTTTGTTTCTGATGTCCTTTTCCTCAACTGCAATCATGGTATAGACTCCTTTAAGGGCTTCCTGAGTTACATAGTCAGTAAGATCAGGATTTACATTATTGGTAAGTGGTATTGCATTATACTTATTGATAATATTAGACCATATTTGGTTAGCACCTACTCTAGAAAACGATTTGTCGATAACAGGGCTGAATTTGGCATATAATGCAGAGTTTGTTTTGTTTTGTAAATATGTAGTTGCGGCGTTATCCGATCCCAAAAGAATTTGTTTAGCATCAGTAAATGTAATTTGCTTTACCGCATCCACAAAGATAGGAGTAGCTTCTTTTACAGCATCTTCTGCAGCTCTGTTGATAGCCCGTAGACCTTCGTCGGCAAGATTGCCTAAACCGATGTCTCGTAAGGTTTTGTCAACTTTTCTAAGCTCTTGAGGTAAAAGAATTTTTACAAGCTCATTTCTGTAAAAACCGTCTTTTTGGGTGAGTTTAGTTACTTGTTTATCGATTCCGTTGTCCAGTGCTTGTCGTAACCCGTTGGCGATGTCAAGGTTACTAACTCCAAAACCACCTCCTGTAGTTTGTGGTAAACTATTTACAACTTGTTGCAGTTCAGCACAACTTGACAGAGTTAATACAGCAAATAAACAAATAATACGTTTCATAATTTCTTGTTAGATTTGAGAATACAATGAATTAAAATGAAATCAAATTTAGTTTTTTTACTGGTATACATTCTTATTATTTCATGCAAAAATGAAAAAGAATCGATAAACGGCACATCTTTTCAACCAAAGACAACCCGGCAATATATTACCGTTTTGGGAATCACACAAGATGGGGGATACCCGCATATTAATAATACTTCAGAATTTGTTGCGGTAAAAAGTAAAGAGCGAAATAAAGAACTGGTCACAGCCTTGGGAGTAATTGATAAACAAGCGAATCAAAAATTTCTTTTTGAAGCTACTCCGGATATGCCAAAGCAATTAGCAGTTTTAGAAGAACAACATATAAAGAATGATGATATTATCGATGGAGTTTTTCTTACCCATGCACATATTGGTCATTACACTGGGTTGATGCATTTTGGAAGAGAGGCCATGGGATCCAAAAACATTCCTGTTTATGCCATGCCCAGAATGAAATCTTTTTTAGAAAACAATGGTCCTTGGTCTCAGTTGGTAGCTCTTAATAATATTAAAATCAAACCTTTAAAAGCAGATAGCACCATTGTCTTAACGAATAACATCAAAGTAACACCTTTTTTGGTACCACATAGAGACGAATATTCTGAAACTGTGGGATACATGATTACTGGTAATGAGGCAACCGCACTTTTTATTCCAGATATCAATAAGTGGTCTCTTTGGAAAAAGAATATCGTAGCGGAGGTTAAAAAAGTAGATTATGCCTTTATTGATGCCACTTTTTTTGAAGAAGGAGAAATCCCCAGACCTATGTCAGAAGTTCCTCATCCATTTATTACAGAAACAGTAAAACTCTTTGAGTCTGAATCTAAAGCACTAAAGTCAAAGGTTATTTTTATTCACTTCAATCATTCTAACCCAGCTCTTCAAAAAGAGTATCCAAAAAGAAAAGCATTTGAAGCGCAAGGATATCAATTTGCAACCACGGATGCTATTTTCCCTTTATGAAAAAATGACCGTTTTGTTATTGTACACCAATACTTTGTGTTGGATGTGATGTTTGATGGCTCTGGACAATACGATTTTTTCCAAATCTCTTCCTTTCAAAATAAAATCCTGAACATTATGTATATGAGATACTCGCACAATTTCTTGTTCAATAATAGGGCCTTCATCAAGATCCGATGTTACATAATGACTGGTAGCTCCTATAATCTTTACACCTCTTTCGTAAGCCGAATGATAGGGTTTAGCTCCTGGAAACGCAGGAAGAAATGAATGATGGATATTGATGATCTTATTAGGATATCGATCTACAAAATCTGAAGAGAGTATCTGCATATACCGAGCAAGAACGATAAAGTCAATTTTATGTTCTTCCAAAACACTAATTTGCTCACGTTCTGCCTCAACTTTGTTCCCTTTGGTTACAGGAATGTGTTTGAAAGGAACATTAAAAGCATCGGCAATGGGTTTAAGATCTGCATGATTACTAATAATAATAGGGATTTTAACATGCAATTCGCCAGAAGCATATCTTCCTAAAATATCATACAAACAATGGTCATATTTAGAGACAAAAAGAGCCATTTTAGGCTTTTTGTCGGTGTCATACATCTCCCAATGCATTTGATGATGAGCAGCCACATTAGTATTGAAGGATTCTTTAAATCGTGCTAATTTTTTCTCATCACTGTCAAACTCGCACTCCAGTCGCATAAAGAATTCTTTAAGTTCGTGGTCAACATGTTGCTCGACGTAGATGGTATTCCCTTCCTTCTCTAGTATAAAATTGGTTACAGTGGCGATTAACCCTTTTTGATCAGGGCAGTTGATTAATAAAGTGGTCTTTTTCATTAATAAAAGTCTTTTCAGTATATAAACATACCAAGAAAGCCCCGGCTGCACTAATGTTTTAATTGAATGGGTTTACTTTTTGATTAATTCAAAATGAAAGCTCGTTTTTTATGAAAGATTGATAAAAATAAAAGCTGATTTAATTAAAAAACAATTTCATAAGAATAAATGGTTGTTGGATATTGTAGGATTTTACAGCGTGTAGATTTTGTAACTACATGAGTGTTTAATATTAACGATAACAAATGATTGTATCTTAATTATTTATCCGAACTTTGTGTTTTACATAAACTTTGAATGCTCTAATTGAATTATAAACAGTAAAGTGCCCTAAAAGGTTAAGTAAATTATATAATTCTAAAAAAATATTCCTTTTTGATGCGTATTTCGTAAATTAGCGGCATTAAATTCACTATTTATTGTCGATGGAACAAATTGCACCGTATACACCAAAGAATAAAGTAAGAATCGTAACAGCTGCCTCACTGTTTGATGGCCATGATGCAGCGATTAATATCATGCGTAGAATTATTCAATCTACAGGTGTTGAAGTAATTCACTTAGGTCATGATAGAAGTGTAGAAGAAGTAGTAAACTGTGCGATCCAGGAAGATGCCAATGCAATTGCGATGACTTCTTATCAGGGCGGACATAATGAGTATTTCAAATATATGTATGATTTGCTTCAGGAAAAAGGAGCAGGACATATTAAGATTTTTGGAGGAGGAGGAGGAGTAATCCTTCCAGAAGAGATCAAAGATCTTATGGATTATGGGATTACAAGAATTTACTCTCCAGATGATGGACGTGAGTTAGGATTGCAGGGAATGATCAATGATCTGGTACAACAGGCAGATTTCCCAATAGGAAATACATTAAATGGAGAGGCTAACCATCTTGCAGAAAAAGAAATTGGGGCTATTGCCAGAGTGATTTCTGCAGCAGAGAATTTTCCGGATGTTGCCAAAGATACTTTAGATGAAATCCATCAAAAAAATAAGACATCAACTACTCCAGTATTAGGGATTACAGGAACTGGAGGAGCAGGAAAGTCATCTTTGGTTGATGAGTTAGTTCGTAGGTTTTTAATCGACTTTCCTAAAAAGACGATCGGGATTGTATCTGTAGATCCTTCAAAAAGAAGAACAGGAGGAGCGCTGTTGGGAGACAGAATCCGTATGAATGCGATTAATTCTCCACGTGTGTATATGAGGTCTCTTGCAACACGACAATCTAATCTAGCGTTATCCAAATATGTTGCCGAAGCTATTGAAGTATTAAAAGCTGCAGAATTTGATTTGATTATCTTAGAAACTTCAGGGATTGGTCAATCGGATACTGAGATTTTAGATCATAGTGATACATCTTTATATGTGATGACACCAGAATTTGGTGCAGCTACACAGTTAGAGAAAATCGACATGCTGGATTTTGCAGATTTGGTAGCGATCAATAAATTTGATAAAAGAGGTTCGCTAGATGCGCTTAGGGATGTGAAAAAGCAGTATATGCGTAATCACAATCTTTGGGATACTCCACAAGAAGAATTACCAGTTTACGGGACTATTGCTTCGCAATTTAATGATCCGGGAATGAATACGCTTTACAAAGCGATCATGGATAAGTTGGTGGAGAAAACCGGAGCAAGTTTGGTTTCAGAGTTTCATATTTCAAAAGAAATGTCTGAAAAGATATTTGTGATTCCACCGAGCAGAACAAGATATCTATCTGAGATTTCAGAAAATAACAGAGCCTATGATAAAACTGTAGGAACCCAGGTTGAGGTGGCTCAAAAACTATATGGGATTTATAAAACTATTTGTAGTGTTGCGGATGTAAATTTCATTGGACTTTCAAAAAATGGAATCGAAGATGAAGCATTACGAAGTGTGAAAAATGAGGATAATAAGGCTTTTATTAAGCTATTATTGGCTGAGTTTGATCGTGTTAAACTTAATCTGGATCCTTACAATTGGGAGATCATTATTGGTTGGGCTGGTAAAGTAAAAAAATACAAAGATCCAGTTTACACATTCAAGGTAAGAGATAAAGAAATTAATATAGAAACACATACCAAGTCGTTATCACATACACAGATTCCGAAGGTGGCCTTACCAAAATATGAGGCTTGGGGAGATGTACTGAGATGGTCTTTGCAGGAGAATGTTCCTGGGGAATTTCCGTATACTTCAGGATTATACCCTTTCAAAAGAACAGGAGAAGATCCTACAAGGATGTTTGCCGGAGAAGGTGGACCAGAGCGTACCAACAGACGTTTCCACTATGTGAGTCTTGGGATGCCTGCAAAACGATTATCAACTGCTTTTGATTCGGTAACCTTATACGGTAATGATCCAGATCATAGACCAGATATCTATGGAAAAATTGGTAATGCTGGAGTATCGATTTGTTGTCTTGATGATGCCAAGAAATTATATTCAGGATTTGATTTGACCCACGCAATGACCTCGGTGAGTATGACTATCAATGGTCCTGCACCTATGTTGTTAGGATTCTTTATGAATGCTGCGGTGGATCAAAACTGTGAGAAATATATCAAAGAAAATGAGCTAGAAGCCGAGGTTGAAGCCAAGATCAAAAAGATCTATAAAGATAAAGGGATAGCACGACCTGAGTATCAAGGTGATTTACCTGAAGGAAATGATGGACTAGGGTTAATGCTTTTGGGTGTTACTGGAGATCAGGTATTACCGGCAGAAGTATATGAAAAGATAAAAAGTGAAACGTTAAGTACGGTACGCGGTACTGTACAAGCAGATATTCTTAAAGAGGATCAGGCACAAAACACCTGTATTTTCTCTACAGAGTTCGCCCTACGATTGATGGGAGATGTACAAGAGTATTTCATTGATAAACAAGTGCGTAACTTCTATTCGGTATCTATTTCAGGATATCATATTGCCGAAGCTGGGGCAAACCCAATTACGCAGTTGGCCCTTACATTGGCAAATGGATTTACTTATGTAGAGTATTACCTGAGCCGAGGAATGGATATCAACAAGTTTGGGCCTAATTTATCCTTCTTTTTCTCTAACGGAATCGATCCTGAATACGCAGTGATCGGTCGTGTAGCAAGAAAAATCTGGGCAAAAGCATTAAAACATAAGTATGGAGCTAACGCCAGAGCGCAGATGTTGAAGTACCATATTCAAACCTCTGGTCGTTCATTACACGCTCAGGAAATTGATTTCAATGACATTCGTACTACGTTGCAAGCCCTGTATGCGATTTATGATAACTGTAATTCATTGCACACCAATGCTTATGATGAAGCGATTACCACGCCAACCGAAGAGTCGGTACGAAGAGCAATGGCAATTCAGTTGATTATCAATAAAGAATTGGGATTAGCCAAGAATGAAAATCCTATTCAGGGATCATTTATAATTGAAGAATTGACTGATTTGGTAGAAGAAGCCGTGCTAACAGAATTTGATAGAATTACAGAGCGTGGTGGAGTGCTAGGCGCTATGGAAACTATGTACCAACGTAGTAAAATTCAAGAAGAGAGTTTGTATTACGAAACTTTGAAGCACACAGGAGAGTTCCCGATCATTGGGGTAAATACATTCTTGAGTTCAAAAGGGTCTCCAACG
The DNA here is from genome assembly GCF_056160245.1 of Aquimarina sp. AWH4_224. Lineage (NCBI taxonomy): Bacteria > Pseudomonadati > Bacteroidota > Flavobacteriia > Flavobacteriales > Flavobacteriaceae > Aquimarina > Aquimarina sp. AWH4_224. Next base: position 192,008 of record NZ_JBSWWU010000003.1, on the reverse strand, counting down.
GTAACTCCGGGAGAGGTTATTCGAGCTACTGAAGAAGAAAAACAATATCAAATTACGACACTTAACAATCTGCATGAAGCCAAAAAAGATCTTGCTACAGATGCTTTAGCAAAAGTGCAGGAGGCCGCCATTCACAACCAAAATATTTTCGAGGTGTTGATGGAAGCAACCAAAGTGTGTTCTCTAGGACAAATCACTGCCGCTTTATTTGAGGTGGGAGGACAGTATAGAAGAAATATGTAAAAGTTCAAAAACAATATTTTCAAACCCCGTTCAATAGAGCGGGGTTTTTCATTTACCGTAGTTTCTTTATCTTTAAAGCAAAAGGATACTTCGTGCTCAATACCATAGAATATACTGTTACAGCAATCGTTTGTCTTATTTCGGCTATAGTAATTCAACGTATTTTTAGCAAAGAAAGGCTACGTCAAGCCGATCCCAAGGGAGTGGAAGGGATCAAATGGTTTGGATTAGCAATATTTGTATGGGGATTGGGGGCTTTGGTGAATTTGATTTTGGTTTCTGGACTCAAATGGACACCTACCAACAAAGTATTGATTTATTTTGGGGTGTTGATATCCTTGGCTAATTCCTTATTTATCATCTTGTCCTTACCTTCTATAGAACATCAAAAAAAGTCAGGAATTCTGGTGCGACTGGTACAGCGTTTTAGTATCAGGGAATTTGTAAGCCTGTTTTGTGGTGTTTTGGGAATGATTGCATTTGTTTTTTTAGCCTCATCCTACGGAAATGAAGAGATTAGCAATAATTTTATTTGGTTAATAGATATTCCTATTTCTATTTTGGTAGCTATTTCACTGTTGTTCGAATTGAACAAAGCTTTTGTTGCTAGACAAATGAAGTTTATGTACTTGCCAACTTTCGTATTGTTCATTCTCATCGTTATTGCGGTTACCCATAGAATTATTCCTCAGGATAAAGCACTGCAATTTATTGATCAGCAATTTTGGAGTGTATTAGGGAGTATTACGGCGATCTCTTTCAAGTTTCTATTTATTTTGTTGTTTTCTATTCTTTTGTACAGTTGGAAATTCCTTTCAGAAAAAGAACAGCAACAAAGTTTGGCGCAACAGTTAACTCAAGAAAATAAGCAATTAAAAAAAACAATAGGTCAACTCGAATTAGCTAACGAAAGTCATTTAGATAGCATTAAGAATTTGAAAATGGAGGTAAAAGATCTGCGACAGACGGCAAAAGTTGAACTTTCTGATCGGCAAAAGGAGGTATTAGGGTATTTAGCTCATTACGGGAAGGATAAATCGTATACCGAGATTGCTCAAGAAATGCATATTAGTACCGACGGTTTGCAAACCCATATTCATCAGATCAAAAAAATATTGAACATCAGTGGAGCTGGTGGTAAAGAGCAACTTATAGAGTTTGCCAAAACTCATGATTTCCTTCAGTATTTCCAATCGGGAGGGAATGCTTAACCATATGCTTACGTACTGGGGTTACAAAATTTGAGCAGTGCGTAACCTTTTATGCTAACCATTTTTCTTTGAATTTGGACAAAAATTTAAAGAAGTATGGGAGCATTTATAGCAGAACAAAATCTGGATCAAAAAATTAATAAAGCTTTTGGTAATGCCACAGACTGGTTTGTTGACGGCATTTTGGCTGAAATTCCACTAACTCAAGAAGTAGGTATTCCTTGGGTACTAGTCGTCCTTTTTTCTGGAGCAATGTTTTTCACTATTTATTTTAAAGGAATAAATTTTAGAGATTTTTTTACCGCCATACAAGTAGTAAGGGGTAAGTTTGATCATTTGGAAAATGGTAATACAACTAAAAAAGAAGAAGTCATCAAAAATGGGGAAGTAAGCCATTTTCAAGCATTAACTACTGCGGTTTCGGCCACTGTGGGATTAGGAAATATTGCGGGAGTAGCTATAGCATTATCCATAGGCGGACCGGGAGCAACTTTGTGGATGGTTTTGATTGGGATCTTGGGGATGTCCTCAAAGTTTGTAGAATGTACACTTGGTGTAAAATACAGAGAAATTGATGAGCACGGGAAGGTTTTTGGTGGACCTATGTATTATTTGAAAAAAGGATTAAGCGAAAAAGGATACCAAAAACTTGGAAAAGTATTAGCTGTGTTATTTTCGATCATGTGTATTGGTGGATCTTTTGGTGGAGGGAATATGTTTCAGGCGAACCAGGCTTTCAAATTATTCGACAAGGTATTGATTCCTGATGGGGCTATGATCCAAGGACAGGGTTGGGTGTTTGGAGTAGTCATGGCTATTTTGGTGGCCGTAGTAATTATAGGAGGGATCAAGAAAATAGCCAGTGTTACGGACAAAGTCGTCCCTTTTATGGTGTTAACATATATCTTATCTGTTTTGGTGGTTTTGGGATTAAATTTTTCGGCTATTCCAGCAGCCTTAGAAAGTATCTGGGATAGTGCCTTTGATCCCCAAGGAGTAATCGGAGGGTTCGTAGGAGTACTCATTCAAGGGTTTCGTCGTGGAGCATTTAGTAATGAAGCCGGGATAGGAAGTGCCTCTATAGCGCATAGTGCAGTAAAAACAGATTATCCTGCCAGTGAAGGTTTGGTAGCATTGCTGGAACCGTTTATAGATACCGTGGTTGTATGTACAATGACAGCTTTGGTGTTGATTATTACTGGGCAGGTAGATACAGGGATGCAGATCAACTCTGAACAAGGGGTTTTATTAACCGCTTCTGCACTGGAAAGTGGTGTTTCCTGGTTTCCGTATTTGTTAACCGTAGCAGTGGTGCTATTTGCCTTCTCTTCGATGATCTCCTGGTCGTATTATGGTTACCAATCCTGGAGTTACTTATTTGGCAGGAGTAAACGTATGGAATATATCTACAAATCTATCTTCTGTTGTTTTACGGTGATAGGGGCATCTGCAACTTTAAATGCAGTAACGGATTTTAGCGATGCCATGGTATTTGCAATGATGGTTCCTAATATGATAGGGTTATTTTTGCTGAAGGATAAAGTAAAACAAGAACTAAAGCGGTATAAATACAAAATTTTTGAAATGCTATAACATTGGGTACTAGCTAATTTCTTTATCTTTAGACAAACACAAACTCATCATGAAGAAATTACTCACCCTATTGCTAGTAATAGCTACATCATCTTTTGCGCAACAATCAGATCAAGTTTTGGCCTTGGTAGGAGGTACATTAATCGATGGTTTTGGGTCTACGCCTATTAAGAACAGTGTAATTATTGTTGAAGGAGATAAAATCAAGGCAGTTGGTACAAAAAAGACATTGGAGATTCCAGCAAATGCTAGAGTGATCTCAACGGAAGGAATGTCTGTACTTCCGGGTTTATGGGATATGCATGTACATACCATGATCAATGGGCATGCAGACTATGCATATTGGGATAAGACCTATCCTCCCTTATTAGAAAATGTGATTATGCCTGCTTCTGCAGAGCAATTGCTTATGGCTGGAGTAACCAGTGCCAGGGATTTAGGAGGGCCACTGGTAGAAAGTATATCGGTAAGGGATCGTATCAATAAAGGAGAAATCCCAGGAGCAACCTTGTATGTTTCGGGGCCTTTTATTCAGAAGAAGCCTTATCCAGGTACGGAGGCTTTTAGATGGGGGATAAACGGAGTGGAAGATGCAAGAAAGAAAATCAAAAAGTTAGCGGATGCTGGAGTGGATTGTATAAAATTGATCGATCAGGATCAAATGAGTAAAGAAGAGGTGCAAGCGGTGGTAAACACTGCTCATAAGTATAATTTGAAAGTAGTGGCTCATGGTCATCGACCACAGGAAATTCGAACCGGGCTTGCTGCGGGAGCGGATTGTTTTGAGCATACAGGCTTATCATCGGCACCACGGTACCCAGATGATGTGATGGAAGCCATAAAGGAGCGTACAGCACAAATGAATTTAGGTCCGTTGTATTGGTGTCCTACAGTAGAAGGGTTGTATAATTATGAGTATGTTCGGGATCATGGAGAGCACTTGGATAATGATTCCTGGCATAGAGGATTACATGATACCATTGTTGCAGATATTAAGAACAGTTTTAAGCATAAAGATCGATTACCGTATTTTCAGTTAACACCAATACGAAAACCAACTTTAGAAACCAAAATAAAACAATTAATGGATGCAGGTGTGGTATTAATGATTGGTACAGATAGTGGGATACCCATGAAATTTCATAGCCAATCCACCTGGAATGAACTGGATGTTTGGGTAAATGAATTTGGAATCGATCCAATGTACGCCATACGAGCAGCAACTTATTGGCCATCATTGTGGATGGGAGTAGCAGATAAAGTGGGAACCGTTACCGAAGGGAAATTAGCAGATATAATAGCGGTAAAAGGAGATGTGCTTCGACATATTAGCTTACTGCAAGATGTAGATATCGTAATTAAAAATGGAAAACAATATAAGTAGTCTGTAAAAGGAGTTCTTAAAGAGACATTACCCAACTTCGTTGTAGTTTTCTGAATTTTCTTAGTTCTTTACGAAGTAAGATAACAAATTCTTTTCCATTGCTCTCAGACTGTTCAAGGCGTTCGCAATTTCTATATAATTTGTTAGTAATACGGATCAAAGAATTTGCATAACGAATTCTATCATCCTGAAATGTTTGATTTTCAGCATTAATGATGTGCGGAGCAAGCGCATCAGACTGCCTTACAATGTCTCCGGTAAAATAAACATGAGGGTTTTCGTCACCATTATGTTGTAGTGGAGCTAAATCTTCTACAAGGTAATTCGAGACACTTCGAGAGAGTGTAAAGATCTCCCGTGCCTTTTGATACAGTCTTTTATTTTTGGGTTGTAAACTCATAGCAATTTCTACATCAAAAATACTGTATTTTTCATGTTTTTTTCTTTGGAAATTAAAGTGAATCAGTATATTTACTTTATAATTTAAATATTAATCTGTTTTTTGAGTTAAAATGAAAATCGACACTATAAATTGGGAAATATTACATTGTCTTCAAGAAAACGGACGACTCTCTAATGCAGAGATAGGAAGGAAAATTGGACTAAGTTCGCCTGCAGTAGCAGAGCGCATCAAGAAAATGGAAGATTACGGTATTTTGCAGGGATTTAGAGCAGATGTTTCTTATACAAAAACAGGATACCAGCTCAAAGCAATGATTACGCTGAAAGCATTTATGGGCAGGTTAAAACCTTTTATGCTTAAAGTTCCAGAGTTTAAAGAAGTATTGAATTGCTATCGTATAACAGGTAATGAGAATATTATTATGGAGGTAGTTTTGAGAGATCAACTACATCTTCAGGAGTTTATCGATCGGTTGATTACCTACGGAGAAGCAAAAACGCATATCATTCTTTCTAATTTGGTAGAAAACAGTCCAATTATGGATCATGGAGGAGAAGCTATTTAGGAAAACTTTGGCATAAGATTTGTTATAATTAAGACATATAGGGATAGTCTTAATCTTGTGTGAGGACATTAGTTTGGGAAGCTAAAGAGAGTACAAGGGGAAGATGAAAAACACCTGAATTTGTTCAGGTGTTTTTTTTATAGTAATTTTTGACTTTGGTGGCATCTTTTTTGTGGTGTTATCACAGTAAAAAAAGCTATAGTGCGAGCATCTTTAATTAAAAACAACATCCTACTTGTTATTTTGTTTGCGTCCTTCTTTGGGTATGCGCAAAGTCAATTGGTATTAACCAAGGGTAGAGTTACTGATTCACTTGTGGTACCTGATACAAAAAATACATTTAGTATCTATTTACCTAGGACATATGATAAAAATAAAAGTTGGCCGATTATTTTTGGTTTTGATTCTTCAAACAGAACCAGCAATATTGCCAGATTTTATCAGGCTGCGGCAGAAGAATTAGGATATATTATTGCGGTTACCAATTTTACCGAAGAGCAATCGGCCAGAGAAAGGGCAAACTATGTAGCCGTTTTCATGAAGCATATTTTTTCTCTGTTTCCCATTCAGATAGGAAGGGTTTATGTAACAGGGGTAGGTGATGATGCCAAATTTGCTAGTTTACTCCCTTTGGGATATCCGGATAAAATTTTTGGAGTAATCGCTATTGGCGATAGTTATTTTTATGATTCAAGAATTAACTTAAATAAAAATTTTACGCATTTTGGGATACTCAATACACATAACTATCGATTTAAAAATTTTCAGGCCAATAAGAGCTTTTTAAAGAGAAGGGCAGTTCCTGCGGATCTATTTGTTTATGAAGGGGGAGGAGAATTTCCTACTCAAGAGCTTATAAAGAATGTGTTGACTGCTTTAACCAGACAAGCCATGCTCAAAGGAAGAGTAGCAAAAGATTCTATTTGGATTCAAAATAGTTTTAAGGAAAGCTTGCAAGAGGTTGATGGTTATGTGTCAAAACGGAAGTTCTTAAAAGCGTATGAAGAGCTAAAAAGAATTCGTATTGATTACAATCAATTTTTTGATACAGATTATTTGAAGGAAAAACAGAAAGAAATAAAGAAACTGGATGGTTATAGAAAGCAGAAACGATTACAGTCAAAATATGCAATCAAAGAAAATTATTTGAGAGAATCTTATTTGTTCTCTGCCGAAGAAGACATTGCTTTGCTAAACTATAGTAATTTTGGCTGGTGGCAATATGAAATGTCTAAGTTGGATACCTTGATTGCCAAGAAAGAAAAATATAGCCATGATATGGCAATTCGGGTAAAAGGGTATGTAAATGCGATTATAGATAATTACAAAATCACTGCAATAAAAGAAAACGTGAATCTGGAAGCGCAATTGTTTTTGAACATTTTTAGCACCATCGTCAATAAAAAGGATTTTGATTCCTATAAAAAGATCATTTCTTTAAGTGCCAGAGATCTGGATAATGAGACAGCTTTGTTTTATCTAGAGAAGATGTTGCAGAACGGTTATAAGGATTACGATGCCTTGTACGAAATAGAAGGAACCTTAGCTTTAAAGATCACTAAAAAATACAATGAGTTGATCGAAAAATACCTCGGAAATTCTAAATACTTCTTTTCAAAATAAACTGAAATCATAAAATTTTGTGTATTTCATCGAATTTTTGTGTTTTTTATCGGTTAAAATTTTGGTTTTACAATTATTTTACATTAAATTTACTTCAACTTAAAAATACTTGATGTGTCGCCTTCAACTAACATTTTAAGCTGAGTGACGATTCGGATTTAAAATATTAGTTTGGAATACATCAGGGACAAATTAGGTGTGAGGACATTAGTCTAAAGACCCCAAATCTTGAAGCTAAAGAGAGTGCGTAATTTGACCCTACAAATAGAAGTGTCTACCTAGTGTAGGCACTCTTTGTTTTTGGCTATTTGATTACAATATGGGATACTTCTTCAAGTTTCCAATCAATTACTAAACCACCCGCCAAGGATCTTGCAATATCAGCACCATAGAGGTATTCGCACAAATACAAAGCAGCTTCAAAACTTTTTGCTCCTCCTGCGGAAGTAATGTATTTTCCATCATGAACAAATAGTACATCTTTTCTTATGTCCAGATCAGGGAACATACTTTTCATTTTGTCGATATCACTTGGGAAAGTCGTAGAGACAGCATTGTTCAAAAGCCCTGCCTTGGCCAGTACAAAAGCACCGTCGCAGTGCGAAGTCATGTACAAAGCATTTTGGTCTACCTTCTGTACAAAACGGATCATTTGCTCATCATCCAGATCAGTATCCAAATGGTGTTCTGCACTAGGGACAACAAGAATATCAATTTTGGGCAATTCATCTTGAAGATAATTATAATCGGGAATAATTTTCACCCCTTCAAAAGTGGTGATAGGATGATCTGTATTTGCTACCGTAAAAACATTCATTTGCTTAATGTTTTTGCGATATTGGGTATGCTGGAAAATATCATAAGGAGCCGTAAACTCTGTATTGTAAGTGCCATCCATGATCAAAAAAGCTACGTTATACCGATTGTCTTCTAATTTGGGAAAAGTCTTTTTTTGCTCTGGTTTTTTTTCCTCCTTTACAACTGTAGCATTATTTTGTTGATCGTTGTTAGTACAGCTTGATATGCAAATGGCTGCTATGTAGATGAGAATTGAAAGTTTTTTCATGAGTGTTTTTTGAGTTTATTTGTTGAGTGTAAGCCCACGTTTTACGATAAAAAGCAAAAAGGTACCAATACCTGCCATAACGGCCATGAATATCCAGCCGTTATCGTAACCAAAATTAGCAATAAATTGCATTCCAGAATTATGTCCAAAGATATGGGCTACCGAGAAAGACATACTGTACAATCCCATATACGCTCCTTGCCGTCCTTTTTTTGATCGTTCTAGAGCAAAGGCATTTCCAAATGGAAATGCTACCATTTCTCCCAAAGTGGCAGCAATCATACCTATGATCAAAATACCTGCCCAAGGTGTTATAAGTAGTAAGATAAAACTAATACCAGTTAATATAAATCCATTGATGACGTTACCCACTTTTGATGTATTTGTTCTCTCTAAATAGGCAATAAGTGGCATTTCGAAGAAAAAGATAAGCGCTCCATTCATTGCCAGTAACAAACCGATGTTTTCTTCAGAAAGTTGATGTACTTCTTTGTAATAAAGTGGAATAGTGGAAAAATATTGCACAAAAATGAATCCGAAAAGAGCTAGGGCAATCAAGAATATAACATAGAGTCCATCGTTAAGAGGAGCAACAGGGTTTTCTACAGGGATTTCCTTATCTAATTCTCTTGCTTTTCTGGGGTTAAGGGTTTGGATCATAACGATACCAGCGATCAAACAAGTAACTCCATCTACCCAAAACAATCCAGAATATCCCATAGTGGCGATGATCAAACCTCCTATTGCCGGACCAGCAGAAAAACCTAAATTAATGGCAAGTCTAATAAACGTTAAGGATCTTGTTTTGTTTTCTGGTTTGCTGTACGCGCTTAAGGCTACAAAAAATGCAGGACGGGCAGCATCTGCTATAGCAATAAGCACAAAGAAACTTATACAAATACTCCAAAAACTTGAAAAGAACTGAACTACAAAAAAAGCAATCCCTGTTAGTAACAAAGAGCCCAGAATTACCTTGTAATATCCAAGGGCATCACTAAGTTTACCTCCCAACCAAGCACCAAAAAAAGATCCCAATCCATAGCTGGTCATTACCCAACCGATTTGTTCTTTAGTGAAATCTAGGTTGTCGGATAGGTAAAGGGATAAAAATGGAATAACCATTGCTCCGGCTCTATTGATCAATGTAATCAATGCGAGCCACCATACCTCTCTGGATAAGCCCGAAAACGAATCCTTATAGCGTTGTAAAATTTTCTTCAAGAAAAGGGTGATTTTTTGGTTGTTCAATCAAAATAATCGATAAAAATAGTTTTTTATCTAGTTTCTTAAACAATTTTATCAAAATTAATTAGTTAACTCATTGTAAATTGTACTTTTGCAAAAAAGTAAGGAGTAGTGTATAAACTGGTGGTCATCGTGTTCTTTTGTCTTGTCAATGTTTTTGGGCAAGAAGTATCGAATGTCCAGCGAATTTTATCCTTCCAGGACGAATTAAACCACGAATTTGCTTCTGAGGAAACGTCTCCATTACCTCCCAAGGATTTAAAAGCATTCAAAACCCTCGAATTTTTTAAGATTGACACTAGTTTTTGTTTTAGAGCTAAGTTTGTAAGAACACCCTATGAGACTCCCTTTATCATGAAGACCACAACGGGAAGAGAACCGCTCTATGTAAAATATGCAGAAGCTCATTTTGAATTTCAGGACAAGAAATACACGGTTAATATCTATCAAAACCAAGGGTTGACAACAGAACCCGAGTATGAGAATTACTTATTTTTACCTTTTACCGATTTGACTAATGGAGAAACCACTTATGCTGGGGGGCGTTTTATTGATTTAAGAATTCCGGAAGGAGATGAAATTACAATAGATTTTAATACGGCGTACAATCCTTATTGTGCCTATAATGATCGGTATTCCTGTCCAATTCCCCCAGAAGAAAATCATTTGAATTTATTAATACCTGTGGGAGTCAAAAAGTATAAAAACTTACCAACAACCCACTAAAAAAAGCGTCCTGAATATGCAGAACGCCTTGATTTAAACAAACAATATATTTACAGATATTATTAGAATTTGTAAATAGCTCCCAGTACGAAAGATGAAAGACTTTTGGTCAATTCACCATCATTATCGGTAAAGAAATCTTCAGATGTTGAATCTAATCTAACTTCTGGTTTTAAAGTTAAATCTCCTATGTCATAACTACCAGTGAGCGTAGCAGCAAATACAGTCCCATCATTCTCATCATCAAGTCCAATAACATCTACTAGTCCATTATTATATACTCCAAAGTATTCTCCTCTTAATCCCAAAGTGAATTTTTCAGAAGTTTTGTATTGCGGATATAGCGCAACTCCGTAGAAACCTGAAGCATCTCCATCTTCTTGTGGTTCTGTAGATAAGTAGGTAGCATTAACTCCTAGATAAAAGTCTTCTGATACATCCCATCCTGTGGTTAAATCTGCCTGAAATGTAGGTCCAACTTCTCCTGGTTCTCCTTCGTTACCATATCTGAAGTTTAAGTATGCACTACCAGTATCTCCAGAATATCCTATTTGTGCTCCAATGATATAGGTGTCAAACGGATTGTTTTCAGTATAATCTGTTGGGTTCATAACTGCTAACATAGCAGACCATTTTTCGCTTAACGCAAAGTCCGCTTTAAGTCCAGTGTGTGAAAAAGGTCCGTAAGAGAACATATATGATGTAGAATAGTTGAAGTTTCCTGTTGGAGAAATTACCTCGTATCCTAAGAAGGTGTTGAAGTTTCCAAAAGTAAGGGTTACTTTTTCTGATACATTCCAGTATGCATACAATTGGTTAACAATTTGAGAAGAACCATCAGACAAGAATACAGCGTCTTCTCCTCTTGGTCCAAATACTAAATCTGCAACGAACCCTACTTTTTCTCCTTCATACCCCAAAATCACATTCGCCATACCTAAAGCAAATCCACTCTGATTGGCAAATGATGTAGTAGGAGCGACTGAATTGTCATTGGGTGCGCCAAAATTATATCTGTAGTAGCCGTCAATAGACCCCGATAGGCTTACTTTGGATAATAATTTTTCTACTGCCGATTCGGTTTCTTCCTCCTGGGCAGTAGCATTAACACTTAATAACGCAAAAGCCAGTAAGAATACTGGTTTCAAAAAATTTGTTACGGTTTTTGTTTTCATAATAAACATTAATTACTGTGATAATTTGTTTTTAATTGGTGCTGTAAAACTATGTTAAAAGAATTTTACCCCAATAAAAAAGTGGGTATAACTACGTATTTTTACGTATTTTTAATTTTATACCCTAAAAAAATTAAGGTTTATTGTTAAAGTCGATAAATTTTGAGAATTTGAAAGTAGGGTTTAGCGTATTTTTCCGGAAATCAATCAAAAAATTGACTTCAAACCTGTACTTATTAAGAAATTGATCTTGATAATTATTAATTAAGTGCTTGATCTCCTTTTTCTCCAGTGCGAATTCTATAGCTTTCCTGTATATCAAAAACGAAAATCTTTCCATCCCCAACTTCTCCTGTTTTAGAAGTTTCAAGAATGGTTTGCACTGTTTTTTCTTTTAACTCTTCTGTTACCACAATAGACAGGCATCTTCTTTGGATATCACTGGTGCTGTAGCTGATGCCTCTATAGACGTTTCCTTTTTTTTCATTGCCTACTCCTGTAACATCCCAATAAGTAAAAAAATCGATGCCAATACTGTGTAATGCGTTTTTTACAGCGCCAAATTTTGATTTTCTGATAATAGCTTCAATTTTTTTCATAATTCTTTGGTTGATAGTATAGAAAAACCATTTTTGGGATATCTATTTGGTAATGAATACCCCTAAAAATACAAAAAGTAGGGCAACGCTAATAGAGCCAATGGTGTAGATGGCGAAGGAAAGGAAATCTCCGGATCTAAGAAATAGATGATTCTCGTAAGCGAAGGTAGAAAAAGTAGTAAATCCACCACAAAAACCAGTAGTGAGTAATAGTACAGTTTGTTGCGAAAGTGTGGTGTTTCTTGCTGCAAGCCCCAAGATAATTCCGATTAGAAAGCTTCCTAATACGTTAGCCACGAATGTTCCATAAGGAAAACTCCAGGAAATCGAACTAAAGTACTTGTGAATCAGGTAGCGAGCAATACTGCCTGTACCACCTCCTACAAATACCAATAATAGTTGTTTCATTATCTTTAGATTAAAAAGAACCTGCATTTCCTATACAAAAGAAATGCAGGTTGCAAATTAGTGTTTTTATTATTTTATGGGGATGTAAATTTCAGTGATATACTGTGCTGGGTTGGGTTGTAATTCTGGATTAGTTCTGTAAACTTCAAATGCAGCAGATTGTGTATTCAACTCTAAACCATTATCTGCTATGTATTTATAACCTGCTTCCCAAGCTTCTTTAAGGTTTATGTAATCGCCAGTTAAGGTAGTTTTTACGACTTTCTGTCTAGGAAGAAAATCACAAAGTATAGGACTGTCTTTAGGAGTTACTACTTTATCCCTGGTAGGAATAGCGGTTGAATAAATTGCTGTACTTTGTTCTTCATTAAATTCATTGTAAATCGTAAAAGGCATTCCGGTTTGTGGTAGATTATTTTCTATCATATAGCTGTTTACAGCAGGTAGCATTTGTGCCATTTTCTCAGGAATTACCGCAATCGAAGAAGCAGTTGCGCTATACATGTAGAATCCTCCACCATGTTCTGTAACACCATCCACATTAATCGCATATTCTTTCATTTTTTCATTAACATAAGCATCTAACTTTTCTAAACCTCTACTGTACATGGGTTTGATCATTTGAGACAGGGTGCTGTCCTGCGTTACCCAAAATGCTTTTTCCATAAAAGATTGCTCTCCTTTCATGCCCCAGGTCACCTTAGTTTTTTTACCTTCTATTTTTTCAAATTTCCAGTACACGTCACTAGCACTTTCTCCCATCGGAGTAATGAAAGTGATCTTTTGATCAATGCTGGTAAATGGAGCAGCTTTTACGGTGTTCATTCTTCCGTCACCCTGGATTTCACTTTTCCAACTATAAGAGGCTCCTTCGCCACTGGTTTTTTCTGCATATTCCATAATTAGATCATCGGATTCATCCATCCAAGGACCCCATTTTTCCCATGTTTTGTATTCATTAATAGTATTAAATAACAACTCATCTGGAGCCTCAATTACTCGGCTTTCTTCTGCTTGATATTTGCCATCGATTGTCGCAACATACACGGCGCCACCAATGATTATTAATAATAATAAAAAGAACAAATACTTGATTATTTTCATGTCAGTCAGTTTAGATTGTTTGATTAGCTAATATAACTAATTTTTGCATCCTATTATTTTGTTACATTTGTCAGAATTACTAAATCGGTTTATGAAGTAATTTTCGATACACTCTTTTATCCCAAAAAGAATACGATTTGTAAGATTAATTTTACCTCATAAACTAAAAACAAACAAACAATGAAACTCAACAGATTATTATTTTTTATCATGTTCGCTACACTATTTGTGGCGTGTAAACAGGACCCAAAAGTACAGGATCAAATTGAGCAACAGGAAGAGAAAGTTGCAGAAGAGAAATTTGATCATGTAGTAGAGCAGTTTGCTGATCTAAGAATATTAAGATATCAAATTCCAGGTTGGGATAACCTAACCCTTAAAGAACAAAAACTAGTGTATTATTTAACTCAGGCTGGTTTAAGTGGGCGTGATATTATGTGGGATCAAAACTACAGATATAATTTAAGAATTAGGAAAGCTCTTGAAAAAATCTACCGTACTTATGAAGGCGATAAAAATGTTGCAGATTGGAAAGCTTTTGAAACCTACCTTAAAAGAGTTTGGTTCTCTAATGGAATCCATCACCACTACAGTAATGATAAGATTAAGCCAGAGTTTAGTCAGGATTATTTAAGTACGCTTTTGGCTGCAACGAGCACTGAGTTAGAGAAAGAAGCTTACGAAGCAATCTTTAACGATGAAGATAGTAAAAAAGTGAATCAAGGAAAGGGAATCGATAATGTTGCCCTTTCTGCGGTAAACTTCTATGGTCCAAATGTAACCAATGATGATGTAACCTCTTTTTATGCCAAGATTAAATCTCCAGACAAAGATAAACCGTTGTCTTATGGATTGAATTCTCAGTTAGTAAAGGAAAATGGAAAGTTGGTAGAGCGAGTGTATAAGTCAGGTGGATTGTATGGTTCGGCTATCGATGAAATCATCAAGTGGTTAGAAAAAGCTCAAGGTGTAGCCGAAAATAAAGCTCAAGGGGATGCCCTTGGATTGTTAATCCAGTATTATAAGACGGGAGATTTACAAATATGGGATGATTATAACGTGGCTTGGACAGCCGCTACCGAAGGAAATATTGACTATATCAATAGCTTTATTGAAGTGTACAACGATCCATTAGGATATAGAGGATCGTATGAGACTATTGTAGAAATCAAAGATTTTGATATGTCTCAAAAAATGGCAGTATTGTCTGAGAATGCTCAGTGGTTCGAAGATAATTCACCACTTATGGAAGAGCATAAGAAGAAGAATGTGGTAGGAGTTACCTATAAAGTAGTAAATGTAGCCGGAGAAGCAGGAGATGCTTCACCTAGTACGCCTATAGGAGTAAATTTACCTAATGCGAACTGGATTAGAGCTGCCGTAGGATCAAAATCTGTTTCTTTAGGAAATATTATTGGTGCTTACAACAATGCCGGAGGATCTGGTCGTTTAAAGGAGTTTGTACATGATGATGAAGAATATAAGTTAGAAGAGCAGTATGGGCAACTAGCAGATAAATTGCATACCGCGTTACACGAAGTAATTGGACATGCTTCGGGTCAATTGAATCCTGGGGTTGGAGAGACCAAAGAAACGTTGAAAAATTATGCGTCTACAATGGAGGAAGGACGTGCTGATCTTGTAGGATTATATTATTTAATGGATCCAAAATTACAGGAGCTCGGTTTGGTGGAAGATTGGGAAAAAGTGGGTAAAGCTGCTTATGATGGATATATCAGAAATGGATTAATGACCCAATTAATTCGTCTAAACCTTGGAGATGATGTAGAAGAAGCGCACATGAGAAACAGACAGTGGGTAAGTGCCTGGGCTTTTGAACAAGGAGCTAAGGATAACGTGATCGAAAAGGTAACCAGAGATGGGAAAACCTATTTCAATGTAAACGATTACCAGAAATTACGTGAAATTTTTGGAAGATTGCTTCGTGAAACTCAACGAATCAAATCAGAAGGAGATTATGCAGCAGCAGAAGCTTTGGTAGAGGGATACGGTGTAAAAGTGGATCAAGATGTACATGCCGAAGTATTAAAGCGTAATGAGCAATTCACAGCTGCACCGTATAGTGGATTTGTAAATCCTGTTTTAGTGCCAGAAATGGACGAAAATGGAGAGATTACAAAGGTAAATGTGACTCAGCCAACAGATTTTACTATGCAAATGCTAAATTATAGCAAAGACTACAGTTTCTTACCAGCAGTCAATTAATATTACTTTCAATAATAAGAAAAAACGCTTTCCCTAAACAGGGAAAGCGTTTTTTATTTCTAAGTCTATTAAAAATCATACTTTTTCTCGATAGCGTATCGCAGCAATTCGCCTTTTCCTTGCAATCCCAGTTTACGGATGATGTTTTTACGATGGGTCTCGATGGTGGATACCGAGTTGAAACGAATAGCAGCAATTTCTGAAGAGGTTTTGCCTTGACCTATTAACTTGAGTACCTCACGTTCACTTTTTGATAATACTTGTTTTTTTTCTTGAGGCTTAGCGTCTTTTGATAATAAAGAAGGGTCAATTGCGGCATCAAAATAGGTGCCTCCCTGAGCTACTTGTTGTATCGCAGTTAAAACTTCATCTAAAGGTGAGTTTTTTAATAAATATCCCGAAGCCCCTGCATTGACCATTTGTTTTATGGCATCTTCCTGATCAAACATTGAAAAAGCAATTACTTTGATACTAGGGAACTCTTTTTTGATGATGTTGGTAGCTGCAATACCGTCAATTTTAGGCATTCTAATATCCATAAGTACTACTTTTGGCTGCTTACGTCTTACAATGTTAAGTAATTCTTCTCCATCATTTGCTTTCCCAACTATACTGATATCATCTTCGTATTTTAGGAGTAATTGTACTCCGTCTATTAAGGATTGATGGTCTTCGGCTATCGCTACGGTGATCATATCGGTATGTTTATGATGATATTGGTTCCTTGATTAGGCGTAGAGTCAATTTCAAAGGTGCCTTCGAGATGTTCTACACGTTTTTCGATGGTTTTTAATCCCATTCCATCTTTATCGACGATTGTTTTAGGATCAAACCCTTTTCCGTTATCCTCTATTATAATGTTTAACAATGATTCATGGTTGGTAAGAGAAACATGAATTTCATTGGCTTCGGCATGTTTGATGCAGTTTGTAATCAACTCCTGGATCATTCTGAAGATAGAAATTTCTAGACTGTTGTCTAATCGTTCATCCAATCCATAGTCCTGTACTTCTACCTGTATTTGGTTGCTACTTGAAACTTTTTTGGCTAGATTTTTAATGGCGGTTAACAATCCCTGATTAGCCATAACTCCACCGTTTTTTTCGTGAGCTATAGTGCGTACTTTTTGATAGGCCTCGTCAAGTAAATCATTGGTTCTTCCATACAACTCTTCAATATTTTCAATTTTGGGGTTGTTGTGATTGTTTTTTAGGTGATCAAAATGCAACTTGACAGTGGCCAAGGTACTCCCCAGATTATCATGCAAATCATTAGCTAGTCGTTGGCGTTCTTTTTCCTGGCCTTCTATCATCGCATCGATAGCCGCGAGTTCTTGATCTTTTAATAGTTTTTCGGTTTTTCGAATTTCGATTTCTTTTTCCTGTTCGGCGATACGCTGTTTGCGTTTAGTGCTTTTGTTAATTAGAAAAGCAGTGATTCCTCCAAAAAATAAAAGGATCAGAGAACCTATCAAGAAATTTCTGTTTTTGATTCGTTTTGCTTCGATTTCTAAGTTGTCTGCTCGTAGTTTTTCATTATCATATTGCTCTTTGATATTTGCAATTTCAATGTTTTGTTTGGTGCTATTGATACTGTCTTTTAGTACATCTAGTTTTTTTAAGTAAAAATTGGCGTTTTGATAATCTTGTATAGATGTATAGCAATCCACTATGTTTTTATAAAATATGACTTTGGTTTTTGATTTATTATTCCGAAGAACTATGGAGTCCGCTTTTTTGTAATATTCTATGGCTTTTTTACAGTTTTCCTTTGTTTTATATACTTCGGCAATATTGTTATACGCATATGAGGCGTAATCTTGTTTGTTGTATTCTATAAAAATAGGTAATGTATTTTGGTAAATTTTCAATGCAGAATCTGGCTTCTTCAAAACAGTGTTATAGGTTACCGCCTTATTGAACTGAAGTGAAGCAATTCTTAACGAATCGTTACTGATTTTTGCCTGAGTAATCGCATTATCAAATTCCTTTAGGGCTTCAAAACCATTATCATTTTGAAGATGAGTTATAGCGACTCTTGCATAGGCGGAATCCAGTTTTTTAGGATCTCTAGTTAATTTTGCATAAGCGATATACTTATCAAAAAAAGGTTTGGAACTAATATAGCTGCTTTTCTGATGTTCAAGTAGCTGTCCAATTTTAAAATTGACCTCTGCAGTTGTCTTGTGATTTTCGATTTGGGAAAACAGTTTTTCTGCGGTCATTAATTGTTTGAATGCAACATCATGTTTGTCAATTAAAAAATAAGCACTTCCAGTATGATAATGAAAAAGAGCTTTTTGAGTATTGTTAAAATTGGTAGTATCTATATTTTGTAAAACGTACAAAGCAGAATCTGGGATAGATTCTTTTAAATACCTTTTGGCTTTTTGAAGTTCTACATCCTGAGAAAATGCAAAACCAGTAAGTAATAAACTTACTGGTAAAAAAAGTAGTAATAGTCTTTTTTTTGTTTTCACCATAGTTACCCTCCTATGATTATACTCCCATCTTTGGTTTCTGGACTCCCTTCATCTAAATTATGCTCAATGGGACTATTTGGAAGACTTGGATATACTCTAAATAGAACTCCAAAGCGTTCATTAGGTTTTAAGAATAACTTTTTTTGGGTGAAATTGTATGTTTTTTTTGATAAAAATTCTTCTCCGTCTTTATGAATATGTAGAATTAAATATCTAATGTATTCATGAGGCTTTATAGTTTCTTCATAAGTTATTTCAAAAAGTTCGTATTGGTATTCAAGTTTTTTACTTCTTAAGCTGAACTGTATTTTGTCCAATTCTCCAGTGAGTTGATCTTTCCATTTCATTTTGGCTCTTAGAACAGAGTCTTGGTCTGTGTAGATCTTTTTTTTAGCGTCATTATTTTTTGACCATATTCTGCATTGTATTTCTTTATTGTCTAAAAAGTCAAATTGTCCCATAATTTATTCATTTGTTTTTATAGTTTATTTTATTTGAAATTGATGAATTTTATCAATATTATTCGTTTTTAGTATTTCTTGTGGAGTTTCAAAAGTATGGTTGAAAATATATTCCAATTTATTGGCGTAGATTAGATATTTTACTTCGTTGCTTGAATGCCTAATAGAGGGTGTTTTGTTTCCTCCAAACACTAAACCGATTGCATTTTTGTCCTTGTTGTAAATAATAGAACCAGAGTCACCTTCATTAACCATGGTGTCTATCAATAATTGTTTATGCAGGTTTTTTGTTTTGTCTCCCACAGTATATTGATTAATTGCAGCATAATCAGAATAGAAATCAAAAGAATCTTCTGTATCACATTCTGAATACGATTTCATTCCTTTTTGAAAGACTTTTTTTGGAAATCCCTTTGTACTTATCGTTCTTAAGAATTTTGTTTGGTGTTTTTCTCTTAGGAAATTTTCAACCTCAGGATTATCAAATAAAACAAAAGCTACTTCTCGGTAATCATCAAATTTTCGCCAAAAAAGCTTACCAACTTTAATGCTGTTTTGTCCCGTTGCATCACTGAAGAATACGGGATCGCCCAATTTACTGTCTTTATCACATAGTACATGCCAGTTACTTATACCAAATAAACGCCCGGGAAAATCTGAAAGCTCAAAAATAGCTCCTAATGTCCCCGGAAAACTGTTTTCTCTTTTGACAGGGATACATCCATAGGGGAAGTCATACCATTCTTCCTGAAAACAAGTTGTTTCAATATTTTGGATAAATTCAGCTCTGTTTTTATTATACAGATTTGTTAGACTATCTAAGTCAATAGGAAATGTTGAAATTTTTAAACCTTTAATGTATTTTTTGTTGCTATCCGAGGAAGGTACTGGTAATTTAGTAGGAATAACGTTCGAAGGGAATTTTCCATTATATGTATTGTTAGTACGGATGTTCCTTGATTCCATTTTCCCATTAGTTCCAATAGATAATTGAAAATTTCCGGTATCATTATTTTTAGTGACAGCGATGAATTTTACCAGATTAGATCTAAACAAAAACTTTTTGTAATACTCTAAAGCCCTTTGAGCTTCTTTTTTTGAAGGGTAATCATGTGTTTGATCGTCAAATTGATTAGGGTTGGTAAAAGAAGCCAGAAGAAAGAAAATAAGTATGTAAAAATATTTAGTTCTCATAATTCTTAGTTTTAAATATTCTGTTCACTCCAAAACTCTAAAAAAAGAGCATTACAATCCATACCCAATACAGGGTATATTGCATCTATGACGATAAAAACGCGAGCATTCAAACATCACTTTTTGAAAAAAGCGATATTCTTTCTAATGATTATTTGATTGAAAACCAGGGGTGTGTACGGTTTATTCTGGTTGTAAATACGTTTTTAACGCAAACAACAACAAAATAAAGATAATAAAACCGATCAAAATGAAAAGACTGCCCTTGTAATATTTGCGATGAAGTTTTAGATCTTTTCGGTAGCTAAAAATCATTAAAATAATAAAAGCAACTACAAAAAGACCGGCAAATATTAACTGACCCTGACTAAACATAAATTCTTATTTTTACCGCAAAGATAATTTATAAAAACATACGGATGAAGGATAAAATTGCTGCAGTACAAGAATTTCATACAGCTTTTGAGATTGGATATAAAAATGAACCCATTGCTGATCTGGGGGAAGCGAAAAATACACTTCGGTTTAATCTTATGAAAGAAGAAAACGAAGAGTATTTTGAGGCGGCTCAAAATAATGATTTGATAGAAGTGGCAGATGCGCTTGGGGATATGTTGTATATCTTGTGCGGAACTATTATCGAGCATGGGATGCAGCACAAAATAGAAGAGGTCTTTAATGAAATACAACGAAGTAATATGAGTAAACTAGGCGAGGACGGAAAGCCTATTTATAGAGAAGATGGTAAAGTGTTGAAGGGGCCAAATTATTTTAAACCCAACATCAAAGAAATTTTAGATCGTTAAATAAAAAAAACTCCAGTGATAACATCTGGAGTTTTTTGTTCATATATTTTTGAGAGCTTATACTTTTTGTCTCCAGCCAAAAGGATCTTCGGCTTTATTGTATTGTATGTCCATCAATGCCTTTTTGAAGAAATCAGCATATGGCTGTTCTTGCTTTTCAATTTCATAGTGGTCTCCCTGATAACCAAAAGCTTTAATTGGGCTAACGACTGCAGCAGTTCCGGCTCCAAAAACTTCTTTTAAAGTTCCATTTTTTGCAGCCTCTACAATTTCACTTACTTTCACTGGTCGTACTTCTACTTTGATACCTTCTTTCTCGGCCATAGCGATTAGACTCTTGCGGGTTACCCCATCTAGAATACGATCACTTACTGGCGCAGTAAGCAAGGTGTCGTTTACTCTGAAGAATACATTCATTGTACCTGCTTCTTCCATATACTCATGTGTATTGGCATCTGTCCAGATAACTTGCTGATATCCTTTTTCTTTAGCTAGTTTGGTTGGATAAAACTGCCCGGCATAGTTTCCTGCGGCTTTAGCGTATCCAAAACCACCATTTGCCGAACGGCTAAATTTTTCAGCAACCAAAACACTTACATCCCCGCTATAATAAGATTGTGCAGGTGAGCAAATGATCATAAATTTGTATTCGTCCGCTTCAGAGGCAGAAACACTAGCTTGTGTAGCAATTACAAACGGTCTTATATATAATGAATTTCCATATCCTGGTTTAATCCATTCGTTATCTAACTTCAATAGGGTGTGTAATCCTTCAAAGAAATATTCTTCTGGGAATTCTGGTATAGCTAAACGCTCTGCGGATTTATTGATACGTTTAAAGTTTTCATCAGGTCTGAATAAAAATGTATCTCCATTATCATCTTTATACGCTTTCATCCCTTCAAAAACAGCTTGTCCATAATGAAACACACGTGCAGACGGTTCTATAGTTAATGGTCCATAAGGAACAATTTTTGGAGATTGCCACTCACCATTTACAAAATCACAGACAAACATATGATCGGTAAAAATTTTCCCGAAATTTAGATTTTCAAAATCTACTTGTCCAATTTTGGACTCACTTGCTTTTTTAATTTCTATCTGCTGAGAGATTGTGTTTTTCATTCTATTCGTTTTTTAGTGATCAAACCAATATATTCAAGCTCGAAATATCTTATATTCAGTCTAATATTTAGATAATAACTAACATGAACCTATAAAGTACGCAAAAATACCCTTTTCTCCTAAAATAAGAATTCTCAAAATGCGTAATTTTGTAACTGATGACAAATAATTATAAAATAATGAATAAAATCCAGCTTTTTTTAACGGTATCACTACTAATTATGATTAGTTGTACAAACAATCAAAAGGACTCTTTTGCTTTTCAGGAAACGGCTATAGAAAATTATTCACCTTACGGTGGAAAGATCGTGAAAGATCAGATTTTTTATCAAGGAGCCTTAGCAGAAAAATATCAAGAAATGAATGTGGGAGATACCTTAGACATCGCTTTTACCAGTACAGTAAATAATGTTTGTAAAGCCAAAGGATGTTGGATGAAGCTCGCAATCAATAAGGATGAGGAAACTATGGTGAAATTTAAGAATTACGGTTTTTTTGTACCTAAGGATATAGAAAATGACACCGTAATTGTGCAGGGCAAAGCATTCGTGACAGAAATGTCTGTAGAAGATCAACGTCATTATGCAAGCGATGCCGGAAAAAGCAAGGAGGAAATTGCAGCGATTACCAAACCAAAAAAGACCTATTCTTTTATAGCAGATGGGGTTTTAATTAAGAATTGATGCAGCAGGAGGAACAAAAGCGAGAAATTATTACTACTGGCGATGGGTCCAAAACCATTCATCTTCCTGGATGGAATGAGCAATACCATTCCAAGCATGGCGCTATTAATGAAGCGCAGCATGTATTTATAAAACAGGGTTTTCATCACATTCTTCAATTACACGCTTTTGAGGAGTTGCATATTTTGGAAATCGGATTTGGGACGGGTTTAAATGCATTTATCACACTTTTGGAGTCCGAAAAAAGTAAACAGAAAGTGGATTATGTTGGAGTAGAGGCATATCCTGTTACTATTGAAGAAGCCAATGTGATGAACTATGTCGAAGCTCTTGAGGCAACTGATCAAAAAGCTGCTTTTGATGAATTACATACTTCTTCCTGGGAAACCCAAGTTGAAATTTCTGATAATTTTGTATGCACAAAACGCAAACAGTTTTTCTCTGAAATAAAAGATGAAAACTGCTTTGATCTGATTTATTTTGATGCTTTTGGTGCCAGAGTGCAACCCGAGCTTTGGACAGTTTCAATTTTTACGAAAATGTTTAAGGCCTTAAAAGATAATGGTATTTTGGTGACTTATGCAGCGAAGGGAAGTGTAAGAAGAGCGATGCAAGAGGTTGGTTTTACTGTAGAACGCCTGCCCGGACCACCCGGTAAAAGGGAAATGTTGAGAGCAAGCAAACTTTGATGTCCAGTTCTGTTTTCCCTTCTGAACGATTGTTAAACCTATAATAAAGATATAGGTTTTATACCCTAGTGATAGTATTTTGCAGCAAAATGTATCACCATGAGAGTTCTAATTACAGGAGCTACAGGTTTGATCGGCCAAGAGATCGTAAAGCTATGTCATCAATCAAAGATTGATGTGAATTACCTTACTACGAACAGAAATAAGATCAGTGAAAATGAAGCATATCAGGGTTTTTACTGGGATTTGGAACAAAATGAAATAGATACTAACTGTTTCAAAGATGTTGAGGTGATCATTAATTTGGTGGGAGCAACAGTTGCCAAACGCTGGACTTCTTCTTACAAGCAAGAAATCTTAGATAGTAGAACCAAATCAGCAGACCTATTGATAGCTTCCTTGAAAAATATTTCGCATACCGTTCGACATATTATTTCTGCTAGCGCTATTGGAATCTATCCCGATTCATTTCAAAATTATTATATGGAAGACTCCCCCGAAGAGGATACTGGTTTTCTGGGGGAAGTAGTTAAGAAATGGGAAGATGCCGTACTCCAGTTTAAGGATTTGGGTATAGAAGTGAGTTTATTGAGAATTGGTTTGGTACTATCAGATAAGGGTGGGGCTTTCCCAAAAATCAAGAAACCTATTCAATATGGGGTAGGGGCTGTATTTGGTAGTGGTAAACAATGGCAAAGCTGGATTCATGTATCGGACCTGGCCAATATGTTTGTGCATGTTTTGAAAGAAGAACTCACTGGAGTATATAATGCGGTAGCACCGAATCCCGTCTCTAATAAAAAATTGACAGATACTGTTGCCAATAAGTTAAATAAGAATATTGTATTGCCAGGCGTTCCCAGGCTTACTATGAAACTGGTGTTGGGAGAAATGCACGTACTTCTTTTTTCGAGTCAGAGAGTTTGTAGTGACAAAATTGCAAAGACCGGGTTTGAGTTCGAATATGATAATATCACTTCTGCGGTTAATGCGTTATTAGATTAATTTTTGCACCCGGTTCATTTAAATTAAATAAAAAAGGCCATGTTTTTATAACATGACCCTTGTAGCGGCATTATATTATTTTATTCTTTTATAAAGAATTGATGTTCATTGGTGTCTGTTCTTAGAATATAAATTCCCTCGCTTAACTCTGAAATGTCGATATTATTTCCTGCACCAGTTGATACCTCTTTTCCGTTTATAGTGTAAATAGTATACTGGGTTTTGAAATCTATATCAATCCCAGTAATGTGAATGATATTTTCGGATGGGTTAGGGTAAATGTATAAATCCTTTGAAACCCTATTTTTATTACTAGTAAAAGAACAAGTGTCTGTGGTAAATGTAACCGTAGTTTCTGCAACATCACGATAATCTGCCTGAAATTTGATGGTGTAAGTTTGTCCTAAGTTCATCGTAACAAATGAATAGGTTGTAGATGAACTGAAATCAAAGTAGTAGTATCCATTTTCTAACACTGGAGGATAACAATTGTTGTTAACACAAGCGTAGATATTGCTGTTAAACCCTAAATTCTTATGGTATACTCTCGCAGTATTATCGTCAATATAAGATATACCAAATTCTCCACAACTATCAGTATTTCCATCGGTACTACATGGGGTGCAGCTACCACCACAATCAACTCCGGTTTCATCTCCATTTTGTATACCGTCCTCACAATTTGGAGTAGTAGTACAAGGAGTACAACTTCCTCCACAATCAACTCCAGTCTCATCACCGTTTTGTATACCATCAGAACAAGTAGGGGCTGGAGGATTAGGATCATTGGTGTTATATCCAATAAGATCAAAAAGATTTTCTGAAGCTTTGATCCAATATGATGAGTTGACGTTGTTTTGCCAGTTGCTAGATATCAGATTGTTTATCTGTGTTCTTGAATCTCCCCAATATCCCATTTCATAAGGAGCATCCCAAAAACCTTGTGCATTCCAATTGGCATTGATATAGGTTGCTAATCGAATCACATCTTTGTTTGCTTGGATATAATCAAAAAATGGTTGGTACCATTCATCCCAAATTTGTTGTGCTGTTTTTTGTGTTTTTACACCTACATTGTTTCCAAATACAGGAGCAATAGTGTTGTCACTTAGATCATATCCTTGAGGTGTAGATTCGGCAATTATAACAGGCTTGTTTTCTTGCCGGGCAAAATCCAGTAATGTGTCTTGAGCCCCATAATTACAGTCTTGTGGAGTAAATACTGAGATTCCCATAAGATCCACAAATTCTCTTCCTGGGTACCAGGCCGTAATTGGATTGTTATTGAATGTAGATCCGCAAAAAGCCCCAGAATGCCAAACCATGGCAATATTTTTGTCAGCTCCTTTTTCTTTGATACGATTAAACATTTTTCTCCATGCGATTACAAATTGATTAGGATCATAACGATTATGTGGTCCGTCAAATTCGTACCCCCATCTTAGGTAAATCGGTCTATCTAAAGCCACCAGTTTGTCAATCAAAGAATCCATTTCATTATTCAAAGTACCATTGTTGAAATTCCTTAACTGATCTACAAGATAGACCGCTACAACCAATCCGCTATTGGGATAACTAGAAGCTAGGCGCGAAAGGTGTTGAGGGCCAGTTCCATAAGAGGCTTCTGTGTCGATACCCTCTACATTATTTATACTCGTATAGCCACTTGCTGCTGCGGGTATCTGATTGGTAGAGGATACATAAGCGTCAATACTTGTAGCATCTTGACCAATAGCTAATAAAGTACCACCAGAGGAACTAACGAATTTTCCTGTGATATAAGTGGTGTTATCTCCACTGTCAGTACATGGATTACAATCACCTCCACAATCTACTCCAGTCTCATTCCCATTTTGTATATCGTCATTGCAACTCGGGCTGGTAGTACAAGGAGTGCAACTTCCTCCGCAATCGATTCCCGTTTCATTACCATTTTGAACCCCATCATTGCAAGATGAGGCATTATCTCCTTCACCGGGAATAATATTAGGTAACGGAGTGTCTACAACATTGGCTTGCGTATTGGATTGATATGTTTTTTCAATTCTTTTCCAATTCCCATTTGAAGAGTAGGTGTTTATTAATTGTAGAGCTTCCTGATGAGATATGTAATGTAGTTCTGCTGTTTGGCCAGGTTGTACTCCAATAATGGATTTTAAATGTGAAAATCCAGGACCAAAAGCGGATGGCTCAGGAGCAGGGTTATGCTGGCTTTGTGCCACCAAAATGGCTTGGGCCGTATGTGTCCCTGTAAGGCTGATGTCCATTACCGCTTGTATTTGACCATTGATGTAGAATGCACATCCATAACCGGGATCTCCGGATACCAGAGGATCGTAACCCTCATTGGTATGAAAACCTGCAAAAAGTGTGTTAGTTAAATCAAAACCTCCATCATTTCGACCAAATAAAGATCCAAATGTATATGCAAACCCTCCTGTGCCAAAATCTCTGGCTTGTATTCCTCCGGAATACTTAGGAGACCACGACGAATGTTTCCATCCGGGAGCATCTAAGGGATTTAGTCCTGCTACTGAAGAATAGACTTCAGGTACCGCACTTATGAGTTGTCCGTTAAAAACAAATTCCCACCAATCTTTGGGAGGAATCGGTAATTGCCCCTCTTCGTTGGGATTGATTATAGTCATAACTTGTCCTGGTTGCTCGTTTCCTGGGAACGTTCCTGATGATACTAGATAGCTGTAAGATGTTTTATTCACAATAGTGATTCGATCAATACCTCTTCTTGTGATATTGGGATTATTAACTACGTTTCCATTTTGATAAGTAGCGCCCGTATCTGTTTCCAGATCACCGTAGGTTAGAGGTGCAGTTTGATTACTGCCAATAGTAGGCCACCAATTCCCTTCGGTAAAAACGGGTATTTTTCCATTAAAATTGTCGGGGACAGTTATACCGTAACTCAAGCTAGTGCCATCGTTTCGATATGGATTTGATAATAATCCTGAAGTCGAGTTAGGATTGATTCCTCCTCTGTTTTTTTTCCATTCTGCCAATACATTATTTGGATACACCCAATTTTCATACCGGTGTACAAACCCTAATCGAGACATTCCATCTCCGATTTCTCCAGGGTCTTGAGATTGAGCATTAATAGCTTGAGAGAGCACTAAAAGAAGTAGGGCTAACCAATAATTTAACTTTTTCATCTTGTGTTAAGTTTAAGTTTTAAGAATGGGTAAATGTAAACCTGTACAAAATGAAAAGAGTAGTAAAATAGTTCGAAATGCCCATTCAAAACTACATCACTAGTACGCAATATCAGGATATGATGTCTATGAGATGTTTATACTCGAATTGAAGACAAAAAAAAGCCGATGTCAAACATCGGCTTTATATTTCTTGTATACACTTTCTTTATGAAGTAGGGTTAGCATGAATGCTAATTTTAAGCTCGATATCATCATTAATAAACTTATCTCCCAGGTTTTCAAAAATAGATTTTGAACCATAGTTAACTCCCCAATCCGTACGATTGATTGTAAATACTTCACTGGTCATTGATACTCCATTTGGATCTATTTTACTCGATACAGGAATCGAAATGTTTTTACTGATACCTTTGATCGTTAAGTTGCCAGAAAGCATTGTTTTTCCTGCTTCTTCCGTAACTCCAGTAACTTCAAAAGTAGCTTTTGGGAATTGAGCTACATTAAAAAAGTGATCTTCTTTTCCTTCACCTTCACCTTTTAAGTGGCCCTCTAATCCTGCCTTTTCATCACCTTCCAAATCGGTTACGGTAATTGTATTCATATCGATTTCAAAAGATCCACTTTGTAGTTTTCCAGTTTCAGTAGTGACCTCTCCACCAGATAATTTGATCGTTCCAGTATGTGATCCAGCAGGTTTTTTACCAGTCCATTCGATTACACTTGAAACCGTATTTATCGAGTAGGTTAATGCGGTTGCTGGAGCTTCTCTCACTTCTTCGGCGTCAGAAGTCTCTGTTTCATTTTGCTTTTCTCCTTTACAAGAAGTAGCCGAAGCTATAATGGCCAATACTGCAAATAAGTTAATTAGTTTAGTTTTCATAGATAATTCTTAAATGGTTAAAACGTTTTCAAAATTATTTTTTTTCTTAACACATACTTCTTAAATATATACTAAAATATTCCTGTGACATTATGACATTAATTCAAAAATGGCAGTACTTTTGCTACTTCAAATTGAAAACTTATAATTAGGTACTTGTTACAATGAGTGATAAAAATAAAAATACAGAAGAGGTAAAAGATCAGGTAGAAGAAATACTTGATGCACAAGATACAGAAGAGCAAACAACTGAAGAGGTGGATGTTGAGGTGAAATTGCAGGAAGAACTAGATAAAGAAAAAGATAAGTTTTTAAGACTTTTTGCAGAGTTTGAAAATTATAAGAAACGCACATCAAAAGAACGACTAGAGCTTTTTAAGACAGCAAGTCAGGATGTAATGGTTTCTATGTTACCTGTTTTGGATGATTTTGACAGAGCTTTAAAGGAAATTGAAAAATCAGAAGATAAGGAGCTGAAAAAAGGAGTAGAGTTAATTCATAACAAACTTAAGGAAACCCTTAAAGGAAAAGGTCTTGAGCAGATAGAAGTGAACGCAGGAGATGTTTTTAATGCAGATGATCATGAAGCAATTACTCAAATCCCTGCTCCAAGTGAAGATTTGAAAGGTAAAATTGTAGATGTGATTGAAAAAGGTTATAAACTTGGAGAGAAAGTAATTCGTTTTCCAAAAGTAGTAACCGGACAATAATTTAGGTATGAAGGAAGATTTTTATGACATACTAGGTGTTAGCAAAAATGCTAGCGATGCCGAAATAAAAAAGGCATATCGCAAAAAAGCTATTGAGTTTCATCCCGATAAGAACCCTGGTGATAAAACAGCCGAAGAGAAATTCAAGAAAGCTGCAGAAGCATATGAAATTCTTAGCGATGCTGATAAAAGAGCGAGATATGACCAATTTGGTCATCAGGCTTTTGAAGGCGGCGGCGGCTTCGGAGGCGGCGGCGGAATGAACATGGATGACATCTTTAGCCAGTTCGGAGATATTTTTGGAGGTGGTTTTGGTGGTTTCGGTGGCTTTGGCGGTGGCGGAAGACAACGTCGGGTAAAAGGAAGCAATCTTCGAATCCGAGTAAGGCTTACCCTAGAGGAAATCGCCAATGGAGTTGAGAAAAAGATAAAGGTAAAACGTAAAATTCAGGCGCCAGGAACTACCTATAAGACTTGTGGAACCTGTAATGGTACTGGACAGGTAACACGTATTACCAACACTATTTTGGGTAGAATGCAAACGTCTACGGCATGTTCTACGTGTGGAGGCTCTGGGCAAATCATTGATCATAAACCAGCAGATGCTGATGCTCAGGGATTAAAGGTTACAGAAGAAACTGTAAGTATTAAAATTCCACCTGGAGTAGAAGACGGTATGCAATTGAAAGTTACAGGAAAAGGAAATGAAGCACCAGGTAATGGTATTGCAGGAGATCTTTTGGTAGCCATCGAAGAACAAGATCATCCAGAATTACAGAGAGAAGGAAATAATCTGCACTATGATTTGTATGTAAGCTTCTCTGAAGCGGCATTAGGAACTTCAAGAGAAATAGATACAGTATCTGGTAAGGTGCGTATTAAAATAGAAGAGGGAGTGCAAAGTGGAAAAATCCTAAGGCTGAGAGGCAAAGGAATCCCAAGCCTTAATGGATATGGTAAAGGAGATTTACTGGTTCATGTCAATGTATGGACTCCAAAAACCCTTAACAAAGAACAAAGAGAGTTTTTTGAAAGAATGGCCAAGGATGATCATTTCAAGCCAAATCCCGATAGTGGGGAGAAATCATTTTTCGAGAAAGTGAAAGATATGTTTTCTTAATAAAATCAGTTGATTATTGTTGAAAGAATCATTTGTTTGATATTAACTTTTGATTAAGAAAAATTCGTATATTTGAAACATCACTAGCGCATTTAGTGATAATTTTTCTTTTTCATAGCAATTTTTTTCCCATCCTTAATACTTGTATTTAGGGTGGGTTTTGTTTTAATAGGCATATATTAGCATAAGTTTTTTAGTTTTCGTATCATGCAGAGCTGATAACAACCACAATTATATTTTTACACTTTATGACTAATCTTTTAGAGGTACAAGGAGCATCCAAACGATTCGGTAGCTTTACGGCACTGGATAATGTTTCTATAGCGGTACCAAAAGGGAGTATTTTTGGGCTATTAGGACCCAATGGAGCTGGTAAAACTACATTGATTCGTATTATTAATCAGATTACACTTCCAGATGAAGGAAAGGTGTTTTTGGATAACGAACCTTTAAAAAAAGAACATATTCAGGATATAGGATATCTTCCCGAAGAACGTGGTTTGTATAAATCGATGAAAGTAGGAGAGCAAGCTTTGTATCTGGCCCAACTTAAAGGATTAAGTAAAAAAGAAGCAAAAGATCGATTAAAATATTGGTTTGATAAGTTTGAAATTTCACACTGGTGGGACAAAAAGATACAAGAGCTTTCCAAAGGAATGGCGCAAAAGGTACAATTTATAGTAACGGTACTACATCGACCGAAGCTGTTAATTTTTGATGAACCCTTTAGTGGTTTTGATCCTATCAATGCCAATGTAATTAAGGATGAAATTCTACAATTACGAGAGGAAGGCGCTACAGTTATATTTTCTACCCACCGTATGGAAAGCGTTGAAGAACTATGTGATCATATTGCATTAATCAACAAGTCCAAGAAAATTTTGGAAGGCGAAGTTTCAGATATCAAAAGAAAATACAAATCCAATACTTTTGAGGTTGGGTTACTCGCAGAAAGTGAAAATGGATTGTATGATGAGCTTAAAGAGAAATTCCAGGTAGTTCCAGCCGATTTTAAAACCATAGAAGAACAACTAAAGTTGAAAATCACTTTGGATCAGAGCACATCTTCAAATGATTTATTGGGATATCTGTCTTCCAAAGCACAAATTCTTCGGTTTAACGAAGTGATCCCTAGTGTAAACGAAATTTTTATTAAAACCATCTCAGAAAATGAATAATCTCAAATTAATAATTCAAAGAGAATTTATTGCTCGTGTTCGTAACAGAACTTTTGTGGTTATGACTTTCTTAAGTCCCCTCATCTTTGTGGGGATGATTGCTTTAATAACATGGTTAGCTACACTCAATAATGAAGAAGTTCGGCAAATTGCCTTTTTTGATGAAACGGGAATGTTTACTTCCGATTTTAAAAATTCGGATAACGTAACCTACATAGATTATAGTGATCTTAGTTTGAACGACGCCAAAGATTCGGTAGTCATCAAAAAGCTTTATGGATTACTTTATATTCCTAAAAAAGGAACAAACAAAGAGCTTGCTTCTTCTGTTCAGTTCTATGCGGATGATGCTCCAAATATTTCCATCCTTAATGGGATTGAAGATATCATCGCTTCAAAACTCACCAATCAAAATTTTGAAGAGAAAGGTTTGGATTTGAACGTGATCGAAAACTCAAGAGCAAGGGTTAATATTTTGATCGAAAATTTCTCCGGAGAAAAGACATCAAAAATGACAAATTATGTGAAGATGTTTTTTGGAGGTGCTGCAGGGTATTTTTTAATGATGTTTATCATTATTTATGGTAACATGGTGATGCGATCGGTAATCGAGGAGAAGGCAAATCGAATTATTGAGATTATTATTTCATCGGTAAAACCATTACAATTAATGATGGGAAAAATCCTGGGAACATCTTTTGCAGGAATCCTTCAGTTTTTAATATGGGTGCTTTTAGGAAGCGTTTTATTATTTATCGCTACTTCGGTTTTTGGAATAGAAGCACAAACTCCCACAGGTATAGATCCTTCTATAGCACTACAAGAAGATCATCAAGAAGAAATACAATTGTTGCTTCAGGATATATTGAAACTCCCGTTAGGTACTTTGGTAATGGCCTTTTTTGTATACTTTGTAGGAGGCTATTTCTTATATAGTTCTATCTATGCTGCTATTGGTGCTGCAGTGGATAGCGAAACAGATTCTCAACAATTCATGCTGCCTATTATTTTGCCATTGATGCTGGGGATTTATGTAGGGTTCTTTTCGGTTGTAGAAAATCCACATGGTACGGTCTCTACGGTCTTTTCCATGATTCCATTAACTTCTCCCATCGTAATGCTAATGCGCATTCCTTTTGGAGTAAATTGGTGGGAAGTATTGATTTCTATCCTTCTGTTATTCGGAAGTATTATATTTATGGTATGGCTGGCCGGAAAAATATACCGTGTAGGTATTTTGATGTATGGTAAGAAGCCTAGTTATAAAGAGTTGTACAAATGGTTAAAGTATTAGTGCAATGATACAAGAAGAAATCACAGAACAGGTAAAAGAAGTAATCCAAGAAGATGTTTGGGGTGCGATAAAAGAGTTTCTGGGCTACGAAATATTCCATTTCGGTCCTGATGATCATCCCTTGGTGCTTACGGTAGGTTTGCTGCTATTTGTGATTTTTGTATTGTTGATTACTTCCTTCTTTTTAAGGGTATTTAAAAGATTCCTGACACGGAAATTGAATAGTGACGATAAGCTGAAATTTGAATCCGTTTTTTCGTTTTTAAAGTATTTCATTTATATCGTCGTTATTTTTGGTACACTGGACGCCATAGGTTTTAATATCACCGCCATTTTTGCAGCTTCGGCAGCACTATTGGTTGGAGTGGGTCTGGCTTTGCAAACTTTTATTCAGGATATTCTCTCTGGGATATTCATTTTTGTGGACAAAACCGTTCATGTTGGGGATATCATAGAGCTGGAGGATAAAGTAGGTAGAGTAGTAGAGATTAAACTCAGAACAACGAGAGCGGTTACCATAGATAACAAGGTACTCATTATTCCTAACCATAAATACATGACATCCTCATTGTACAACTGGACTCAAAATGGAGCGTTGACACGAGAGTCTGTAAGCGTTGGGGTGGCCTACGGGAGTGATACGCAATTAGTCAAAGAATTATTAATCCAGGCGGCATTGTCGAATCCTCATGTGTTGAAACAACCAGAACCTTTGGTGTTATTCACGGATTTTGCAGATAGCTCACTAAATTTTAAAGTCATTTTTACGATCAATGATAGTTTTCAGGGAGTAATCCCTAAGAGTGAAATACGATTTGAGATTGATCGTTTATTTAGAGAACACAATATCAATATTCCGTTCCCGCAACGAGAGGTTACTATTGTTAAAGAATAATCTACCATTGAAAAGTTAGTAAATAATATACATGCCCCAATATGAAGTATAAGGATCTTTTAATGTTTTGTTTTTGTGTGTTTGCAATACACACAACTATTAGATCCCAGGATACTGATTTGGCAAGGTTAGAATACGCTTATATCCCTCAAAGTGATAGTGATAATAAATATAGCAGAATTCGTTTTTCTGCTAACTATCCTATTAAAATGAAACAAGAGGGGTCTTATTTGGTAATTTCTGGTCAGTACCGATATAATGATCTTGATATAGAAGATCCATTGATATTTGATCCCGGAGGAGATCTCAATGTATTTCAGACTATAGGTTTGGAATTGGGGTATACCTTCAAAATGAAAAATAATTGGAGATTTGGAGCCAAACTAGGAGGGCAGATTTCGTCGAATTTCGAAAGTTCAGGAATAGAAGGTGACGATTTTAGATATACAGGTTCAGTGTATTTTGTAAAAAGCTATAAAGATAAACAAGCCCCCAAAACGGCTAGGTTGATTATGGGATTACGCTATACTACTCCTGCCAGTATTAACTTCCCGTTACCGATTATAAATTACTTTAAACGATTTCATCAAAACTGGTCTTTTTCGGTAGGAACACCAAAGACGAGTATCAAATATTTCTTTAACGAAAAGAATACATTACAAGCTTTTGTGGGATTGGATCGTTTTTATGGTAATCTGCAGAATAACAGAACTTTTGTAGATCAAAATGGGGAAACAAAGGTTGCAGAAAATGCGTCGATGTTGAATATTCTTGGCGCATTGGGATATGAATATTATTTTACGGAACACTTATTGTTCTATATGTATTCCGGATATACATTAAGTAATG
This sequence comes from Aquimarina sp. AWH4_224, assembly GCF_056160245.1. NCBI lineage: Bacteria > Pseudomonadati > Bacteroidota > Flavobacteriia > Flavobacteriales > Flavobacteriaceae > Aquimarina > Aquimarina sp. AWH4_224. The sequence continues at coordinate 157,893 of NZ_JBSWWU010000003.1, read as the reverse complement.
AAATACGACTACGAGATGGGGATCAGGAAAATGTACTGACCATCAACAATGGAAATACATTCTATTTTCGTAGTGGAATAAAACTAAAAATATAATGGCAAAAATTTTAGTAATTGAAGACGAATCTGCGATTCGAAGAGTTTTAGTCAAAATTCTTACCGAAGAAAACGATAAATATGAGGTGTTCGAAGCCGAAGATGGGCTTTTGGGTATAGAAATGATCAAAAATGAAGATTATGATTTGGTGCTTTGTGATATCAAAATGCCAAAGATGGATGGAGTTGAGGTATTAGAGGCTGTAAAAAAGATAAAACCAGAAATCCCAATTGTAATGATCTCGGGACATGGTGATTTGGATACAGCTGTAAATACGATGAGGTTGGGAGCATTTGATTATATTTCAAAACCACCAGATTTAAATCGTCTACTAAACACGGTTAGAAATGCCTTGGATAGAAAAGAACTGGTAGTCGAAAATAAGAGGCTGAAGAGGAAGGTTTCCAAAAATTACGAAATGATTGGAGAGTCTAAAGCCATTTCAGACATCAAAGAAATTATTGAAAAGGTATCCGCTACTGATGCTAGGGTGTTAATTACTGGGCCTAATGGAACCGGTAAAGAACTTGTGGCGCATTGGATTCACCAAAAAAGTGATCGTTCTTCTGGACCAATGATCGAAGTAAACTGTGCTGCAATCCCCGGAGAATTGATCGAGAGTGAACTTTTTGGTCATGTGAAGGGAGCATTTACCTCTGCAAATAAAGATAGAGCTGGTAAATTTGAAGCAGCAAACGGAGGAACCATATTTCTTGATGAGATTGGTGATATGAGCCTTTCTGCCCAGGCAAAGGTACTTCGTGCATTACAAGAAAATAAAATACAACGTGTGGGAAGCGATAAAGATATTAAGGTAAATGTAAGAGTGGTAGCAGCTACCAATAAAGACCTTAAAAAGGAAATTAGCGATAACAAGTTTCGGGAGGATTTATATCACAGATTGGCTGTTATCCTAGTCAAGGTTCCTGCATTAAACGATCGTAGAGAAGATATTCCGTTATTAGTTGATCACTTTTCAAAGAAAATAGCTTCAGAACAAGGATCACCTACAAAAACGTTCTCTGCCAAAGCGATTAAGCAATTACAACAATACGATTGGACAGGTAATATTCGGGAACTACGCAACGTAGTAGAACGCTTAATTATTCTTGGTGGAGTAGAAGTAAGCGAAGAGGATGTAAAGCTCTTTGCGGCAAAATAAGAGTAGATAGTCTTTGGTGCTATAGTGATTTATGCATGTAATGAATAAACCCTATATTGCGACCAAAAGTGGGATAAGCCCTTTGTTATGAAGAAAATTGTATTGCCCCTTCTGCTGTTGCTCGGCCTGCATAATGCTACAGCACAATACGATCCTGGTGCCGTAAACTACGGTTTTGTAGGGATCAAAAGTTTTGGTTTGCAAAATGAAGTTGGACTAGGAGCTAGAGTAGAATATGCCTTTAATTGCTACACTACCTTTATAGGTGAGTATAATAGAGCTTTTGCGATTGGTGGAGAAGAAGACTATGAAGGATTTAATGAACTAGCGTTTGGAGTCAATCTTATTTTATTTAATTGGTATCCTACTACCATAACTGCGGGAATGGGGTACATTGGTAATGACTCTAATTTTTTTGAAGAGATAGAGGACGAAGCCTTTTTGGGGATAAGATCTGGGAATTTTAATCACGGTGCTCAGATAAAACTAAGAGCATTGCATCAGATATCCGTTCCTGTACACATTTTTGCCGAATTGAATGTCAAAAGTTTGGGAAGACGATATGATACCTTCTTGATAGGATTTAGCTATGATTTTAAAGCAAGATAATAACTAAAATCAGTTATAAGACTACTGGTTTATGCACACTTGATGATAAGCTCCAATTACTAGATATATTTTTTACAAAACCAAAACTTTAGTATCTTTCGAAGTATAACACAAATGACATTATGAAGCACATAAATCATGATGATTTTAGGGCAAAAGGACCTGTAGAACTATCAAGTATCCCAACCATTATTGATCTTGAAGAAAGTGAAAAGAAGATTGAAAAAGAGTTGGAAGAAGTCAGAGAAAAACTAGGAGAACTTCAGGATACTCTATATGCTCATGGTAAATATGCCGTATTGGTTTGTTTACAAGGTATGGATACCGCCGGAAAAGATAGTTTGATTCGAGAAGTATTTAAGGATTTCAATACAAGAGGGATTATCGTCCATAGTTTCAAAGTGCCAACCGATCTGGAGTTAGGACATGATTATTTATGGAGGCATTATATAGCCTTGCCACAGCGGGGAAAATTTGGAGTCTTTAACAGGACACATTACGAAAATGTTTTGGTTACTCGGGTACATCCAGAGTATATCATGAATGAAAATTTACCAGAGGTTACTTCGGTATCGGATATTAACGATGAATTCTGGGATAAACGCTTTGAGCAAATACGAAATTTTGAAAAGCATATTGCTCAAAACGGTACTTTGATTTATAAGTTTTATCTGCATCTGTCAAAAGAAGAGCAGAAAAACAGATTATTGCGTAGGCTTGAAAAAAAGGAAAAGAACTGGAAATTTTCGGCAGGAGATTTAAAGGAACGAAAACTCTGGAGAAATTATCAGAAATGCTATCAGGATGCCATTAGTAGAACATCAGAACCTCACGCACCTTGGTATGTAATTCCTGCAGATGATAAACCTTCTGCAAGATATATTGTAGCGAAAATTTTGTATGATACCTTAAAGGCTTATGAAGATATTCGGGAACCGGAATTAGATGAAGAGACAAAAGCCAATTTAGAGACGTACAAACAACAATTAAATAATGAATAATGTATGGATAGTTGATTTAGGATAACCGTCAATACATTACAGAGATAAATACTATGTTAAGAAAAATAACCCCTATTCTTTTTATTCTACTAAGTCTTAATGGCTTTGCCCAAACCTCTTCTGTAGAGGATTCTACTATGCTTAAGAAGATATACACTACCTCTTTAGTAAATGGAAAAAGTTATGAGTGGTTAGATTATTTATCCAACCAGATAGGAGGACGTCTCTCTGGTTCTATCAATGCACAAAAGGCAGTAGAGTGGGGAGAAAAAGAACTAAAAGAGCTAGGGATTGATAAGGTGTGGTTACAATCTGTGATGGTACCTAAATGGACTAGAGGAGTAACCGAATTTGCATATATAGAAACGGAACCAGGTAAAACAACGAATGTTCCTATTTGTGCCCTGGGAGGTTCTGTGCCAACTCCAATAGGAGGTATAAAAGCTCCAATAATTGAGGTAAAAGGTATTGAGGAGCTCAGAACTCTGGGAACGGATCAGATCGAAGGTAAAATTGTGTTTTACAATCGACCTATGCAGCCAGATCTTATTCATACTTTTGAGGCGTATGGAGGTTGTGTAGATCAGCGTTATTCAGGAGCGGCAGAGGCAGCCAAATTTGGAGCAGTTGGAGTAATCGTGAGATCCATGAACTTGAGATTAGATGATTTTCCGCATACAGGAGCTATGAGTTATGGCGATTTGCCGAATAGTGATAAAATCCCAGCAGCTGCTATTAGTACCAATGGAGCAGACCTATTAAGTTCGATGTTGACGTTGAATCCAAAGATCAAATTTCATATCAATATGAACTGCCGAAGTTGGAAAGATGTAGAGTCCTTCAATGTGATCGGTCAGATTACCGGAACCGAATTCCCAAATGAATATATGGTAGTTGGTGGGCATTTGGATTCTTGGGATCTAGGAGATGGGTCTCATGACGATGGAGCTGGAGTGGTTCAGTCGATGGAAGTGTTGCGACTTTTTAAAGAAATAGGATACAAACCTAAACGTTCTATCAGAGTAGTACTGTTTATGAATGAAGAAAATGGATTACGAGGAGGTAAAAAGTATGCTAAAGTCGCTAAAAGCAAAGGAGAAAAACATGTATTTGCCTTAGAAAGTGATGCGGGAGCATTTACCCCCAGAGGGTTTTCTTTTGATTGTGATGACGCAAATTTTGGTCAGATACAAAGTTGGAAACCTCTTTTTGAACCATATTTAGTGCATTATTTTGCCAAAGGAGGAAGCGGAGCGGACATCGGTCCACTAAAAGGAAATGGAATTGTTCTCGCTGGACTTAGACCTGATTCTCAACGGTATTTTGATTACCATCATGCCAAAAATGATACTTTTGATGCAATCAACAAAAGAGAACTGGAATTAGGAGCAGCAACAATGACTAGTCTTGTGTATCTTTTTGATAAATATGGTGTAAGGTAGCGGAACAACTACGTATACTTACTTATTACAACAACTTGGATATGATTACATTCAAAACACTTGAGGGTATCGATATCAAAGATATTCATTCTTGTTTCTTGGAAGCTTTTGCAAATTATGAGGTCCCATTTAACATTACCCTAGATGAATTCTCTTATATGTTAGCCCGAAGAGGATGTGATTTTTCTATGTCCTATGGAGCTTTCAATAATGAGTTATTGGTAGGTTTTGTGCTTAATGGAATCGGTATATGGAATGGTATACCAACGGCCTACGATACCGGCACAGGAATTATTCCTGACTTCCAGGGAAAAGGGATTGCAAAAGATCTATTTCGATTTGTGATTGAAGATTTAGTGGATAAAGGGCAAAAACAATATTTACTAGAAGTTATTAAGACGAATACAAAAGCGGTTCAGTTGTACAGAGAATTGGATTTTGAGGTTACAAGAACTTACGATTATTATGTGTTTGAGAATAAGGATTTGGACAAAGTACGATACAAGCAACAGGTAAGTGTTGTTTTCAAAAGCATAGAAAAACCAGATTGGGGAGAAATAACATCTTTTTTCTCAATACCACAATCATGGCAGAACAATAAGGAATCAGTAGAAAGAAAGTTGCCTCATTTTAAGATCCTTCAGATGCTTGTGAATGAAACAGTGGTTGGGTATGGAGCTATAGAAATGCATACAGGAGATATTCCGTTGTTGGTCATTCATCCAGATCATCGAAGAAAAGGTTTTGGAACTTCTTTATTGAAGGAGTTAGGAACTTTTTCAACCTCTGGAATGATAAAAATGATTAATATCGAGAGTAGTTATGAGCCTTTTACGCAGTTTTTTAAGTATTTACAAATACCACCGGGTAAGGGGCAGTTCGAAATGATACTTACCTTCTAACAATCCAAATTGCCATCGCAAACTACTGCCATGTAAACGATAGCAGCTATTCCTATTAGAATATTCAGTACTGGTAGACTAGCTGCAATAATTGCAAAAAGATGTCTTCTCTTTACAAAAGCAATCCAACTTACTACAATAGAAAAAACCGTCACAAAAGGATAAGCAACCAGGCTAATGACTAAAGTGATGGTAGGGATGCTATTTTCGGATCCAGGACTGTCAAACATCATCGGGGACATGATGATCATGGGTAAAGAGGGTAAAATTAGAATGCCAAAAATAATACTGGCAACAATGAGGTAGATCTTAGTGTTATTTCGCTTCTTTAAAGGGGTGCTATTAGCTACTTTTTCAGACATAGTTTATGGTATAGAACGTTAAATATACGATAAGAATATTTTAGTTTATTTTGGTTCATATACCTTTGCGTCTTCAAAACTCAAAAATGCTTCAACAGTACACCAAAGAATTTAGATACAACATCAAATTAGCTGCTCCTGTTATGATGGGGATGATAGGGCATACCCTAGTGGCTCTGGTAGATAATATTATGGTAGGGCAGTTAGGTACAGCAGAACTAGCAGCAGTTTCTTTGGGGAACAGTTTTATGTTTATTGCTATGTCTTTGGGAATCGGCTTCTCTACTGCAATTACTCCTTTGGTAGCAGAAGCTGATGGTGAGAATAATTTTAAGAACGGTAAGTCTGCTTTTAAACATGGTCTTTTTTTATGCACGACCTTGGGAGTTGTATTGTTCTTTTTGATTTTGCTAGCCAAGCCGATGATGTATCTTATGAAGCAACCAGAAGAGGTGGTAACTCTGGCATTACCTTATTTGGATTTGGTGGCGTTTTCACTAATTCCTTTGATTAGTTTTCAGGCTTTAAAACAATTTTCTGATGGGCTATCAATGACCCGACATCCAATGTATGCAACACTATTGGCTAATGTGGTGAATGTGGTATTAAACTATTTGTTGATTTTTGGGAAATTTGGATTTCCAGAGATGGGAATAGTAGGTGCCGCAATAGGTACACTAGCATCCAGAATTGTAATGACTGTCTTTTTATGGGTCTTTTTGCAAAAGAATATAAAGTCCACAAATTATGTAAAGAACATCAAATTCTTTATTCTGGAGCGTAAGATGATCAAAAAAATATTGGCGTTAGGGTTTCCATCAGCGTTGCAAATGTTTTTTGAAGTAGCCATTTTTACGGCAGCGATATGGTTGTCTGGTATTTTGGGTAAGAACCCTCAGGCAGCCAATCAGATAGCTCTCAATCTGTCTTCTATGACGTTTATGGTCGCCATGGGGTTAAGTGTAGCAGCTATGGTGAGGGTAGGTAACCAGAAGGGATTAGCACGTTTTGAAGATTTACGCAGAATTGCAATTTCGATATTTCTGCTTTCATTTCTTATTGCTACAGTTTTTGCGTTAATTTTTATTCTGTGCAACACTATTCTTCCTCTAATTTATCTGGACCAAAATGATATAGAAAATCTAGCAGACAATACCGAAGTAATTAGCATTGCAGCCAAGCTTTTAGTTATCGCAGCCTTATTCCAGATATCTGATGCAATCCAGGTAACCGTACTTGGGGCACTAAGAGGGCTTCAAGATGTAAAAATACCTACTGTTATTACCTTTATTGCTTATTGGATAGTAGGCTTTCCTGTAAGTTATTATTTGGGATTGTACACAGATTATCATAGTTCAGGTATTTGGATAGGTCTTCTTGCCGGACTTACAACTTCGGCATTATTGTTGTATTTCAGATTCAATAAATTAACAAAAGCTTTGATTCAAAAAGATTGAATTTTGAAATAAAAACAAGGGAGAAATACGTTTTACCTACTTCGTTCGTTAATTTGGTATTAACGAATAATTAACTATCTTTCCCATAAAAACCTAACGCAAATAATGAAAGTCCCAAATTTTAAATTTTGTCTATCACTTATTGCCTTTACTTTGTTGATGATAACTAGTGGTAGAGGTCAAAACTTCGAACACAGTAAAAAACAAAACTTAATTCCTAACCCGAGTTTTGAGACTGTAAATACTTCAATTAAGAGGATGGATATGGAAATGCAGAATTTTGGAATCCTTCAAAATTGGAAGCCTGCAATTAATTCTCCAGATGCTTATCATCCACAACTAGAATTGGTAAGATTCATACATAAATCGCCTAATTTTCTAAAACAGTTTGGAGATCAAGACCCAAGAACTGGAGAAGGTAAAGTTGGAATGTATATTGCCGGGGGAGAGTATAAAGAAGGGGTAACAGCAAAGTTAAGACAACCGCTTAGTGCCGGGAAGTATTACTATTTTCATATGTATGTATCTTTGGGAGAAGGAATTTCTAATTCCTGTACTTCTTCTATAGGAGCTTATTTCAGTGCTAGAAGTCCAAAAATCACAGGAACATCAAAACTTCCTCTACACATCGAATCTTCAAAAAGAGTTTGTGATACCAAAGGTTGGGCAAAAGTTTGTGGAGTATATCGTGCAAAAGGTACAGAAAAATATATTTCTTTAGGTTACTTTTCTGATAGTCCGAGAGGTAAGTCGGTTAAGGGAGGGAATTATGATACCGGTTATTATTTTGTAGATGATGTATTGTTGATGGAAATGAGAAGCACTAAAGGCTTAATTGCGGATCAGGTATGTAACATGGCGTTAGATTTTAAGCCTATTGAATTTTTGGTAGGTGAGAGTGAGGCTTACAAAGAAATTAAAGAAGCTTTGGATTCATACATCCAATATGTAACTATTTTTAATGTCAACTCGGTAAAAATTATAGGTCATGCAGATGATGCTGGTTCTACCTTTGAGAATGAAATCATGTCTTCTGTAAGAGCTTTTAATGTAAAGACTTATATGATCGAAAAAGGAGTAGATGAGTCGCTTATTGAAGTCATTGCAGCAGGAGAAACGGCTCCTATAGTTACCGAAGGATCTGATTTGGACCCAGAGTCTAATAATCGCGTAGAAATTAAAATAGAATAATACCAAAATTATAACTGGTGTTCCTTCAAAAAGGTAGTACCTTTGAAGCAAATTTTTATAGACAAATCATGAGCTTTCCAAAATTCTTGTTAGGGGATAATACTGATTTTCCTGATTCAATTTTTGTGATTCATACCGAATTTCCAAGGTTTATCATCAATCTTGAAAATGATGAGGTAGAATGGCTTGAAGAATTTGATAAGCACGATGAGAAAGAGTTACTTTCTGAAGCTGAGAACCTTTTTCAGGAAGCTAATGACTTTTATGATCGTGAGATAGAACGTTATGACGAATAACTCGATTGATATCCAATTGATCCATGGAAGAACTAATACAATTTGATAAAGATCTTTTTTTATATCTCAATAACCTAGGGAATACTACTTGGGATGGATTTTGGTTGTTTATGACCGAAAAGTTATATCAAATTCCCTTGTATTTAGTTTTGTTGTACTTTTTCCATAAGTATTTTGGGTTACGTGGTACGATTATAACACTGGTTGTCGTAGCTGCTTTGATTGCTGCATCTGATCAATTGTCAAACCTGTTCAAGAATGTATTGTTTATGCGACCAAGACCATGTCGCGCAGAAGGGGTAGCAGAATTTACCAGATTTATAGCCGAACGCTGCGGTCGTCATGGATATTTTTCAGCGCACGCTGCTAGTTCTATGGCGTTGGCTTTTTTTACAGGACTATCTTTGCAAAAACATCTAAAATATATCTTTCCTTTTATGGTAGTTTGGTCTATCGTTGTGAGCTATAGTAGAATTTACTTAGGAGTGCATTATCCGGGAGATATCATTACTGGTATGGCGATAGGTATTTTGTTGGGTGTGGGCGCGTATAAACTTCACGGATTTTTAATCAAAAAATACGGATAGTAGAACCCATTTTTGGGTTTTAGCGATATTAGTTTTTTCTGAATTTTTTCTTTTTCTGCTTTTTGCTAAATAATCGTTTTAAGAAACCATCACGCTTTTCGGGTTTACAATCCAGATCATCTAGAATTTCTTCAGTGGGTTGCTCGAATTTGGCTTTGGTTATGAAGTCAAAACTAGCATCTTTATTCATTTCCTGGTATAGCTTAGCAAAGATAGGTAGCGCCGTATTCGCTCCCTGACCTAATGCTGTCGTTTTGAAGCCAATGTTGTAATTATCATTACCTACCCAGGTAACTGTCACAAGTTTTGGAGTAATTCCAACAAACCAACCATCCTTATTATCTTGCGTGGTTCCTGTTTTTCCTGCGATATCGTTATTTAGCTTATAAGAATTCCGTATTCTTGAAGCCGTTCCTTTATCAATAGTAGATTTCATGATTTCTAACATTACCTGCCGAGTATATGCCGAGTATGCTATGGTATCCTTTACTTTGGGTTCGAAAGATTGTATGAGATTACCATTTTTATCTTCAATTTTTGTGATGTAAAATGGGGTTACGGGTTTACTTTCGTTTACGAAACTGGCATAGGCACCGGCAAGAGATTTTAAAGGAATACCATCTGTACCTAAAGCCATAGCAGGCTTTTCTGACAGCGAATCTGTAATGCCTAATTTTCTTACCTGATCTACCACTTTAGGGATTCCCACTTCGTTAAGAACTTTAACGGCAATTGTGTTAACAGATTGACTTAGCGCAGTCTCCAGACTAAAGTTGAGATATGGGTCTTCTTTTTTTGATGAATTTTTAGGAGTCCAATCCTCTAGATCTGTATAGGTAATCGATTTGGTTGAAAAATAAGTACACGGTTTCATACCGTCTTCTATGGCAGCGGTATATACAAAGGGTTTGAAAGTTGATCCAACTTGCCTTTTACTTTGTGATACATGATCGTATTTAAAATGACGATAATCAATGCCACCAATATAGACTTGTACTGCTCCGGTAGAAGGCTCTACAGCGATCATCCCGGTATTTAAAAACTTAAGATAGTGTTGAGTGCTATCTATAGAAGAAACTTTTTTGGTACTATCTCCACTCCATTCAAAAAGCTCAATTTCTTTTTTCCTAGATAAAGAATCCAATATTTGAGATTCTGTCAATCCCTCTTCAATCCACTTTTTATATGTTTTTTGTTTCCGGATGATATTCTTGAGAAGCTCCTTGTCCTTCCATGGTGCTTGATCCCCGTATGATGTTTCATATTGTTTTTGTAGACTTTTTAGATGTTCTTTCATCGCTTCTTCAGCCAAGGCCTGCATCTTGAAATCCAAAGTAGTGTAAACCACCAGGCCATCATTGTAAATATCATAATCATTACCGTCGGGTTTTTTATGATGTTCCATGATTTTGAGAAGCTCCTTTTTTACCTCTTCTCTGAAGTAAGGAGCAAGTCCAAGATCATGATTAAAGTATTGGTAATCCAGCTCGATACTTTTGCTCATCGTCTTATCTGCTTTTTTAGATGATAGGTATCCATATTTGACCATTTGTTTGAGCACTACATCTCTTCTCAATTGACTTCTTTCTGGAAAAAGACGAGGGTTGTAACTATGATTTGCTTTTAGGGTGCCAATCAAAGTTGCGGATTGAGATAAGGTAAGTTGAGAGGTGGTTTTATTAAAAAACTTTTGAGCAGCACTTTCAATACCGTAGGTGTTATCCGGAAAAGGAACGGTGTTAAAGTACAGTGCCAGTATTTCTTGTTTGGTATAAATTTCCTCCATCCTTTGAGCAACGATAGATTCTTTTAGTTTATTAATCACAGTACTGAATACTCGATATTTTTTTCGCCCATAAAGATTCTTAGCCAATTGTAAAGTAATCGTACTACCACCGCCAGAAGATTTATCTCTTAATAAGATACTTTTGAAAAATACACGCAATAAACTTTTGTTATCCACACCATCGTGCTCATAAAACCGAACATCTTCTGTTGCGATAAGCGCATTAATCAAATGTTCCGGAAGATCTGCATATGTGATAGGTTGTCTATCATAGATGTAATATTTGCCAATTAGTTGTCCATCCTTAGCTAATACCTGAGTTGCCTGAGCTTGTTTAAGCGTACCTAATTCCTGTTTGGTTGGTAATTTGCCCCACGCACCAAGATAGATAGAAAGGTAAAAACCAATAAATCCCAGTACAATAATGCCAATGCCCAACGACGGCCACTTTACCCATTTTTTTTGTAAAAACTGCTTCATGTCATTTCAGATCCCGACATAGATAACGTTAAAAACTCGCTATTATTAAGTTTTTTCAACAGGTCTTTTCTTTTTAAAATCTCTAAAGAATAATATGATCATTACTACCATAAGCAATGAAAAAGGTAAAGATGTGATAATGAGTAGTTTTTGCATGGCAATCAGTACGTTGATTTCAGCCTTAGCATTACCCAATAAAATGATTCCAATAGCAAAAATTGTGAGGACAATACTCCATAATAAACGATGTTTTTTTGAAGGTTCTTGTTTGCCATCATCAGTGAACATGCTGAGCACAAAAATGGCAGAATCTAGCGAAGTGACCAAAAAACTAATCAAGAGCAATATGGTTAATGAATTTATGATCCCTTGAAAGGGATAATTTTCAAAAAAGATAAAAATAGAAGTAAATACATTGTCAAATTGCCCTTGATAATTACCTAGGTGTTCTATGATATCAAAAGCAGATTGCCCAAAGGTAGTAAACCAAAAAAAGGTACCCAAAGAAGGAATAAAAAGCACTCCCAGTATAATTTCTCTAAGGGTTCTGCCTTTAGAAATTCTGGCAATAAAAATACCAGTAAACGGAGCCCAGGCCAACCAAAATGCCCAATAATAGTAGGTCCAATCCGTAAGAAACTCCTCGCCTGGGTTATACCGACCATACGCTAAACTAAGAGGTATAAAATCAATAATGTAGCGAAATAATGCATTAAAAAATTGGTAGGTGACCGAAAGAATATCACTTTGTACAAATACAAAGAGTAATAGACCTATAGTGATGTAAATATTCCAGGTAGAAATGATTTTAATGCCTTTGTTAACTCCTCTAAACACGGATATAAAAGCCAATACCGAAATAAGTAATAGGACCAAAATGGTTCCTGTTAATCCTATGTCATAGTTTAATATATGAGTCAATCCTCCTTCGATTTGGGTAGTACCAAGTCCTATGGCCGCCACTAATCCAAAAACGGTGGTAAGGATAGCAAGAATATCGATACTCCCAAAAATGATACTCTGAGTAATTCCAGAGGGGACCAATTTTGATATTGAGGAAAAAGCACTGCTTGACAATACTTTTTTGGAGTGAACGAATAAATAATACCCTACTACTATAGCAAAAATTGCGTAAAAGGCCCACGCGGTAAATCCCCATTGATAAAAAGTGTATTCGAGTGCTATAGTGCTCGCCTTGGCACTGGTGTTTATTGGCGGATTATTCATCATATATACGGGTTCCTGCACTGCTCGTAATAAAATTCCGGCACCCATGCCTGCGCTGTATAGCATAGATATCCATGCCAATCTTGAGAATTGAGGTCTATCGGTAGAGGAGCCCAATTTCTTACTCCCCCATTTAGAAATGGCTAGCACCACTAATAATACTACACAAATCAATCCTAGCCAAAGATAAAACCTCCCAAATAGCTGTCGTATCAATATGGAAAAGGACTCGATAACATCATAGGTTTCGACAGTAAAAAAATATAAGAAAAATGAAAAAAATAGGAGGGTTCCCAGTGAAATATAGAGTAAACTGTTTTTGCTGAAATCAAATCTCATAATAGTTCGTTTTTCTTTGGAAAATTTTTTAGTAGTACTAAAATGTAATGGTGTACTATTAAATGTCTTAAAAAGTTTTGAATTGACGTTACGATCCTGATAAGTTTTGAATTTTTTAACAAGTAAAAAACCGAAAAAATAATCTGATTTTTAAACTTGTTTCTTCAAAAATTTCAATAATTTTAAGTAGACTTGTAATAGCATTACAGCTGTGTTATGGGAACCAGCCCAATTAGAAAATTCCTTGGGGTAAAGTAACTATAATTTTCCTCAAGTTTAGTAATAGAATTAAAAGTAGACCCTCGTTTTGACCCTGTTATTATAACTAACTAAACCTGCAAACCCATGAGAAGAGTAATTGTTGATTTTAAAAAGCTGAATAAAGACATTTTAAACCTTCTTGTACAAAAGTTTCCTGATGGCTATGCCGATAGGGACATCATTTCTTTCAAAAATCATCACAATGAGCTGATCGAAGCTGTAGAAGTACGAACAGAAGATACTGCATATCTGGTAAAAATAAGTAAAAGATTATCAGATACAATGCAAGCCTTTGATGATGACGATACCACAGACAATATTCCTGAAAATGTGCGCGCTCCCGAGGTAAAGGATATGGAAGGGACAGAAGAATAATCGAAGATTATTTTCTGTAAACAAGCTTGGTTGTTTATGCCTAACTAATGCAAATTTATTTTTATTTGTATATTTCCTCATGCTGATATCAGTATTTGGATAGATATATGCTGGGGAAAAAACAAGTTAACAACAACCAAACCTTTAAGAACCTTTTGGATACAATTAGGTTATAAAACCGCATTTATATTGTTTAAGAGAAAATATTTACTCCTTTTTTTTGTGGGAGTATCACTTTATGCACAGCAACCAGGTAAAAAGAATTCCACATCTTTTTTTATCATTCCAGAACTAGCTGTAGGAAAAACCATGGAAGCAAATACGGGTTTTCCTAAAACGGATCTGCAAAAATCTCTATTTATAAGCATAGGTCGGTACAATTCCTCAAGTGATCAACGATGGGCAGCAGAGTTAGGTTACCCCAAAACAGGTCTTTCTTTAGGAATTACAGATTTTGGTAATACCGACAAATTGGGGTTGGCATATTCGGTTCTACCATTTGTTGAGTTTGGTTTATTTAAAAAACGTTCAGACCGGTGGAATGTAAATGTAGGTATGGGAGCAGCTTATCTCGATACGCAATACGATCCCGAAACGAATCCATTTAATCTTGCGGTTACTACTAAGGTCAATTGGACTTTTCGTTCATTTTTGTATTATGATTTTTTAAAACGGAGAAACATCAATTGGCGTTTGGGGATAGGATATGCGCATTTTTCTAACGGACATACTCGGTTACCCAATCAAGGACTGAACTCTTTCTTAATCAATATATCTTCTAAAATAGGAAAACAGCCTATAGTATCTGAGGAAAAGAGTGGGGTACCAGTGCCAAAAAAGAAACGATACTCAGAGAATTATTTTTCTTTTAGAGCTGGTATTGGGCAAAATGTGCTTTCCAGAATTTTTAATGATAAGAAAGAGGTGTATTCTGTAGCTCTTTCAGGAGGTAAGATTATCAATAAAACGTTTAAGTTTGGGATAGGAGCGTATTATCGCTTTTATGAACACTACTATGATCATATACAAGAAGATGCAGAACTCATAAGCGAACAAGTGCCAGAGTATAAAGAACACCCATTTCGCTATGCAACAAATTTTGGTTTTTTTGGAAGTGCAGAGCTCTTCCTGGGACACGTAGGGATCTTGTTTGATTTGGGGATAAATATTTACAAACCTTTTTATAAGATTGAATGGCAATTGAGTCAGGGTTTTTTTTACCAAGGACAATATGCCAGGTTAGGAGAGTTGAATTCGTACTACAGGATAAAAAGAACCATTACTGGTCGGATGGGAATAAGATATTACTTGTTTAATACTTCCAAATCACCAAAAAACAATGTGTTTCTTGGGGCTACAATTAATTCCAATTTGGGTCAGGCAGACTTTTCTGAGTTAAGCCTGGGGTATGCATATCGATTTGGATTTAAGGAAAAATCAAAATAGTACTTTATTACTTTTTGCTTAGGTTGAGTAAATGTTTAGCAGCAGCAAAAGGAGAGGTTTTAAGCTGTTGTACTGCTTCCATTTGAGTATTCATTTCATTTTTCACCTCTGGGTTATTAAAAAATGATGTTTTTAATTGTTCTTCTATAGTCTGTAGTAACCAAAACTTGTTTTGTTGAATCCGGTTTTCTTCAAAAAAACCATTCTTTTTGGTGATGTCCAAATAATCCAGAATGACCTTCCAGATTTCTTCAATCCCTTCTTTTTTTAGGGCACTACAGGTCATTACCTGCGGAGACCAGGTGCTTTCTGCAAGAGGGAATAGGTGCAAGGCTTTTCTAAACTGATTCTTTGCCTCACGTGCACGTTTTTGATTATCACCATCTGCTTTATTGATCACTATGGTATCTGCCATTTCTATAATCCCTCTCTTGATACCTTGTAGTTCATCTCCTGCTCCGGCCAACTTTAAAAGCAAAAAGAAATCCACCATACTATGCACTGCCGTTTCACTTTGTCCAACTCCAACCGTTTCAATAATAATTACATCATACCCAGCAGCCTCGCAAAGAATTATAGATTCTCTGGTCTTTTGAGCAACTCCTCCTAGAGAACTACCAGAAGGGGAAGGACGAATAAAAGCATCTGGAGACCTTACCAAAGATTCCATTCGGGTTTTGTCTCCTAATATACTACCCTTCGAAATTGTACTGCTAGGATCAACAGCCAGAACAGCAATTTTTTTTCCTTTCTGAATCAAAAGATCGCCTAGGGCTTCAATGAATGTGCTTTTTCCTACTCCCGGTACTCCTGTAATACCAACCCTAACGGCCTTATTGGAGTGAGGTAAACATTTTTCTATGAGTTGTTGTGCTTGCGTGGTATGATCCTTCTGTGTGCTTTCGATCAAAGTAATACCGCGACTTAATGCCGTAGTATCTTTGGCCAAAATTCCTTCAAAAATGGTTTGGACGCTTACTTTTTTTTGGCGTTTCCTTTTAAAGCGATCAATAGCATCGTTCTTGGTGCTTTCAGGAACTTTTGAGATCGAATGAGGATGTTTGTTGGGTACTTTAGGCACAGACTGATTTTAAGGCAAAGTTATAAATTCCTAACCGTTAATATATCTTTTATTGCTCCTTAAACTAAAATTATACTTTTATCGGAATAGCAACGGCGGTTTGATCCCAAGCCAAGAACATGAGGGTAAATCCATTTGCATTTTGAAAATAAATAGAGAATTGCTCTACCACATTTAGAAGAGGTTGTACAGGAACTTCAACAATGAGTTGATCGTATTGCGGGTCTCGAGTAGCTTTTCCATCTTTGAAACTCACTCCCCAATCGTACAGTTTATTATTAAAAATGACTTTCCAGGAATCTTTATTTGGGATAGTCCATAACGTATATGTCCCTGCTGGTAGTTGTGTGCCGTCTACCATAACGTCTTTATCGGTGGTAAAAGTGGTAGCCTCATTGGCTCCTGTTCTCCATACTTCGCCAAATGGGACCAAATTGCCAAAAATTTCCCTGTCCTTTTTGTAGGGTCTGTTATAATAAATCTCAAAATTGACATTACCTGCATTGTGGGTAAAGGCTTCTTCCGGACTATGTTTTTTGGTATTGTATTTTATCAATTGTAAGCCGGCAAAACCAAAAATGAAAAGGCCGGCAAGGATTAATAGCACTCGTTTTAGTAATCTGGACATAAAAGTTAATCTTTGATTGATTAAAGATAGTCTTTTTTAGGATCTAAATGCTATTAATCCTTAGAAAGAAAAGTAGTAGGTTTATTGGGTTAATCTGGCAATATTCATGATGTTTACTGCACAAGTGTTTCTCAGTGAAGTAAGGATTTTTAATATCGAATCGGGTAAATGCTTGTTTTCTAGTAAATAATCAATTTGATCGATTATCGTATTGGTACAATTCATATTTTTCTCCAAAAGTGTGAAGACATCTTTTACTTCATCATGATCTTCGTAAATCTGACTTTTTTTTAGCTTATGCATGGTTAAATAATTTAGTTTAATAAAAGTTGTATTATGTAGTATATTTACTTTACAAAAGCTTACTTCGAGAGTAGTTAAATATTTATTAATTATTTGGTATTCAAGTGTTTGATTATTTTGTTTCGATTTTATACATAATTTTGCAACACCTAGGCTTTTGTATTCGTCTATATAAATGAATACAATTAGAAACAGTTTTTAATTAGAATCACTAACCAAAAGTAAAGGAAGTTTGTTACAAAGCGAGCTAATAGAACAGTGTAGAGCGAATGATCGCAGAGCACAGATGAAGCTTTATAATAAGTACTGCGATGGTATGTATTATGTGGCTTTACGATTCCTCAAAGATCCATTTGAGGCAGAGGAGGCTATGCAAGAATCTTTCATCAAGGCTTTTACGAGATTACATCAATTTACAGGTGATGTTACTTTTGGTGCTTGGCTTAAACGAATTGTAATTAATAAGAGCATTGATATGCTTAAAGCCAAAAAGATGAATATGGTGGCGATAAATGAACAGGTAATGACGACGGTGGAAGAACAGAATGATTGGTCTGTTTCAGATTCGGTTACCGTAGATGAAGTAAAGAAAGCTATAGAAAGATTACCTGAAAAATATAAATATGCAGTAATGCTATTTTTAATAGAAGGGTATGATCATAACGAGATAAGTGAAATATTAGATATCACCCCGGTTGCTTCTAGGACTTTAGTACATAGAGGAAAAAAGCAACTACAGGACCAACTAAAACATTTGAAAGATGGCACAAGATATTAGAGAGCTGTTGAGACAAGATAAAGCTATCCCTTCTGAACGATTGCAAGATGGACATCAAGCTCGTTTTATGGCTAGATTAGAGAAAGAGTTACCCGAGCGGAAAACTAAATCGTCTAATTATGGCTGGCTTAAAATTGCAGCCAGTGTGGCTATTATTTTTTCGATTTCTATCACCGCATTTAACCAATTTGGTGGTAAGGATAATACCGGTACTGAGGTAGTAGATGCTGAAACTACCAAGAATGCTACAGTAGTGTTGAACAAGCAATCCTCTGGGTTGGCAGATATGCACCCAGAATATGAAAAGGTAGAGAACTATTTGTTGACAAGTATAAAATTTCAATTATCCGAAATTACGGTCAATGATAAGAACAGAGAATTAGTAGAAAGTTTTAAGGTGCGGTTGAGTAATCTTGATAAAGAATACCAGAACTTAAATAAAGAATTGATGGAAGTTGGGCCAAACTTAGAGAGTATTGAAGCGATGAAGGAGAATCTAACACTTAGACTTTCATTATTAGAGCAATTAAAAGAAAAACTTGAAGAATTAGAAAAAATTGAGAACGAAGGATATGACGAAATACAAGCTTAGCGGTATTACATTTTGCATTCTTAGTCTTTGTGTTACAGGGTTACTGGCTCAGGATAGACAAGAGAAACTTAATGAACGGATTTCTGTTGCTTCTGATGTTGCGTTAAACCTGAATACCAGCCATACCAATGTTGTTTTTGAAACCTGGAATAGAAATGAAATTGGGATTGAAGCTTATGTAGAGGGAGAGAATTTGGATGACGAAAATAGTAGAAGGATTATAGAAAGTTGGCAATTGGATGTATTGGGAGATGACCAAAGTATTACGATCAACTCCAGAGCAGGAAATTTGTGGTCTGGAAAAGTTACTGCATCGAATTTTACGATTAGTGAAGAAGAGTTAAGAAAGTTAGATCCTGCTATTTCGGACCTTTTAGGGCCTCTTATCAAAAATATAGAGAATAATCCTATGCCTAATTCGCTTTCAAATGATCAACAGTCTAATGTTAACCTCTCTGATAGGAGATATTCGGGACAGGACGAGAAGTATGTGCAGCAGTGGGAGAGTCAAATTCGAGAAAAGTTCAGTGATGAAATCGAAAAAGAAAAGCAAAAGCTTGCGCAACAGTTAGAAAAGAATGGTACTATTTCTGGAGATTTACAAATCAAACTAGAGTGGGGAGAGCAGTATGGTAGACAAATGGAAGCGTGGGCTTCACAGTTTGTCAGAGATATACAAAATCAGCAACAAGGAACGTCGAATGTAACGGTTTATCAGTATACAGCTACACGACCTAATACCAAAGGAACAAGTAAGGTGATCAAAGTGAAAATGCCTAAAAATGCAAAGTTGAAACTTAACATTCGTCATGGGGCAGTACAACTTGCAGAAAGATCATATAATGTAAAAGCATCCTTATCACATACTAGATTATCTGCCAATGTGGTTGATGGAAATAAAACATTTATAAAAGCATCTTATTCTCCTGTATTTGTAAGGCAATGGAATGATGGAAGACTTGTAGTGAATTATGTAAAGAATTGTAGAATTCAGACTGCTAAGAATCTTTTGGTAAACTCAGATTCGAGCAACATCTTTATTCAGCAAATGGATGAAAATGGAGCCATAGCTGCAAGTTTTGGAACAGTAACCATTGCGAATTTAGGAAGTTCTTTCAAAACGTTGGATTTAGCCGTCCAGAATAGTGATTTTCGATTGAAGTTACCTAAAACACCTTTTAATCTCTCGTATACTGGATCTCGCAGTAAAATTGGATTGCCCAAAACGCTGGAGATTAATACCAGAAGTAATTTTGGAAACGTTTTTATCAATGGGTATCAAGGTACACGGGATACGAACAAGCTGATTACTGTTAATGCTAAATATAGTAATGTGATTTTAAGTAAAGAATAAATATTTTTCATAATAATTGTAGTGTTAATTATAAAAAAGCTTCATCGGTACAGATCGATGGGGCTTTTTTAGTGTTTAGGCGTTGACTGTTTTTATTTTTCTACAAAAAAAAGCGTAAGAACCTTGGTCGCGGTTTGTCTTTGATCCTTACAAAAATGCATTTAATCTATTATTTCCCCGATTCTTTAAATGTAAGTCTCTGTTAAACAGTGTTTTAATGTTTAAATAACTTAAATTTAACATTTTTTGTGTTTTTTATCGAGTATCGAATTCATTTGATCTAAAAGTCTGTTTTTTAGTTTGTTTAGCCATATTTAAGTAATATCATTGTATGGTAAACCCGTAACAGGGGGAGGACAAAGCATTATTCAAAAACCCTAGATAAGATGAAATTAATAGCATGTATTTTTAGTTTATTTCTATTCTTAAATAGTTATGCAAACATTAGTGACGGCGATCTTAAAGTAGAGAAAGATGGTCTAGTTGTTGTTGTATTGGATTTTGAAGAAGGAGATAAAATCAAGTTATTTGAGATTGAGACTGGAGAGCATATTCTTTCTAAAACCCATAGTGAGATCGATTTAAGTCAACTACCTGTAGGAACTTACCTTTTAGAAAACAATGAAGGACAATCTGTTGTAATTGATAGAATGGAAGAAGAGTTAAAGGTGGATGGAGCTATCAATGCAATTCACAATGATTTTTTATTAGAAAGAGATAGTGCAAGAGTTATGGTTCCTGCAGAGATAGATGTTGAGCAAGAGTATATGCACTATTATGATAACTCAGAAACCAATCTTTTAGCGATTACAAGAGAAGGTGATGTGATTACCGTAGAGGATTTCGAAGAAGGAGACAAAATAAAATTATTTGAAGTAAAAAATACAGTTCACGTTTTAACAAAAACAACAAACTTCGTAGACCTTAGCCAATTACCAGCTGGAGTTTATGTACTAGAAAACGATAGAGGAGATTCTGTAGTTGTAGAAAAGTTTGTAGACAAAGATCAAGTAGCAGAAATGTAGGAAATGCTATATAAAATGTGTAAAGCCTATCCAAACGGATAGGCTTTTTTGTTTGTGATCTAGGGGTATTGTTTTTATTTCTCTAGATTTTTGGTCATGTTGAAACCTACGAATAATCCAACACCTGCCATTAAGAAAATAGTTCCGGGATATGCAACTTCACGATTTAGACCAATTACTTGATGCAAGAGTCCCGCGATAAAAATACCTGAACCTATACCCATTAATAGTAATGAGAAATTCAAGATAAACACTTTCCAAAAAGGTGTTACTCTTTTTTCTTTACTACTGTAGAAGATAGAGGCGTCTGCTCCTTTCTCTATCAATGCCATTCTTTCTTTATTTCTGGCAGCTATAAAGAGGTAGAATATTCCAAAAATGCAACCAAAAATAGATAATGGTATTAATGCTTCAATAAAACTCATAATGTTGATTTTAAAATTTAGATTACTGTTCGTTTTTTCATTATGACGGGCAAATGTTTGGAGCGGTTACAAAAAATGTGAAAAAAAAATTATTACCTTTTTTGAGTATTAGGTGTAACCGTAGTTAGATGAATGTCGTCTCATAGATAAATGAACCATCAACCAGACCAATATTATATCCAAAAAGTACTAGAAGGCGATATCAACGCTTTTTCGATACTGGTAGAACGATATCAGAATTTGGTATATACTGTGGTGTATAGGGTAATTAAAAATAAAGAACAGGCAGAAGAAGTGGCTCAGGATACCTTTGTCAAGGCATATGAGTCTTTAGCTAAGTATAGAGGAGAAGCTAAATTTTCAACTTGGTTATATACGATAGCCTATCGAAAAAGCCTGGATTTGGTGAAATCGAATAAGAAATTAATAACTTCAGAATTGATAGAAGAGATTAACGAAGGAGATGTAGAACTGGTTACTGATGCATTGAGCTATTTACAAGAACAAGAACGAAAAAAAATCATAGCAGAAAGTATCTTAAAACTACCACAAGAAACGGCAGTATTAGTAACACTTTATTATTTTGAAGAAAAGAATATAAAAGAAATAGCTGATATTGTGGGGTTAACAGCAGATAATGTAAAAATAAAACTGTTTCGTAGTAGAAAAAAGTTATATTCGATACTGAAACATTATGTTTTACCAGAAATAAGCAATAAAAATGGAAGAGCAATTTAATGATGTAAAACGTTTAGTAAAAGAGGCAGGAATAGAACGTCCCTCGTCGGGTTTCTCTATCAATGTGATGCGTGATATTAAAAGGTTGAATGCACAGGAGCCTATCGTCTATACACCTCTTATTTCTAAAAGAGCCTGGTTTTGGATAGGAACATTAATTTTTGGTTTGGTTTTGAGTCTTGCATTTTTAACTGATAATAATACATCGATTTTGGATAAGGTAGATCTTTCTTCTTTACAACTAAAGGGGAAGTTGATCAATAACCCTTTTAAAGACTTTACACTTTATAAGACTACCTTGTATGGGATTTTGTTCTTCTCCATATTATTTTTTGTACAAATCCCAATTCTTAAAAGAAGAATAGATAAGAGTTTTTCTTTATAGTTCGGCTGCGTATACATAACTAATCTTTTAAAAGATTTTTTAAACTCCGTTACATTCTCTATTTTACATACCCTAATTAATTATTATACATCCGTATGCAAAAAAGAGTCTGTATAATAGGAGCTGGACCTAGTGGGATCACGGTGCTCAAGAATTTGATTGATAAAGGACTATCTGTGGTTTGTTATGATCAGAACAAAGAAGTAGGCGGTAACTGGATTTATTCTGAAGATGAAAGCCACTCCAGTGTTTTTGAGACCACTCATATTATTAGCTCCAAAACATTATCACAATACGAGGATTATACTTTTGATGATTTTGATAAAACGGTGGCGGATTACCCATCTCATGATGAGTTACGGAGGTATTTTCAAGCCTATGCCCGCTATTTTGACCTTTATCCTCATATCGAATTTGAAACTAGCGTACTACATTGTGATAGAAAAGGAGATAATGAATGGCATGTCACCATCAAACAGCACAATCAAGAGCGTGTAGAAGTATTTACCGATTTGGTAGCCTGTAACGGTCATCATTCTGTACCTAGAATGCCAGAGTATCCAGGAAATTTTAGTGGTTCCTTTATGCATTCACATCACTACAAAAAAGCATCACCATTTGCAGGAAAAAGAGTGTTAGTCATTGGTGGAGGGAACTCTGCTTGTGATGTAGCCGTAGAAACCAGTCGAGTGAGTGAGAAAACAAGTATAAGCTGGCGAAGAGGGTATCGTATCATTCCAAAATTCTTTTTTGGGTTACCCTCGGATATCGTTGGAGCAAGATCTGCCTGGTTGCCTGTAAAAATAAGAAGTTGGCTTAACGATCGATTGCTGAATCTTCTTATAGGGAAAAATAAATTATATGGGTTACAGAAGGTAAGAACTAAATTTGGAGAAACTCATCCCACCATTAATGATGAACTGTTATATAAGATAAGACATGGAAAAGTTCATCCTAAAGTGGATATAGAACGTTTGGATGATAATACTGTGCATTTTAAAGATGGTACCAAGGAAGATTTTGACGTAATTATTGCATGTACAGGTTTTGTTTTGAAACATTCCTTCTTTAAGGATTCTTTTATCGATTATAGTGAGGGTCCAGTGCCCTTATATCTCAAAATGTTTCACCCAAAATACCATGATTTGTTCTTTGTAGGCATGTTTCAGCCATTAGGTTGCATTTGGCCGGGATCAGAGTTGCAAAGTAAGATTTTGGCTAATTATTTGACTGGGGAGTGGAAAATGCCTCAAAATATTGAGAAGTTATGTGAGCGAGAAGTTACCCATCCACATTATAAGCAAATCAGTACACCAAGACATACCATTACTGTGGATTATCATGATTTTAGAAAGGCGTTATTGAAACAACTTCCTAAAAATTGGATATCCAAAGAACCCAAAACCATTTCAAAAAGTGCTTAAATGAACAGTACAATGTTTAAAGATTTTTTAGGTCAGTTGACCGATAATTTTGTTCCTGTAGTATCTTCCGTATTTTCAAAAGATGATTATTTAGCCATAGATCTGTCCGAGTCCAATAAAGAGCTGGATGCGATAGATGTTTCATCATCAGCAGCATTTGATGATTATATCGCCGATTTTCTAAAACAACATAATGCTATGGTAGCTTATGGCGGATATTTGGAGGTGAGATCAATGTATCGTCGAAGCACTCATTTTAACCAGCAAGATCCTGCAACCGAGAGAAATATTCACTTGGGATTAGATGTTTGGTGTGATGCGGGTACAGAAATCCTGGCTCCAATACCTGGAAAAATCCATAGCTACAAAAACAATAAGAATTATGGGGATTACGGCCCTACTATTATTTTGGAACATAATTATTCCGAAATAACTTTTTATACCTTGTACGGTCACCTTAGTGTGGCTTCGTTGGATCATATTGCTATTGGTCAGGAGGTTCGAGCAGGCGATGTTATTGCCAGATTAGGTGATGCGTCTGTAAATGGAGATTATGCTCCGCATTTGCATTTTCAGATTATGAAAGACCTGGAAGGAAACTCTGGAGATTATCCAGGAGTATCCAGTAAAAGTGAATTAACTAGATATCAAAACAATTGTCCTGATCCTAATCTACTACTTAAAATAAGGTAAAAACACCCCTGGAATTATCACATTTAGAATTATTTTGTTTAATTATACAAGTATAATTAAGAGATTTTTCGTGTACATAATCGATAAAACTATCTGGATATGTACTAGTTTTAAGTGCCTGATCTAGTGTGTTTTGTGTATTTGATCTAGTTTATTGTGTTTTTTGGCGACACTTACAATATTTAAATATTTGATAATCAGTTGTTTAAATATATTTTTCTTCTTTTTTGGTATTTTGACGAAAATACGGCGTATTTGATCTAAAAACTTGATTTCTAGTTGGTAACACAATTATTTCGCTGTATCCTTGTATGGTAAAACCGTAGTTTCTTAACTACAAAGCCCCAAAAATGATGAAAGCGATTACACTATTATTCAGTTTATTTTTATCTCTTGTTAGTATTGCTAAAGATGACAATGGTCTTGTTGTGAAGCAGGATGGTTTAGTTGTTGAAGTAATGGATTTCGAAGAAGGAGATAAATTAAAGTTATTCGAAGTTGAAACTGGAGATCATATCTTATCAAAATCTTATTCTCATATCGATTTAAGTCAGTTGCCAGTAGGTTCTTATATTTTGGAGAACAGTCAAGGTCAATCTGTAGTTATCGACCGTTTAGAGGAAGAGTTAATGATCGAAGGAGCTGTTTTTGCTCAGGATGAAAATTTTGAGGTAGAAGATAGTATGATGGCTGATGCAGGAGAGAGCGAAGATGTTGAAGAAGGGTTTATCAAGAATTATGTAGATACTAATCAAAATCTACTGGACATCCATAGAGATGGAGATATTGTTACTGTATTAAATTTTGAAGAAGGGGATAAGTTAAAGTTGTTTGAAGTAAAAGATACAGTACACGTGTTATCAAAAACTACTAATGTTATCGATTTAAGTTTACTTCCTGTAGGGGTATATTTATTAGAAAATAACAACGGAGATTCTGTAATCGTTGAAAAGTTTATTGAAACTCAAAACAACCTTAGCGAACTATAAGAAAATTCATCAGGGGAGTTTTACAGCTCAAACAAAAATAAAAAAAAGCGGATCCAATTTGGATCCGCTTCTTTTTTTTGGGATATGATGATGTAATGGGTTTTTTTAGAGTATTTTAAAATTTAAATACATAGAATTATGATGTATTGTTTTTTTATGTATATTTGATCTATGTATTCAAAAGAACTTTTAAAAGGAACCCTTTCTGTTATTGTATTAAATATCCTTGCTGAAAATGGACGTATGTACGGCTATGAGATTTTTCAGAAAGTAAAGGAGCTGTCTGATGGCAAAATTTTGCTCAAGGATGGTTCGTTGTACCCTGCTTTACAAAAGATGAAAAAAGAGGGGTTGTTGACTTGCGAGGAAGTATATATCGGTAAAAGAATTCGGAAATATTACTTGCTCACCAAGAAAGGAAAAGAGGAAAAAGTGCATTATTTGGAAGAGCTGCAAGATTTTATAGCAACCATAAGCAAAGTTATTAATCCACAATTGAAGATCTCATGAGGCTTACTGATGAACAGGAACGCAAGATTATTGAACTTCTGGATAAAGATGGGTTAAAAATAAAGTCTCTACGAGATGATATTTTGGATCATCTATGTTGTGTAGTAGAAATCCGAATAAAGAAAGGAGAAACCTTTGAGATGGCCTTGCAAGAAGCATTAATAGAGTTGGCTCCTAATGGACTAAGTGAGATTGAACAAAAAACAATTTTTTTATTAAACTATAAACGAATACTTATCATGAAAAGACTTATGTATCTAATTGGTTTTGTTGGGGCGTTTACCCTTACCGCAGGAATTACATTCAAGTTATTGTATTTTCCTTATGCTAATATGCTATTTACAGTGGGGTTTCTATTATTGTTACTTGTGTTTTTACCGTTATATACTTTTGACAAGTTCAAGTTAGCAATAGCGCGTTCTTTGTCAGAACGATTAAAAATTATCATGGGCTGTGTTTCAGGAACTGTGATAGGTTTGTCTGGAGTGTTTAAATTCTTGCATTGGCAAGGGGCTAGTGTCCTTCTGTTGGCAGGAGCGTTTATATTTGCTGCAGGATATTTGCCTTTTTTGTTTTTTACTATGTATAAAAAGTCTGTATCATAGGTCAACTCAAGAAGTATAAAAAAACCTGCAGCGAAAACTGCAGGTTTTTTTATGTAAAGTCTTGTAACTTCTTATTCGTTGATCAATACCCATTCTCCTTTTTCGATCAGAGGAATGGCTTGCTTATATTTCAAAGTTTTATTTTCACCACTCATTACGTGCTTAATGGTAACTCTATCGTTACGACCAATTTTAGGTTGCTCTCTTACGATGGTTTCTGTTACTTGTGGTTGTTGTTGGGTTTGACCAGCGGCTCTATTCATG
Source organism: Aquimarina sp. AWH4_224 (assembly GCF_056160245.1). NCBI lineage: Bacteria > Pseudomonadati > Bacteroidota > Flavobacteriia > Flavobacteriales > Flavobacteriaceae > Aquimarina > Aquimarina sp. AWH4_224. Next base: position 131,080 of record NZ_JBSWWU010000003.1, on the reverse strand, counting down.
GCTGCTCGCTCGTCCATATTTGGAATCTCTTCTTTGCTAGTTTCCAGATTTTCTTTTCTTCTTACCTGGCGAGCCTCAGAAATATCTTGTGTATTACCAGTAGGTAATTCTCCTTTAAACAAGAACGAAATCACATCTTTATTTACTTCTTCGATCATTGCTTTGAACAACTCAAAAGCTTCGAATTTGTAAATCAACAACGGATCTTTTTGTTCGTGAACAGCAAGCTGTACACTTTGCTTTAATTCATCCATTTTACGAAGATGGGTTTTCCAAGCATCATCGATAATGGCTAGTGTAATGTTCTTTTCAAAATCAGTGATCAACTGTTTTCCTTCAGAATCATAGGCTTTTTTAAGATCTGTAGCAACATTCAGACTCTTTACACCATCCGTAAACGGTACAAGGATTCTTTCGTAATTGCTAGAAGGATCTTCATATACTTGTTTGATCACTGGGAATGCAGTTTCTGCATTACGCTTCATTTTATCCTGATAGTGATCATAAGCTGCTTTGTACACTTGTCCCGCAATTTTTTGAGCATCCATTTTCTCAAACTCTTCTGCAGAGATAGGACTACTCATAGAGAAATAACGTATCAACTCAAACTCAAAGTTCTTGAAGTCCTGAGCGTTCTTGTTGGATTCGGTGATCACTTCGGCAGTGTCGTAGATCATATTAGCGATATCTACACGCAAACGTTCTCCAAATAGCGCATGATATCTACGTTTGTATACCACTTCTCTTTGTGCGTTCATTACATCATCATATTCCAAGAGTCTTTTACGAACACCAAAGTTGTTTTCTTCTACTTTTTTCTGAGCTCTCTCGATAGATTTTGTGATCATAGAGTGTTGGATTACTTCTCCTTCTTCTAACCCCATTCTATCCATCATTTTGGCGATACGTTCAGAACCAAATAAACGCATAAGGTTATCTTCTAGCGATACATAGAACTGCGAGCTACCTGGATCTCCCTGACGTCCAGAACGACCTCTTAACTGGCGATCTACACGTCTTGAATCATGGCGCTCTGTACCGATTATTGCAAGTCCGCCAGCAGATTTTACCGCATCAGAAAGCTTGATATCAGTACCCCTACCAGCCATATTGGTAGCGATGGTAACCATACCTTGTTTACCAGCTTCGGCAACAATATCGGCTTCTTTTTTATGCAATTTCGCGTTCAGCACATTATGTGGAACCTTTCTGATGGTAAGCATTCTACTTAATAATTCAGAAATTTCTACAGAGGTTGTACCGATCAATACAGGTCTACCTGCGTGAGACAATTCGGTTACCTGTTCGATAACGGCATTGTATTTTTCACGTTTTGTCTTATATACTAAATCTTCACGATCGTGTCTTGCTATAGGTCGGTTGGTTGGGATTTCTACCACATCTAGTTTGTAGATTTCCCAAAGTTCACCTGCTTCAGTAACTGCGGTACCGGTCATACCGGATAACTTTCGGTACATTCTGAAGTAGTTCTGCAAAGTAACCGTAGCAAAGGTCTGCGTAGCATCCTCAATCTTTACATTTTCTTTAGCTTCAATCGCCTGGTGTAAACCATCGCTATAACGACGACCATCCATAATACGTCCGGTCTGCTCGTCAACGATCTTTACTTTGTTATCCATTACCACATACTCCACATCTTTTTCGAATAATGAATATGCTTTTAGTAATTGTCTTAAGGTGTGAATGCGTTCACTTTTTACGCTATAATCTCTAAAAAGATCTTCTTTCTTTTCAGCCTCTTCTTCCTTAGATAATCCTAATTCTTCAATTTTGGCGATTTCCATACCAATTTGAGGAAGTACGAAGAAATCTGGGTTTTCTTTTCCAGAAAGATATTCGACACCTTTATCGGTAAGATCTATTTGATTGTTCTTCTCTTCGATTACATAATACAGGTCGGCATCAATCTTATGCATCTCACGATTGTTGTCCTGCATGTAGAAGTTTTCTGTTTTTTGAAGTAGTTGTTTTACTCCTTCTTCACTCAAAAACTTAATTAAGGCTTTGTTTTTTGGAATACCTCTATATACCTGTAGTAATTTGAAGCCACCTTCTTTGTTATCTCCTTCTTTGATGAGCTTCTTAGCTTCAGCAAGAACAGTGGTCAAATATTTTTGTTGAACAGCAACGATATCCGCAACCTTTGGTTTTAGTTGATCAAACTCATGAATATCTCCTTTTGGTATAGGACCAGAAATAATCAACGGAGTACGTGCATCATCAATCAAAACAGAATCCACCTCGTCAATGATCGCATAGTTATGTGGACGTTGTACCAAATCTTCAGGAGCATGAGACATATTATCACGCAAATAATCAAAACCAAATTCATTATTGGTACCGTAAGTAATATCCGCGTTATAAGCTGCTCTACGTTCTGCCGAGTTAGGTCTGTGGTTATCGATACAATCTACGGTAAGTCCATGAAACTGAAATATAGGAGCCATCCATTCGCTATCACGACGTGCAAGGTAATCATTTACGGTTACCAGGTGAACTCCATTTCCAGAAAGCGCATTAAGATATACCGGTAGGGTAGCTACCAAAGTTTTACCCTCACCCGTCTGCATTTCTGCAATTTTACCTTCGTGCATGGCAATACCACCGATAAGCTGAACATCATAATGGATCATATCCCATTTCACCTCTTTACCAGCAGCATCCCAGCTTGTAGACCAAATTGCTTTGTCATTATCTAGTGTGATGTAATCTTTTGTTCCAGAAAGTTCTCGATCGTAGGTAGAAGCACTAACTTCTATGGTTTCATTATTTGCAAAACGCTTCGCTGTTTCTTTAACAACAGCATAGGCTTCAGGTAGAATGTCATTTAATGCATTTTCTGTAGCTTCGTAAGCATCGTCCTTTAGCTTGTCGATTTCTGCGTAGATATCTTCTTTTTTGTCTATATCTTCTTCAGTATTTGCATCTTCCTGAAGTTTTTCAATTTTGGATTGAATATCTTTTCTGGCATCATCAATCTGTTTTTTGAATGCTTCTGTTTTTGCGCGCAGTTCATCATGAGATAATCCTTCAAGTCCTTTTTCAGCTTTTTTGATCAATTCAACTTTTGGCTGAATCTCTTTAATATCTTTTTTGGATTTATCTCCTACAAATACTTTTAATACAGAATCTAAAATTCCCATAATTTATGGTTATATGTTTATTGAGATGTTTGTTTTAAACACAACTGGTTGGAAGGTCCAACTGTTCGGGTCATTCGAGTCAAGTCCCAGATCTTGGGATTAGCGAAATTATCTCACGACCAATCAGGTCAAATTATACAATATTTTTACGATCAAAAATCGTAATCTAAGTGGCGTAATTTACGCAAAAAAAAAGCCTCTTGCGAGACTTTTATAACTATTTCATTTTTTTAATATTCATCCTCATTCCAAAGATAATCTTCGTCTGTAGGATAATCGGGCCATATCTCTTCTATCGAATCATAAGAATCTCCTTCATCTTCAATCGCTTGCAAATTCTCCACAACTTCCAAAGGTGCTCCAGTACGAATTGCATAATCAATTAGTTCGTCTTTTGTAGCTGGCCAAGGCGCATCACTCAGATAGGATGCTAGTTCTAAAGTCCAATACATAGGTTTACTGGTTTATTTTCTGCAAAAATAATTTTTTAGTTTAAAAAGTCAAGTAAAAAATTAATTATTTAAACAATAATTATAAGAACGTGATTTTCTGGGGTTTTCCCTTATTAATTTTGCAGGTATTTTTAATTTAAGAATTCTTGGTAGGAATCCATTTTATCTCATCTGCTTTCAAATCGTGGGACAACTTTCGTGCCAGTACAAAAAGGTAGTCAGATAGTCGGTTTAAATATTGCAAGGTAGTGCCTTCAAAAGGCTCTAATTCATATAGTGCAGTAGCCAAACGTTCTGCTCTACGGCATACGCAGCGGGCTATATGACAGAATGACACAGTTTGATGCCCTCCTGGTAATACAAAATGTGTCATTGGCGGTAAAGCTTCATTCATTCGATCCATTTCATTTTCTAATAATTCGATGTCTTCATCGGCTATGGTAGGGATGTTCAATCGTTTTTTGCCACTTTTTAGCATTGCTTTTTCAGGATCAGTGGCCAACACAGCACCTACGGTGAAAAGTTTATCCTGTATAGTGACCAAAACTTGTTTGCTAAGTTCATCGATATCTTGATCTCTGATCAATCCAATATGAGAATTCAATTCGTCGACCGTTCCATAGCTGTCGATTCGAATATGATGCTTAGGGACTCGTGTGCCTCCAAAAAGGGCTGTAGTGCCTTTATCCCCTGTTTTTGTGTATATTTTCATGTGAAATTAGTTTCTTATTGCTCTTTTTCTTTCTTTTTGAAGTAATTCTTTTTGAAATTTCGTTTATCACGATCATACAGTTTGCGCTTATTGTTCTTGGTGTTCCAAGACACAATTGCAAATAAAACGGCAATCCCCATGACCATCAAGATAAGCTGAGTTTCTCCCGAAAGTGAATCAAACATTGTTTTTCTTTTAAGGTAAAAGTAGAAAAATGCTTTTAATTGAAGCTTATAAACAATCAGTATTTAAGAAGGAATATGCATTAAAAAATGCTAAATTTGTTGCGCTATGGAATTCTCTTCAAAATTATTGGAAAACGCAGTATACGAAATGTCTCAATTACCCGGTATCGGGAAGCGAACCGCTTTGAGATTAGTACTTCATTTATTAAGACAACCAGAGACTCAAACAGAACATTTAACCTTGGCGTTGGGGCAATTAAGGAAAGAAATCAAATTCTGTAAAAAATGCCATAGTATTAGTGATGTAGAAATCTGTGATATTTGTAGTAACCCTAGTCGAGAAAAGGAACTCGTTTGTGTGGTTGAAGATATTCGAGATGTAATGGCTATCGAAAGCACTGGGCAATACAGAGGTTTGTATCATGTGTTGGGCGGAAAAATAAGTCCGTTGGATGGTGTTGGTCCGCAAGATTTGAAGATTAGTTCCCTGGTAGAAAAAGTGAAATCAGGAGAAATCAAAGAACTCATTTTTGCACTTAGTGCCACTATGGAAGGGGATACAACTAATTTTTATATCTACCGACAATTAGAAGGGCAAGAAGTCAAAATATCTACGATCGCTCGAGGTATTGGGGTTAATGACGAGTTGGAGTATGCAGACGAAGTTACTTTGGGTAGAAGTATTATGAATAGGATTCCTTTTGAAAACGCCCTGAAGAATTCCTAACTTGTTACAGAAAAGTAAGTAACCTGAGACTATCAGTAATCATAGTAAATTATAATGTGCAATATTTCTTAGAACAATGTCTATTGAGTCTAAGAGAGGTAATCGTTGCAGAAGATTCTGAAGTCATAGTTGTAGACAATAACTCTACAGATCATAGTTGTCAAATGATTCGGGATAAGTTTCCCGAAGTGCTATTGCTAGAAAACAAGAGCAACCTTGGATTGGCCAAAGCAAACAATAAAGGAGTCGGTGTTTCTAGTGGGAAATTTTTGTGTTTTCTCAATCCGGATACTATTATTCCGGACAATGTATTTCCAAATCTTTTGAAAAAGGCAACGCAACTACCACATGTTGGGTTAGTAGGACCCAGATTAATCAGTGGTAAGGGGAACTTTCTTCGGGAAAGTAAACGTAATATCCCCGCACCACTAACTTCTTTAAAAAGACTTTTAGGAATTCGTACGCGATTTGTAAAAAGCTATTTTGCCGATCATATTCAAGAACGAGAGATAGGAAGAGTCGATGTTTTGGATAGCGCATTTATGCTGATCAAAAAAGATCATTATCTATCAGTTGGTGGTTTTGATGATGATTACTTTTTATATGGCGAAGACCTGGATTTGTCCTATAGAGTTAAGAAAATGGGATTGCTTAATTATTATTTAGGTACTTTTACGGCTTTGCATTATAAAGGAGAAAGTGTTGATCGTAATGCTGACTTGGTAATGATTTTCTATGGAGCCATGCGATTGTTTTACAGCAAACATTTTAGGAGTAATCGTGTTCTTGATTTCATGGTTTCTGTGGGGATACGAATGGTATCTTTTATACATTCATTTAAAGATTTTAAGAAAAATAGAAGAAAGATAGAGCAGTATTACTTGATTTCAGAAAATGAAATGTTGAGCGCCGGTATTGCAGCAAAATTGAATGCTGAATTGATAAGAGTTTCTACAATAGAGAGAGAAGATTTGGGAGATAAGAATATCGAGATTATCTTTGATGGCGATTTTATGGCTTATCTTGAGATCATTCAACAAATGGAATTGTTGAATAAACAAAATGTCACTTTCAAAATACGACCAGCAGATTGTGACTATATTTTGGGGAGTGATTTTAGTGATGGAAAGGGAGAGGTGATCACATTTTAAATAAACTTTAATATAGAAAAACTAATTTTAAAGCTTTATTTTAATTAAATTCGCAAAAAATATAACATTTAAACACTTTGGATTAAGAATATGGCAAAATTTGAGCTAAAACTTCCAAAAATGGGTGAAAGTGTTGCAGAAGCAACAATAACAACTTGGTTAAAAGAAGTTGGAGATACTATCGAACTGGATGATGCTGTGGTAGAAATCGCAACAGACAAGGTAGATAGTGAAGTGCCTAGTGAGGTAGAAGGTGTACTAGTTGAGAAACTATTTGATGTGGACGATGTAGTACAGGTAGGTCAAACTATTGCCGTTATCGAAACCGAAGGAGCAGATGTTCCTGATTCTGGATCGTCGACTGCGGTAGAAGAGGCGCCTGCTGAAGTTCCTGCGGAAGCTGCGGTTATTGAAACCCAAATAGCAGAAACTGCAGAAGCAGTTAGTGCTACTGCAACTGACTTCTCAGAAGGTAGCAAGTTCTATTCTCCTTTAGTTAAAAATATCGCAACTGCAGAAGGGATATCTCTAGCAGAACTTGAGGCGCTGCAAGGTACAGGAAAAGATGGTCGAGTTACCAAAAATGATATTTTACAATTTGTAGAGGATCGCAAAAATGGTAAAGTAGCACCAGCTGTAGCTGAACCTGCAAAAGTAGCAGCGGAGAAACCTGCAGCAACACCTGTTAAAAAAGCAGAAACGCCAAAGGCAGCACCTGTGGTGGCTTCGGGAGAAGATGAAATTATAGAAATGACACGTATGGGTAAACTAATTGCCCATCATATGGTAGAGTCTGTACAAACTTCGGCTCACGTACAATCGTTTATCGAGGCAGATGTAACCAATATCTGGAACTGGAGAAAGAAGGTGAAAGGAGATTTCATGAAGCGAGAAGGAGAGAACCTTACATTTACCCCGATCTTCATGGAAGCTGTGGCAAAAGCCTTGAAAGACTTCCCGATGATGAATATATCTGTGTCAGGAGATAGTATTATTAAAAAGAAAAATATCAATTTAGGAATGGCAGCGGCATTGCCTGATGGGAATTTGATTGTACCTGTGATTAAAAATGCAGATCAATTGAATCTTGTAGGAATGACTAAGGCTGTTAATGATTTGGCGGGTAGAGCTCGTAATAATCAATTGAAGCCAGACGATATTCAAGATGGTACCTACACGGTTACTAATGTTGGAACTTTTGGCAGTATTATGGGGACGCCAATCATCAATCAACCGCAGGTAGGAATATTGGCTCTTGGTGCAATTCGCAAAGTTCCTGCGGTAATCGAGACTCCAGAAGGAGATTTTATTGGTATTCGATACAAAATGTTCTTATCGCATTCGTATGACCACAGAGTGGTGAATGGAGCTTTAGGAGGACAGTTTGTGCAACGAGTAAAAGATTACTTAGAAGCTTTTGATAGTAATAGAGAGATCTAAAAAGATCAATCTTTGAAAATAATGGCAACCCTGCAGTTTTCTACTGTGGGGTTTGTTTTTTCTTGGAGTAATACCTGCTAATACTCAATGAATAAAGTGTAAAAACCAAAAAAAATTGGTCAATTCAAATAACTTTTTTAGTTTTGAGGTGTACTAGATAACTAATACACTAGATATGATTCAAATTAGAGGCTTAGGTTTTCAGTATCCAAAAGGAAGAACCATTCTTAATGATATTTCATTGGATTTTACTCCTGGTAACATCTATGGGGTATTTGGTGAAAATGGAGAAGGGAAAAGTACACTCATTAAGTTGATGGCAGGTTTGTTGTTTCCGAAAATCGGGTATTGTCAAATTTCTAATCAGGACATTTCAAGAAGAAGTATCGAGAACCTACAAGAGATTTTTTTAGTTCCTGAAGATTTCGAATTACCCGCTTTGAGCATTGATAGTTTTGAAAAAATAAACGCTCCTTTTTATCCTAAATTCTCTAGAGATCAATTCTACCAATTGATTCAGGAATTTAAACTTTTTCCTAAAGAAAAACTATCTGCATTGTCGTTCGGACAAAAGAAAAAAGTACTCATTGCTTTTGGTATTGCAGCCAATACCAATTTATTGCTTATGGATGAGCCTACCAATGGATTAGATATCCCTTCAAAAAGTCAGTTTAGAAGGATTATGGCTTCCGCAGTAGATCAGGGGAAATGTATAGTGATTTCAACTCATCAGGTAAGGGACTTGCATAGTCTGATTAATCATGTGGTGATTCTTGGGCAATCAAAAGTAATATTCGATCAATCGTTTTCTTCCGTTTCCGAAAAATTATGGTTTGGCAGACCAAAACAACAAATGATGGATGAAGTTTTATATGCCGAACCTACTTTTGGGGGTAGAGCAGTGTTGAAACGAGAAAATTTTGAAGAAACGGAGGTTGATCTTGAATTGTTGTTTAACGCTGTAGTTAGTAATCCAGACAAAATCAATACGGTAATAAAAAGTACACATTACGATGCAAAAGCTTAGTGCAAAAAGAATAGCAGGACTTATTTATAGGAGCGTGATATTGCTACGTGGAGCAATAATTACAGCCTTACTTGTTGCAGGTGGACTTGTTTTTGTAGGAACATTAATAAGTGTGCGAGGAGACTTTATGGTAAAGCCTGATGAGTTCATTTCTATGTTTTCTATTTTGTTTTTGGTATTAGGTCTCTTGTTCACTTTCTCAATTTTCAGAGAAATTCAAGGAGATAAAACAAATCACTTCTACTTTTTGCTACCAGCGACTGCTTTAGAAAAAGTATTGGCTTCATGGTTGCTTTCCAATGTAATGTACATTGTAGTATTTAGTGTTTTTGCTTTTGTTGTTGGGCAATTGGCCATTGCTTTATGTAGTGTTTTTCCTAGTACAGATTTACATGTTTTGCCCATTTTTTCGGATACGTATTGGTGCTTGGTGAGGTTTTACTTTTTTGTTCAACCTGCATTTTTACTGGGGGCATTAACCTTTACAAAAAACAGGATAGGTAAAACCCTGCTCGCTGCATTAGTGGTAGTTTTCGGGGTGTTTATTTATAATATGATATTGTGTTTTTGGTTTACAGGAGGGGCTTTTGATGTGTTTAGTTCTGATCCTTTTTCTACAGAAGGATTTTCGTTGGCGCAAAATGATCTATCAGGGGTCGGTGGATTTCTTTTCGGTTTGATTTTCGGGCCCATGATGCTTTTGGCAGCTTATTTTAAAATGACAGAAAAGGAGGCTTGATCATGGATTTTGATAACGGCAAACCGATATACTTACAAATTGTGGATTTCTTTTATGAGAATATTCTGATCCGTAAATGGCAGGAAAACGAAAGGATTCCTTCGGTAAGAGAGGTTGCTGTTATGGTAGAGGTAAATCCAAATACCGCGAGTCGGGCATTTACACATTTGCAAGAACTGGAAGTAATTTATAATAAAAGAGGAATTGGATATTTTGTCTCAGAAAAAGGGTATGATACCGTACTCGAAATCAAGAAAAAAGAATTTATGGGAGTACGACTTCCGGATATGTTTAAAGAAATGATGCTACTCGATGTAGAGTTTGAAGAAGTCAAGAATTCTTATGACCAATATATTAAAAATGTAAGTGATGAAAAAAAGTAATTTGGTATTAATAATTGCAGTGGTACTGCTGGCTTTTTTCTTTTTTGCTTTTCAGAAGATCATGCATGATTATATCGATAAAGTAGATCGAAGTAAAGTGAATCTTGCTGTTAAAGAGGAAGTAAGGGATGTTTCAGCATTCAAGAGCATCTACAATGAAGAAGGAGCTTATATTTATTTTATTCAGGATAGTATTACCCAACTCAAGATTAAAGCACCAGAAAACCTGTTGCCTTTTGTAAAGATTAAAATATCTGGAGATACATTAAGAATAGAGAACGCCAAAGAAATACGTAAGCGGGATAGTGTACAGATTTTTATTCATAATTCCGTATTAGAGGGAGTCGTAATGCATTCAGGAACTACTTTTGAAACCTTGGGACAAGTATCTGGGAAAGATCTTAATCTTCTGTTTAGTAACGAAAGTTATGGGGTATTGGATTTATCCTATGAATCGGTAAGGAGCAAAGCGAAGTCTGGAGCTAAGGTCAATATCAAAGGGAACTCCAATCAAGTAGACTTTTCTAATTAATCAATTTAAATCATGAAGCATATGTAAATAGTACAAATTACATCATCAATCATCATCAATCAATTTCAATCATTAATCAAAAAACGAACATTATGAATTTCAATCCTAAAACGGGTATGATACTGGGATACCTATTTCTATTTCAGTTTGTATTAGGAGTATTGATCAACTTCTATTTACTGGGACCAGTTATTTTTGACAACGACTTTTTAACCCTTACTGCTTCTCATGAAACGGAGATTGTCACAGCCACTTTATTGGCAGTTTTGTTAGGTTGCATAAGTCTTTGGATAGCTATTACCTTAAAACCATTTTTCGATACCTACAGCCGTAGATTGGGCATGCTCTATTTGGTACTCACTGTAGTGAGTTTTGCAGCTACTCTTATCGATAATACAGTACTGTTATCTTTATTGTCTATCAGTAGTGACTATGTTGGAGCTGATATCGCTAACCAAGATTATTTAAAGAGCTCGGGAGCATTATTTCTTGAGGTACGAGGTCGGATTCATATGATGGATATGTTGGTAGGAGGACTTTCGGTTATGGTCCTATATTATGGGTTCTGTAAAACCGAACTTGTTCCTTCAGTATTTTCCATCTTAGGGTGTCTTGCAGCAATAACCATGCTATCAAACGTGCTTTGGTCTTTGTATGATAGTGGTCTTATGATATTATATCTCCCCATAGGACTGTTGCAAATAGCTATTTCTTTTTGGCTTATTATCAAAGGGTTTAACCTGGAAAAATTAATCTCTATGGAGAGGTAAGACATCAATCATCATCAATCAATTTTAATCATTAATCAAAAAACGAACAAAATGCATACAATTAACAAAACCATTCAATTTGGTGAATTTGTAGATGGGTATACCATACCCGTATTAAACGAACGAGAAATAAGAGCGGCTGCAGGCATTCTCTTTTTGATCATGTTTATCTCGATACTTATCGTAGTTTTTACAGGCGACTTCACTATGCTTAAATACGCAGTGACTATTTTTCTAACAGATATTATGATTAGGGTATTGATCAACCCAAGGTTTTCACCATTCTTAATACTTGGTCGAATGATTGTTCGTAATCAAGTACCAGAATATGTGGGGGCACCGCAAAAGAAATTTGCCTGGAAAATAGGTTTAGTACTATCCAGTATCATATTTGTATTATCAAATGTGGTCAATTCATATGGACCAGTTACTGCACTGATTTGTTTGATCTGCCTGGTATTTTTGTTTTGGGAAACCGCTTTTGGGATTTGTTTGGGTTGTAAGTTTTATGCAAGATTCTATAAGGATAAAGTACAGTACTGTCCAGGGGAAGTTTGTGAAAGAAAAGACAGACAAGATATACAAAAGACAACGGTGGCTCAGCGCATGATCTTTTTTGGATTTATAGCCTATATTGTGCTTATGGTATTCCTACTTCGGGATATTTATGCCGAAGATCCAGCCAATTTATGGGATATTATTAATGGTACAGTAGAGGAATAACCATGCAGGATTATTTTTTGAAATATCAGAATCAGATTATTGGTCAGCATCAATATATCAAAACACCTTATCATGATTCGATACGGGTGTTGTATGCAGACTGGACAGCTAGTGGTCGAATGTATCGACCCATCGAAGAACGTATGCTCAAAGATTTTTATCCCTTTGTGGCCAATACACATACAGATACGAATTATACGGGATCCGCAATGACGTATGCGTATCACAAAGCACAGCAAATTATTAAGCAGCATGTTAACGCCTCATCTCGGGATGTGCTGATATCTTCAAATTCAGGGATGACGGGAGTGGTTAATAAGTTGCAACGAATGCTCGGGCTCAGGGTTCATGAATCGTATCAAGATCAAGTTCAATATGAAGAAGAGGACAGGCCAGTAGTATTTGTTTCTCATATGGAGCACCATTCTAATCAAACCTCTTGGTTAGAAACTATTGCAGATGTTGTTGTGGTTCCTCCGGATAGAAAGGGGTTGGTATCTATTCATAATTTTGAAATTGAAATCCAGAAGTATCAGCATCGTAAAATGAAAATTGTAGCGATTACTTCCTGTTCTAATGTGACTGGAATTATCACTCCTTATCAGGAAATAGCTGAACTCATACATCAATACAACGGCTTATGTTTTGTGGATTTTGCCTGTTCCGCACCTTATATTGAGATGGATATGCACGAAGACGACAAAAAAGGACGATACCTTGATGCTATTTATTTTTCGGGGCATAAATTTTTGGGAGGACCGGGAACAACAGGAATCTTAGTGTTCAACAGTAAATTGTATCATAATAAGATACCGGACATTTCAGGTGGCGGTACAGTTTCCTGGACTAATCCGTGGGGTGAACATCGGTATTTGGATGCTATTGAAGCTAGAGAAGATGGAGGTACGCCTGCTTTTTTACAAACCATCAAGGTAGCGATGTGCATGCAGTTGAAAGAAGAAATGGGAGTAGATAACATACAAAAAAGAGAACATGAAATTCTTCAAATGATTTGGGAGTCTCTATCCAATATCTCGAATTTACACATTTTGGCAGGAGAGCATCAGGAAAGATTAGGCGTAATTTCTTTTTATATCGAGGGTCTTCATCATAATCTAGGGGTTAAAATACTCAATGATCGATTTGGGATACAAACTAGAGGGGGCTGCTCTTGTGCAGGTACCTATGGACATTATCTGCTTGGTGTTACGCCACAGAGGTCCAAAGAAATCACAGATCAGATCAATAAAGGAAATAATGCAGATAAGCCAGGTTGGATCCGAATGTCTATTCATCCAACCCATAGCAATAAGGAAATCGTATTTATTTTGGATGCGGTACAGCAATTAGCAAAATATCATAAGATATGGAGTAAGGATTATGATATAGATCTGGCAAAAGGAACCATTTCGCATACAAATACGGTTTCTACTTTAGAAATGAAATGGAGCATAGATCAAAGTTTCACCGCAAGATTTTTAAAAAAGCCTGAATCTTTTGGGATTTGGTAGAAGACTCAGTATAAGAGGATAGCAATAATCCTACCCTCGAAACAAGAAGAAATGATCCTTCATGTTTTCAATTTCAGAATTTTTGTTGGTTACGATATAGTTAATTGCTTTTGTGGTAAAATCTTTACCTTTTTTGGTAAGCGATACGATATCATTATCAATGGTAATCATATTGTTTTTGAGTGCCAAATCCAATACAGATTTTGATTGTACTTTCTGCCAATTAATATGTTCGTTGAGGTGTTTTACGTGTCTTTCTTCAATTTCCTGATGGTTTCCCAAGTGTAGAAGGAAGGTAAGCAGAGACACCTCGATGCGCTGTTGTCTTTGTCGATAAAGAACAGAGAACAAACCTCGACCTGGAGCAAATAAGTAAGCGATTAAAAATACCAGACCTAGTACTGTTGTCATTGATCCTGAAATAGAAGCATCCAAAGTGTGAGCTACCCAGTAACCTGTTATTGCGCTTCCTACACCAAATACAACAGCCAAAACCAACATCTTTTTCAGGTCATTGGTCAATAAATAAGCGGTGGCGGCTGGGGCAATCATAAGGGCAATTACCAATATGGCGCCTACAGCATCAAAGGCTCCCACTGTAGTGATAGAAGAAACCGTCATCAGTCCATAATGCATAACAGCTGGTGATAGGCCTAAAGCAGAAGCTAAACCAGCATCAAACGTGCTTACTTTCAATTCTTTGAAAAAAGCAAAAAGCAAACCAAGTGTGATTAATAAAATAGAGCCAATAATCCACAAGGATTTTGGGCCTAGATCAATATCATTAAACCCTAATCTATCAAACGGAGCAAAAGCGAGTTCTCCCAATAATACGGCATCTACATCTAAATGAATATCGTTGGCATTTTGAGCGATCAAAATAATACCTATACTAAATAGTACAGGGAACACCAATCCAATCGCCGTGTCTTCTTTTACCAGTCCAGTTTTTTGAATAAACTCTACCAATACCACCGTAAGTACGCCACTAGCTGCGGCCAAAATAATAAGAAGAGGAGATGACAGATCGTGCGTAATAAAAAAACCAATCACAATACCAGGAAGAATGGAGTGGCTAATAGCATCGGTAATTAATGCCATTTTGCGTAGCACCAAAAAGGTTCCAGGTATAGCGCAAGCGATAGCTACCAGGCTTGCGATCAGCTGTATTTCAATTTGTGCACTACTCATCTTCTTCTTTGATTAATTGATTGTATAAATTTGCTGCAGTGTGGTATCCTGTTTCTGTCATTGACCACATGGGACCATCAATTTTTACATAATCTTTGTCTTCTAGTTTTTGCAACGATTTTCTGGTAAATCCCTGAAAATTATTAAGGATTTTGATCGCATGTGGATGAGATATGTCTTCATGAGTACTGGCAATATTGTACATAAATGATAGGGTCTTATGCAATTGCAAGTCATTTCTGTTTTTTCTAAACCGTATTTCTCGAAATAGTAAACCACGTCCCGGAGAAAAGATAAAAGAAAATAAAACGAATACCCCAGCAACAAGTACAATAACAGGTCCCGTGGATAGATTGTTATGACTTGCACTTATCGCAGTCCCTAAAACTCCAGAGGATGCACCAAAGAGCGCTGCCAAAAACACCATTTTTCCCAAATTATTGGTCCATTGCCTGGCTGCAGCTGCCGGAGCCAAAAGCATAGCACTCATTAAGACAACACCGACAGTTTGTAATCCTAATACGATAGCAACCACAATAAAAGTGGTAATCAGGATATCAAGAAATTTGGTATTAAAACCGAGAGTTTTGGTATAATCTGGATCAAAAAGTAACAATTTTAGTTCTTTCCAAAACAGTAGCACGATAACTAGACTTATACCAGTAACTATGACCATTAACCAAACATCACTTTCTAGAAGTGTAGCGGCTTGACCAAACAAATAACTTTCTAATCCCGCTTGATTTGCATTAGGTTGCTTTTGAATATAGGTAAGCAACAGCATACCAAAACCAAAGAACAAGGATAGGATAAGCCCGAGAGCAGTATCTGATTTGAGATGGGTTTTTTGAGTAATCCCACGAATCCAAAAAGTTCCAATAAGACCGCTGATCAGTGCGCCTAATAAAAAAACAGAACTGCTTTTTACTCCAATAATTAAAAAAGCAATGGCAATTCCTGGGAGCGCAGCATGAGAAATGGCATCACCTAATAGACTTTGTTTTCGCAATACGGCAAAACTCCCTAGCATACCACAAATAGCACCAAGCACTGCTGTGCCCAAGGTAATCGTACGAAGGGTGTAATCACTAAAAACCAACGTTATGTATTCTCTTAAATCCATCATTTAGGAGATAATGCCTGTAAATCTATATGTGGTATTGACATATGCCATAGCTTATTGATTGACCGCTACTTTGTAATTAATACCGTAGGTTTTGGTTAAATTGTCATCATTAAAAATATCTTTCACTGGTCCTGTAGCAATTTTTTTAACGTTCAAAAAAGTAACCCAATCAAAGTATTCTGGTACCGTTTGTAAGTCGTGATGAACAACAATCACTGTTTTGCCTGCTTTTCTCAGTTCTTTTAGGATATTGATAATTGCCTTTTCAGTAGTAGCATCGACTCCTTGAAACGGTTCGTCCATAAAGTAAATAGAAGCGTTTTGTACCAAAGCTCTTGCTAAAAAAATTCGCTGTTGTTGCCCTCCAGATAATTGACTTATTTGTCGGTTTTTGAAGGCTAACATTCCCACTTTTTCTAAAGCTTCCAGAGCGGCTTTCTTTTGTTTAGCACCAGGGCGTTTGATCCATCCCAGGCTTCCGTAGGTACCCATCATCACCACATCTAGTGCAGTAGTGGGAAAATCCCAATCTACACTCCCTTTTTGAGGGACATAAGCGACCAAAGAACGCTGTTTGTCGTAGGTTTTTCCGTAAATATTAACACTTCCGGCTATGGGTTTAATAATATTTAAAATGGATTTGATCAAAGTTGATTTGCCTGCACCATTCGGGCCTACTATTGCCATTAAGACACCTTCTGGTATGGCTAGATCGATGTCCCACAACACAGGTTTGTAGTTGTAGGCTACCGTAAGGTCATCTATTTGAACAGCAATTTTTTCTTCCATTACTTCAATGCATTTATGATGGTGTTTACGTTGTATTCAAACATACCTATATATGTACCTTCTTTTGTTCCTGGATTTCCTAACGCATCAGAAAATAAGGTTCCGCCTATGGCTACTTCATGATCTTTGGATCGCACTGCTGCCTGTAAGGCCTCTATAGTTCTTTTAGGAACAGAACTTTCTACAAAAATGGCTTTGATTTCTTTTTCAATAATAAAATTCGCTAATTTCTGAACATCCTGAACACCCGCTTCTGTAGCAGTAGACAATCCTTGTAATCCTACAACATCAAAATCATAAGCCTGACCAAAATAATTAAAGGCATCATGGGCAGTGACTAATATTCGTTTTTCTTTGGGTAGAGTAGTGATAGTCGAATTTAGCTTTTTTTCAAGTTCGTTTAATTTTTCTAGGTATATTTTTCCGTTTGTTTCAAATATTGTAGCATTTTTTGGATCAGCGGCAGATAGTTGTTGTACTACATATTGGCTGATGATTTTCCAGTTTTCGATACTAAACCAAATATGAGGATCATAATTTGAAGCGAAGTAATCAGAACCAATCAACGTATTTTTATCAAGTTTCTCAGCAACGGGAATGGTTTTAATATCCTGATTTTCCATCTTTTCAAAAACTTCTACCAGTTTTCCTTCCAGATGTAGTCCATTGTAGAATATAACATCAGCATTTACCAACTTACTCACATCCCCTTCGCTGGCTTTGTATAAGTGAGGATCTACACCACTTCCCATTAACCCTACTACTTCTATCGCATCACCTCCAATATTATGAAGTAGATCTGTGATCATAGAGGTAGTGGTTACCACATTTACTTTTTGGTTTTCTTGTTTTACTTCTTTTTTGCAAGAAAAGAAAACTGTCGAAAAGATAAATAAAAGTGTTAGTTTCTTAATCATTGTTTTCAGTCAATAAATAAATTAAATTATGTTTTATTTAGGGAGTAGGTCGCGCGTATTTGGATATTCTTTTTAAGAAATTACATCTACGCTAATAGTAATTAATTATATGCCTAATAATTGTATTGTGTTTAGTATTTTTGTCTCATCACCGTAGCAAAACTAAAAAAGTTAGTTATGACTAACAAATCAAATTTGAATAATTTAACAAAAAGTGAAGAAGACTATCTAAAGGCACTTTTTAAGTTGTTGATAGAAGATAGCTCTGATAAGGTTGGGAATAATCAATTGGCAGATTATTTGGGAGTTTCTCCAGCGTCTACAAACAATATGATCAAGAAGCTAAAAACAAAAAAATATGTGGTTAGCGAAAAATATGGAAAGTTAGAATTAACCCAGGAGGGGCGTTCTGTTGCTGTTCGACTTATTCGAAAACACAGGCTTTGGGAAACGTTTTTGTATAACTACCTAAATTTTAGCTGGGATGAGGTGCATGATGTGGCAGAACAATTAGAGCATATCAAATCCTACAAGCTGGTAGATGAGTTAGACCGATTTATGGATTTTCCGAAAAAAGATCCCCATGGGGAGTTGATTCCTAATGCTAGTGGCGAATATAAGGTAGTTCCTAAAATTACCTTGTCTTCTTTATCAGTAGGAGAGGTGTGTAAATTAGTATCTGTAAACGACGGTTCTGTTAATTTTTTAAGATTTGTATCAGAAATAGGGCTGGCACTTAGTAGTGAGATTAAGGTGTTGGAAATTCGAGAATTTGACAAATCGATCAGGATAGGATTCAATGATACTACCGAAACCGTGACAAGAAAATTTGCGGATAATGTATTTGTAGAGAAGTTGGTATAGTTTTTAGAAATGTTAAAGTAGAGCTGGTCTACAAGAATGTTAAATAATTGAAGTTATCTTTGGGAATCACACGAACAATTTATGGAGCTTAATTTGAAAAAACCGATCTGTTTTTTTGATCTTGAAACGACCGGGGTTAATATTTCTAAAGATCGCATTGTAGAAATTTCCATCCTAAAAGTGTTTCCAAATGGAACTCAGGAAAGTAAAACATGGTTAGTAAATCCTGAGATGCCAATACCTCCAGAAACAACTGCAGTTCATGGTATAGATGATGCCAAAGTTGCTAATGAGCCTACTTTTAAGGAAATCGCTAACAAAGTTCATGATATGATCAAAGGTTGTGATTTGGGAGGGTTTAATTCTAATCGTTTTGATATTCCATTGTTGGCGGAAGAGTTGTTAAGAGCTGAGCTAGACTTCGATATGAAGAATACTGTTTCTGTAGACGTACAAACTATCTATCATAAGATGGAAAAGAGAACACTTTCTGCAGCCTATAAATTTTATTGTGATAAAGATCTCAATGATGCACACTCGGCTGAAGCAGATACTATGGCAACCTATGAAGTGCTAAAAGCGCAATTGGATAGATATCCAGAATTAGAGAATAGTACTAAATTCCTTTCAGAATTCAGTTCGAGAAAACAGTTCGCCGATTTTGCAGGTTTTATTGCTTATGATGATGATGGTAAAGAAGTGTTTACCTTTGGAAAACATAAAGGGAAATTGGTAGAACGGGTAATGGAAGATGAACCTGGTTATTTTGGCTGGTTGCAAAATGCAGATTTTCCTTTATATACCAAAAAAGTATTGACCGCTGTTCGACTTCGTAAACTCAACAATAGTTTGAATCTGTAATATCTTTCCATATCTAAATTAAGCGATGAAGATAATTTGTATTGGACGCAATTATACCGACCATATAGAAGAGTTAGAAAATGAAAAGCCTACAGATCCTGTAGTTTTTTTAAAGCCCGACACTTCTATCTTACTCAAAAAACAACCTTTCTTTATTCCAGATTTTTCTGATGATATTCATTATGAAGTAGAAATTTTGATCAAAATCAAGAAGCTCGGAAAGTATATCGATAGAAAATTTGCGCATAAATATTATGATGAAATTGGGTTAGGGATTGATTTTACGGCAAGAGATTTGCAAAGTCAGCTGAAAGCAAAAGGATTGCCCTGGGAAAAAGCAAAGGCGTTTGATGGGGCTGCTGTTATTGGTAATTGGGTTTCCAAGGATAATTTTGCAGATGTGAATGATATCAATTTTAGATTAGAAAAAAACAAGGAAATCGTTCAACAAGGAAATACCCAATTGATGTTGTGGAAAATCGATGAGCTTGTTGAGTATGTTTCTCAGTTCTTCACCTTAAAAATAGGAGATGTCATTTTTACCGGAACTCCTGCAGGAGTTGGGAGGGTAGACGCCAATGATTATTTGGATGGCTATATTGAGGATGAAAAAATGTTTTCTATAAAAGTGAAATAAAAGTGTTGAATAGCTAGAGTGCTAATAGCATTTTTTTAGGACTTAAATATTCAAAGTATCGCTTTCTTACGTTAAAACTTTCATCCAGAAAAATAGTAGCCGGGAGAGAAAAGGGTTGCCCTTCTCTAGAAGCTAATAACAGTGGGATTTCATGGATGGGATTTCTCGACGATGTTTCAGTTTTGTTGGTGAAAATACCACCATCAAAAGCGATAGCATCTCTGCTTTCTGCATTCATTTTTACCGCATAGTATTCTTCATTTATTTTTTTGATTACTTCTGGTTTTGTGTAAACCACACGATCCATTTTTTTGCAGTAGGCACACCAATCGGCGTAGAAACTAATGATTACTTTTTTAGGTTTTACCGCAAGAGAATCGTCTAATTGCTCAAAACTGATCCAACGAACAGCTTCACTGTTTTGAGCAACAACCTCAAATGATAGGGCTAAGCATAAGAAGAATATAATACTTGTTGATCTCATAACTAGTGCAGGTTTCCGAATTTTATTCCGATAAAAAAGGTTCTAGGTGTTCCTGGTCCATAAATATAATCAGAATCACGAAGAGGGCCGATATCAAAATCATCCTGATAGCTGTTAAATATATTTTTTACCCCTCCGCTGAAGGTTACATGAAAATTTTCTGAAATATCTAAGTGATGTTCTAATTTTAGGTTTAGGTCAAAGAAAGGATCGGTATCAACAAGATCCAAAAAACCAGATTCGCTAACTACTCTTGGTACAATCATATTCCCTGTATAGGTACCGGTTAGGTCTATGTTAAAACGTTTGCTCGGTATCCAGGATGCATTGATATAGCCATATGTATTAGGGTTTCGTACAAATTCGTCTACGATCACATCTTGTTCTCCAGTTACAGTACCATCGGATTCGAATAGGATTTGGCTTTCGTCATAATCGGATTGTTGTATAGTACCTCCTATTTGAAACTGCCATTCTTTGGATGGAGAAATACCGATTTCAAAATTAGTTCCGAAAACTTTTGCTCCGGATCCATTTCTTACTTCTTCAAGAATAGAACCGTTTTCGAGAACAGCTCCTGTGCTTACCAAAGTGAACGGGTCTTTGAGATCTGTAAAAAATCCTTCTAAGAGAAAATCAGCTTGGATTTTATTAAAGTTTTTTGAGTAGTTCAATGAAGCGGTAAATGCATTCGAAAATTCGGTGTCCAGATTTTCGGATAGAATCACAAATTGGGGCTCCCCACCAACAGAAGAAATATGTAGATCCTCATTAAAGGCTTGCGGAGCTCTAAATCCTCTTGCATAACCACCTCTGAATTTTAATGACTTCAGAATGTTATAGGATAAGGTAATGCGAGGGCTTAATACGGTTTGGGTTACAGAAACATCCCTGGAGATCCCTCCGATGTTATAATTCCCATCAACATTAACATGATCTAGTCGTGTGCCGAGTAGAGCGGTAAAATCATCTGTAGGTTTCCATTCGTATTGCAAATAGGAACCGATAGTATGTACCTGTTGATCGATTAATCGGTTATAACCTGCAATTACATCTTCAGTATCGCTGATATTGTATTCTACTCCCGTAGTAATAATATCGTTGTTTTTTAGATTTTGAGTAAACTGTACTCCGGTAAGCAAAGCCAAGTCTTTGGTTACTCCATAGGCATTTAAGGCGAGAATACTGTCTTGTCTGGTTCGTCCACCACCAAGCCCTCCATAATAACTATCTCTATCGGTATATTGTCCGGAAGTGTAGACAGAAAGATTATTGGTTCCCTTTTTATTTTCTAGTTCATAGGTAATGCCTCCCAAAAAAGTATCATGGTCTAGTTCTTCAGTAATATCCGTAAAATGAGGCGCTAGATCAAGGCGATCTCCTCCGCGACGATATTCTTTAATGGTGGTCAAGTCCAGGGAGATTTTACTTCGGTCAGAAGGTTTTAAAAACGTTTTTAAACCAAAAGTTGTGTTTTGTAGGGTAGTGAGTTCGGTAAAACCGTCTCCATTGGCATCAAATTCTTCTCGATCTCTATTCAACCCAAAGACAGTAATTCCCGACATCAAATCATCACTTACAAGCGAGGCGTTGAAATTGAGTGATCGATCCGGGGTATCTCCATCAACAAGTCCCAGATAGGTTCCTACTTCCCATGTATTTAGAACTGGATCCTTGGTGATGATATTAATGGTTCCAGCTATAGCATTCGATCCATAAAGAGCAGAACCTCCACTTCGCACCACCTCGATGCGTTCTACAATATTGGTAGGAATTTGTTCTAATCCATAGACGCTATTAAGGGCGCTAAATACAGCTCTACTGTTTATCAAGACCTGTGTATAACTTCCGCCCAATCCATTAAGTCGGACTTGTGTAAACCCACAGTTCTGACAGTTATTTTCTACCCGCACTCCTGGAGAATAATTAAGGCCTTCAGAAATGGATATAGATTGTGTGGCCCCCAATAACTTTGGGCTTAGTACATTCACAACCACAGGAGCTTTTTTTCGATTTACCCGATTTCTTGTTGCACTAACCACCACCTGATCCAGATTTAACCTGTCTTCGGCAAGGGTGAATTTCTGAGTGACAGTAGTGTTCGTAGTAGAGGATATATAAATATTTTGCTCTAAGGTTTGATGTCCTAACGCACTTATTTTTATCAAATAGTCTCCATATGGAATATCATAAATTTCAAAATCACCATTTTTATCAGACGAAGCATAGGTGGTAAAGGAATCGTTTGATAATATGATATTGGCAAAAGGAATGATGTCTTCCTTTGTATTCGTATTTCCCTTAAGGTTTCCTGTTTGACCAATTATAATACTGATCTGAAATAAGGTGAAAATGAATAAAATTGGTTTCATATTTGATGAAATAAGTATTTTATTAGATCGGGCAAATTTAAAAAGTTAGATAAGGCTAACAAATTTTTTAACAGTTTATGTTGAAAAATTTAGAAGTCTTTAATTTTAAGGGTTTTACTTGTAGTTTCAGATGATGTCCACACAATAAAGAATGAGATTTTCTTGATGTATATCTTATTTCTTTACAGAATATTCAATAAATATTTTAGTTTGTAGGGATGAGATGTTATATTTACAAATAACTCTTACAACGCAGATGCTTTACATTGGATAAGCTTCTTGTAGAGTTTATAAAGAACCTTTTCAATAAAAATAAAATACATGAGCAAAGGATATAGTTTGAAAAATGTAAATGAATTATCTGGAGGTGATGACGAATTTATTGCAGTTCTGGTACAGACTTTTTTAGAGGAGATTCCACCAGATCTTGAAAATATGGTTCAGGCAGTCGACGCAGATAATCCACAGATGGCTTATCAATACGCTCATAAGATGAAACCAAATCTTCAGTTATTTGATATCGATTTGTTATCTCAAATCAAGCAAATTGAGGCATGGTCTAAAACAAATAAGCCAAAAGAAGAAATAAAAGCAGTATTAGACGAGATTGTGTCTACCGTTAATGTGGCTATAGCCTCCTTAAAAGTCGATTTCGCGTAGCTTTCCAAAAATATGTTAGCAGAAATTATTACCATTGGTGATGAAATCCTTATCGGACAGATTGTAGATTCCAATTCTGCCTTTATGGGTAAAGAACTCAATAAAATAGGGGTAGATGTATATCAAATTACTTCTATAAGTGATGATCGACAACATATCCTAAATGCAATAGAAGAAGCCAGGAACAGAGTAGATATCGTTCTAATAACAGGCGGTTTAGGGCCTACTAAAGATGATATCACGAAACACACAATATGTGAGTATTTTGATGATCACCTGATCCAAAATGATGCGGTTCTAAAGCATATTGAAGATTTGTTTGCTAAATATATTTCTACGCCTATTTCAGATGTAAATCGAAAACAAGCTTTGGTTCCAAGTCGTTGCACGGTCTTGATGAATCAATATGGAACTGCTCCTGGGATGTGGTTTGAGGATCAAGGTACAGTTTTGGTATCCATGCCAGGAGTGCCTTTTGAGATGAAAGGGCTGATGAAAACCGAAGTGCTCCCAAGATTACAGAAAAGATTTGATCGACCGTTTATTGTACATAAAACGGTGCAGACCTATGGTATGGGAGAAAGTGCTATAGCTGCAAAAATTGAGGATTGGGAAGATAGCTTACCCGATTTTATAAAACTAGCATATCTACCGAATTTAGGAAGAGTTCGTTTACGACTCTCCGGTAGAGGAAAAGATAAGCAGCTCCTCGAAGAAACGATTTCAGAAAAAATAGAAGCACTGAACCATATCATTGGAGATATTATTGTAGGTTATGAAGATGATCAAACTATAGAGGTTAGGATAGGAGAGTTGTTGGTTAAAAAAGGAGCTTCATTGTCAGTTGCTGAAAGTTGTACAGGAGGGAGAATTGCGCAGTTGTTTACGGCCAATGCGGGTGCTTCAAAATATTTTAAAGGGGGTGCAGTGACATATGCTACCCAGTCAAAGATTGATATTTTGGGTGTCGATGCAGATATTATTCAAAAATATTCGGTAACTAGTTTTCAAGTTGCGGAAGAAATGGCTAAAACAGCAAAATTTAAATTTAAATCAGAATATGCTATTGCCACAACAGGTAATGCCGGACCGACAAAAGGTGACGGTGATGTAGAAGTAGGAACGGTTTTTATTGCCATTGCTACTCCAACAACAGTGTTTTCAAAAGAATATAACTTCAGCAATCATAGAGAAAGAACTATTGGGAAAACGGTTAATAAATCTCTAGAGCTGTTATTAAATGAACTGAATAGATAAGTATTTTATTCTTCAGCTTCTTCTTTTGAAAGAATTTTATTTGACCAGGTAATAGCGTTCTCTAAATCATCGGTTACATAAGTTGGCATACTTGTAAAGGTTTCTTCTAACTTTGCTACTTTATAATTCACAGGGTCATAAATTACAATGGCATAACCTTTTAAGTTAGGGAAATGCTCTTCAACTCCATGAATTCTAGTGGGTTTAAAGGAATAAGAATTAACTCGCTGAGAGATATAAGTAAAAGGCTTGATGCCTTTGTAATAATATAGGATCAATTCATAGAGTTTTTTCCCGCTGTCAAAATTAAGATCCAATCCTTGATTGACATTTCCAACTACGAAATTTTCATAAAAATAAAACCAACCAATATCAATTTCATGTTTATTTAAAAGAGGGGTATTAATGTTTTCAATCATTAAAAAAAACTGTTTTATTTTTCTAAAATAAGTAATAATAATTAAAGCTGGTCAGAATTGGACTTTACTGTCATTCTAATCGACATAAGCTCTATTTGTTCTCATATAAAACTCATGAAAGCGTATAAGACTTTATGAATAAAAGTGAAACGCTTCAGCTGGTAGAATGTATCGTTTGAAAAAAGTTGCTAGTATATTTTACCTCTTGCACTAAGATTTATTTTTATTGTCGTCTAATTCGGTATGAACCCAAGTGATCGCCTCCTGTAGGCTGGAGAAGTTATAAAATGGTCTTTTAGCAAAGTGCTTTTCTACTTCAACCGATTTGCTGCAAAGGTGGCTATAGGTAACTGTCGCGTAGCTTACAAAATTATCTAAGTGAAGTAAAGGGCATTCACCGTACTGATGAGGTAAAATACTATGAGAGTTGATTCGGTTAGAAATATAACTGAAAGGTTCTCCATTTTCATAATACTTTAAAACTAAAGGTATAATCTCATCAAGTTTGTCAAGAGATATTGTTATACCTTCTTTAACTTCTGAAACAAAATAATTAGTATAAAAATAAAATGTGCCCAGGTTGATTTCGTGTTTAGCAATTAAATGATCTGACATGTTTTTACTTTTTTTGATTTGGGGATTAGTCAATGTATTGATTTATCGATTACAAGGTAATCGCTGATTAGTAATTATTTATGTTTTGTGTGAAGAGAGTTAATCCTTTGGTATAATACTTTCTGCCCATTGCACAGCCAGATCGAGGCTATGAAAAATTTGTATGGGAATTTTCAAGAAAGCTTTTTCAAGATTAGCAACATCGGTATTGGTCTTATCGTAAGTAACTATTGCATATCCTAATGTGTTAGGTAGTATTTTTGCAGTTTCAAAGTGAATTGTTGGATCCATCGAATAGGAGTTAACTCGATTGGTAATGTATACAAAAGGTTTTTTTCGGCCGTAGTATTTCTTAGTTAGAGTATTGGTGACTTCAAGTGTCATTTTAAGATCAACTACGACTCCTTCATTAATTTCGGAAATCATAAAATGATCGTAATAGTAGAAAGTACCTATATTAGCAATAGTATGTTTTTTTATTAGTTCGTTCTTAAGACTATTAGGCATTATGGATAAATGATTTAGGGGTAATAAACAATAAATATACAATAGTAGGTTTCAAAAAACTAATTTTGTTTAACTAGAAACCAATCCCCTTAATGATGATGAAATTGGGAATGCATTAAAATTAATAAAGTTTATTTTGTTGATTAATAGTGTTTTGTGTCGTTTTTTGGTGCGTTTTAGTAAAAAAATATTGTTTTGATAATTTTTAAGGTAAGGTTTTACAAAAGGTGCTTCATTACAAGAAAAATGGGAGGTTAAAAAAAACTTTTGATAAAGAAGAAAATTTTAAAAACTATTATTGGCTGTTCGGGAAATTATTCGTTACTTTGCACCCTGTTTTGAAATAACACCAAAATTAAGAAGAAATGTCAAGAGTTTGCGAGCTTACAGGAAAAAAAGCAATGGTGGGAAATAACGTTTCTCACGCGATGAATAAAACGAAACGTAAATTCAATGCGAATTTGATCAAGAAGCGTTTTTATATTCCAGAAGAAGATCGTTGGATAACGCTAAAAGTGTCTACTGCGGCATTAAAAAATATAAACAAGAACGGGATCTCTGCTGTACTTAAAGAAGCTAGAGAAAAAGGTTTCTTAAATAAATAATTCTCCTTTTATAAAAGATATTAGAAATGGCGAAGAAAGGTAACAGAGTACAGGTAATCTTAGAATGTACAGAGCACAAAGCTTCTGGTCAGCCAGGTACATCAAGATACATCACTACGAAGAACAAAAAGAATACACCGGACAGAATGGAGTTAAAGAAATTTAATCCTATTCTTAAGAAAATGACGGTTCATAAAGAAATTAAATAATAAGACATGGCAAAGAAATCAGTAGCATCGTTACAAACAGGGTCAAAAAGATTGACTAAAGCCATCAAAATGGTAAAGTCTCCAAAAACAGGAGCGTATACCTTTGTAGAATCTATTATGGCTCCAGAACTTGTAAATGACTTTTTAAAGAAAAAGTAATTTCCTGTTAAAAGATATTTAAAAGAAGCCGTTTCAATTGCATTGAAATGGCTCTTTCTTTTTATATTTAGGCAGTCTTTTTGCTAAGGCAAAAGATTTTTAGAAATCATGATATAGAATTGAAGAAATGGCACTTTTTAAAAATATATTTTCCTCTGAAAAGAAAGAGACTCTAGATAAAGGATTAGAAAAAACCAAAACTAGTTTTTTTTCTAAGCTTGGTAAAGCAGTTGCAGGAAAGTCCAAAGTTGATGATGATGTTTTGGATGAACTGGAAGAAGTTTTGGTAACTAGTGATGTAGGTGTCAAGACAACGATAAAGATTATAGAGAGAATCGAAAATCGTGTAGCAAAAGATAAATACCTAGGTACAGATGAATTGAATAAAATACTGCGCGAAGAGATTGCAGGGTTACTATCCGAAACAAATGTTGGTGAGGCTACAGATTACGAAATTCCAGAAGGTAAAAAACCTTATGTGCTGATGGTGGTTGGAGTAAATGGAGTAGGCAAAACCACTACAATAGGAAAATTAGCATACCAGTTTAACAAAAAAGGTTTGAAAGTAGTGCTGGGAGCAGCAGATACCTTTAGAGCAGCTGCAATAGATCAACTTCAGGTTTGGGCAGATCGAGTAGATATACCGATTGTAAAACAAGAGATGGGAAGTGATCCAGCATCAGTTGCATTTGATACCTTACAATCTGGTGTAAATCAGGATGCAGATGTCATTATTATAGATACAGCAGGACGATTACATAATAAGATCAACTTGATGAATGAGCTGACCAAAGTAAAACGGGTAATGCAAAAGGTGATAGGAGATGCTCCTCATGATGTGTTATTGGTTTTGGATGGTTCTACAGGACAAAATGCTTTTGAGCAAGCCAAACAATTTACTGCAGCAACCGAGGTGACTTCGATGGCGGTAACCAAATTAGATGGAACGGCTAAAGGTGGAGTAGTGATTGGGATTAGCGATCAATTTCAAATTCCTGTAAAATATATTGGTGTAGGAGAAGGCATAGAAGATCTTCAGGTTTTTAATAAATACGAATTTGTAGATTCTTTTTTCAAGTAGAGAGAAAGCGTTATGAAATAGTTAAAAAGACACTTTGAAATCGTCAAAGTGTCTTTTTTTTGTTAATTTTCTGTTAGGGAAAATAAATATTAACCGATAGCGCATCAATTTTTCATGGAACTACTTAAGAAAAGTTATATCCTTTGTTTTGTTTTTTTAACTGTATTTTGGTCAGAAGTACATGCTCAAGATCAAATAGAAAGTGGTGAATTGCTTTGTAGGGTTTTGGATTCAAAAACGAAATTCCCAGTATACTATGCTACTGTAAGATTTACTGGAACTAACAAAGGGTTAATCGCAGATGATAAAGGAGAGTTTAGACTTTTAGCATATACCAAACCAAACACTTCGGCCAAGATTACGATCTCATCGATTGGATATAGAACCAAAGAAATCTACCTAAGCGAACTTCGGAAGGACCAGGTTAATATTATTCAACTACTCCCTGATGTTGAAGAATTGGAACAGGTAATGTTAGTTTCCAAAAAAAGTACTGAGAGCAAAAAAGAAAAATTACCTAATGCTGAGACAATTGTCATCGAAGCATTAAAAAAACTATCGGTCAATCATGCCAGAAAGCCTTCCTCGTATATTGCATATTATAGGGATTACCAACAACCAATAGACGATTCCTATGAAAAAGTGCGCAAGAGAAATCAAGATGTAGAGTATCTCAACCTTAACGAGGGTATTGTAGAGGTATTTGACGCTGGCTTCGGTACCGATTATTTTAATAATCAACAAAATCAAACGTTGGTTTACAGGTATCATAAAAATGAAACTTTTACCAGGGATAACACCCTGTCGGTTCCTTACGATAACAAAAGAAAAAAATATCTTGAAAATGTGAAAATCCCACCGTTTGGTGGTAATGAGTTAAGCGTGCTTAATGTGACTAATGCGATTCGAAATCATAATAAGGTGTCATTTTCCTTTGTTAATGTATTTAGAGCAAATTTTACCGAAAATCACTTCTTTGAGATAAACGGGGTTAGCTATCGCAATGGTCAACCTATTTATGAGATTATTTTCAAGGCTCAAGAAAGCGTATCAGGACGAAAATATGTGGCAAAAGGAACCATTTTTATTGCCAAAGAAAACTATGCGATCCATAAACTTAACTATCAGGTTTACGAAAAAAGGTTTAAAAAAATGCTTTATGGAGTTACGATGGAGTATGCTCCTATTGGTGAAAAAATGTATTTGAATTATATCACATTTAATAATCGTTTCCAGGTGAAGAGTGATGATTATTTCAAAGTGAAAGAAAAAAAGTTAAATGTCAAGGATCTCTATGTAAATAATGAATATTTCTACGTGGAAGATGTTTTTTACGATGTTTATTTCAATAGAAAAGTAGATGAGGCATCCATTGCCCCGATTCAAAAAAAGTTCAAAGCGACATATTCTTATAAAGAAGAGAAGGTATCAATAAAAGAAGTCGTGGTTTTGGATGACCGTATAAGGATCTATCTGGATAAAAAGCAGTTATATGCTCTACCTAATTTTAATGAAAAAACTTTTCCTGATGAAATTAGGTTAAAAATTAAGAATATTAAAGATGTCGATGGGAATGTGTTGAACAAAACTCCTGACATTAAATTAAATCAGTATCGAGAAATGTTTGTGCAAGAGGTGTTTCCGGAAAAAGATTTACCAGAAGACGTTAAAGTGATGAACAAACATACACCCTTGGCAACTTCTGAAATCAATGAATTCGAAAGGAAAAATGAATATTGGTTGAATACCCCATTAAAGAAAAATAAGACTCAATAGATCGTCCCAATGTGTGGTTGATCCTATTTTGTAAGGATATTGTTATTAAAGCGTTAAAAGAAAGGGTGTTAAGAGTATTTCTTAACCTCTTTTTTTATTTTAAGGTGAGTAATTAAAGATTTGGTTATGAACAGTAGGGGAGTACTCTTGATTATTTTCTATTCAATATTTTTTTTATCACTTATCCATGCTCAAAATATCAGTACAGATCAGTTGATATGTAAAATAATAAATCAGGATTCCAAAACTCCGGTCTACTATGCTACGATAAAATTGGTAGGGACTAATCTAGGAGTTGTGGCAGATGATAAAGGACAATTTAGGTTGCCTGGGGATTTGGAAATGTCCAGTAAAATTAAGGTGTCTTCTATTGGGTATGTTTCAAGAGAAATTTCAATTTCCGAATTGAACAAAAAACACACGAATATCATTTATCTTGCTCCAAGTGTCGATCAGTTAGAAACAGTAACCCTTAAATCAAAGAAAAAAAGGAAGAAACTCTTATCTGCAAAACAGATAGTAAAAAAGGCAATAGCTAGTATTGATAATAACTACCCACTAACCCCATTTTCCTATATCGCCTATTACAGGGATTACCAACAACCAGCAGATAGTTTATATATCTCTCGGTCAAATAGGCAGTACATACCCGAGTATATTAACCTTAATGAAAGTGTAATTCAAGTATATGATGCTGGTTTTGCCACAGACAACATGACTCATCAAAGAAATCAAACGGTGTTGTATAGCTATGTGGAGAATAAAGATTTTGAAAGAGACAATTCCTTATCTATTCCCTATGATAATCACAGTAAAAAGTATTTAGAGAATACGATCATTCCTGCCTTTGGAGGAAATGAGTTTAATATCCTATTACTAACTGATGCTTTGAGAAACCACGACAAACCATCGTTCTCATTTGTTGAAAATTTAAGAGAAGATTTTGTTGCAAATCATAGATTCGAATTGAATCAAATTCGCTTTTTAGACACTATTCCGATTTATGAAATAGACTTCTCTACTAACGCATATGCTTCAGGACCGCAACACTATGCTACAGGAAAGATATTCGTAAATACAGAGAGTTTTGCGATTCATAAATTGAGCTATACCGTATTTGAATCGTTTAAAGACGCTCCGTTATATGCGATAACCATCGCCTACAAAAGTGTAGAGGAGAAGATGTATTTGAATTATATCACGTTTAATAATAGGTTTGAAGTATTCAAAGATCCCGAATTTAAAATTGAGAATGTAGTATACAGTCCGCAAGAAAATATTCTAGATGTTTTCTTTAATAATGAATTGAATACCAACTTTACCATTAGTCATTTAAAACGCCCTAAATTGAAACACAACGGAAAGGATGTTGTTATCACTAGTCTTTTGGTACTCGATCGACAAATTCAAATCAAATTAGACGATGCATCAAGATTAGGCATGACGGATGAAGAATCTAAGCATTTATCTAGAAGCATAGGTTTGATGTTGAAAGGAATCAAAGATATACATGGTAATGTATTGCATGATATCCATAAATTGCTTTTGAATCAATACAGAGAGATATTTGTTCAGGAAGTTTTTCCAAACATGGAAATCCAGGAAGGATATGAAGTGATGGATAAGTATACTCCTTTGTCTAAGGCTGAAATCAATGATTTTGAGGATAAAAGTAAGTATTGGATCAATACTCCGTTAAAAAAAAATAAAAAACATTGATTACTTTTCGTAAACGCCTATTTTTAGAAACCATAAGGTAAACACAAAAAGCATAAACTCTCTACTAATGAAAAAGATTGGTCTTCTATTAATTGTATTTTTTAGTTTTTTAGCATGTAAACAACAAAAGGAAACTAAACCTGTTGTCGAAAAACAACCTACAGTAACTTGGCAATCTTACGATGAAACAGCAGACTTGGCAAAGACTCTTAAGTTAGAACAGGAACGGATGCATTTAAAATTGGTCAACTCTAAAGTTTATGATAAAAACAATATTTGGAAGGGAGTTGAACAGGAACTGGACTATTTTACTCCGGAAAAATATAATGCGCTGAAGGATGTAATTCTAGAAAAAGACATTCCAACATTACAACAAAGCATAATCGACGGTAAACTAACCTATGAAGATCTCACATTGTTTTATATCTATAGAATACGTAAATACGAAAGTGATAATAACTTGTCTCTTAATGGGGTGATTTTACTGAATCCTAAGGTGGTACAACAAGCAAGAGCGTTAGACCAAGTAGATAAATCGACTATTGATATCCATTCTGTGCATGGTATGCCGATTTTATTGAAGGATAATATCAATACCAAAGGAATGATTACTACAGCAGGGGCTGTTGCTTTGCAAAATAACACAACAGGTGATGCTTTTATTACCAAAAAGCTATTAGACCAAAAAGCTTTGATTTTGGGGAAAGCTAATCTAAGTGAATGGGCGTATTTTATGTGTTCCGGATGTCCAGTTGGCTATAGTGCAGTAGGAGGGCAAACGATGAACCCTTACGGTAGAATGGTTTTTGAATCCGGAGGATCTAGTTCGGGTAGTGGTGTTACCGTAGCTGCAAACTATTGTGTGGCTGCTGTGGGGACAGAGACCAGTGGGTCTATTTTATCACCTTCAAGTCAAAATTCGGTAGTAGGACTTAAGCCTACGATTGGGGTATTGAGTAGATCAGGAATAGTTCCTATTTCCAGTACCTTGGATACTCCTGGTCCTATGACGAAAAACGTAATTGATAATGCAATTCTTTTTGATGCCTTGGTAGGGAAAGATAGTCAGGACGAAGCTTCTGTAGCAGTAGAGGCCACTTTTGTTGATCAACTCAAGAATGCAACGGTAAAAGGAAAGCGTTTTGGAGTGATAAAAGGATTATTAGAAGATTCTATTTATAATATAGCTGTAGAAAAACTGAAAAAGGCAGGTAGTGAGATTGTGGTATTAGAACCAGAACAAACGCCATTACCAGGTTTTTTGAGTATTTTGAATATTGATATGAAAAATGACTTGCCTAAATATATCAGTCAAAATGCAGGAGCTCAGGTAACCATCAAAAATATAGAAGATGCCATTGCGTTTAATAGAGCAGATTCTGTAATCCGAATTCCTTATGGGCAGCAATTGTTTGAAGGTATTATGCAAGATCCAACTACAGCAGAAGAGTTAGAAGAGATCAAAGCAAACCTTAAAAAAACGGCACGAGCTTATTTTGATGTACATATAGATAAACATCAACTGGATGCGGTGCTCTCTATTAATAACTACCATGCTGGATATGCTGCTGTTGCAAAATATCCGGCACTAACCGTTCCTATGGGGTATACTGAAAAAGGAGAGCCAAAGGGGCTTACCTTTATTGCCAAAGAATTTTCTGAAGCTCAATTACTTCAGTTTGGATATGGGTATGAGCAAGTTTCTAAAGAGCGAAAAATGCCGTCAAATTATATCAATTAATCAATAGATTAATTTTTTGCCATAATTCATTGTCAAAGCTAGAGGGGCCAAGAAATGATGCACCTGCACTATCACCCAAGCGTACAATAACCAGATTTTGACTAGGTACAACGTAGAGCTTCTGGTCGTCTTTACCTAGGCCTGCGATTAAATCCTGAGGAGCATCGGGAATAAGTTCTCCGTTAAACTGAGTTTCAGATGCAGGGACTCTGTAGTTGGATGATCCGTTAAGCCACCAAAGATAGCCATAGGCAGCGTTTAAGTCTTGAGATGTTGAAGTCATGTCTTCATAATATTGAGTATCGGTTAAAATATTGGTGTTATCCCAAGCACCTTCATTCAAGCTTAGTAATCCAAATCTTGCCATACTTCTTGCTGTACTATAAAATACATGAGCATATCCTAATCTAAGCCAGGTACCATCCATACCAATAGGACTACCTATTTTAGAGTTAAAATAGGTGTTGTAAGTCGTATTTGCAGCCGAAGAAACAATATCGGTCAACAAGGTATATGCTGCGTTGTGATAGTACCAAAATGTTCCAGCCTCATTCAAGTAAGTAAGGCAATCTGCATCTGTGCAATTGGTGTTCGCAACATTATAATCCAAACCAGTAGTCATGGTCAAATGATTGCGAATGGTTATTTGTGATTCTTGGGTACCTGTGATATTGGCCCATCCACTTTCCAGATATAATGAAGAAGGTTCATCAATTTGTAAAAGACCCTCTTGCTGGGCAATTCCAGTAAGAGTAGCGGTCAGGGTTTTTCCTGCAGAATACCAGGGGTAATTTTCAGATGCAGAGCCACCATTGAAGTATTTTTCGACAACAATCCTTCCGTTTTTCAAAATAATAAAAGCTTTGGTACCTTTATTTTCCAAAAAATCATACAAAGGCTGTTCTTCATCTGTATTCCATCCCAAATCAGATATGGAAGCTTTTTCCCATTCCTGGGAAGTAACCGGAGGGAAATATATTTGACTTAAATCCGGAGAACTCGGAGGGAGTTCATTGCTATTATCATCTTCAGAACAGGATAGCATGCCAAAAGCAATCAATGCACATAATAGGTAGGCCTTTTTCATAGGGTAGTAATGTTTGTAGATTTGGACTCATTAATATACAAAAGGTTTAATTAGCCTAACAATCTTTAACATATTGTACTCCAATTTGTGTTCAAACTTGGTTTAATCATTGTATCTTTGCACACCTTTATCTGAAAGATATGAGAACAAAGACATTAAAAAAGAACAAGATCAATGTTGTAACGCTTGGTTGTAGCAAGAATGTGTATGATAGCGAAGTGTTGATGGGCCAACTCAAAGCAAACAACAAAGAAGTAGTTCATGAAGAGGAAGGAAATATTGTGGTGATCAATACTTGTGGTTTTATTGCAAATGCCAAAGAAGAATCTGTAAATACCATTTTGGAGTATGTGCAGAAAAAAGAAGATGGAGTTGTTGATAAAGTGTTTGTTACTGGTTGTCTTTCGGAAAGGTACAAGCCAGATCTGGAAGAAGAAATTCCTGATGTAGATCAATATTTCGGAACTACAGAGTTACCCGGCTTATTAAAGGCACTTGGTGCAGATTACAAACACGAGTTGATAGGGGAGCGGCTTACCACAACCCCAAAAAACTATGCGTACCTCAAAATTGCAGAAGGATGTGATCGTCCTTGTTCTTTTTGTGCGATCCCTTTAATGAGAGGAAAGCATAAATCTACTCCAATTGAGGATCTGGTAGTAGAGGCCGAAAAACTGGCAGCAGATGGAGTAAAAGAGCTGATTTTGATCGCTCAAGATCTTACCTATTACGGTTTGGATTTATATAAAGAACGAAAATTAGCAGATCTACTTAAAGCGTTGGTTAAGGTAGAGGGAATCGAATGGATTCGCTTGCATTATGCTTTTCCAACTGGTTTTCCGATGCAAGTTCTTGAGGTCATGAAGCAAGAACCTAAGATTTGTAATTATATCGATATTCCGCTACAGCATATTGCGGATCCGATACTAAAATCCATGCGTAGAGGTACTACAAAAGCCAAAACAACCAAACTACTGCAAGAATTTAGAACAGCAGTTCCAGAAATGGCTATAAGAACAACACTTATTGTAGGGTATCCGGGAGAGACCCAAGAGGATTTTGAAACCCTAAGAGATTGGGTAAAAGAAATGCGTTTTGAACGCCTGGGTTGTTTTACCTATTCGCATGAAGAAAATACCCATGCTTTTTCGCTTGAAGATGATGTCCCGGAAGAAGTGAAAATGGAAAGAGCTAACGAGATTATGGAAATTCAATCCCAGATTTCTTGGGAGTTAAATCAACAAAAGATAGGACAAGAATTCAAGATTGTCGTAGATCGCAAAGAAGGGAATTACTTTGTAGGGCGAACAGAATTTGATTCACCCGATGTAGATAATGAAGTACTCATTGATGCTTCAAAGTATTATCTAAAAGTAGGAGAGTTTGCTACGGTTAAAATTTATGAAGCCGAGGATTTTGATTTATACGGAGAAATCGTGTAATCTTATTTTACGGTATTGTGTTCTCTATCGAATGCATTAATAAATGGTTTAGTACATAAAAAGAAGCTCAATAGGAGCTTCTTTTTATTTGATGTTTATAAGATTACAGTACCTCAAACAATTCATTAATTGGCTTGCGAACCTTTTTGCTATTTTGCGTTGGATCTTCACTAGAACGATATCCAATAGTTGCAATTACTGCGGCGGACAATCCTTTTTCTTTCAGCCCTAAGATTTGTTCGTATTGTTCAGCTTCAAAACCTTCCATAGGACAAGAGTCAATTTTTAATTCTGCACAGGCAGCAAGTAAATTTCCAAGCCCAATATAGGTCTGTTTTGCGGTCCAGGCTTTGACAGCATCTTCTGGTAAACTACCAATTTTAGATTTCATGAAATCTCCGTATCCAGATAGATCGTCGACATTTAATCCCTGTGTATTTGCTTTCAACTCTAGGTACTCATCGATTACTTCGGGTTGTACTTTGGTATAATTGCAAAACACGATCAAATGAGAAGCGTCTACTATTTGAGATTGTCCCCACGATGCGGGTTGTAATTTTTTTCGGAGTTCTGTATTCTCTATGATCAATACCTTATAGGCTTGTAGCCCATAGGATGAGGCAGATAAGGAAATAGCTTCTTTTATCTTTTCAAGATCTGTTGCTGATACTTTTTTAGTCTCGTCAAACTTTTTGGTGGCATAACGCCATTTTAAATTTTCTACTAGTTGCATGTTATTATGTTTTAAATAGACATTGGTACTTCTATTAGTAATAGTTTTGATGTGCTATCGGATTGGAGTTTTATTTGATCGATATCCCATATTCCGTAACCATCGCGTCGGTTTAGTTTTTGGTCTTCTATGGTAATGTCTCCTTCCAAAACAAAAGCATACACTCCATTCTTTGGATCTTTGAGTGAATACGAAAATGCTTCACCTTTTTCAAAAGATCCCATATGAAACCAGGTATTCTGGTGTACCCATACCCCTTCATCGCTTTTATTTGGGGAAAGGATTTGCTGCAAGTTTCCCTGTAGGCTTTCTGGGGCTAATGTGATTTGATCATATCGGGGGTCAACATTTTTTTTGTTAGGGAATACCCAGATTTGAAGAAATTTGACTTCTTTATCTTTATTTTTATTGTATTCACTATGGAAAACTCCAGTTCCTGCGCTCATTACCTGAATATCTCCTTCTTTGATCACTGTAGTATTGCCCATACTATCCTGATGTTCAAGATCACCTTCTAAAGGAATAGAAATAATCTCCATATTATCATGAGGATGTTTTCCAAAACCCATTCCCGGAGCTACAGTATCATCATTGAGAACGCGTAATGCTCCAAAGTTGGTGCGTTCGGGGTTGTAATAATTGGCAAAACTAAAAGAATGGTAGGAATTCAACCATCCATGATTTGCTTTTCCTCGAGTTTCTGCTTTATGCAATATTGTTTTCATTGTATCGCCTTTCTTTTATAAATTATTTTGCAATACAAAATTGGTGATACTCGGATTAATAGAAAATGCGAGAACACTGGATAGACATATAAAAATCCGACATGTATCTTATTTCCCATATTGAGAAGGCGATATACCAGTAATTTTTTTAAAAAAATTACTGAAGTTAGAGGGTTCAGAAAACCCAAGTTCAAATGAAATTTCTTTAGTGCTAAGATCCGAGAAGAACAACATTCTCTTTGCTGCAATTATAATTCTGGATTGTAAGTATTCTTTTGCGGTTTTACCAATTAAAAGCTTAATAGTACGGTTCAAATGATCGGGAGTAACATGTAGTGCTTCTGCATATTGATGCACCTTGTGCCATTCGGAAAAATGATTTTCGATCAGATTTTTATAAGCTTTAAGAATAGTGGTGCCAGCATGTACCTGTTGAGGATTTTTTTGTTCCAAAGTACATATATTGTTGCAGGTGATTAGAAAAAGTTTCAAAAGAGCCCCTATTGCCGACATCCTAAATTTGGTTTCAGAACTTAAAGTAGTTAGCATCTGATGACTATATGCATTCAAAATATCAATTTCTTGCTGATTAAGAGGTAATGGAGGAGATTGCCCATAATCAGTAAATAAATTAATGTCTTCTATAAAACAGTGATCGATGTGACTCTCTTCCAGGAATTCGCTAGAGAAAGTGATGACCCATCCATTGGATTGCTCTTTTTCTATAATTTGATGTACTTGTCCAGGGCTTACGAAAAAAATAAGATTATTGGTGAGTTGATATTCGTTAAAATCAATAAGATGAATACCAGAAGCCTTTTTTGCAAAAATGATAGTATAAAAATCATGACGATGCGGTTGATTACCGTTTCCTTTTTGGCGATCATAAATATCCTCCATTTTCTGGATATTGAATAGTAATCTCTTTTTGGAATGATCAATAAGTTCGTATGTAGGAATTGGCGACGACTGTGTCATATCACATAAAATGAAACAAAATTTTCATCTCAAGATACGTGTTTTTTGGTTTGATGATTGTTAGGAGTATGTTATTTATACATGGAAATGTTTGCAGTTACTAACTTGTTATAATTATCGTTCTGTCTAAGAATGATTTAAACTATGTGGACCGAAACGTTAGTATACACATAAAAAGGAGGTCAATATTGACCTCCTTTTTATGTGTATACTACTTATTTTTTCTGGCTAATTCAAATAGTACTGTAGTATTGTATTATAA
Organism: Aquimarina sp. AWH4_224; assembly: GCF_056160245.1. Lineage (NCBI taxonomy): Bacteria > Pseudomonadati > Bacteroidota > Flavobacteriia > Flavobacteriales > Flavobacteriaceae > Aquimarina > Aquimarina sp. AWH4_224. The sequence goes on along the minus strand of NZ_JBSWWU010000003.1, from coordinate 92,348 downwards.
AGTTGTAATTACTAAAGAACTACTCCACTTGCTAAATTCTGTATTAGAACATTTAGTTCTTACAATTACAATATATTCTGTAGAGGATTTTAGATTATTGATAGTTACCGTATTCGTTTGAGTTGATATCAATTCAGAATCATTGATTATTGCAGTAAAAGTGTCATCTAATGATACCGGCTTCTCTGCGTATCTGATTTCCCAAGTAAGACTTTGAGCGTTTTCGGCATCCCAAGTTACATTTGCTTTTTCTGTAGTCACTTCTCCGGCAGTAAGTCTTTGTGGTACGATACAAAATTCAGTTACATCTTCGTTATCCGGGTCGATACCAATAACATCTGTTTCTTCATTATTAGTTTGATCAGTTTGCACAGGTGCAATATCGAAATCTTCTGTTTCGCATGCGATGAATGCAAAAATAGCAACTAGTAGAATGGGTAATTTTTTTAACATGATTGAGATTTTTTCGTTTAGTTTTTGTTTTTGAAATCGTGGACAAAATTATCTAAAAATAGTGTTCAAAATACCCTTTGGAATTGTGACTAATGTTTTGGGATCAAATTGTAAATTGAGGTATTTTTATAAGAAGATTAATAAGAATTAGAAAACGGTAATGGTTCTCTTGATGAGATTAAAAATATGATTAAAAAAGCTTGATTTTAGTGAAAAATAGATAACTTAAAAAAAGTGCAAAAACGATTAAAATTAACAATAGTTTAATATTAGAGCCTTTTTTTGAGTTTAAATTATTGATTTGTCAAATAAAATAGGTTTTTTACGATAATAATTCAATATCGATGAAGTTTCTTTGTATGTATAAATTGTTTTAATTAAAAGGAATGTGTACTTCATAAAATGTAACTTAAAAATACCATGCTTTTACTTAAAATTTATCATGTAATAATGGTTTGATAAAACAAAATTTGTACCTGGATTTGATCAAAATACAACTGTTTTTATTAAGTCGTTTTGAAAAGCTTCTTAATTGTTCAAAATGATTAATTTTTGCCAAATTTTTCTACTTAATCCAGTTGTCAGTGTTTCTATTTCGTTTACAGCGCTAACTACGGCTTCTTCAGGCAAGCTTTGTGAGTACAATGCCGCTACTTCTCCTACCAAAGCAGTTGCTTCAGAACAATAATCCAAATATCGTTGTAGTTCAAACTTGGTTAGTGTTCTTTTTGGAGAATGTTCGGTAGCAGATTCTGGATTATCATTTACATAGGGATCTTTGGTGAGTTGATGCATATCGATAACATGAGCAATTACTCTAAGTTCATTTAGAGATTTTAAAGCCTTTCTGGTTTTAAGGCGGGATTCTAAAGAGACCAAAAAGAAAATAGCAGCACCAACAAGTATGATGTCGTTAAAAATAGCTTCAGAGACGGTGACAACATTTGCCAATGTAGTATTTTCAATTTTGAGGTCAATTAATGTAATACTATAAAGTAAGCCGACTATCCCTACAAGTATAATGAGATAGGAGAAAAATCGTAACGAGATATTGGGTTTCGATATCCAATGGATATTATGTTGACTTTGCTGGGCAATGGTCAAAAACTGAAGACATATCTTTCTTAAGTTCGAATTAGGAAATCGATCGGCAACTCTTTTTTCAAGTTTGTCAATAGTCTTTATTATTTTTTCAGACTCCAGTCGTACCGTATCATTCATATATCAAATTGATCTTGTTTTGGTAAATATAAAAAAAGCCGAAACAAATAGTTTCGGCTTTACAATTTGTATATGAGTTTTAAGACTTAGGAATCGGGAAACCTCTGTCCCTCATTAACGCTTCTATATTTGCATCACGACCTCTAAACTTTCTATAAGCTTCAGCAGGATCCATAGCGTTTCTTGGAGCAAATAAATATTTAACCAATTTATCGGCTACTTCTTTGTCATAAAACCCGTCTGGAGCTTCTGCAAATGCTTCGGCAGCATCAGAGGTAAGTACATCTGCCCACATATATCCATAGTAGGCTGTTGCATATCCTTCTCCAGAAAAAACATGTCCAAAATGAGGAGTGCGATGACGCATCACCAATTCCTTAGGCATTTTTAGTTCGGCTAGGGTTTCTCTTTCAAATTTATCTACATCAATAGTAAACGGATCCGCAAGATGAAATTTCATATCCATTAAAGCGGATGCCAAATACTCTGTAGTCGCAAAACCTTGATTAAAAGTAGCTGCCTTTTTAATTTTTTCTACCAAAGTCTTTGGGATGGGTTCTCCTGTTTTGTAATGCACCAAATAATTATCAATCACTTTATCTGTAGATAACCATCTTTCTAATAATTGAGATTGAAATTCTGTATAATCTCTAACTCCACCATTTAGTGTAGGGTATCTCACTTCAGAGGCAAAGAAATGTAGTGCATGACCAAACTCATGAAAAAATGTTTCTGCATCATCCCAAGATACCAAAACAGGCTCACCGGGAGCGGGTTTTACAAAATTGGAGTTGTTCGATCCAAGAACCGTCTTTTTACCATCAAAGGTTGTATGGCTTCTATAGGTAGTAGCCCAAGCGCCAGAACGTTTTCCTTTTCTTGCAAATGGATCCAAATACCATAATCCAATGTGCTCTCCTGTAGTCTTGTCATTTACTTCCCAAACTTTTACATCTTCATGAAAAACAGGAACTTTTCCTTCTGTGATTTCTGAAAATTTGAAATTAAATAACTCTCCAGCCACAAAGAACATGGCTTCACGTAGTTTATCTAATTGTAAATATTGTTTTACCTCGTCGGAGTCCAGGTCATATTTCTTTTTACGCACTTTTTCAGCATAGTAGCGGTAGTCCCAAGGTTCAATAGTAATCTTATCTCCATTAGCATCGACAACGGCTTGCATATCAGCTACTTCTTCTTTTACACGTGCAATCGAAGCAGGCCAAACTGCATTCATAAGCGTCATCGCATTTTCTGGATTTTTGGCCATTCTGTTTTGTAATCTCCAATCGGCATAATTGTCATATCCCAAAAGACCTACGCGTTCTTTTCTAAGCTTAAGAATTTTAGAAATATTGTCATTGTTATCATGATCATCTCCATTATCCCCTCTAGAGTAGTAGTTTTTCCATACTTTCTCTCTAAGCTCCCGTTCGTCCGAATAGGTTAAAAAAGGATCCATAGATGATCTGGTATTAGTAACCGCATACTTGCCTTCTTCGCCCCGATCTTTTGCTGCCTTGGCATATGCTTTAATTAGAGGTTCGGATAGACCGCTAAGTTGATCTTTGGTTAAGTAAGTAACATACCCTTCTTCATCTGCCAAAATATTATTCGAGAAGTTCGTATATAGCCCTGATAATTCTTTGTTGATTTCTGCATATCTTTTTTTCTTTTCGGCATCCAGCTCGGCACCGTTCATAGCAAATTGTTCGTATACCAATTGCACCACTCTTTGCTGGTCGGTTTCCAAAGGTGTTTTTTGTGAATTTTCATATACCGCTTTGATTCTTTGAAACAATTTCTCGTTTTGTGAAATTTTGGATCTGAAATCAGATATTTTGGGCGCCATTTCTTTTTGGACCTCCCTAAAAGCTTCTGAAGACATGTTACTTCTCAAAATACCATAATAAGTAAAGGCTCGATTCAATGCTTGACCAGCACGTTCCATTTCTTCGATGGTATTTTTGAAGGTTGGTGATTCTGGATTGTTTGCTATTTTTTCAATTTCTTTTAGATTGATTTCCATTCCTTTTTCAAGGGCAGGTTTGATATCTTCTACTTTCATATTATCAAAGGCGGGAGTACCTCCATAATCTCCAGTCCATTCTTCTAATAGTAGATTTTTTGTTTCTTCAGTTTTCATGCTTTCTGCTGTCTCCTTCTTTTTATCACAACTCGATAGTAATATCGCAGTTACTAGTAGTATCGATGTTGCTTTTTTAGGAATGTGTAGGATATTCATTGAGTTGTATTAATTGATAATATGTTAGAGTCTAAATTTATTATTATTAGCAAAGAAAATGGCATTGACAAAAAACAGCTTTCCATTTTCCCAAAACGATCTAAACAAAGGATCGTCTACCATGTAGATCATACTACCACCACCGATTCGGGCTTCACCAAAAACCAAGGAATTGTCCAGTGTTTTTAATGCGTCTTCCCCTGCAAACCCAGAAACATTTTCTGGCTTTTCAATATATGAAATATTATACCCGTCCTGTAGTAATTGATAAGAGGAACTTCCAAGTTTTAAACTGAAATAAGTATCGTCATATCCAAAAGCCATAGGATGAGAAGTGTCTACTTTTGTTTTAAAAATACTTCCCGTGATAAAGCCTTTCACACTTTCACTTTCTCTTTGGTCATAAGGGACTAGGTTACCGGTAGTTTCCTCTTTCTTGTCTTCAGATGTATTCTTTTTGAGATCAAATCCATCTTTGTTAGAAAAAGCATCTACAGCACTTGCAATTGCAATCACTTTACCTCCTGATTGTACCCATTTTTTTATTTTAGTAAGAGTACTTTTATCTAGGTATCCATTATAATACCCGTTTGGCATAATCAAAACATCAAATTGTCTCAAATCCACATCTTTGAAGTAGTTTGTGTTGATAGAAGTAACAGGAAACTGCAATTGCTGTTCGAAAAAATGCCAAATAGCCCCGTAGCTCAAAGAGGAAGTGTATTTACCTTTTAATAGTGCAATTCTTTGATTATTGATTAGTTTCACATCTGGAGATCCAAAATCTACCCCTTTGGTCGCAAAACTGGTTGATGCTGGATGTAATTTGCGTTGATGTTTATTGGCGATATCCACAACTATTTGATCATAGTTTGCAACTGTTTTATTATCACTTTTGGTAATGATCAAGCTCCCTTTTCTAAATGTATTACCATTATTTGAAAAGTCTTTTTCTGTAAATCGTACTTTAATATTTTTTTGAAGCAAATCAGCCAAAAACTGAGCATCATCTATACTATTCCATTTTGCGATGTACCCGGCACCTGATGTATTAGTAGTGTTGGTGGTATTGAGAGGTTTTGGAGTGCCATTAGTAGGAACTAATGAAGTAGAAGCCACTGCATCCAAACCATATGCATAAGGAATACTCCAGGCAGTAATATCATAAGTAAGAGGAGTACTTAACTTTGCATTAGGCTCAAAAAGAACTTTTACCATAGTACCTTTGGGTTGATTGGTGCTTACCACCAATGCGCCATTCGTATTAATGTTACTCTGGTTATTTGTTCGGAAATTAAAACCAGAAACTTTTGTGGTATTGGTAAAACCATACTTGATCCCATGCCTATCTAAAAGCTTGGTAAGTGCTTGGATTTTATCTTGCTCACCAGTCAGTACATAACTTTTGTACTTAAAATTAGTATTGGTGAAAAACTTTTTAAACTCAGTATTTAATTGTTCTGCATTTTTTGAGGCCATTTCTATGGTTGATAGACCAGTAGTGGTATGATGTAGCGCTCTATCCTTGAGAGTGAGTACAAATCCTTCGTCGGTTTGTATACCAAGCCCAGCACGACCATGTCCTGCCTGCTCATAGGTCATGCCAATTGCTCCCATAAAAGTAGGGTAGGTATCCCCATAACTTGGATATAACAGATCAAAACGTTCACGGGTAAAAAATAACCATCCTTCGGCATCAAAATATTTAGCATGGTTCTTACCAATTTGTGTCTGAAAATCTCTTTGCCAAGGGGTAATCACCTCGTGAAATGGTTCTGCCGCGGGAGCAAAGTAATACGGTTCGTTAATCCCTTGTTCATGAAAATCTACATGTATATGAGGCAGCCATTGATTGTAAACTTTTAATCGTTGTTGTGTTTCAACTTGTGTAGCCCACGCCCAATCTCGGTTTAGATCAAATAAATAGTGATTAGGTCTACCTCCAGGCCATCTTTCATTATGTTCTACAGCTACTTGATTGGTGTTATATGGGGTTGCTTTTACCTCATTATACCAATTTACATATCGATCACGACCATCTGGATTGATACAAGGGTCGATGATCACTACGGTATTTTGAAGCCAGTCGGATTTAGTGGTGATTAGTTCGTACAGGGTTTGTATAGCAGCTTCGGTTGCCGAAGCTTCGTTACCGTGTACATTGTAACTCAACCAAACGATAGCTTTTTTTGATGAGGAAACACCTTCGACTATACCAGTGTTTTTTAAATGATCTTTGCGTATAGCTTCTAGATTATTCAGGTTTTCTTCTGATGATACAACAGCATAAGTTAATGATCTTCTTTCATTGGTTTTTCCATACGATTGAAAAGTAACCAAACTAGAATGGTTTGCCACATGTTGAAAATAATCTACAACATCAGCATGACGTGTAAATTGTTCTCCTATTTCATAGCCAAGAAACTCTTTTGGAGATTGTATTTTGTTTTGAGAGTAAGTTATTAATGCTGAAACGACAAATAGCGCGAAGAATGTTTTTTTCATTTATGAATTAATAGTTAGAAATTGTAAAATACCGAGTTAAATTTAGGATATAATCTGTATTAACTAAAATTTAGGATTTACCATTACAATCTAATGTATATTTAACCTCTCAAAAAAAGTTTTCTATGCCTAGTGAGTGTATTCCGTTTAAAGAAACGAATTACTTTTCAACATTGATTTGTGATTATCTGGATCAAAAACCCGAATTGAAATCGCTGTACCACCGTTTTCCGAAAATTTCAGAATTTGAAGATCAGATCAAAGAAAAACAAGATTCTTTTTCTTCTCAGCATAGAGCAGTTTTGGTAAATGCACTCCAAAGACAATATCAAGGGTATGGTTGTTCTGAGGAAACCAAAGAAAACTTGGGATTACTTACAAGACCCACCACATTTACGGTTACGACTGGTCATCAACTTAATCTTTTTACAGGACCACTGTATTTTTTATATAAGATTGTTTCTGCCATTAATCTTGCTAAAGAATTAAAAGAAAAGTATCAAAACTATGATTTTGTACCTGTGTATTGGATGGCTACAGAGGACCATGATTTTGATGAAATCAATTACTTCAATCTATTTGGTAAAAAAATACAATGGAATCGAAAAGACGGAGGAGCAGTTGGTGTTTTTGATACCAAAGGTTTGGACAAAGTGTTTGAGGTTTTTGCTTCAGAAATAGGGACAAGTATCAATGCCAATTATCTAAAATCACTTTTCAAAAAAGCATATTTAGAACATGAAACATTAACCCAAGCCACTCGTTTTTTAGCGAATGAACTTTTTGCTGCCTATGGATTGGTAATTATCGATGGCGACGATAGTGAACTAAAGCAACTTTTTGTTCCCTATATGGAAAAGGAATTAACCGAAAAGACCGCTTATGAGCAGGTAACTCCTCAAACAGAAAGGTTGAAAGAACTAGGGTATAAAGTACAAGTTAATCCTAGAGAAATTAATTTGTTTTATCTCGATAAGGGCATTCGAGAACGTATTGTTGAAGAGGAGGGGTCTTATGTGGTTAATGAGACAGATATCAAATGGACACAGAAAGAACTTTTGCAAGAACTTAAGGATTATCCCGAACGATTTAGCCCTAATGTGATGATGCGTCCTTTGTATCAAGAGGTGATTTTACCTAATTTATGTTATATCGGTGGAGGAGGAGAGTTAGCGTACTGGTTGGAATTGAAAAAATATTTTGAAACTGTAGCTGTTCCTTTCCCTATGTTGTTGTTGCGTAATTCGGTACTTATTCAGACCGAAAAACAAGCTGCAAAAATTAAGAAACTGGATGTCTCTGATAAAGAACTGTTTTTGAAGCAACATGAGTTGATTAATAGAAAGGTGCGTAGAATATCAAATATCGATATCAATTTTGATCCACAACGTCAACATCTTCAAGCACAGTTCGAAGAGATGTATGCTTTGGCAAAACAGACCGATGTTACTTTTTTGAATGCTGTAAAAGCTCAGGAAATTAAGCAGCTCAAGGGGTTGGATGTGCTAGAAAATAGATTGCTAAAAGCACAAAAACGCAAACTAGGTGATCAGGTTAAACGCGTAACGGTGTTGCAAAATGAATTATTTCCTAATCAAAGTTTACAAGAACGAACGGTCAACTTTTCAGAAATGTACCTAGAATACGGAACGAAATTAGTACCTACACTAATAGAACATTTACAACCTTTGGATGGAGAATTTACCATTTTGAAATGTTAGATGATTAATCATCGATTAAGGAACCAAAAATGAGTCTTTCCATTCCCCTTTTTCTTTACGGAATAAGACACGAAGGTGGTTAGGGCGTTTAAGTCGTAAATATTCAATTTTACTGGGGATAAGTTTTATAGCAGTAAAAAAGTTGTCTTTATCCAAAAACTCTATGTTTTGTGGGTTGTTGATAGCTTCGCCGGGAGCGTGTTTTGATCGGTAATCTTTTCGTGATTTTTCAGGAATCTGTTCCCAGATGGTTTTCAAGATTTGCGGATCTTCTACAATTTGGGCTTTCGCTTTTATCGATAATTGAATCAAACGGTCCGAATCCAAAAAAAGTAAACTTACCGTATCATGTTCTCTGATATGGGTTATTTTTTTAGATCTTTTGTCGGTGTAGATAACCATATTGAGATCATTATCTGTCTCCCGTAATACAACGGTCCTTAATCTTGGTGTTCCATTAATACTGCATGTGCCCAGGGTAAAATATCGAAAAGGATGACCAACCGTTTTGGAAGCTTCCTGTAGATCTCGTAGTATAGAAGAAAAGATAACTGGTGTCATGAGAGTGTGTCAAGATTCTGTACTATAAAATTAACCAAAATCATAGAACATAAAAAGACATCTTGGTTAAGATGTCTTTATGAAATGAATATTCTATTTTTTATTAGTTGTCACAGGCTCCTTCGATGTCTTTGGAGATGGTTTCGGTTTCGATTAATCGGTTGATGAGGTTGGTTCCTCTTACCGTTACTTCGATGTAATCACTTTGCACATCTGTGATCACTCCTGTAAAGCTATTAAAAGCAAATTGAGTGGTTATTTCTTCTCCGGATAATGCTTTACCATCTTCTTGATAGTTTCCTTTAATTCTGAAGCGTTGCACATATGGGATTCTTACATTTTCATAAGTCTGATATACATCTGCTACGGTAATGGCAGTTCCCGGAGGTACTTCCTGAGTGCGTTCTGTCGAAATTTCTGTGGTTCTGGTTTCTTCAAAAGAACCGGATCTGGTGCTCGTGTTTGTACGAGATTTACTGAATGAGTAGCTGCCTGTCACTGAACTTCGTACGGAGCCTCCTGCACCAAAGAATTTTGTAGAAACTTCTGCTTCTATGGTTACCGAAACCGAATACTCTTGTGTTGTGCTTACTGACATCGATTCTTCCCATCCCAGAACTTCTTTGGTTTCTAGTGATTCTGATCGTCCAATAGTTTGCTGTAAGGTTCCACTACTACAATTTCGTAAGGTACTGTTATAGGCTTCCGAAGTTGCCGATGGAGGAAGAATGGGATGCATGAACTTTGACTCAATAGGCTGTATGTCCCAATCAATATCAAAAGACAAAATCCTAAAATATGCGGGTTCGGAATTGGTGTTGCCAGCGTTAAGGCGGTCATTAATCAAAACTAATGGATTACCTGTAAATGTTGGAGTGATGGTATATAAACCCGCTTCTACTTTTTCAATCCTGAATTTATAATTTGGAGGCGCGCCAGTGTTATTGCCTCCATTTCGGATCAAATTAGCTTTGCTTTGAATACGAAGCTCAGAATTTGCCGGAACGATATATAAATAATGGATATCATCCCCATTGTGAACAGCAATAGTAAACACTCCTTCTTCTCCAGGAACTTCAGCAAATCTATAGGTGGTAAAGGTTTCTGTGTTTTCAGAATTGTAATCCAAATCAGCAAGTTTACTGGCAATTATGGGTGTATTAAGCAATACAGTATTTGGGAAAAAAATAGAGTTAGGCGCTCCGTAGATTTTGTTTGAGCCCTGATTCACTATTTGGACATAGTGCCTCACATCCTCCCGAAGATTTACTTTTGCATATAGGTCTTCGAGGTTGTCTGCAGGAATATGTTCTTCAGATGGGCTAGGGGTAAATGAGAGCTTTGTGATGGATTTTGTGGCTAGTTCATTCTCATTTTCATCAAGAACACGAACAGAAACAGGAACCCCGTCTTTGAGTTCAGCTTGGGCTTCTTCGGGCAAATCTTCATTTTTTAACGATAAAGTAGCTAGATTGTTAAATTTGTCGAAAAGTATCTTTTGACTATAATCGCCAGTGGTTGCAGTAACTGTAATATCTGCAGTGGTAGGTCGATATCCTTTTCTGGCAATGTCTCTTGCATTAATGCTAATACCAATTGCCCCAAGATCTGTCTCAAATTCTTCCAGATCTATCCCTGGTAGTTCTTCTACTCCAGTGGTTGGAGGTGGTAGTTCGTTTCCATCATCTTTGCTGCATCCCAATATCCATATGGATAACAACGTAAGTAGTAGTACTTTTTTTGTGTGATTTTTCATAATACGTCTATTATTAATTACTATGTTTTGACATCTATGTGTTTTGCGTATGGCAGTCTTTAAACGGATCACCTGTACGACATTCCAAAATTGCTTTAGATAAGTGCTATTTAAAAGACCATAAATACCGAAAATGTAAAACCGTGGAAAATACTTGTTTTGTAATGGTTATTACTTGTTAATAGATTGATAGTTAGTTGATAAGGTTTTTTTTGAGTAGCTTTAATGTTGAAAAAAGTTAACTCCTAAAAATCACACAAATGGAAAATGCAATCACACAACAAGAAGAGGAAAGTACCACCACATATTTCAAAGATTGTCGAAATAATTGGTGTAAAGAAGATGTGCTAAAATTAGCAAGACATTTTCATAAATGGGATAAGCTAACCGGACAACATCACAGGGTGGATCATTTTATTTTGAGTAAAGAAGATATTAAAAGGTTGAATAAGATAAAAACTAATCAACCCATTGAGAATGTCAAGATTTGTTTGGCGCTACAGGATGATAATGTTGAAGAAGTTACGTTTTGTCCTTTTTTGATGATCAATGACAAAGAAGATCTTGTTTTTGAATTTATACCGATCGTAAAAGTTGGATTGACAGCAGAGTATGTTCCGGAAACCTTCAAGAAAATGATTTGTGATAACTGGAACGAAATTGATATGCACTTGATCGATGATTTGTTTCATTGTAATGATGTCAATACCAGAGTTCGGGTATTACATTATTCAATAGGAAATCAAAATGAAACAGATCAAAAAATTATGAAGTACATAAATGAGATTCTTGGTAATATCACAGGAATCACATTGTATCCAGGAGTGGATATGAACAAGTTTTCTAAAAAAGATATGATTTCTTTTACGCCAACATTAGGGTTTAATACCAAAGGAGTTAAAGAAAATCATATGGGGCTCAAAGGGGTAGTAGAAACAATGTCCGGTCCCGATGAGGCATTGGTGGAGTATCTTACACCATGTCCTCCTACTTGTACATAATACTTGGTATTTCATGATATACGAATTTTAATTGTTGATTAGATGAGTGAACAAATGTTTAAGAACCTAACTCTGGTTGCCTTTATATTGTTGTTTGTTCCAGCGGTAATATTTTTGGTGAGATCCAAAGTTTTGACCGCTGTGCAAAAAAAGTTAGCCATCCTGGTTTTGGTGACACTTTTGGTTGAGGTAATTTCAAGGATACTGTGGTATAAAAAAATAAATAACCTGCCTATTTATCATTTTTATACGGTCATCGAATTTCTTCTAATTCTCAACATATACAAAGAACCTTTACGTAAAGTGTTTGATGTCAAATACCTTGTCATAATTGGTGTTGGTTTTGCCGGGTTTGCGATACTGAACACAATTTTTTTTCAGGATTTGTTTACCTTTAATTCTAATGTAACTACCCTTATGGGATTGCTTGTTGTTGTTTTTGCTTTGAGTTACTTTTATGCTTTACTTAAAGAGGTTAAGTATAGTGCATTGGAGACGAATCCTATGTTCTGGATCAACTCCGGTTTTTTGATCTATTTTTCTAGCAATTTAATACTGTTTTATATGAATAACAGCTTGTTCAAAGAAGTGTCTGAGGCTAGTTTGATTCTTTGGGGATTGCATGCCATCGTGAATATCGTATTAACCATTTTTTATACCATTGCGCTATGGGTGCGTCCGAAGAAGCTATTACACTGAAGATTATCATCATCGGTATGGGTGTGATTTTTATGTTGTCTTTATCTGTAATTATATTTTTTATTATTTATCAAAGACGTTTGCTTGCACAGCAGAAGAAACATCAAAAAATCGAGTCAGATTATCAAAAAGAACTACTAGAGACTGCAATCCTAAGCCAGGAAGAAGAACGTAGTAGAGTAGCCAAAGAGCTTCATGATGAAGTTGGAGCCATGCTCACTACAACAAAATTGTATTTTGGGCAGATCACACCGTCCTTGCCTGCAAAAGAGTTAGAGGAGATCACCAATAAGATGACGTCTTTTTTGGATGATATGATTCAAAGTGTTCGAGGGATTTCTCAGGATTTGCGACCAGTAATTTTAGAAAAACTTGGGTTGATCGAGGCTTTACAGAGTTTGGTGCAAACCATTGATGATACAGGAAAAATTCGTATAGATTTCAAAGATAATACCAGTAAAATAGTACCTAAACCAAAAGAGCTTAATCTATACAGGATTGTTCAGGAATTAATCAATAACACCCTAAAACATGCAAAAGCTAAGAACATTGGTATAGAAATCAAACACGAAAATGACACTCTGGTTCTATTGTATCAGGATGATGGTATTGGTTTGAATCATAAAGGTCTTTCCAATAAAAAAGGCTTGGGCCTTAAGAATATAGAAAGTCGACTTTCGGTTTTGTCAGGTACCATGAATTTTTTGAAACCCAAAAAAGGAATGGCAATTAGAATAGTATGTTAGTGTATTTTGAAATTTAACACCACCGTAAAATGGCAACAATAAAACTTGGTTTGATAGATGATCATAACCTTTTTCGAGAAGGGATAAAATCATTGTTGAATAAAATCTCAGACATTCAGTTGGTATTGGAAGCTGTGAGTGGTAAAGATCTTCTTGAGCAACTGGATCACATAGTTCCTGATGTGATTCTACTAGATCTGGAAATGGAAGAAATGAATGGTGTGGATACCACGATAGCGTTGAAGAAGACATTTCCAGACATAAAGATAATTATCCTCACCATGCATAAAGAAGAACGTATGACTTCTTATCTCATGGAAATAGGAGCAAATGGATATCTCCTAAAAGATACGAACCAAAAAGAATTAGAAGAAGCAATTCGATCGGTATACGAGAAAGGAGTTTATTTTAATTCCTTTGTGTCTCAAGCATTGCTGAAAGGGCTTAAAAATAAAGCCAATAAGCCACCTGCCATAGGGAAAAATTACCAACTCACATCCCGGGAGTTAGAAGTGCTGGAATTGATTGCCAAAGAATACACTACTACCGAAATTGCGGAGCAATTGTTTTTAAGTACTCGTACCGTAGAAGGGCATAGAAAAAACCTAATCAGCAAACTTGGGGTGAAGAATACTGCGGGTTTGATAATGAAAGCAATAAAAGATAAAATTATTTCTGTTTAACGTTATGAATAGTGTAGCCAAGATCTAAAATATTTGCAGCTTTTCTAAAATTACTAGTTGGATATAAAATTATACCGATTAGGATTTCAAGGTTATCAATTTAATTTTATTTTTGCCTATGCAAAACAACAAGGTACTTATTCTGGACTTCGGTTCACAGGTTACACAACTTATTGGGCGTCGTGTGAGAGAGCTCAATATCTACTCAGAAATACATCCCTATAACAAACCTCCAAAAGATATTGACGCATATAGCGCAGTGATATTATCCGGGAGTCCTCTATCTGTTAGAGGAGACGATGTAGCACACCCCGATCTTTCCGAAATAAAAGGTAAAAAACCATTACTTGGTATTTGTTATGGTGCGCAATACCTCGCTCATTTTGGGGGCGGACAAGTAGCTGCTTCGAATACTCGTGAATACGGTCGAGCAAATTTGTCGTATATCAATGGAAATGAACTATTTCAAAATATTTCTGAAGGTTCACAGGTTTGGATGAGTCATAGTGATACCATTAAAGAGTTGCCTACGAATAGTGTGCTTTTGGCAAGTACCCATGATGTGAAGAATGCCGCATTCAAAATAAACGAAGAAGATACCTATGCGATTCAGTTTCATCCTGAGGTGTATCATTCAAAAGATGGAACACAGTTATTAAAGAACTTTTTAGTTGATATTGCTGGTGTAGCTCAGGATTGGACTCCAGATTCATTTGTAGATGAAACGGTAAGTAAGTTAAAAGAACAGCTGGGTAATGATAAAGTAGTGTTGGGACTTTCTGGAGGGGTAGATTCTTCAGTAGCTGCAATGCTACTGCATAAGGCTATAGGAAAAAACCTGTATTGCATTTTTGTGAACAATGGATTACTTCGTAAAAATGAATTTACCGATGTATTGGCGCAGTATAAAGGAATGGGACTTAACGTAAAAGGAGTAGATGCTTCGGCACGCTTTTTGGAAGCCCTAGCTGGTGAAAAAGATCCTGAGAAAAAACGCAAAGCTATTGGGCGCGTATTTATAGAAGTTTTTGATGATGAAGCTCATGCTATTGAAGATGTAAAATGGTTGGCACAAGGAACAATATATCCAGATGTAATAGAGAGTGTTTCTGTCTCTGGAGGCCCTAGTGCGACGATCAAAAGTCATCACAATGTAGGAGGATTGCCAGATTATATGAAGCTAAAAATAGTAGAGCCTTTAAAGATGTTGTTTAAAGATGAGGTAAGACGGGTAGGAGCTTCTATGGGAATGAATAAGGAGCTATTAGGGAGACATCCTTTTCCTGGTCCGGGACTTGCAATTAGAATACTAGGGGATATTACTAGTGAGAAAGTTCGTATTTTGCAGGAAGTTGATGCTATTTTTATAAATGGTCTTAAAGAAAACGGACTATACGATAAAGTATGGCAAGCAGGAGCGATATTGTTACCTGTACAGAGTGTTGGAGTTATGGGAGACGAAAGAACCTATGAAAACTGTGTGGCACTCAGAGCGGTAGAAAGTACAGATGGAATGACGGCAGACTGGGTAAATCTACCTTATGAGTTTTTACAAAAAACTTCGAATGCAATAATAAACCGGGTAAAAGGCGTTAATAGAGTAGTCTATGACATCAGTTCGAAACCGCCTGCTACGATCGAGTGGGAATAAGAACGATACTATAATACTCCGGTTTTTTGAAATTGGGAAACAAAAGATAAGTTTAGATGAAAAAGTATTTATTGATTTTTTTACTGTTTTTTGTGGCGTTTTCGTATGCGCAGCAATATAAGAGTCATACTGTTGTAAAAGGAGAAAATGTATACAGAATAGCAAAGCAGTATAATACTACTCCAGAAGCCATTTACAAGATCAATCCTACAGCCAAAGATGGTATTCAGGAAGGAGAGATTTTGGCTATCCCAATTACAGATGATCAAGAATACAAGACTCATGTAGTTGAGCAAGGCGATACGGTGTATAGCCTGTCCAAGAAATATGAAATTACTGTCGAAACTATCTATTTACTAAATCCAGAAGCTGTAAATGGCATTAATGTTGGTCAAATTCTTAATGTAGGAAAAGCCGAAAAGAAGGAAGAAACAAGCATTGAGAATACCGAAGGAAACAAACAAGAGATTTTGGATAGTTTAAAGGCAGAAGATCCGGAAGATAGAAAGGTGGTTCGGTACATTACACATAAGGTAAAAAGAAAGGAAACCTTGTATGGGATTGCAAAAAAATATGATATCACAGTAGAGGACATCAAAAAATTCAATAAACGATTGTATTCTGAGCAAATTAAGAAGAAAGACAAATTAAGAATACCGGTTTATGAGAAAAAACAAGTTCAGGAAACCGTTATAGATAGTGTTGATTCTCGATTGTCCAGAACGACAAAATATGTGATAAAACCTAAGGAAACCAAATTTGGTATTGCTAGACGACATGGGATTACCATGAGTGAATTAGAGCAGATGAACCCAAATATGGATCCTAATTTTCCAATTGGGATGGAGATTACGGTTCCTACAACCATTTTTGTTTCTCTAAAAGATTCTTTGCAACCTGGATTCCAATTGTATGAAATACCTCCAAAAGAGACGATGTTTAATTTGGTAAGAAGGTTGGATATTTCGGCAGATTCTCTGTTGAAAATGAATCCTTATATCAAAGATGGATTAAAGGCAGGAATGGTAATTACAATTCCGGAGCAAAAACCTGTAGATACCTTAAGTGTAGATGTAATAAGAGGAGAACGATATATAGATTTGAGCAGTAAACTGTACAATTTTAAACCTAAGAAAATTGCAGTGATGCTTCCGTTTAGTGTAGATACCTTGGATTTGAATGCTAGGCAGGAAATAGAAGAACAATTAAAGAATAAACAAAGCTTACGGATTTCTTTAGATCTATACAGTGGTGTTTTGATGGCGATCGATTCTGCAAAGGCAAGGGGGATTACTACAGAATTAAATGTATATGATACGCATAAGAATAATAATGGCGTGCATATCAAAAGAATTTTGCAGGAAAACAATTTTGATGATACCGATGTAGTTATTGGTCCTTTGTATCAATCTAACTTAGAAGTAGTAGCTGCAGAGTTAAAAAAGTACAATACTCCGGTGTTTTCTCCTGCTTCAAGAAGGGAATCAAATTTGTATGACAATTTCTTCCAGACCCGACCTTCTAACGAAATGTTACAGGAAAAAATAATTTCTTTTGTAGAAAAAGATACTACCGATAAAAATATTGTTCTTATCGTGCAACAAGGTAAAAAGTACGAAGAAATTAACGGGAAATTAGCAGCTAAATTCCCAGGAGCTAAGGTTGCCAAAATAGAGGAAGGGAATTATTTGTATGAAGTACATCTTAATAAGGTGTTAGATAAAAATAAACCAAACTGGGTTTTCCTGGAATCGAGTGATGTGGCTATGATTAGTAATGTTATTCCTTTGCTAAATGCCAAGGCAGAGAGTCATAAAATAACGTTGTTTACTACTGACAAAAACAGTGCTTTTGATGATGATAATATTAAAAATGAGCACTTATCCAAACTGCATATGCATTACCCATCTGTGGATAAAGAGTTTGATGATGAGGATGAAGAAGAAGGGGAAAAAAATACTAGAAAAGTGTCTGATTTTGAAAAGAAGTACAAAGAGCGATATGGCGTGTTTCCTAATAATTGGGCAGTACGTGGGTTTGATATAGCTTATGACGTTCTTATGAGATTAGGTACGGCAGATGATGTTTATCATGCTGTTTCTTTTGAAGGAACTACCGAGTACGTAGAGAATAAATTTAACTATGCAAAAAAGCCCTTAGGAGGATATTATAATAAAGCAACTTACCTTATAAAATTTGAAGATGACCTGAAGCTCAAAGTAGTAGAATAACCTGATCTTCAAAATAGTTACTTGTACGAATTGGGAAATTTTTATTTGATTCTTAATAAAAATTAAAATTTCCCTGTAAAAAAAATGTATTTTTTTATATATTTGATACTGTTAAGGTTATCTTAGATGAGATCGCACAGATTGTTCTAAGGTTCTTGGCACTATAATTGATTGTAAGGAATACAATTGGAAATTTATCCAAATTAGATTTCAAAAGCACGGTATTATTGGGATACAAAGCATTTTGGAATCCACAAAAAGGCTGTTTTATACAGAGCAAGCAATATTTGCCCCATATTGTCTCTTCAGCGGTATAAAACGGAAGAAGTATAACTTTGGTTGGGCATAATTGTTACAATTATGATGAAAAACTTTATTGTTATTTTATTTTTACTTTTTGCCGGTAACAATAATGGCTATGTGGGGAAATTCTCGTATACGGAAAGAAGCGAGCTGGCTTGGTCGGATTTTAGAGGCAGACCCCATTCCACAAGTCACTTTGATGCAAGTGTGAATACGGGGATAACTTATCAATGGTCTTATGGGAAAGATAAAGGAGACATAGAATTGGATTACCAGGTAGATAGTTTTTGCTACCCTTCCTTGTCGTGGGTTAAAAGAGGTCAAATGTCAGATTACCTATTAGCTCATGAGCAATTGCACTTCGATATATCAGAGCTTCACGCTAGAATCATGAGGAAAAGATTGAAAGAGTATGATGCGGGCGGCAATATACGTAGAGATTTGAACAAAATGTATAAGCTTGTAGAACGCATGAGAATTAATATGCAGGAAAGATATGATGAAGAGACTGAACATTCTAAAAATAAGGAGGCTCAAGCAAAGTGGCAGAAAAAAGTAGAAACCTTAATGTGGTTTTATCGCGAGTACGAATAACATTCAATCTTAATTTAGCCTACGCTTACCAATAATTGAACACACAACTTCAAAAAGACTTTCTGATAGCCTTGGCCAATGCCAAGATGCCTTTTGGCAAATATAAAGATAGATATCTCATCGACCTTCCGGAGTATTATATTGTTTGGTATAAGAATAAAGGATTTCCAAAGGGAAAACTCGGGCAACAGATGCAAACAGTTTACGAACTTAAAGTAAACGGTTTAGAATATTTGGTAAGAAATATTAGAAATATGTAATATCACATGTTCACAAATTGAAATCCTGCCAATTCCTGATTTCTTAGGTCTATTTCTGTTTCGTTAAGCAGAATACCGTGTTCTACAAAAGCCTTCAGATTTGCTAACCAAAATGTCCATCCATTGCTACAACCATGATGTATGTTCAGTTTGCTATCGTCGTCTACAGGGATGTCAAATTGTTTCAAAGTCACTAGAGTGATGCCTTCTCTTTCCTCTAATTCAACAGAAACCTTCGAAGACTCAAAAGAAATCTCTATATAATTCCTGTCATTTGCTTCCAAAACTTTTCCGCTCTCAGAACCATCCCAATTGTGCCATTGCCAGGTATAGGTATCCCCTTTTTGAATAGGCTCGGTTGGATTTCGTTTTATTCCATCAGAATTTTGATATGTGGCATTTTTTAGAAACCATGAAGTAATACCTTCTTCAGTACCCCATAAACGATATAGTCCTTCGCTGTTGGCCTTGATGTAGATCTTTTTGGTGAAAGAATTCCATTGTAACTTTTTCATGATAACTTGTGTTTTGAATCCTTATAAAGGTACAGAAAAAGAAGATTTTGGGATACGACAATCAGGAATAAAGGAATAAAAAAAATGCGTCTTTGAAAAGACGCATTTTATATATTGATATCACTGCTTATTGATTATGCAGATTCGGTAACTTGTGAAAATAAATCTACATCCACTTGGTTCTTTGTAAGATCCTCAAAAGTTTCTCTTTTACGAATTAAATGAGCTTCTCCATTATACCATAAAACTTCTGCTGGTCGATAACGAGAATTGTAATTGCTGGCCATAGAAAAACAGTAAGCGCCTGCGTTTTTAAACGCAATGATATCACCTTCGGTGATTTCAGAAATTCTTCTGTTGGTAGCAAAGGTATCTGTCTCGCAGATGTATCCTACAACCGAGTAAAAACGTTCTCTTCCATCGGGATTAGAAACATTAACGATCTCGTGGTGAGAATTGTAAAACATCGGTCGGATTAAATGATTAAATCCACTATCGATCCCTGCAAAAACTGTTGAGGTCGTTTGTTTTACAACATTCACTTTGGCTAAAAAATAACCCGCTTCACTTACCAAGAATTTTCCTGGTTCAAAACCAAGCGTCAACTCTTTTCCGTATTCCTTGCAAAAACTGTTAAAACGTTTAGTTAGTTTTTCTCCAAACTCTTCGATATTGGTTTCTATATCTCCTTCTTTATAAGGTACCTTAAATCCACTTCCGAAGTCAATAAAATCTAAGTCTTTGAAATTACTAGCGGTTTCAAACAAAATTTCGCTGGCATACAGGAATACCTCAACATCCAAAATATCACTACCTGTATGCATATGGATACCATTGATAGTCATATTGGTGTTTTCTACAATTCTTAAAATGTGTGGGATTTGATGAATGGATATCCCAAATTTACTATCGATATGTCCTACCGAGATTTTGCTATTTCCTCCTGCAAGTACATGAGGATTAATTCTGATACAGACCGGAGTGTTAGGGTGTTTAGAACCAAACTGCTCAAGAATAGAAAGATTGTCGATGTTGATTTGTACTCCTAACGCAGATACTTCCTCAATTTCTTGTAAAGAAACGCCATTAGGTGTGAAAATAATATCTTCTGGTTGCACTCCTGCTTTTAATCCCAATTGTACTTCCTGTATAGAAACAGTATCTAGACCTGCGCCCAACGAATTTATTAGCTTTAAAATAGCAATATTAGAAAGGGCCTTTACGGCATAGTTCAACTTTACCCGTTTGACCTTCTTAAAGGCATTAGAAAGGCGGTTGTACTGTGCGATAATTTTTTCGGAGTCATATACATAAACTGGACTCCCGTGCTCTCTGGCTACTGCTAATAAATGTTCATTTGTCATTGTGTCACAATTTAAGCCTACGAAATTATCAATAAAAAAATACAAATCGATAGGGGATTGCAAAAAAATCTATTGCTTAAGTATATTTTAAGATTTTTAACGGCTGTTTAAGCAGGATAACGAGGAGTAATTAGTAATTTTAAGAAAAAAACATGTTGCCTCTTTTTCCATTACAATTAGTAGTTTATCCCGGAGAACGATTACCACTTCATATTTTTGAAAAAAGATATCAGCAATTAATTGCTGATTGCGAAGAAGAAGGTATCACCTTTGGAGTTCCGACGTTTATCGATAAAAAATTAGAATACGGAACAGAGGTGAAATTGCAAAAAGTTGCAAAAAGGTATCCAAACGGAGAAACAGATGTTGTTTGTATGGGGCAACGAATTTTTCGTATCAAAGAATTTTATCATGAGTATCCTGGTAAATTGTATGTAGGAGGTGAGGTAGAGTATCTTGATGATAATAGCAGCAGTGCCCAAGAGCTTCAGGAAGAATTACTTAAAAATATAGCGATCCTTTATGTAGAGTTAACAATTGATAACCCTCCTGTTTTTGATATTCCTTTTGTAAGTTATCAGGTCGCTCATAAGGTTGGTTTGGCTTTGCATCAAGAATATCACATGCTCACGCTGCGTAGTGAACTCGAGCGATTAAATTATTTGATAGGTCATCTCAAAATTACCATACCCGTTGTAAGAGAGATGAATAGGGCTAAAGAGGTGATCAAAATGAATGGCCATTTTAAGAATTTTGATCCCCTGGATTTTGATGATTTTAAGATGTGATATTTTCTCTTTTTTTTACTCTAAAAAAGATTGGCACAATATCTTCACTTTTCCTATTTTTGGAACTCCTTAAAAAAGGTAATTTTACAGCTCTTAATACACTATTAAGATCTGTTGATAAACGTAATAAATAAGAACAAATGAACTTACACGAATATCAGGGTAAAGAGATATTAAGCAGTTTTGGAGTACGTATCCAAAGAGGAATTGTGGCTCAAAATGCAAACGAAGCAGTTGCTGCAGCAAAACAACTAACTGCCGAAACAGGTACTGGGTGGCATGTTATTAAAGCTCAAGTTCATGCAGGTGGACGAGGAAAAGGTGGAGGAGTAAAGCTTGCTAAAAATTTGAAGGAAGTTGAAGAGATTGCAGAGCAAATTATCGGGATGAATTTGATTACTCCGCAAACTTCTGCAGAAGGTAAAAAAGTACATCAAGTACTAGTGGCAGAAGATGTGTATTACCCTGGTGATAGCGAACCAGATGAGTTCTATATGTCGGTATTGCTTAATCGAACTACTGGACGTAATATGATTATGTACTCTACAGAAGGTGGTATGGATATCGAAACTGTGGCTGAAGAGACACCACACTTAATTTTTACTGAAGAGATTGATCCATCCGTTGGAATTTTACCTTTTCAAGCAAGACGTGTTGCTTTTAATCTTGGTTTAAGCGGTGGAGCATTTAAGGAAATGGTGAAGTTTGTAATGGCTTTATATACTGCTTATGTGAAATCTGATGCTTCTTTATTCGAAATCAACCCTGTTTTGAAAACTAGTGATGATAAAATCATGGCGGTTGATGCCAAGGTGACTTTGGATGATAATGCATTGTATAGACATAAGAATTATGTTGACATGAGGGATATTCGTGAAGAAAATCCTATCGAGGTTGAAGCTAAAGAAGTAGGATTAAACTATGTCGACCTAGACGGAAACGTAGGTTGTATGGTAAATGGAGCTGGTTTAGCAATGGCTACTATGGATTTGATCAAGCAAGCTGGAGGAGAACCTGCAAACTTCTTGGATGTAGGGGGTACAGCTGATGCAAAACGTGTAGAAACAGCTTTCAGAATAATCTTGAAAGATCCAAATGTAAAAGCTATATTGATCAATATTTTTGGTGGTATTGTAAGATGTGACCGTGTTGCTCAAGGGGTAGTAGATGCCTATAAAAACATGGGAGATGCGATCAATGTTCCAATCATTGTAAGATTACAAGGAACAAATGCTGACATAGCAAAAGAATTGATTGATAACAGTGGTCTTGATGTGCAAAGTGCTGTACAGTTCCAGGAAGCTGCGGACAAAGTACAGGAAGTTTTGGCATAATATAGCATCACTTTCTAATAATATAAAGCGGCTATTTAGGCCGCTTTTTTTGTAACCTAAATACTATGAAACAAGATATCAAAACAATAGTAGAAAGCTTAAACATGGAGCCGCATCCTGAAGGTGGTTTTTATAAAGAAACTTATAGGAGTACTAATGCTATACCTCGAGGTGTATTGGGAGATGAATTTACCGGAGATAGAAATTATTGTACTGGGATTTACTTCTTGTTGACTTCTCAAAATTTTTCCGCTTTCCACAGGATCAAACAGGATGAAATGTGGCATTTTTATACAGGTTCTTCTCTATATGTGCATGTCATAGATCCTGATGGAAATTATCACCGGCAAACCTTGGGGATAAATTTTGATAATGGAGAATTGCCGCAATATGTTGTTCCTGCAGGTTCTTGGTTTGCTTCCAGCGTTAAGGATGAAGATAGTTTTTCCTTGGTTGGATGTACCGTTGCTCCAGGTTTTGATTTCGATGATTTTGAACTGGCAAATAGAAAATCTTTAATCGAAACATTTCCCGATCATAAAGAGTTGATTAGCCAGTATACGAGGATATAGGTTATTTGCCGATGATATAGTTGATACTTACGGTTGCTAATTCGGAATTTGGGAATTTAGAAAAATACTTTTCATCACTTTTCAGCTGAACTTCGTCGATCACCTTAAGAAACGATTCAATTTCAAGAATATACTGATCAGAAAAGCCATGCGTAGCATCATAGGCAGTTGCCGCTGTTTTTCCTAGGTTCTTTGCTGTTAAACTTGCAGCAATGGTATGTAGTTCAATAACAATTAGGCCAAACTTCTCAATATATGGTTTCCATTTTGAGAAATGGTCTTTTAGGTTGCGTTCTACATCATTGTTATGAAGTCTTTTGCCTCTGTAAGCAAATGCTCCTGTAGAAATGCTTGATGCGTCTAATTTTGAGGAAGGAGTGTCCCAGATACGGTTGTGATCCAGGAATGTTCTAACGGATAATAAATCCTTTAATTCGATGGTATAGTTTTCTTTTAAATCTTTTTGTAGTAAATCGGGGTCACTGATATCTCCCCAGATTACCTTGGCCCAAATATCTGCTTGTATAAGATTGGCTCTGGTTACCTTTAAGGCTGCTTTATTAAAATCGGCGCCAACCAAAAACAATGGATAATCATCAAGGTGTTTTCCGCGTAATGTTTTTGACTCGATCACTTCAAACAGATGGATCAAAAAAGCTCCATTACCACATCCCATATCCAAAATTCCTTTGGGTTGTTCGTCCAAAGGTTTGTTGAATAAACTAATGATGATTTCATCAATTTTTTTGAAGTAAGTAGCATGTGCACCTCCGCTTCCCCAAACGTTCATCTCACGGTCAACATGGGTTTCATTTTCACTTTGTGTGTTCCACAACACATTGGGATCCCCAAATAATAAGTCGTCCATTTGCCGAAACATTGGAATGTAAGAAACGGTTACACCATATGCCGAAGCTCTCTTGGCAAAAAAGAGCCCTTTTTCTGTAAAAGTATAGTTGTCATTAGACTTGCTAAACCATCCTAAATGAGATAGGAAAGTAAGAATGGTGTCAAAACTATCAGGAAAACGATGGTATTCATCCGCACTAAAGGAAGCTTCCATAAAATATTTGTGAAACATTCCGCCCATACCAAGGTGTACTGTTGTAGGTCCTACCAGCACTCCTTCAATATGCTTTAAGATTTGATCTTGTATTTGGTTAAGCTGTTCATCAGAGCTTTTGGTAAGATGAAATCGATTCTTATATTGATCAAATAGCTTTTCAAGTTTATGAAAAGGCTTGAGTTCAAATTTGCGAGGATGAAATTGACCTGAATATGCTAACAATTCAACAACATCTTTATAGGTAGAAAACAAGGAAAAGGCTATTTGTGATTTTTTGTTGGTAGCAATAGTCACATTATTGTCTTGTGCAGAATAGGTCAGCCAGCCTTGCGCTCCTAATATACGTAGAGCTACGTTCAAATACCCTTCATTTGCTTTTAGATCTTTAGCAATCTGTGAGATTGTAACTTTTTGGTGTTCCAATAGATAATCGGTAACCTTATTTTTTGATAATGAATATGCGATAGGAACAACTACAATACCGTCTAAGTGGCGAAATAACTCTTCTCTATATTGTTGTTTTTGAGCGGTTGTGAGCATATGTTTTGATTGAGTATTTGAACTGTTATGTGCTGTAAAACGTAATTTCTTTTGCTAGTACTTCCAGCAATCGTGGTGTATTGCTACTCCTTTTTATTAGTATCGGTATTCCTTTTGTCGGGCATAGGACCTCTAAGATGAATGATTAATCCATTCAAAAAATTCCGAAGAATCTGATCACCACATGCCTTATATTTTGGGTGATTTTCATTTCTGAAAAAAGCGCCAAGTTCACTTTTACTTACTTTAAAATCTACCAAAGCACATATTTTTACGATGTCGTCATCCCTGAGTTTATGGGCTACTCTAAGTTTTTTGAATATATCGTTGTTAGTAAGAGGCATAGTTTTGAAGAATGTTATGTTTGTTATGTCAATGTTGTAAATATAATTTGAAATTTAGTAATTTCGACAAAAAGTAAACGGTTAATGCATAATAAAGAAGAAAAGTTAAGTCTGCTTTCTGAAATGATTCAGTTTGCAAAGGCAGATAAAGATTTCAAAGAACAGGAGTACCATTTTATTCTAGCAGTTGCTAGTCAGTTAGGAATAAGTAAAGAAGAAATTGATGAATTGAATAAGAATGCTGTAGAGAAAAAGAATTTACATCCCGAATCTCAGCGGATTCTTCAGTTCCATAGATTAGTACTATTGATGAATATTGATCAGGAGGCGTCTCCTACAGAAATACATCAAATAAAAGAAATTGGATTGCATATGGGGTTACGGCCAGAGGCCATAGATACTGTGCTCGAACGCATGCATGATTACCCTAATAAAGTAATTCCTCCACAGGAGTTGATTTCTATTTTTAGTCGTTTTTATAATTAAAAATATATAGTCATTATGAAAAACATGTTCTTGTTAGCACTGCTACTGGTGTCTTTTTTTTCAATAGCTCAACAGCAGGGAGGAAGTTATATTTTGACAAAGGAAGGAGAAAAAATTAAAATTGTACCTGGCGAAAAAATCTCAAATAATGCCCATGGAAGCATTACTTATATTTATAAAATGAAGTATAAAAAAATCGATGGGGATTCTGCAGCTTTTGGACGAAAATCAAAATCTATCAAAGTAAAAAAAATAGAAAAAGTAATTGATGGGGAAAGGTTATATGTTCCTGTATATAACAAAAATAACAAGGTTGAAAAACTCTGTAGAATTATTGCTTACAACGATAATTATATATTAGGGTATTATTACTTGTTCAATGATATGGCAACACCAGATGGAGGGGTTGTAAAAGAAAGAGAGCGCTATGTAATATTGGATAAGGAATATAAAATATTAAGTGAAAAAAGAATATATGATTCAGGTGATAAGAAAAATGAAGAGAGTTTTGTTGAACTGAAAGAGAAGTTTGGTGCATGTTTAAACAGAGATGATTTTTATGATAAAGTCCCAATCAAATTCATACCGTTGAAGTTTGGAAGAATGAAAATCGAAAAAGGAGAATCTTTAAAGTTTTTACATAATGTAAACCAGTTGGACTGCAAAAGTTAACTTCTTCAATGCATAATAAGTGACGCCTATTACCTATGTAATAGGTTTTTTTATGTCGATAATTCAGTAAAAACGCCATTTTGTCATTGTTCAATGTTAAATACAAGACAAAATGTCATTAAAAATCAATTGGAATTCAAATTGCTATGTATAAAGTGAATTTGAAATTAAGATTAACCTTAAAAAATACAATACGATGAGTTTAATAAAAAGAACAGACAGATTACCTTTTATTTTCGAAGATTTTTTTAATACAGATTGGTTTGGAGGAACAAACGTGAGTAAAATTGGGTTCAATACACCAGCAGTAAACGTTAAAGAATCAGATAATGATTTTTCTGTTGAGTTGGCAGCTCCTGGACTTGTAAAAGATGATTTTAATATTGAGCTAGACAATGATGTATTACACATATCTGCAGAGACAAAATCTGAAAAAGAGACCAAGGAAAATGGAAAATATACACGTAAGGAGTTTGGTTACAGCACTTTTAAAAGGTCCTTCAACCTTCCAGATACTATCGATGGATCTAGAATTGAAGCTGCTTACGAAAATGGAGTGCTCCTAGTTACGCTCCCTAAAAAAGAAGAAGCAAAAGTACAACCCAAAAGGTTGATTGAGATTTCATAAGTTGATTTGAGATTTTATTTAGTTGATTAATGTTAGTTAAAAAGCGCTCTTGAAAGAGCGCTTTTTGTTTTTTAAAAAATATGTTTTAAGAAAAAGTACAAAGCATTTTCTGTAGATGATTTATAAATCCAACCAGTTTTTGAAATTTGAGGTACGTTCACGAGAAACGATGACCTTTTCTTCATTTTGTGGTTTCAGTTTGAGCAATAATCGACTATTAAAATAACTGTGTATTTCTACCACTGCTGCTACTGCTACCATAAACTTTCGATTAATCCGGAAAAATTGTACAGGATCTAGTATCTCCTCAAGTTGATCGATAGAATATTCGATAGGATAATGTTGACCGCTATGTGTGTATAAAAAGATCATCCCGTCATGAGATTTGAAATAAGCGATTTGCTCCACACCAAAAGTGTTGAACTGGTTGCCGACCTTGATCATAAACCTTTTTTTATACTCCTTATTGAATATCTTTTTGATGCGTTCCAATTGTAAATCATCAATTTTTGGAGCGGCATGAGAATGGTTTTTGCGGTATTTATCCAGTGCGTTCTTCAAATCTTTCTTGTCGATGGGTTTTAATAAATAATCTAACCCATTGTATTTAAAACCTCGTATAGCATATTCGTTATAAGCAGTGGTGAAAATTACAGGAGGATGGTCTTCCAGAAAATCCAGGATATCAAATCCGTAACCATCATTCAATTGAATGTCTAGAAAAATAAGATCAGGCAATGCGTTAGATTCAAACCACAAACGACCACTTTCTACCGAGGTGATTTTCTCTACGATTTCTATTTCAGGAGCTAATTCTGCGATTAAAGTAGCCAAACGCCTGGATGCAATATTTTCATCTTCAATGATTATAGCGGTCATATTACGAAACTTTAATGATAGGAACTTCTTTCATATGCTTTGGTAAGATAGGAAGGGTAACCTTGAAATACCCGTTATCGGTAGAGATATCCACTTTTTGATTGGTATAAAATGAATATCTCTTTTTTATATTTTTTAATCCCAGCTTGGTGGATTCTTCTTTGTGATGTCTTATGTGAATGTTATTTTGTATGACGATACTTGTTTTGTCAATCGAAAAAATATGTATTTCTAATGGTTTTTCCTTGGAAAAGGAATTGTGTTTCAGAGCATTTTCAACCAACATTTGCAACGATAAGGTGGGGATAACAAATTCTTTAGGATTTACCGTTACATTGGTGGTAATAACCAGCGCACCTTCATGCCTTACATTCATCATAAAAATAAACGAATCCAAAAAGCACAATTCTTTTTCAAGGCTGACCAAATCCTCTTCTCGATTGTCTAATATATAACGATAGCATGAAGCCAGTCTGGAAACAAAGTCTGAAGCCAAATCTCTGTCTTCATACATTAATGAGGTCAATGTGTTTAAACTATTAAACAAAAAGTGAGGACTGATTTGATTTTTCAGAGATCGATATTTGGAGGTAACGACTTCTTTTTTGAGTTTGTTCATTTGATTTTCTAGCTCTTTCTTTTGCTTTAAGGCAAAGTAGAACATGTTAAAAAGTATGGCAGCAAAACCCAAAACGGCAGCTCTAAAAAAATCAATCCTGAATCGTAACCAGGGATCGTTGACGTCGATCTTACAAAGTTGATTGAATTCAAATATAGCCAGGTAATACATTAAAGCTGCAATGGGCAGCATGATCATAAGGTTTAGAGATAGAATCTTTACCCCATTATACATGTCCAAACCTCGTTGAGCTTCTTTTTTTAAGTTTCTTCTTATTAACCAATCATTGGTTTCCCAGGATAACATTAATAGAAAGAAAGCACTGAAATAATAAAATATCCCCGTAGCATCAAATAGAGTATTGTCATCATCATCGTGATTGATGGTCAGCTTGACCAAAAAATAGATCATGTTGATAATCAAAAAGCGGACTAGAAATTTTTTAGTGTATTCTTTCGTGATCATTCTTTATCTCTTAGTATGTATAAAGATACGTAACCCATGAACAACAATAATTCATTTTAAAGTTCAATTGTTGAATTAGCAGTTGAATTGTATAAATCTCTATTTGATCCGGAACACGCCTTATGAATAAATAATTTTTCTGTTTAGAATGAAATGTTACGGTTCAAAAATAAAAATAGCAATTCAAGGATTTTGAGTTTGGTATCAGGGAGTTAACAGTCAAATTTGAGTAAATCAAAAAATAAATTATGAAAAAAATAGTTTTGTTGATCTCAATTTTGACCATGACTTCGTCTATAGCTCAAACAGGAGTAATAAAAGGACTGGTTATCGATAAGCAATCAGAAAGCCCGTTGGTGGGAGCAACTGTCGAGTTATTAAATAGTGAACAGGTCAATGGTGTAATTACTGATATTGACGGGTACTTTACTTTAGAAAAAGTCCCATTTGGGAGACAATCCATTCGTGTAAGTTACATAGGTTTTGAATCGATAACCATACCAAACATTGTGGTGACATCAGGTAAAGAAGCAGTAACAAATGTTGCTTTGATCGAGTCATTTGATCAGTTGGATGAAGTAATAATTACTTCAGAAACAAGCAAGGCACAGGCGATCAATAAACTTACTTCGGTTTCTGCCAGACAGTTTGGTCTTGAAGAAGTAACGAGATTCTCTGGAGGTAGGAGTGATGTAGGACGGCTAGCGGCTAATTTTGCAGGAGTATCTGCTCCCGATGATAGTAGAAATGATATCGTGATTCGAGGAAATTCTCCTGTAGGATTACTTTGGAGATTAGAAGGAGTGCCTATACCTAGCCCAAATCATTACTCTACTTTGGGAACGACAGGAGGGCCAGTTTCTGCTTTAAATCCAAATCTATTGAAGAATTCGGATTTTATTACTTCTGCTTTTCCTGCAGAATATGGAAATGCGATTGGAGGAGTATTTGATCTCGGATTCCGAAAAGGAAATTTGGATGAGTACGAATTTTCTGGACAGGTTGGAATTTTTACAGGAGTAGAAGCTATGGCAGAGGGACCTCTGGGGAAGAATAAAGGGTCTTTTTTGGTGGCAGGAAGGTATTCGCTGGTAAGTATTTTGGGTGTTGGTGCCGGAGGTACTTCGGCGACTCCCAATTATTATGATATTTCATTCAATATCGATTCCGGAAAAGGAAAATTAGGAAGTCTATCACTTTTTGGGATTCTGGGGAATTCAGATATCGAGTTCTTGGGAGATGATATAGATGAAGATGATCTCTTTGCTGCAGAGGATGAAAATACCTTTGTGGACTCCGGTTTTGGAGTGGTGGGGCTAAAACATCAAATCAATCTGGGTAAGAATTCTTTTTTACGAACCATTGCTGCAGGATCATTCTCTATTAATGATTTTATTGCGGATCGATTTATCGATAAGGATACTCCCGAAGAACGGATTATTCGATATACCGAGGCGGATAATACCGAAACAAGATATACCTTTTCGACACTTTTTAATACCAAGTTGAGTCGTAAAGCTACCTTAAGAACCGGAGTTTTATTAGAGAATTTTCAAATCGAAGCTTTAGAACGCGACCGTTTAGAACAACCTGACAATGATGGTGATGGTGATCCTGATCTGTTCACATTTACAGATATAGATGAGAATTTAAGTATTGTTCAACCTTATGTTCAAGGACAGCTAAGACTTACCGAAAAATTAACGCTTAACGCAGGCTTGCATGGGCAATATAGTACACTTAATGAACAATTTGTATTAGAACCCAGAGCTGGACTTTCTTATAAAGCAGGACAGAACCACCGTATAAGTTTTGGATATGGTCTACATCATCAACCTGTATCATTACCCTTGTTGTTTTTGAATGAAGAGATCAATGGAGAATTAGTACAAAGTAATGTCGACCTTGATTTTGTGAGAAGCAATCACTTCGTTTTAGGATATGATGTAAGATTAGGGAATAGCTGGAGAAGTAAGGTAGAAGTGTATTATCAAAGCATTGATAATGCTGCGGTAGAACCTTTTCCTTCTAGTTATTCGTCATTGACCGAGGGAGCGGATTTTGGTTTTCAAAATGATAGGGTATCCTTGGTAAATGAAGGAACAGGATTTAATCAGGGGATTGAACTTACTCTAGAAAAATTCTTTAGTGATGGATATTATGGATTGTTAACTACCTCTGTTTTTGAAAGTAAGTACGAAGGGAGTGACGGTATCGAACGAAATACGCCGTTTAATAATGGATATGTTTTAAATCTTCTAGCGGGAAAGGAATTTAAGATGGGAGTTTCTGGTAAAAATGTATTGTTTTTTGATACAAAACTAACGCTTTCAGGAGGTAGATACTTCACTCCAGTAAACCTGGAAGCTTCCCAGCAAGCAGGCTTTGAGGTATTACGAGAGGACTTAGCGTTTAGCGAACAAAATGATGATTATTTCAGATTAGATGTGAAATTCGGTTATAAAATCAATAGCAGGTCCAAAAAAAGATCTCATCAATTCTATGTGGACCTTCAAAATGTGACGAACAATGAGAACATTTTTGTAAGACGATATAATAGATTAACCAATAGAGTAGATCAGGTAGATCAAATAGGTTTTTTTCCTGATTTTGGATATCGATTTCAGTTTTAGAGTATAGGTTAAGAGTGATTTAGGTTTGTTTGAAATAATTCCTTCTCCTGTAGCAATTTCTTATTGCCTTCATACCCCCTAGGGAGGAGGAATTATATTTTGAGATAGATAATACTATGAAACAAATACAGATAATAATACTAGTGATTTTCCTTTTGATCTACACATTTTATAAACGATTGAAAAAGTGGTATGCTAAAAAATTCAAGAGTGATGAAAAAAACAATAACAATAGTATTTTTGTTATGCCTAGTGCTTATTGGTGTAATAAAAGTGTTGGGGCAACCTACAAAAAGAGACTTTA
The DNA here is from genome assembly GCF_056160245.1 of Aquimarina sp. AWH4_224. Lineage (NCBI taxonomy): Bacteria > Pseudomonadati > Bacteroidota > Flavobacteriia > Flavobacteriales > Flavobacteriaceae > Aquimarina > Aquimarina sp. AWH4_224. The sequence continues at coordinate 60,509 of NZ_JBSWWU010000003.1, read as the reverse complement.
TGAAAAGTGAGTTAAATAGAATAGAAAAGTACTTGATTCATCGAGATAGTTTAAATAAAGAAGTGTCCAAAGTTGCAGTGGCATGGCACTTGGATCATAGTTTGAAGGTGATAAATGGGATTTGTGATACTTTACAAAACTCTGACCCCGAAAGATATAAAGGTAATTTTAACATGCCTCGATTATTGTCGTTTACTTTTGGTTATATTCCTAGAGGGAGGGCACAATCTCCAAAATCGGTATTTCCTCCGGATAGTATCAAAACAGATGATATTGTAGCACAGTTAGCTACAGCCAGAGATAAGCTCGATCGTCTGGATGGACTGGATGAAAAGTCTCATTTTAAGCACCCTGTTTTTAATCGATTAAATAAAAAACAAGCAAAACGATTTATAGAAATCCATACAAAGCATCATCTCAAAATTGTCAGCGATATTTTGAAAGAGTAAATTCTTGTTGATAATTATAGCTGAATAACAAAAGAAGAAACTTCTGATGTTATTTCTCCCCCTTCTGGATTGATGATGCTAACCTTATAATGATACAGAATTCCTTGATTTAGTGTGTTGATAATAGTATAGCTTGGGAATTGAGTAGCAGTGTCTTCGACAACCTGTTGCATAGATTCTTCAATAATATCGGTAAAATCTGCATTACGTGCTATTACAATTTTGTAATTATAGGTCGTAGGAATTGAGCCTCCATGGCTCCATTTTATTGTAGGGTTCAAGGATGTTAAATCTATTTCGGTGAGAATGACTTCAGGTTCATAAATATCAAAAGATTCTTCAAGCGCCCAGGGACCAGCAATTCCTTCCGGATTAATAAGTCTTACACGATAAGTGTATATACCATAACCATCGGTGGGAGCATTCCAAATGGGATAGGTATTGTTTAATTCTACTTCAAGATTTTTAATTTCCTTAATGATTGGATTAAGGTCAGGATTATTGGAGATATTTACTTCTAAATTGAAACCAACATAGTCTGGGTTGTTTTGTTCATCATATATAATTTCATAAATATTTAAATCACTATCGCTAATTCTGCCACTGATGATTGGAGGTTGGATTTCAAAATAAAATATAGACGTTACCCAAGTTCCTGGAATACCATTAGCATCTATTATTCGTACTCTCCAATAGTAGTTTTGATTAACTTGTTGTAAAATTAAAGAAGTTTGTATATTACTTTCAGTTAGACTAGACTGTTCAAAAACGATAGAATTAAAGTCAATATCATCTGCAACTTGAATCTGATAAGTGACGTTTGAAAGTATATTATTTTCCCATTCAAATCTAGGGGATTCAAGGACTGTTGAGTTGAATAGTGGTGATATGATATCTACGATATCTATTTCAAATTTGAAAAAAGCTTCATTCCATAAACTTTCGCTTCCGTCTTCCTGTGTGTAACTTACCCGCCACCAGTAGGCTTTATTGTTTTCTAGTAGTACTTCCGAAGTTAAGGAAGTGCCTTGAAGATCGTCTTGATCCATCAGCAAATTATTGAAATTTTCATCATCAGATAACTGAAAGTGATACTTAGTATTTTCAATAGAGCTCCCTTCCCAGTCGAATTCGGGTTTTGAATTATTAGTAAGTTCAAGAGGAGCGACAAGAACAACATCTATTAAGTTAACTGTCCCATCACCATCAGAGTCCACAAACTGCTTAAAATTAGGAATAGAAAAAGGAACATCTAACGCTGTAAATCGTTGCTCGAGATTTTTCTTGATCTGATCAAAGTCTAGTTGCTTGCTGTTTTCTATAATCTCCTCGCTTAATAAGTCACTACTAATTACCCCATCTTCTTTAAGATCTTCAGACAGTTTGGAAATGAACTCCCCTAATTCAGCAACAGAATTGTTGCCCTGTACAACTGCAGAAATAGCCAAAAGAATAGCGTTACTTTGGTTATCTTGACTGATATCCATTTCTTCAAAACTAGTTAAGTCAGAGTGCAATGATTGTGGGATATTAAATGCGGCTAAGGTTTCTTTTTCTGCTTGCTCTTTTGCATCTGAAAAGGCCAAACTTTCATTGGTCATCAAAAATTTGATTCTTTGTCTAGCAATTGTTGTGAGTATATTTAAATTTAATTTTTGATTATTACGGAATTCGACAAAAGTTCTTAACGTAAGAGGTGCATTAGATAGTTCTCCGGAAACTTCATTAAAGTAAAATCCAGTTGCTGAGATATCAACTTTGTCATTTGCTAAAGTGGCATTTACATCAAACGAGCCAAAATCGTCTATGGTTTCAGTATTATAAACATTACCACTTAAGGTTAAATCATCATTAAGTTCTTGCAAAGAGATAGTAGATCCTTGAACAAAAGGACCTTTTTGTACCAAACTCTTATCGATAGTTATATCTATCGTACCTTCATTATTATCAGAGTTAACATTATTATCGTCAGAGCAGCTATTAAGTAAGATGAAGTAAAAACTAAATCTCAAGATATTTTTACAGGTCATTATATAAGTTGTTTTATTGTGCTAAAATTGAAAAAAATTAAAAATAGTAACAATAACAAGTTTTATGATGGAAATCATTGTAATCGGTTTGATGGGTTGTTGTAATATATATGTGTCTTCAGAATATAAATTGTTACCATCATTAAGTTGTTTTTTTTACCTTTAATGGATATAATATAAACCTACAGTATAGCTTTCGAGTATTTTTTGTTTTTGATCAATAATTAACTATTGATAAGAAGCGTTTGAATTTGATGGATATACTTTTCCTTTTCCTGATCTGTAAGCCAACTGGCTGTAAAACTATTTTTGGCCAAAGTGGCGATCTCAGCTTTTGACAATTGAAGCGCCTTGGCGGTCTCTAGATAATTTTCATTCATATAACCACCAAAATAAGCTGGATCATCAGAATTGATAGTAACCAAAAGGTTTTTCTCCATCATTTTTGGTAAAGGGTGTTCTTTTAGATCTTGTACCACTTTTAGTTCCAGATTTGATAACGGGCATAAGGTAAGGGGTATTTGTAAATCTACTAGCTTTTGTACGAGATTTTCATCATCCAAACATCGATTCCCGTGATCGATTCGGGTCACTTTCAACAAATCAAGAGCTTCCCAAATATACTCAGCGGGTCCCTCTTCACCAGCATGTGCTACAGCGATAAAACCTTCTTCTCGGGCTTTTGCAAAAACTCGCTCGAACTTTGAAGGTGGATTTCCTACTTCAGAAGAATCTAATCCCACACCACTAATCCAATCTTTATAGGGTAATGCTTCTTCCAGAGTTTTGAAAGCAGATGCTTCATCCAAATGTCTCAAAAACGACATGATTAATTTAAAAGTAATCCCATATTCTTGTTGGCTATCTTCAAGAGCTTTGTAGATCCCATTGATGACAGTTTCAAAAGGTACTCCACGATCGGTATGCGTTTGAGGGTCAAAAAAGATTTCGACATGTACTACATTTTGCGAGTGTATTTTAGTAAGATACGCCCAGGTAAGATCGTAGAAGTCCTGTTCTGTGATCAGTACATTAGCACCTTCATAATAAATATCCAAAAACTCCTGTAGGTTATTGAAACGATAGGCTTTTTTTAAGTCTTCTATAGAGGAGTAATTAATGGTTTTGTTATTTCTTTTGGCGATTTCAAACATCAACTCAGGTTCAAAAGTACCCTCTATATGTAAATGAAGCTCGGTCTTTGGTATTTTTTGAATAAACTCTTCTATAGTCATGAATATGTCGTTTTAATCGGTCTACAAGCAAAAATTAAACTTTTTGATCTTGAATTTTCCCCTGTAACATCTTGATTTCATCTCTTAGTCGTGCTGCAGTCATGAAATCGAGTTCTTTAGCTGCTTTTTCCATTTCCTTTCTTACATTTCTAATTCTAGTCTCTAATTGTTCAATGGTGTAATAAGCAGTTTCTTCTTCTGCAGCTTTCAAAGTTGGTGCATTCTCAAAGGTATATGGTTCCACTTTTTTTCCGGCCAGTGCATTGTCTAATTTCTTTTTAATTGCCTTTGGAGTAATACCATGTTTGGTGTTGTATGCAATTTGCTTTTCACGTCTGTATTCTGTAGCGTCGATGGTCTTTTGCATACTGTCCGTAATCTTATCAGCATACATAATCGCTTTACCATTGACATTTCGCGCTGCTCTTCCTACCGTTTGCACCAGAGATCTTTTATTTCTTAAAAAACCTTCCTTATCGGCATCTAGTATAGCTACCAAGGACACTTCTGGCAAATCCAGACCTTCGCGTAATAGATTCACCCCGATCAGCACATCAAAAATCCCTTTTCGAAGGTCTTGCATGATTTCTACGCGTTCCAGAGTATCTACATCACTATGGATATATCTACATCGAATATCAATTCGAGTCAAATACTTGGTTAACTCTTCTGCCATTCTTTTGGTCAGCGTAGTCACCAAAATTCGCTCATCTTTATCGATACGTTGCTGCATTTCTTCAATCAAGTCATCAATTTGATTCAAACTAGGTCGAACTTCAATTTCTGGATCAAGTAATCCGGTTGGTCTAATGATTTGCTCTACAAAGGTTCCTTCACTTTTTTGTAGTTCATAGTCGGCTGGAGTAGCACTGATATAGATCACCTGATTTTGTAATGCTTCAAACTCTTCGAATTTCAAAGGTCTGTTATCCATTGCTGCTGGTAATCGAAATCCAAACTCTACCAGGTTCTCTTTTCGTGACCGGTCTCCGCCATACATGGCATGAGTTTGCGGTATAGTAACATGACTTTCATCTACAATCATTAGATAATCATCAGGGAAATAATCCAACAAACAGAAAGGTCGAGTTCCGGGTTCTCGTCCATCGAGGTAACGAGAGTAATTTTCTATACCCGAGCAGTAGCCCAATTCTTTGATCATTTCAAGATCAAAATTCGTACGTTCTTCCAACCGTTTGGCTTCAAGATGTTTTCCGATATCTTTAAAATATTCTACCTGTTTTCCAAGATCCAGAGCAATTTGATCAATAGCATTATTCAAAACCTCTGGAGAGGTGACAAACATATTGGCCGGATAGATGTTTAAGCGGTCATATTTTTCGACTACCTCATTGGTCTGCACATCAAAAGCTTCAATTTCTTCGATTTCATCTCCAAAGAAATGAACTCTATAGGCATCATCTGCATATCCCGGGAAAATATCTACCGTATCTCCTTTAATCCTGAAGTTACCATGCTTAAATTCGCCTTCAGTCCTGGAATATAAACTTTGCACCAGTCGATGTAATAGTGCAGTTCTCGATACAAATTGCCCTCGTTGTATAGAGATCACATTTTTCTGAAACTCGGCTGGATTACCGATACCGTATAAACAGGACACAGACGCTACCACCAAAACATCTCTTCTTCCTGATAGTAATGATGAGGTAGTGCTTAATCTCATTTTTTCGATCTCATCATTGATAGACAGATCCTTTTCTATATAAGTTCCTGTAGTAGGAATGTAGGCCTCGGGTTGATAGTAATCATAGTAAGACACAAAATACTCGATAGCATTATCCGGGAAAAACTGTTTGAACTCAGAATAGAGCTGAGCGGCCAGTGTTTTATTATGTGCCAAAACCAAAGTTGGCCGCTGTACTTTTTGTATAACATTGGCAGCAGTAAAGGTTTTTCCCGATCCTGTAACTCCCAATAAGGTTTGATATTTTTCTTCTGCTTCTATCCCTTCTGCTAACTGTCTGATAGCTTCCGGTTGGTCCCCAGTGGGCTTAAATTCTGATTCTAACTTAAACTTCATGTATCCGTTCTTTTGCAAGATAAAGATACGTAATAGAAGGTATAGATTTATCGAATTAAGGAGAAACTTCCGGTAACTATTCTACCATCTTCTAACTCTACTCTAAACCAATATTCTGCATAAGGTATGAGTCTCCCTTCGGCCCAGTACCATTTTGCATTATGTTATTAAATCGATCCCAGATGGTAATACAGCCTTCTAAGATGTCTATTCTTTCATCAGTTAATGTGCTGGGAGGTGTCGTGTTAAAACTTCTCCCAGTGTTTTGCCACAAAATATCAATTGTTTGCCTCTCCATGACTATAAACTGTAATGGTATTAGCAGTAAATAAAAAAAGAAAAATAAGTAATGATCTCATCGACTCGGCTCAAACGAGTCAACGATATTTATAGATCTCTCTTTTTAAGTAGCACGTATGACCATCTCACAAAAATGGCAGTCCATACCAGTACAATTAGTATTTCGTACCAATGTACGGCATAATCTCTTTGGAAATTTTCTCCTAACTGATTAGCCGCCGATTGGATAAAATTTAGTCGGCTAAAAGGTTCATTGACCAAATTGCTCATACTGTCTAATGGAAGGAATGGAATTATTTTATCGATAACATCCGTTTCGAATTTCCATTTAAACAATCCTGAAACTAGCCTGAATAACAGCTCTATGATTTGCCAGAATATCAAGAATCCCAAAGCAAATGCTGATCGTTTGATAAGTATTCCCAAGAACATACAAAATGAAAAGAACCCAACTAGCTTTAAGAAGTAGGCAAAAATAAATTCTAACCCAGAAAAAATGATTGAAGGTTCATTGTAGTCTGAAAAAATCAATCCTAAAATTAAAGATACCAGAAATAGGAATAAGGTAGATATAAATGAAAATACGAGTACTGTCAAAAATTTTGAAGCGAGAAACTCTTTTTTACTTAAGCCATCAATTAAGTTTTGTTTAAGGGTTCTGTTGGTATATTCATTCGCCATTATGGATACAATCACAATAGCCAAAAATAGTTTTAGCCAAGCTGCAATGTAGGCGTTAAAATGCCATATATATGGGAAATTGAAGATCCCCTGATCTGCCAAACGGAAATTAACTCCACCAAATTTAAATTCGTAAGAAGCAATTAGTGCAATAGCGGTAATAAGTACAAAATATGTGATCGTAAGTACTTTTGCCGCTTTGTTATACTTTAATTTCTGAAATTCTATATTGAGTAATCGTAACATGTTTCTAGTTTAAATTGTTGGTTAATTGTAAGAATTGTTCTTCGAGACTTTCTTTTCGTTTTACCAAATGCGTAAGCACGATGCCTTCTTTAAATAATTGCCTATTCAGACTTTCTTCATCCAACTCATGCGCAAGGAAAGCGATAATCTTATCACCTTCTTCTTTAAAACTTTTGAAATTATCTTGTTTTGATAACCACTCTTTTAAAACAGAATTTTGATTGCTTTTTAATTCAAAAAAGCCATGACTGGCGTTCATTTCATCTACTGGGCCAGAATACAATTTAATCCCTTTTCTGATGATTACTACATGACTACATACCTTTTCTACTTCATCCAAAAGGTGAGAAGCCAAAAGAATGGTTGTGCCCTGCGAGGCTATCTTTTTTATGATTTCTCGTATTTGATGTATTCCTTGAGGATCAAGCCCATTGGTAGGTTCGTCTAAGATTAGAATTTCAGGATCATTTAATAAGGCTGATGCAATCGCCAGGCGTTGTTTCATACCCAAAGAAAATGTTCTGAATTTACTGTCCTTACGATCCAGTAATCCTACTAATTCTAATTTCTCTTCAACCTTGTCCGCAGGAACTTCTTTGATTTGACAAACGAGTTTTAAGTTTTGAGCTGCAGTCATATACGGGTAAAAGTTTGGACGCTCTATGATCGCTCCAACTTTTTTTAAGGCTTGGTGTGTAGATGTGTTTCCATCAAACCAGGTAAAATCCCCAGAAGTCTTATTGACAACATTGAGTACAATACCTAACGTGGTAGATTTTCCACTTCCATTCGGACCTAAAATACCATATACATTACCTTTTTTTATTGAAAAAGAAAGATCTTTTACAGCAGTAATATGGCCAAATTTTTTGGTCAGATTATTTAATGTGAGTATGTTTTCCAATGGTTTTCTTTTTTGGCGGTTATATTAAAGTAGACGATTGGCTTGGTTTTTTGTTACAGACTTAAGGTTATGATATTGCGTTTTTGGTGTTTCAAGATTGTTATTCGTACCTTGCTCCGTACTAATGACAGATGGTTATGGATGAAAAATTAATGTCGAAAAAGAAACCTACGTACCCTATAAGTGAGGCACTTGATGCGTATTTAAAGCAATGCAATCGTAAAATCAAAATTCCTGTATTTTATGATGATTTGTTACGCTTTTCAGGGTCTGTTGTGGTGTATGATAGCAATGATGAAGATACGCTTTGGGTGCGCGTTTATTATGAGGAGCATGAACGACCAGAGATCGAATCCAGTTTAAAAAAAGTGTATACGATATTGCACTCTGATGGAAATGAGGATGCTATCGAATTTTTGAATATTGATGCCATCGATTACTGTACATTTGGTAACTCTAAGCCTTTTCGAGTAAAGGTGAGAAATATACTGAATGACAACTATACCTATATTTACGTAAAGAAAGCAGATGCCTCTCGTATTTATGGATTGGAGTTAGAACATATGTTCTCTCCTAATCGGATTAACTTTTTGGTCTATAAAAATACGTTGATCGAAGAGCATATCGCGGGTATCCCAGGGGATGTTTTTATTAAAGATTTCTTACCAGACTTAAGTGATCAGGCCAAATCGCAGATCGCCAAAGAGTTTGTGAAGTTTAATGAGCGTTGCCAAATGCGGTTGTTGGGGGATATGCGTTCCTACAACTATGTGATTATCCCTATACATGATTTTGATCATGTGGAATATAAAATCAGAGCAATCGATTTTGATCAACAGTGCTACGAAGGTAAGTTAAAGGTGTATCAACCACAGTTTTTTAAAGAAAACTTCAGTATGGTGGATATTGTAATGAAAAAATTACAACCTAACTCTATAGAACAATACAAAAAAGAAGAACGCTCTATTCTGGCAAAACGAGTGTTGGCTTCAAGGTCGCGGTATGAGAACCTGATCGAATGCATGTGTGCAGATCATATTTCTACAGCCGAGAACTTAGAAGAATTGCGGGAACATCTTTATAATTTTACATTAGATCTTAAATTCAGGAGGAGTGAATCTATGGGAGATGTCTTGAAAACGGCCTTGGATTTTGTGCGACGTAATTATGAGAATGTAAACATGAAAAACCTATTGGATCGGTAGTAATGTTTATGGTATAAAAAAACCTGAGTAACTATACTCAGGTTTTTATTTGTCAGATTTCTATATTATTTTATTTTTTCTTCTAATTCTTTGTTTTTTTCTTTTAACAAAACAATTTCTTGTCGAAGAAGTTCGGTTTTTTTGTTTTGCTCGATCATATAGAGTGTTAGCTCTTCAATTTTTTCCAATAGTTTTAAATTCATAGTTTTTAATTCGATTCCGCTTTGTTCCATTTCTTTGGCAGAGGGGATATTAGGTAAATGCCCTTCTTTTTCAATATAGTTTTCCACTTCCTTGATAGTTTTAAGATCATAGTCTTCCAGGAAAACATAATCTGGAGCTACGGCACCGTTTAGATCTACCTTAACTTCTTGGGTATGGATTCTTCCTTTTACTGCTAGTTTTGCATCAGGGGAAGAAGTGCCAATACCTACATTTCCATTTTTCATGATAGACATTTTACTGCTACCATCAACCTGAAATCCAAATCGTGATGACCCTGAGCCTCCAACAATATTCATGTAGCTATTTCCATCTCCTGAATTGAATAGTGTCACATGTCGATCGTTGGAATATGAAGATCTTACTCCACCTACAACATCTAATTTTGTTCTGGGATTAGTGGTGCCAATACCAAGATAACCGTTGGATTTCATTGTCATCATTTTGGTAGTGTAACTCGTCCATGTAAATAAAGGACGTGTTTGTATAGGGGCATTGGTTCTTCTGGCATCAAAATTCACAAGAGCATTACCACCAACATCATTTGCTTCAGAAGTAGTTCCTGAAATTTGCAGTGAATACCTATTGTCTGACACATGATGTCCTTTTATTAATGGAATGAATTGATTGGGGGATCCAGTCGCATTAGTTATTTGAAAATAATCTGATGACGCATCAGATACTTTAAACATAGCTAAACTTTCGGTTTGTCCCGAATTGGACTGAACCACAAATCTGGATGTTGGATTATTAGTACCTATACCTACATTACTATTTAGAATTTCGAATTGATTGTTTGCAAAATCTAAATTCAAAAAGGTAGATGCGCTGTTTTGAGAATTGTATTTTAAAATTCTAAAATCTTGGGTAGCTCCAGTTCCATAATCAATAAGCCATTTGGTTATGTTGGTATCACCAAAAGATATGAAATTATAAGGGTCGGAAACGTTTGATGATTTTAAACGTATTCCGCCGTTATTGATAGTTAAATTTCCATTTACGGTTTGATCTTGAGCTGTTACTATCAAGTTAACACCTATAAGTGAAAGTAAAAAGACTAGTTTTTTCATTGTGATAGATCGACTTTAGTTGTTTATATAGTTAAGTGTTACGAAGTGCTAAAATGTTACTCTGATTTCAGAAAGGGAGCGAAAATAGATAAAAGTATACTTAGACAATGTATGATGTTGATAAAACAGAAGATTTGTTCATCATTTCATTAAATAATGCCAATACCTAGCAGAATAGAAAAGATGATCAATAATACTCCTACAACAGTATGAATGGTGTTAATGGTGATTTTCTGTAGAAATTTATTGCCGATATATGCCCCAATAAATGCCATTAAAGAAGCAGTGAGTAGCATGGGGTAATCCAGTTGGTTTTTTAACTCAAAAATATCTTGTGCGTAGATAGAAATTCGGGAGACATCAATACAACAGGCGATAACAACTCCTGTAGCAATAAAAGCCTCCTTGGATAATTTTGCTCGAATCAAAAAAGCTGTTCGAAGCGCCCCTTGATGTCCTGATAAACCACCAAAAAATCCACTAAGAGCTCCCCCTACTGGTAAGTGTTTGGTGTCTATTTCTAACCGTTTCAATTTTGGAATTAAATCAAAGAATGAGAAGAAAATCAAAAGAGAAGCAATACAGACTTTTACCCAAGTGATTTCGTGTTCTGAGTCCCCGATATGATAGGTGTACAGTGGATTCGTTTTTGTAAGTTTTCCAAGAAGGTAAGCGCCTAAAAAGGCGAAAAGTATAGCTGGAATCCCAAATTTAAGTATGGTTTTGAGATGTGCTGCTTTTCCGATTAAAGTAAGTTTGAATAAGTTGTTCAACAAATGCACGATTGCAGTCAGCGCTATCGCAATGTCAATTGGAAAAAATAGAGCAAATACTGGCATTAATAAGGTTCCCAACCCAAAGCCCGAAAAGAAAGTGAGTCCAGAACCTAACAATGCTACTATTCCTACCAGAATATACTCCACAGTATATTAGGTTTTTTGCTCTTTGTTGAAATATACCAGATAGTAGTACATTTGTTTTTCTTCGTCCCATCCTTTTTCTACAAACTTCTCTGCGGATTCGGGATTGATAAAATCCATCTTTATCTGTACGTTGGTATCCAGACTGATTACATTTTTCATTTTTTTACGAGCCGCGGTAACCGCATTATTCGCAATAGGGAAGGAGGTAAGGTCTTCGATCTGGTATTTTGGTGCCTTTTCTACTTTGTAATGTTTGAATTCGGGGATTAGATCAGGATTGTCAATCACCTCATTTAGGAAAGCAGTTTCTTCAAAATCATCATTTTTGGCAAAGTGATTTACCGCTCTATTCATAAACATTACTTCCTCTTTCTTATCCTCGGCAGGAAGAATCACATCTTTGGCAAAATCCTGGCAAAATTTCATATACTTTTTGGTGTAAAAATTCTCGTCAGCAAAAGCTTCAACTCCCAAGAAATGTTCTAGCCAATATTTTGTGTCATACTTGTTGGAATCCACAGAAAGGATTTTGTACCCTTCTTCTTTTTTATGATTAAAAATTAGACAGCCTTTATCTAATTTATTCAGATTTACACCTTGTTGAATCAATAATTCGATATCCGTTTCTTTTTCTGCAAATTGGAGGAAATCGTGTTTTAATTCTGATTTGAAAATCCCAATAGCATCTACCTTTTCTTGATCAATGGTCAGGTTGTCCAAATAGGTCACATAGACTTCTCCACTTTTGATATGAGGGTGCTGAGACTGCTCATATAACAAAGAAGCGATTCTTTTGGATTTTTCGTGCACCGAAGATGGATTGTCAAAAATTTCGCTAGTGATTTTATATAGAGGATTAAATTCTATGTCTACTTCATTAGCAAACTGAAAATAATTTTCTTCTTTTTCTCTGAATGGTTTGAAAAAATACTCTTTCAATAGTGCGGTAAGCTCATCATTTAGTGTATAAGGAGAATCAGATAGGAAAATGTTCTCGTTTCTACTTTTGTTTCCAATTTTATGAACAGAAAGAGATTCTATCTGCGTGCTATATAAATTGATCATACTTTTTTCTTTTCAGGTTGTGTAATTCTAATTCCAATGTTCGTCAAAACCAAGCTCATCATAATCGTCAAGATCTAGAAAACTGTCTTCTCGATCATCATCGTCTAGCATATCCGAATCATCAGCAGTAAATTCTTTATCAGGAGCCTGGTCTGGTATTTGGCCATGTACAAACATGATATTCGGATATTCTCTTCCACTTTCATATTCGGCTATTTCGGCAAGTTCTACCAAGAATGTCCACATGCTCAAAAAATCATAAATATAGATCAGTTTTGGAGACGCTTCATGCACTACATCGATCAAAGTGGTTTCATTCATTAATCGGATAGGCTGCATACCATCACTCATATCAAACAACGAGATTTCTTCTCCTTGATTCCACTGCTCATCACTGATATAAAAAGAAGCCATTTCGGTGCCATCAAAACCGAAAGACTGCGTGATCACATTATGAAATTGCTCCAAGGTAGCATCTTGCTCAATTTCAATATCTCTAAAAACATCCTCTTCGGTGTCTAATATAACTCTAAAACGATAAATCATTATTGACTAATTAGGTTTGCAAAGATACAAACAAGTTTGTGACAAATTTTGGATTTTGACAATGTAGTTTTTACTGCTTTTCAACAATAGGCTTTGATCTAAAAACTTCTAAAAGAATAAAAAATTGCACTCCAAACAGTAAAGAGGCTAATACCAAATGTATGGGTTGCGATAAGAACGGAAAATCAAAATAGTACATTAAGATTCCTGTAAGCGCTTCCAGTCCTATAAAAATTAGTACCCAAATCATCTTAGTGATATCCAGGTTTAGTTTTTTGTATTGCAGAAACAACCAGGTGTTTATCAATACAACCAATATGGAAAAAGATCGGTGTACATAGAACATGATTGTGGGAGGATTCAACCATTGTGATTTTTGTGCTTCTCCTACCAATTTTATTTGTTCGTCGATATGTTGTCGAACTTGTGTGCCTAGAGCTACCTGGATTAAAGTAAGCAGTACTGATACTGATAAAACAATTTTGAAAGTAGAAGAAAAGGTAATAGCTAGATTTTTGGGTCTAATTTGATATAACAAGACAATAAGAATAGCAAGGATCACAAATGCCATTATCATATGAATAGTTATTCTGAGCGGTAATAAATTTGAATCTACTACGACTTTGCCCAGCCATGCTTGAAACCCCATAGCTATGATAATGATAAAAGCCAGTATTGGAATCTGTTTGTTTTTTTTCCAGAAGGTAAAAGAAATGAAAAACATCAATAAAATTGGGATTCCAGATAATACAGATGCTAATCTATTGATATACTCTATCCAGGTATGCAAAACATTAAATTTTGCATAATCATGTTTAGTATATCGCTCCCAATTGTTTTCCTCAAAAGTCTGCCCCGAAGTAAAATCCTTTGGAGCGATACGTAGTTCATTAGCTACAATCACGATGAATCCTTTTTGATACTCATGATTGGGTTGCCATTGTATTTGTGCTTCTTCGGTAGGAGGGATGTAATATCCAAAACACTTTGGCCAGTCTGGGCATCCCATTCCAGATCCTGTCATTCGTACTACAGCACCGGCAATAATGATTAAGTATATAAAAATAATTGATGTTACTACTAGAGGTCTAAAATATTTCTTCATAGTCTATAATCGCATTTTGCGACTCTTTTTTTATGTACAACTAATTTCTAGTTGCTTTCTAATCCTAGTTCTTCACCTTTCCTAAGCATAAACTGATAAGCAGCTTCATGTTCATTAGGGATTTCACCTTCCAGAATAGCTTCTTTGATGGCTTCTTTGATAACACCAATTTCTCGAGAGGGTTTGATATTAAAAGTTTTCATGATCTCTTCTCCTGTAACGGGAGGTTGAAAATTTCTAATATGATCTCGTTCTTCGACTTCTACCATTTTTTGCCGAACAATCTTGAAATTATTGTGGTATTTTTTAAATCGCTTTGGATTCTTGGTTGTGATATCCGCTTCGCAAAGTGTCATCAACTCCTCAATATGGTCTCCAGCATCAAAAACTAGCCTTCTTACCGCAGAGTCAGTGACATCTGAAGCAATAACAATAGGTCGGGAGCTCATTAGCACCATTTTTTGAACGAATTTCATTTTTTCATTCAAAGGCATTTTCAATCTTTTGAAAAGCTTAAACACCATTTTGGACCCAACAAATTCGTGTCCATGAAACGTCCAACCTACTTTTTTGCTGAACTTTTTGGTGGGAGCTTTTCCGATATCGTGCAACAAAGCTGCCCATCTTAGCCAAAGATCATCCGTGTTTTCGGCGATGTTGTCTACTACTTCTAGTGTGTGAAAGAAATTGTCTTTATGTCGTTGTCCCTCGATTTCATCAATGCCTTTTAGCGCGATCAATTCGGGTAAAATGTATTGCAAAAGCCCTGTCTTTTCAAGTAATTTGAATCCTACAGAAGGACGATCACTTAATAAAATCTTATTGATTTCTTCGACGATACGTTCTTTGGTGATTATTTTGATCCGTTCCTGATTTCTTGTAATAGCATCTAGCGATTGCTCTTCTATTTTGAAATGCAATTGAGAAGCGAAACGAATTGCTCTCATCATCCTTAATGGGTCATCAGAATAAGTGATGTCAGGATCCAAAGGCGTGCGAATGATTTTGGAACTTAGATCTTCAATCCCATTAAAAGGGTCGAGAAGGTTTCCAAAATTTGCTTCAGAAAGTGAAATGGCGAGTGCGTTGATTGTAAAATCACGACGGTTTTGGTCATCTTCCAGAGTCCCATTTTCTACTATTGGATTTCGACTATGGGCTGCATAAGATTCCTTGCGGGCACCAACAAACTCTACCTCTAAATCCTCTGTTTTGAGCATTGCCGTACCATAGGTTTTAAAAACCTGTACTTTGGGTTGGTTGGGTAAAAGTCGAGATACTTCCTGAGCTAATTGTATACCACTTCCTACAGCAACAATATCAATATCCTTTGGATTACCTCTTTTGAGGATATAGTCTCTTACAAATCCACCAATTACATAACAATCGAGTTTAAGATTCCCTGCAGCTTGAGCAATGGTCTTAAAAATGGGGTTTTGTAAGGCTTGATTAAACGTTTTATCTTCAGACATGAATCAATTTACTTCCTGATAATTTTTACAGTACTGTCGTTTCCGATTTTAATAATCGAAGAAGGTTTTACTCCCTTTTTTTGTAAGGACAAATTTACGACATAGTCTACGCCTTCCAAAATAGCTTTGTCAATTTCTTTAAAGTTTTTTGGAGTAGGAGATCCGCTAAGATTAGCAGAGGTAGATACAATAGGTCTTTTGAATTTACGGATCAACTTCCCACAAAAAGGATCTCTTGCTACGCGAATAGCCAATGTGTTGTCTTGGGCGATGAGGTTTTCTGCAACACGAAGCGGTCGGTCATAAATAATTGTAGTGGGTTTTACAGCATGTTTTAAGATGTCATAAGCCACCTCAGGTACTTCTTCCACATATTGTTGTAGCATTTTAAAGTCACTTACCAAACAGATCATAGATTTGCTTTCTGCTCGTTTTTTGAGTGCAAAGATTTTATCGACAGCGTCGGCATTTGTTGCGTCACAACCGATACCCCAAACAGTATCTGTTGGGTAGAGAATAATGCCTCCTTTTTTTAAAACTGAAATTGTATTACTGATTTCTATATTTTGATCCGCCATGGGTTAATTTTTTATTTTTTGGATGCCTCAAAATTACTATATATTTGTCAATGTATCCGTATCTTAATTTATGAAGGTTTTACATATATCTGGAGCCCGCAGTTGGGGAGGCAATGAACAACAACTTATATACTTAATTCAGGAGTTGAAAAAATATAATGTTGTTCAATCTTTATTTTGTTATGAGAGTACACCTCTTTTTGAAATTGTGCAAAACTTAGATATCCAGGTAATTGCCATCCCATATATAAAACCTCATAAAAAGGGGTATAGGGAATCACTAAAAAAAGCAGTAGTAGCTCATAGTTTTGATCTTTTGCATTTGCATACAAGCGACTCTGTTACAGGTTACGTGTTGACAGACCTTTTGAAGGGGTTAAAAACAAAAACAGTTTTTTCTAAGAAAGGAGTGAGTCGAAAAGTAAGTTTTTTGAGTAAGCAGAAGTATAATTATAGAAACATTGATAAGATATTATGTGTTTCCAAAGTGGTTTATGAGCACTTTAGAGAGGTGTTGTATGTGAAAAATCATTCAAAACTTTGCGTGGTGTATGATGGAGTTCAGGTTGAGGATGTGAGTAGAGAGGCGGAATCTAATATCAGAGAAGAACTAAATTTGCCAGAAGAGATTAAAGTTATCGGTAATATTGCAAATCATACCAAGGCGAAAGATCTTAAAACACTGATTAAAACTTTAGATGTTTTAGTTAACGAGAAGCATCAAAAAGATATACATCTTGTGCAAATGGGAGAATTTTCAAAACGCACTCAAGAACTTAAAGACATGGTGTTAGCACTGGGGCTCGAAAAGTATATTACATTTGTCGGTTTTAGAAAAAAAGCATCCTCATTTTTACCTCAGTTTGATATATATTTAATGACTTCAGAACGAGAAGGTGGGCCTACTACGGTTCTAGAGGCATTTTATAAAAAAGTAGCCGTTGTTTCTACCAGGGTAGGTATAGTAGGCGAGGCAATTACCGATGGAGAAAATGGTTTTGTGACCTCTGTAGGTGATTATGCATCTTTAGCAGACAAAATTGAGGTGTTGATTAAAGATCATGAGTTAAAAAGTACCTTTTCAGAACGCTCTTTTCAGAATTTTCTAAATCTATATACCACCGAGAAACTAGGTGCCGAAACCTTTAAAGTATACCGTGAAGTCTTAAATTAATTTAAAGATACTGATCTACTCCTTTTTCTATATAGGTAATTTTCTTATTTGTAGTTTCGTCCTCTATAACCTGATTAAGATGGATATGACTTTTGTCTTGCTCTTTGTGATAAATATGATATACAAGACCTTTGAACTTTAATCTTCTACCCTTTATTCCCATATTGATTAACCGTTGAATCATCTCACTGTCATCAATTCCCCAGCCAGTAAGAGCCTCATTAAAACCATTAACTTTCAAGAAATCAGAACGCCAAAAAGACATGTTGCAACCCCGTAATTTTGATGATCTCTTGTCTTCGGTTTTATATAAATTAGCCAAAAATGGGATTCTAATAGTTCTTCCTCTTTTTTTGATTCCTTTGGAAAAGAAATTAAATTTTGTCTGCTTTGTTTTAAAAAGTGTATTCAAATAATTTTCTTGAATATTTACCCGACTACCATACAAAAAAGTACCTTGTTGAGCTAAGGATAGATGATCCTTCACAAAATCTTCATGCATAATAATATCTCCATCAATTTCAATGATGTATTCATATTTGGCACTCGCTATTGCCTTATTCATAATAGCAGGTTTTCTGTTTTTTTTATCTTCATGCCAAATATGATGCAATGGAACTGGAAAGTCTTTTTGCATTTTTTTAATAAGAGCAGTAGTATCATTTTTGGAACCATCATCGGCAATAATTACTTCATCTGGGAGGTGGGTTTGATTTTTTATACTTAAAAGTAATAACTCCAAAGCTTCTGGCCAATTATAAGTAGGGGTTACCAAAGAACATTTAGGATATGTCATAGTTGAAGAATTATTTGTTTTGCAAAGTAACATAATTCTATTGAAGGATTTTTTAAAACAAGCACTTGTTTTAAAAAAACTTAAATACCTACCTTTGTCCGTATGTTAAGTAAATTCATCATTCACCCTTCATACAAGTCTTTAGAGTCTGCAGTAAAAGGTGTTATTCTTAATTTTGAAAATTATACGGAAGTTCTTGGAGCAGCAGAACGTAACGTAATTAAAATTGTCGAAATTGAAGATAAAAAGCATACCATAAAATCGTTTAAAATTCCCAATATTTTTAATCAGATTGCTTACAGGTTTTTGAGAAAATCTAAAGCTGAACGATCTTTTGAATATGCTACTAAATTGCTAGACTTAGGAATTAATACTCCTTTTCCGGTAGCTTACGAAATACAAACAACTCCCTTGTTGTTTAAAAGAAGTTATTACATTAGTGAGTTGGTGGATTGTGAACTTACCTACAGAGAGTTGACCACAGATTTTGATATAAAAAATCATGAAGAGATATTAAGAGCTTTTACTAGATTTACCTATCAACTTCATGTAAATGGAGTCAACTTTTTGGATCATTCTCCGGGGAATACCCTTATAAAAAGTAATGATAACGGATATGATTTCTTTTTAGTGGACCTAAATCGTATGGAGTTTGGTAAGATGGATTTTGAAACTAGGGTAAAGAACTTCGCTAAATTAACTATTCATAAGTTTATGGTGGAGATTATGAGTAATGAATATGCAAAATGTACAGGAGAAGATGAAAAAGAGATATTCGATTTGATGTGGGAGTCCACACGCGAATTTCAGCATCGATATTATCGTAAAATAAGAATGAAAAAAAGAATTTTCTTTTGGAAGAAAAAGTACAAAACTATGGTTTCTGATTCTCCGATTTGATAATTTCTCGCAGTTTGATATACTTCAAAAACGTAAGGTTGGCTGTTTGAGCACAGATAATAAATCCGTTTACGCCATCTAAGAACCCTAACCTTAAGAAATACGCTTTAAAAAACGCCCAAGTAGGATTAAAGAGAATGTTCCATAAAGTCGCTTTTTTTCCTAACTCATAGTAGGATTGTGCAGAAATAGAAGAAAACTTTTCAATTTGTAAGTTATGAGCACTGTAAGTAGGATAGTTCCAGTGCAAAATATCACCTTTTAATTTTCCGCTAGCTTTATTATTGTATAGTTTAAACTTTTCATGAATTCTATTTCCTGTCCATTCTCCCTTACCTCTTATAAATGCTCTTAGTTTTTTATCTGGATACCAATCAGAATGGTTGATCCATTGCCCACAATAGTTATTGAATCGATTCATGTAATAACCATCCTTGGTCCAATTCGATTTCAGAGCTAAGATTGATTCTTGAAGCTCAGGCGAAAGTGCTTCGTCACCATCCAAAGAAATGATATGATCGTAAGTAGCTTGAGCAACAGCAAAGTTCTTTTGGTCTTTATATCCTAAGAATTCTTGTTTTATAAAGGTTGCACCATAACTAAGACAAATCTCTTCGGTGCGATCTGTAGAAAAAGAATCCACCACGATAATTTCGTCTACAACATTTTTAAGTGATGCTAGACAAGCCTCGATTTTTCTTTCCTCATTAAAGGTAATGATGACTCCAGAGAGTTTTATCATAGTTGATGTTCTGTGTGTTAAATTCGGTCTTTAAAAATAACTAAATTATACTGTTGTTCCCAGCTATTACTGGAAAGATCAAAATTTGATTTCTATTTTTTTTGCTAACTGAATTCGTCATTGTTGAAAAGTTGGACTAAATAATTTTTCAGCTTCGGTATGATAGATTCAGAAGAAAAATGTTGATACAATTCTATAGCTCTGTCTTTAAGAGCTTTGTTTGGTGGTTGGGTGAACAAATCAGGTCTGACATCTACAAGGTGTATCGAATCATGTTCAACACCATCCTCAAACATATTCCAGTCTTTCTTTACGATCCAAGGCGAAAAAATAGTAAAAGTAGGGACATCAAGCGCTTTGGCCATGTTTACAGCACCTCCTTCATTTCCTATTAAAGCGTTACAATGAAATAATATGGCAATAAAACCTCTTAAACTTTTTGCATATACATTAAAATGAATACGTTGCTGTGTTTTTGGTAGTGTAAGATCATATATTGCCTTAGCTTCTTTTTCCTGACTAGGGATATAATTAAACAGAATGTTAGCCTCTGTGGTCCCGGCTACTTCATCTATTATTTTGGCCATGTATTTTGGTGGTAGTGTTTTTCTTTCTTCACTACCTAAAACACTAATCATAATCAAGGGGTCATTAACATTAATTCCATTTGATGCTAAAAACTCTTTGGCAGTTGCTATTTCTTCCTTGTCTAGAAAAATTTTAGGTTTCAGTATTTCAGAAGCTATCCGATGTTCAGGAATAATCAATCGTAATCTGTTTTCGATTGCAGTGCTCGCATTGGTAAGCGGTTTGGATTGTCTATGGATAACTTGTGTGTACAAAAGTTGTGTGTACCACTTGTAAAAGGAAATTCTCTCTGGTGCACCAGAAAATAAAGCGATCAGATTACTTTCTAATTTACCGAATGCGTCGATGACCATGTCATATTTTTCTTTTCGAATCTGTTTCAAAAAGCGATAGAGTGCTTTTTTGCTGTCTCTGTATTCTTGTTTAAATTCGATAATGTTATCAAAAAAGGGATTATTCTTGATAACTGGTTTGGCATTAGAATAGACCAGGTAGTCAACAGTACTATCAGGATACTCTTTTTTAAGGCTCTCACAAATTACTGTGCTTGTGAGAACATCACCTATCATTTTCTGTTGAACAACAAGGATTTTCATATACGATTGATCAAAATAGTTGAGCTTGTCTATCCAGAGACAAGCTCAATTTTTTTATAGAGCTAACTTCTTATACTGCAACGTCGTATTCACGAAGAGCATCGTTTAAAGAAGTTTTCTTATCAGTACTTTCTTTACGTTTTCCAATAATTAATGCACAAGGTACATTATATTCTCCAGCTGCAAATTTTTTGGTATAGCTTCCTGGAATAACTACTGATCCAGAAGGAACCACTCCTTTGCGCTCTACAGGAGTATCACCAGTAACATCAATAATTTTGGTAGAGGCTGTTAGTACTACATTGGCACCAAGTACAGCTTCTTTTTCAACTCGAACACCTTCTACAACGATACAACGAGACCCGATAAATGCATTATCCTCAATAATTACTGGAGCGGCTTGTAATGGTTCTAATACCCCTCCGATACCAACACCTCCACTAAGGTGAACATTTTTTCCAATTTGAGCACAACTTCCTACCGTTGCCCAGGTGTCTACCATAGTCCCTTCGTCAACATAAGCTCCAATGTTTACATAACTAGGCATTAAGATTGTTCCTGGTGAGATATAAGCTCCGTGGCGAGCAACAGCATTAGGAACTACACGGATACCTTTCGCTTCATATCCTTTTTTAAGAGGTATTTTGTCATGATATTCAAAAATTCCAGCCTCAAGCGTTTCCATTTTTTGAATAGGGAAATATAAAACAACTCCTTTTTTTACCCATTCATTTACTTGCCAACCTCCTTCGATAGGCTCGGCTACTCTTAGCTCTCCTGCATCTAGTAAATTAACAACTTGCCTTATGGCATCTTGGGTGGCAGCTTCTTTTAGAAGCTCTCTGTTATCCCATGCTTTTTCTATAGTTTCTTTTAGTTGGTTCATCGATCAAAAATTTTGGTAAATATAACAGCTTATATCGAAAAAAATACGGATAAACCATATTTTAGGAAACCATTAATAAATAAGGACTTTTTATAATAAAATCATACTTTTGCAAAAAAAAATATGGCAAGGATATTGGCAATTGATTATGGAGCGAAACGATGTGGGATTGCAGTAACCGACGAATCTCAGATCATCGCTTCTGGACTTACCACAGTAGATACAAAAGATTTGCTGTCTTGGTTAGAAGAGTATATGGGAGATGAAGAAGTAGAGCTTTTTGTGGTGGGAGAACCTAAAAGACTGCATGGAGAAGCTTCTGAGAGTGAAAAGTTAATTACCCCTTTCTTGAAGAAGCTCAATCAGAAATTTTCGGATATCCCGGTAAAAAGAATTGATGAACGTTTTACTTCAAAAATTGCTTTTAACACCATGATCGAAAGTGGAATATCCAAAAAGAAACGAAGAAACAAGGCTCTGGTAGATCAAATCAGTGCAACGATTATACTACAGGATTATTTGTATAATCGATAATTATAACATTAACAAGAATCATATGATTTACCCAATTGTAGCGTACGGAGATCCGGTATTGAAGAAAAAGGCAAAAGAGATTGATAAAGACTATCCGGAGCTTGATAAGCTTATTGAAAATATGTTTGAGACCATGTATAATGCACATGGAGTGGGCTTGGCGGCTCCGCAGATTGGACTGCCGATCAGAATATTTATTGTAGATGCCGAACCATTTTCAGAAGATGAAGAATTGTCTGAAGAAGAAGCAAAACAGTTAAAAAGTTTCAAGAAGGTGTTTATTAACGCGACCATTTTGGAAGAAAAAGATGATGAATGGGCATTTACAGAAGGCTGTTTAAGTATTCCTGATATACGCGAAGATGTATTTCGCAACGAGACAATCGTGATCAAATATTTTGACGAGAATTTTAAAGAGCATACAGAGACTTATGGAGGATTGGCAGCAAGAGTGATTCAACATGAATATGATCATATCGAAGGGATTTTGTTTACGGATAAACTATCCAGCCTAAAAAAGCGTTTGATTAAAGGAAAATTATCAAATATATCTAAAGGAAAAGTAAATGCGGATTACCGTATGCGTTTTCCTCTAGCGAAAAAAGGAAGATAACTAATTTTTATACTTGGTAATGTTTGATTATTTAAAACGAACTACAGATATTTGCCAACTTTGAAGATAAAATTTATGGGTTTAGATAAAATATTAGCAATTTCAGGGAAACCAGGATTGTATGAATTAAAAGCACAAACAAGAACTGGTTTTTTGGCAGAATCTTTACTCGACGGGAAAAGACTGTCGGTGAGCATCAGACATAATGTTAGCGTGCTAAGTGAAATTGCGATTTACACATTTACTGAAGAAGTGCCACTACGCGAAATTTTTCTGAAGATTCAGGAAAAAGAAAACGGAGAGCAAGCGATCAGTCATAAGGAGTCCAAAAACAAATTAGAAGCATATTTTTCTGAGGTATTACCTGATTACGATGAAGATAGGGTATATGTAAGCGATATGAAGAAAGTAATACAATGGTACAATATCCTCCAATCTAAAGGGATAACAGATTTCTCTGAAGTTGAAGAAGATAAGGCTACTACAGAAGAAGAATAACTGAAAAGTGAAATAATTATAGACATTTAAGTCCCGTTGAAAAACGGGATTTATTTTTTGTAATCACTTTTTTCTTTTTTTAGTTGTTAATGGATTATGAATAAGTTCCTAAATATTGCTTCATTTTCGATGTAGCTTTTCGGGACTTCTTTGTATTTTTGCGCAAAATTTTAGGCACAACAAATAAATTTTTAGTTTACATGGCTAATACCAAATATGTTTTCGTAACCGGAGGTGTTTCCTCTTCTTTAGGAAAAGGAATCATTGCAGCCTCATTGGCAAAATTACTTCAAGCAAGAGGTTACAGGGTTACTATACAAAAATTAGATCCTTATATTAATGTGGATCCAGGAACCCTTAACCCTTACGAACATGGAGAATGCTATGTAACCGACGATGGTGCCGAAACGGATCTTGATTTAGGACACTATGAGCGTTTTTTAAATAGAGCTACCTCGCAAGCTAATAATGTGACTACTGGTAGAATCTATCAAAGCGTAATTGAGAAAGAACGAAGAGGAGAGTTTTTAGGAAAAACGGTACAAGTGGTTCCTCATATTACTAATGAGATTAAAGAAAGAATTCAGATTTTAGGAAAAAGTGGAGATTACGATATTGTAATTACCGAAATAGGAGGTACCGTAGGTGATATTGAGTCTTTACCTTATATTGAAGCAGTGCGTCAGTTAAAATGGGAGTTGGGAGATACCAACGCCATTGTTATTCACTTAACCTTAATTCCATATTTATCAGCAGCAGGGGAGTTGAAAACCAAGCCTACTCAGCATAGTGTAAAAACCTTAATGGAAAGTGGTATAAAAGCAGATGTTTTGGTTTGCCGTACAGAGCACGAATTATCAGATGATCTTAGAAGAAAATTAGCACTGTTTTGTAATGTAAAACAGGAAGCGGTAATTCAATCTATAGATGCATCTACCATCTATGATGTTCCTAATCTGATGTTAGAAGAAGGGTTGGATTCTGTAGTGCTTAAGCAATTGGTTTTACGAGAAGACAATACGCCTGATCTGGAAAATTGGAATAAGTTTTTAGCACGACATAAAAATCCAAAGTGTGAAATCACCGTTGGATTAATTGGTAAGTATGTAGAATTGCAGGATTCTTATAAGTCAATTCTAGAAGCCTTTATTCATGCAGGAGCGGAAAATGAGGTAAAGGTCAATGTAGAAAGTATACATTCGGAATATATAGATGATGCTACTATCAAAGAAAAGATAGCGCATTTGGATGGTATTTTGGTAGCTCCAGGTTTTGGAGAGCGTGGTACTGAAGGTAAAATCAAAGCCGTGCAATTTGCCAGGGAAAACGGATTACCATTTTTTGGAATCTGTTTGGGAATGCAAATGGCAGTAATCGAATATTCTAGAAATGTATTAGGGCTAAAAGATGCTAGTTCTTCAGAAGTAGATGAAAATACAGAAGACCCAGTTATCGATTTGATGGAAGAGCAAAAGAGCATTACTGATATGGGAGGAACAATGCGTCTGGGAGCTTGGGATTGTGAGTTAACTGAAGATAGTAAGGTTTTTGAAGCCTATGGAGAAACGGCTATCAAAGAACGTCACCGTCATCGTTATGAGTACAATAATAATTACAAGGAGCAACTGGAAAATGCAGGGTTAAAAACTACTGGAGTAAATCCTAAAACTGGTCTTGTAGAGATTATAGAAATACCTGATCATCCTTGGTTTGTCGGAGTGCAGTATCATCCCGAATATAAAAGTACAGTGGCCAACCCACATCCACTTTTTATCGCTTTTGTAAAAGCAGCTGTGGCATACTCTAAAAGTGCTAAAAGTGCCAAAGTGTCACAGGGTTAGGAATTGGCGAGGTAATTGACAATAGAAAGTAATATAAAATTGTAAAGTCAGTCCTTTTCTGTTTTTTCAGCATAAAGGGAATTATACATATCATACATGGAAGAAAAGAAATTTGACCTTAATTCGATTATTGGATTTGCACTTATTTTTGGAATCATTATTTGGATGTTTTATCTAAACCAACCGACTCCAGAAGAAATTGAGGCAGAAAAAGCCAAACAAGAACAGGTTGAGGCACAGCAACAACAAACACCAAATAAAACCACCGATTTTGTTACTCAAAGTGAAGCGATTACCGTAAATCCCCAGGATTCGGTAGCTTTGGAACAAGCAAAAGGACAATTAGGAGCTTTTGCGTATTCTGCGAGTCTTCCTTCGGCAAAAGATCATAGTACTACGGTCGAAAATGATGTATTACTACTTAAAGTGAATAATAGAGGTGGATACATTTCTGAAGCACTTCTGAAAAACTTCAAAACTTACGATTCAGTTCCTGTATATTTAATCAAAGATGGTAAGAATGCTTCTTTTAATCTTAATTTTGGAACTACTGATAATAGAATCTTAAATACAAAAGATCTGTTTTTTGAACCAACGGTAACCAAAAATGGCGACAATACCGTGTTATCTATGAGGCTTAAAGTTTCAGATTCAAAGTATTTGGAATACCGATATGAGCTTAAGCCTAATGAGTATATGGTTGATTTTACC
The DNA here is from genome assembly GCF_056160245.1 of Aquimarina sp. AWH4_224. NCBI lineage: Bacteria > Pseudomonadati > Bacteroidota > Flavobacteriia > Flavobacteriales > Flavobacteriaceae > Aquimarina > Aquimarina sp. AWH4_224. The sequence goes on along the minus strand of NZ_JBSWWU010000003.1, from coordinate 34,558 downwards.
ATTAGATCTCAAGGATTACAGCAGGTTTTCAATAGTAGTCAGTCCATCAATATGGATTGGAAACTACAAGGGATGCGTCATGCCAAAAGTGCTGCCTATGAGAATAGATATACCGAAATCGTATATGAATATGATGGAGATAAAGACGATTATTTAGGTCAGGGAGAATTTACAGATGACGAAGAAGAGAATGTATCTTGGGTGGCCTTTAAACAGCATTTCTTCACTTCAATTTTACTTACAGACACTCCATTTAAGAACGCTTCCTTTACCTCAAAAAATATTGCCAATGCTAGTGATTTGGCAGATAAAGAGATTAAAGTAACCAAAGAGTTTTCTGCTACCATGCCATTGGAACTTCAGGGAGGAGAACTAAATTACGCAATGGATTGGTACTACGGGCCAACAGATTATAGAATCCTGAATGATTACAAAAGAAACTTGGATGAGGTCGTACCTCTTGGATGGGGAATCTTTGGGGTGATTAACAAGTATTTATTTATTCCATTTTTTGACATTTTAAGAAGTTTCTTGGCTCCAGGCTTAGCTATTATCGCTTTAACGATTATCGTACGTATTCTTCTTTCTCCGGTAACTTATAAATCGTATTTGTCTCAGGCTAAAATGAAGGTACTACGTCCGGAGATTACAGAGATTAATGAAAAACATAAGGATAATGCCATGAAAAAGCAGCAAGAGACTATGGCATTATACAGTAAAGCAGGGGTGAATCCTATGAGTGGTTGTTTACCGGCTTTAATGCAGATTCCTGTGTTCTATGCCTTATTCAATTTCTTCCCAAGTGCTTTTGAATTGAGACAAAAGAGCTTTTTGTGGGCAGATGACTTATCGAGTTACGATACGATAGCGAATTTACCTTTTGAAATTCCGTTCTACGGAGATCATATTAGTTTATTTCCAATATTGGCTTCAATAGCGATCTTTATTTATATGATGATGACTACGGGGCAAACCATGCAAACGCAACAACCAGGGATGCCTAATATGAAATTCATCATGTATTTGTCTCCACTGATGATGTTATTTTTCTTTAATAATTATGCAAGTGGATTATCACTATACTATTTTGTTTCAAACTTGATTACAATAGGGATTATGTTGGTGATCAAAAATGTAATTATCGATGAAGATAAAATACATGCCAAAATCCAGGAGAATAAGAAGAAACCTAAGAAACAGGGAAGATTCCAGAAGAAGATGAAAGAATTGATGGAGCAGGCGGAAGAACAAAAAAAACAACAGCAAAAAGCTAAGAAGAAGTAGTTTCTTACCAATCGTAATATAGAAAGCTCCTTTTTTTGAGGAGCTTTTTTATATTTTGAAATATTTTATACTTTTAAAAAATGAAAGATTGGTATACTTTTTGGAAATTACATTCGTTGAAATAAAGTCCCAAATGAGTTAGTTATGCGAAATGCGTTTTTATTTTGTATTTGTGCTTTTGTTGGTATTGCTGTAAGCGGACAGGAATATAATCAGCTCGATGCCGATGGAAAAAGGCATGGAAAATGGCGAAAGCGATACGACAATAGTGATCAGATCCGTTACGAAGGTACCTTTGAACATGGTAAAGAAATAGGAGAGTTCAAATTCTACAAACCTTCAGGAGGAAATAAACCAACAGCCATAAAGACATTTTCTAAAAATAATGATACCGTTTTGGTTAAGTACTATAGCCAAAAAGGAAAGGTCATTAGTGAAGGAAACATGGTGTTAAAAGATCGTGTAGGGTTATGGAAATATTATCATAACGGATCCGATAAAATCATGATGTCCGAAGAATACAAAGCAGGGAAATTACATGGAGAACAGCTTACCTATTTCACCAATGGTAAACTCACCGAAAAAACAACTTATACCCTCGGGAAACGAAATGGTAAACGATTAATTTATTCTGAAAAGGGATTAATGCTTAAAGAGTTTACTTACGAAAATGATCAATTACATGGGTTGACCAAATATTATGATACTGATGGTAACTTGATTATCGAAGGAAATTATAAAAGAGATCGTAAAGATGGGATCTGGAAATATTATACCGACGGGAAATTGACGGAACAGAAAAAGTTTCCACTACAAAACGGAGGTTGATTTCTAGTATTGATTTATAATATACACCCATAGATAAAACCAAAAAGTGATACTTCTGTATTGCTTTTTTTATTTAGTATTTTTGCAGTATAAAAAGTTAACAAATCGATTTTATAGCGTAAAATCAAAGAGTTTTTTAAATGAAGAGAGTAATTGTAGGCCTTTCGGGAGGAGTTGATTCCAGTGTAGCGGCGTATTTGCTTAAAGAGCAAGGATACGAGGTGATTGGTCTGTTTATGAAAAACTGGCACGATGATTCTGTTACTATCTCCGACGAGTGCCCTTGGCTGGATGATAGTAATGATGCATTATTAGTAGCAGAGAAACTAGGAATTCCTTTCCAAACGGTAGATCTAAGTGAGCAGTATAAGGAAAGGATTGTAGATTACATGTTTAACGAATACGAGAGAGGGCGTACGCCTAATCCGGATGTTTTATGTAATCGAGAGATTAAGTTCGATGTTTTCTTGAAAATAGCCCTATCCCTTGGTGCAGATTATGTGGCAACAGGTCATTATTGTCGTAAAGAAACCATCCTACAAGACGGGAAAGAAGTTCATCGCTTACTGGCAGGAAAAGACCCTAATAAGGATCAATCTTATTTTTTATGTCAGTTGTCTCAGGAGCAGTTGTCCAAAACATTGTTTCCTGTAGGAGAATTATTAAAGCCCGAAGTACGAGAAATTGCTGCAGCACAGGATTTGGTAACAGCAGAGAAAAAGGATTCGCAAGGGTTGTGCTTTATTGGTAAGGTACGTTTACCAGAGTTTCTTCAACAGAAACTACAACCTAAACAAGGAGATATTATAGAGATTTCTTCAGAAGAAGATAAGTATGTAAAAACAATACCTCAATTCAATTCTAAAGTGGAAGAGTTAGAGTTTTTATCTACCAAGTATAAATATGAAACTACTGAAGGAAAGGTGGTAGGAAAACATCAGGGAGCTCATTACTTTACAAAAGGACAACGTAAAGGGTTAGCTGTTGGAGGTACACCAGAACCACTTTTTGTAATTGAAACCGATGTAGCTACTAATGTGATTTATACGGGGCAGGGAAAAGATCATCCTGGGCTTTACAGAAAAGCATTGTTTGTCTCAAACGAAGAATTGCATTGGGTGCGAGAAGATCTTTCATTGGAAGTAGATGAAGAGATGGAAGTAATGGCACGTATCCGTTACAGACAGCCTTTAGAGAAAGCTAGATTGCATCAGGTAGATTCAGGAATGTATGTGGTTTTTGAAAATGCGCAAAGTGCTATCACAGAAGGACAGTTTGTAGCCTGGTACCTCGAGGACGAGTTAGTAGGTTCTGGAGTGATTTCGTAATCACAGTTCATAAAAAATCATAAAGCTATATGAGACCCCAAAGGATTTAAATACCTTTGGGGTTTTTAAATATTAATGTATGAATACCATCAAATCACTATTTAATATTGAATATCCAATAGTACAAGGCGGAATGATCTGGGCGAGCGGATGGAAACTGGCTAGTGCAGTGAGTAATGCTGGAGGATTAGGGCTTATTGGAGCAGGGTCAATGTACCCAGATGTTTTGAGAGAACACATCCAAAAATGCAAAGAAGCTACAAGTAAACCTTTTGGAGTAAATGTTCCGATGTTGTATCCCAATCTTGAAGAAATTATACAGATTATCATAGAAGAAGGAGTGAAGATTGTATTTACTTCTGCCGGAAACCCAAAAACATATACCAAACATCTTAAGGATCAGGGAATCACTGTGGTTCATGTGGTGAGTAGCCTTAAATTTGCCCTAAAAGCCCAGGATGCCGGAGTAGACGCTATCGTGGCCGAAGGTTTTGAAGCAGGAGGGCATAACGGTAGAGATGAAACTACCACATTGGCTTTAATCCCAATGGTAAAAGAAAAAATACATATTCCCCTAATTGCCGCTGGGGGTATTGCCACTGGAGCTGCAATGTATGCAGTTATGGCTTTGGGAGCTAATGGAGTGCAGCTAGGAAGTCGTTTTGTTGCTAGTGATGAAGCCTCTTCTCATATGGATTTCAAAAAAATGGTGGTAGATGCCAAAGAAGGAGATACACAGCTTACATTAAAGGAATTGGCACCGGTGCGAATGCTTAAGAATAAGTTTTATCAGGATGTTGCCGAATTGTATACCAAAGGCCCTTCTGTAGAAGAATTAAAAAACTTATTGGGTAGAGCCAGAGCAAAACGCGGTATGTTTGAAGGAGATCTTGAAGAAGGAGAGCTCGAAATAGGGCAAGTTTCAGGATTGATACATGATATCAAACCTGCTGCAGAGATTATTCAGGATATGATATCTGAATTCAAGAATACCAAAAACAAAATGGATCAACTCGCTATCTAACAACTCTTATGAACTCTAGAAAGGACCAATTACAGGCATTTGATAGGTTATTAACCATAATGGATGAGCTTAGGGAGCAATGCCCCTGGGATAAAAAACAAACACTACAGTCATTACGGCATCTTACGATAGAAGAAACGTATGAGCTAGGGGATGCAATACTAGATAATGATCTTGAAGAAGTAAAAAAAGAGCTTGGAGATCTATTACTCCATATTGTTTTTTATGCAAAAATAGGAAGCGAAACACAAGATTTTGATATTGCCGATGTGGCCAATGAAATCTGTGAAAAATTGATCAACAGGCATCCACATATTTATGGTGATGTGGAAGTGAATGATGAAGAAGATGTGAAACGAAATTGGGAAAATTTAAAGCTTAAAGAAGGCAAAAAGAGCGTGCTAGAAGGGGTGCCTAAATCATTACCAGCTGTAGTAAAGGCAAGTAGAATTCAAGATAAAGTTGCGGGGGTAGGATTTGATTGGGAAGAACCACATCAGGTGTTTGATAAGTTGAAAGAAGAGTTAGAAGAACTGCAGCATGAAATAAAAGTTGGAGATGCCGAAAAAATGGAATCAGAATTTGGAGACGTAATGTTTTCTATGGTCAATTACGCCAGGTTTTTGAATGTTAATCCTGAGGATGCACTAGAACGCACAAACAAAAAATTCATAAAACGATTCCAATATCTTGAGCAAAAGGCTAAAGAACTCAATAAAAGCCTTAAGGATATGACATTATCAGAAATGGACGTGTATTGGGAGGAAGCCAAGAAATTATAAATGTATATAGACTACAAAAAAATAGTTCCCCATCGATATCATATAGTAACGATGGGGAACTTCATATATAAAGGGGGCATGTTAAGGATTACGGTTTAAAAATCTTTTTGATCTGTGTATGACCATCGATGGTAATTTTGCAAAGATAAATTCCAGAAGAACGTATTTGATTACTTCCTAGATCAATACTATGTTTACCTTGTTTTACTACCGCATCGAAAATTACTTCTGAAGCACCATACAAATTAATAAGCTCTATAGTGATCACACTTTTTTCGGTTTTGGTGTACCATGATAGTGTTGAATTAGCAGCAACGGGATTAGGACTGATATTGAAGGAGGTGGTTAAAAAACTAGTTTCATCTGTTTTGCTAGTACTAGGTTTTGTATCATGCCAAACACTATTATAATACCATCCATCTGTACAACGATTAAGATCTCCTGTTTGCGAAGAACCACTATTGCTGAATATGATATTTGCACAGTTGGTATTCGCAAATGTGTATCTGTACCATCCTTCAGTATCTTCTATCATCGCCTCTCCCGGCCAGGAAGTGGTGAGTGCAGTTGGTGTAGTATTCCAATAATAAATAGATGGGTTACTAAAAGTATCCGATTTAAAGTATACAGTCAGATCACTATCTCCCTCTTCGGGATTAGAGTCATACCATACACCATTAAAATACCAACCGTTTCCGCATCGATTTTGATCAGTAGTTTGATTACTTCCATTATCGCTAAAAATCAAATTGGTACAATTTACATTGGCTAAGGTATAACTAAACCAACCGTTCCCAATATCTTGCATCGATTCTCCCGGCCAACTTGTAGAAAGATCCGCCGGACTGGTATTCCAAAAGTATATTTCGGGAGTATTAAGATTGCCTTTATAGTAGATCGTCATACCGCCTGAACTTGGCTGAAAGGTAAAAGTATTTTCAACTACAGAAGACGATAGACCTTCGTTATCGTATGCAATTGCTTTTAAGGTCGTATTTTGATTCAGAGTAATAGCAGACGAGTATACATTGGAAGAAGTTGACGGTTCGTCACCGTTAGTGGTGTAGTAAATAGTAACTCCACTAGGGTTATTATCGCTTGCAGTAAGCGTTATAGTCACATTTTCGCCTTCAACAAAAGATCCTCCTTCTGGAGACATGATCAAAGTAGGAGGGGTATTTGTATTCCCGCCTGGTTGGGTATCGTACCATGTTCCGTTATCATACCAACCGTCTCTATCTCTAGAAAGATCTGGGGTTTTATTACTGGCGTTATCACTAAACAACAAATTAGTACTATTGACACCTTCAAAAATGTATTCATACCATTCCGAATTGCCTACTTGTGTCATTATAGGTCCTGGCCAGTTACTAGGAGGGAGTACATCTGGAGATTCGTTCCAATAATGCACATTTACTTGCGACCAACTAGCAGGTTTTTTAAAATAAATATGAAGACCTTCTATAGGGCCAATCGTATAGTTTTTGGTAATAATATCGGATGCAGTACCGTTGGTGTCAAATACGACTGCCTTAATGGTTGTAGACTCGGTTATGGTAAAGCGTCCTGTATATCGTATGCTAGACGCATTCGGATTGCTCCCATCGGTAGTGTAAAAGATATTATAAGGCCCTCCGGCTCCACCAAGCCCTTCCATAGAGATCTCTATTGGATCCTCAGAACGACTTGTGTTTGGATTCACTACTGCTATTGGATTCGAGGGGCCATTAACGCAATTCTCAAAAAAACCACCGCCACAACTTCCTATTAATCCCGGACCATTAAGCACATATATCCCAGCAGAGCCTGAAGTAACTGAAAAGTTTAGTGTTCCGTTAGAAGCTGCAATTTCCCGACCTGTAACGGCATCTCTATAGATTCCGTTTGTCATTCCTGAAATTGAAAAAGAAGCACCTCCGTCTTTGGCAAGTCCGACAGCGACTTCACTATTTTGATATACTCTTCTGTAAGCTACAGCATTTCCCGGGGCATCTTTCCAGCTCCATGCTCCTTTTTGCAACGCAGGAACAGCTTTACGTATGGCATTTAGCTTTTTGATATGTTGATATATGGTATGACTAGAGGCTTGATCAATAACATCTCCATAGTAGGCTCTACCAGTTTCATTAATAGATCGTTGTATTCCTGAAGCATCATGAATATCTGCAAATTCCCCAGCTTTAAAACGCATTTCGGTACCATAATATACCGACGGAATACCTCTCCAGGTAAACATGAAATTCATACAGGCTGCTAGGTTTTCATCACTACCCCCATACCGTCTATTCCAATCATTATTAGGTCCAAAATCATGATTGTCTAGCCAGGTAACTAAGGTAGAAGGGTCGCTGTATAGATGGTCATATCTAGCTGCTGCTTTTACCGTAGGGAAAGATTGACCTTCTTCAAAAGTACCATGAAAAGTAGCTTCTCCATAAAAATCAAGAACGGCCATATCAAGAGGTGCAGAATTGTTTACGGCTCCTCTCCAGGTATAATAGTGCGGATTGATCTCCTCTACAGGGTGTAACTCATGCCTTTTTTGCGCGACTTCTCCAAAAATGAAGAGATCTGGGTTGATTGCTTTAAAAGCATCGTAGAAATAGATAACATCCTCTCTACTCATATGCTTTATAGTATCCCATCGAAACGCGTCTACTCCCATATTAATAAAAGTTGCGTAGGCATTCACCAGATAGTCTCGAACCTCTTGACTACCTGTGTTTAAGTCTGGAGTATCACCTGCCAATGCTCTATTGTATAGATTTTCTATATCATCAAACCCTTGGGCAAAACCATTTCCAGAGTGGTGGTACCAATCGGGATCAGAAGTGTCTACATAGTTTTCTTTACTAGGGAAATTAAATGCTGCCAAATTTTGGTTGTACGGTGGTGGCATCTTGGCCAGATTAGCTCTACTCCATATCAATCCATCTTCGGGATTAGGAGTTAACCCATCATATTCCCAATTGGGATTGTCTGGAGCATACCAGCTTGCATCGGGATCTGTATTGTATTTAATTTCCGCCACATCTTTGATTCCAAACCTTCCTGCATGGTTGGTAACAACATCCAGTACGATTTTCATGTCTCTGGCATGGATCTCATTGATTAAATCCTGAAATGTGGCACCAGGAGATTCCAATCTGGGATCTACTTTGGTAAAATCCCAGGCGTGATAGCCATGATAATCCAGAGGACTACGGTTATGAACGATAGGAGTAATCCAAATAGCGGTAAAACCAAGATCTTTGATGTAATCCAGTTTTTGAATCAACCCTTTGAAATCTCCTCGCCAAGTTACATCGTTGGGATCTGTGATTGAAGGATTAATTGTAGGGTCGGGATTGTACGAAGACCATTCGGTAGGAGCATTGTTACTTTGATCACCGTCAAAAAAACGGGTGGTCATCAAAAAGTAAATGGTTTCTTCTCTGAAATCTGTTTGTCCTTGTGTAATAAGTGGAACAAAATAAACCGTGCAACAGCTAAGTATAGCTGTCGCTTTGAGTAATAACTTTTTCATTAGTGTTGTCCTTGTGTTGATTGTGTGTAAAAAAATTAACCATATAATTGTGAATTATATAATTAATCTTGTCAATAAATATTGATTTAGCAATTTAGGTAAAATCTTAGGGCTGTTAGAGTGGCCGTGTATGCGAAAACGTTTTCGTGTTGATAAATCACAGAAACTTCATGTTTTTTTACATGTATAAAAAATTAAAAGAAGTGTTATTTTTTTAGATGAAAATATGCTTTGAGAACCTTTAGTTCTTGATAATCAAAGTGTTTGTTGATCCATTGTGCTGTTTTGTCAGAATAAAAAAACACATGTGTAGCGTCATTTTTATACCACCAGGATTCGAAATTTATAGAGGAGGAATAGAGATTGGTTTTGCAAAATAAAATTCCTCCTGGCTTTAATAGGGAATATAACCGTGCAAATTCCTTTGATGGTTGATAAAAGTGCTCTATAACCTCACAGGAAACGATATAATCATAGGTGTGTTCTAAAGCATCCGTGTTCGGATCAAAAAAAGGATCATAAGTCTCGATGTTATATCCTTTCTTTCTTAGAAGTGATGTAATTACTGAATTTGTTCCAGAGCCAAAATCTAGTCCTAAATCATCTGCTTCAAAAGTATTCAAAACAGCATCGACGAGCGGAGATACAAAGTTCTGATACCCTTTGTCATTGACATCGTTTTGGTGCAATTGATAACGCTCTTTTTCTTTTTCTTCGGATAACAGGAAAGAAGGATCTAAAAAAATACCATCGCACACAGTACAGCGATAGTATATTCTTTGGTGTGTTTCAGAAAAAAGTTGACTTTGTGATTGACAAAGCGGACAGTGCATGCTACAATTGTTTGATCTTTTTCAATTTAGCTTTCCACACTTCTAAATTTTCACGATGCTTTGCAATGTTTTTCTGTACTTCCTGAACCAGAGGATTGTCGTCTTTTGCATTTTTAAAGAATTGAAGATTATTCTCCAACTGTCGTATCTCACCATTTACATCATCAATTTTCTTACGGATAAAGTTCTGCTCATTACGTAGCGCTCTATCATCACTTTGATTAGATAATGAATTAAGTTTGTTTTCGTATTTGATAAGCTCAGTTTCGGTACGAGTTAGGTTCAGCTGTGCAAAAAGCCCGTCTAATATTTTGTTGTATTCGGATTCTATGTTCTTGTGTTTGTAAGGCACTCTACCTAGTGTTTTCCACTGTGCAATATTGTCTTTTATGGTTTGTAAGTCTGCTTCAGGATCTCCAACGAGCTTAAGCGAAGAGATGGCCTCAATATGCGCTTGTTTCTTTTCGAGAGCTACCAGTTCTTCCTTGTTGGCTTCATTTCGCTCGGCATGCAAACGATCAAAATAGGCATTACAAGCATCTTTAAATCGTTTCCATATACGATCGCTATCTTTTCGTGGCACGTGACCGATTTTTTTCCAATCCGCTTGAATTTTTTTCATCAACGGAGTTGTAGTACTCAAATCTTCATTATCCTTATTATCTTCAGCAATTTTGATCAGTTCCATCTTTTTGTTTAGATTTTCGAACTGCTCTTTTTTCAGGCTCTTATAAAAGGCATTTTTGTTTCGGTTAAACTCTCTTACCGCAGTTTTGAATTCGCTCCAGGTTTGTTCGTTAACCGAAGATGGAACTTTTCCTGCCTTAAAAAATTCTTCCCTTAAAGCTTCAATCTCTTTTATTTTTTGTTGCCATCCACTATGATTCTTTGGATGATCAGAACCTACCGCAATGATTTTTTGGATAATTTCTTGTTTCTTTTCAAGGTTCACTTCGTATACCTTATCTAGCTCCTTAAAGTATTGCTGACGATTTTCATGAATTTGCTTGGTAAGGCCACTAAACTTCTCCCAGATCGGTTCTCTGTATTCTTTACCTACTGGACCAAGATCTTCTTTCCACATTTTGTGAAGTAGCTGTAACTCTCTAAAAGCTCTATTCACATCAGTTTCCTGAGCCAATTCTGTAGCTCTTTCAATGATTTTTAGTTTTTGTTCTAGGTTATGTTTAAAATCAAGATCTCTGAATTCTCGATTCAAATGCAGAAAATCATAAAAGTTTTCGGTATGATGATGATAGGTATTCCATACCGTATTGTATTTATCTCGGGGTATGGGTCCTGCATTACGCCATCTTTCCTGAATACTTTTGAAATGATTGTAGGTTGTATTTATATTTTCATCTACATTCAGAAGTCCTTTGAGCTCTTCGATTAGATCTAATCTTCGGTTAAGATTTTCCTGAAGATCTCTTTTTAAGTTTTGGTAATACGCATTGCGTTTTTCTTTGTAGTCAAAATAAACAGAGTTGAATTCTTTTTTTTCTGGAGTAGAGTAGTAGAAGTCTATAATATCACCTCCATCGGCAAGGAATTCTTCCTTTTTTTGTTCTACTTCTTCGTTAAATTTTGCGCTAAACTCATTTCTGATTTCTTCAACATGTTCTTTGATAGCCTGCACTTTTTCATTTTTCACCAAAAAACGTAACTCTTTAATGAGCTCTTCTTTGCTCATTGCATGGTAATCTTTCTTTTCGATATCATGACTTTCAAGAGTGCTTTCGTCTTCGCTGTGTTCTGCTACAGCTTCGTCCATTTGGTTTTGGACATGATCTTCCTGCTCAACATTGGTCGCAGATGTTGTTTCTTGATCAGATGTTTCTTCGGTACTTTCGTTTTCTGTATTCGAGGTAGGATCAGCTATTTCAGATTCAGTATTTTCAGGGACTTCGGTTTCTGATGTTGTCACCTGATCTTCTTGATCTTGATGTACTGGATCTTCAATCTTTGTTTCAAGAATATCTATCTTATTTTCTTTATCTCCATCTGCTTTAGGCAGGTTATCCTGTGTTGACATTGTGCGAACGTTTTTGTTTGTCTGAGCTTAAACATCACTAAGATACTAACATATTAGGTAACCTCAAAGGGATTGAGGGTGTTTTAGGAATAACCAAATGTATATTAAGTAAGAATTTTAAGACAAAATCAGGTTTTACAGGCTGTTCCAAATCTCCCAAGCTTTTTGTGCCTGAAATATTAACATTTGCAGCCCATTCGCGGTTTGTGCACCTTTTTCTTTTCCTTTTTTTAGGAATACCGTTTCGCTGGGATTGTAAATAAGATCGAACAAAACATGATCCTTTGTTATATATTCGTAAGGAATGTTTGGGTAATTGTCAACATTAGGATGTGTGCCCAAAGGGGTGCAATTAACGATGAGTTTAAACTCCCGGATAATGTCTTCGTCGAGTTCATTATAACTCATTTCGTTAAAATCGGGATTTCTTGAGACAAATGTGTAAGAAATATCCAACTGATTCAAGGAATACGCTATGGCTTTTGAAGCTCCACCAGTTCCCAGAATTAACGCTTTTTTGATATTGCTATGTAGGAGAGGTTTTAAGGATTCGGTAAATCCATAATAATCGCTGTTATATCCTATCAGTTTATCGTTGTCGAATCTAATCACATTTACTGCTCCAATGTCTTTTGCCACAGGATCAAGTTCATCCAGATAAGATATCACATCTTCTTTATACGGTATGGTTACATTTAAGCCCGAAATATGGGATGTAGTAAGAATATCTTTGAAATCTTCAATTTGTTTGAGATCAAAGTTTTGGTAAGAGCAATCTAGTTGTTCTTTTTCGAATTTTTCAGAAAAAAAACCTCTTGAGAATGAATACCCGATATCCCTACCTAAAAGTCCGTATATTTTTGTCATTTTGAAGTTTTGATCGTTTTTTTACCATACCATTCTAGCCAAAGTACAATTCCTATACCTACCAAAATATAGACTAATGCGATATATGTTTGTAAAGAAGTTACATCTGGGAAAAAGCGGTTATAGTTGTCCAAAATAGGATTTCCCTGGGCATCCAATAACGTATTACCTAAAGTATCTGCTTTGTAAATTTTATTTTTCCATGGCCAAACTACACCGAGGGAACCCGTGATAAATCCAATAATCACTGCAAAAGTAGCAGTCTTATAACGTTTCAATACGTATCCAAGGAAATGCGACCAGGTCACTAACCCCATCAGAGAACCAAGGCTAAATACTACCAAAACTTTTAATAGTCTCATTCTTTTTGCGTTTTCTATAAAGGAAAGATCCCAGCGAACAAGATCAGCTATAGTGTCGTATAAGGCATTAACAGAGTCTACCAGAAGTAATACATAATTCCCTAAAAGGATTAAAATAAAAGAACCCGATAAACCGGGTAATGTCATTCCGGATACACCTACAATCCCACAGATAAAAACAAAAATAAGGTTGTCGTTTTCTTTGGCAGGATCCAAAAGACTAATAGTCACTCCAACAATGGTTCCCAAGGTAATTAAAAGGATGTTTCGCTTACTCCAATCATCAAAATCTTTTACAATATAGTAGATGGAGCCTATGATCATTCCAAAAAAACAAGCCCATACATAAAGTTCGTAATGAATGATTAAGTAATCCAGAATTTTGGATACACTAAAATAACTAATCAACATCCCCAGAATTAATAATCCCAGAAATCGCCCGTTAATATATCTCCAAAAGCTTTTGAACCGAAAGTTGGTAAAAAGTTTAAATGCCTTAAAGTTTATTTTTTGCAGCGAATAGATGAATTCTTCATAAAAACCAGCTACAAATGCTACTACGCCACCAGAAACTCCAGGCACCTTATTAGCCGCTCCCATCGCTAAGCCTTTTATAATAAGAAATATCCTATCTGTAATCGTTCTGGTACTTTGTTGCATATATCAATTGGCCTTTTTTGTGGCTAGACGCTCAAGAGTAAAAATTAATAAAAAACCAATAATTACAAATAGTATTACCCAGAGTATTTTTGGATCTCCATCAAAGTGACTAGGAAGAGTACTTTTTTCTATAAAAGGAACTTGTATTCCTTCAGAGTTTGTACGCCAGGAGAGTACTTCCTTCCAGGGCCATAATTTATTAAGTGATCCAATCATGAATCCCGTAAGAATGGCTAAGGTGGTGTTTTTATGATTTTTGAACATCCAGTTCAGGACTTTCGAAAACAATTTCAATCCAGCAATAGCGCCAAGGGCAATCAATAAAATTTTTAGAATCGCTTGGTAAAGGAGCTCCCAATCAAAGTTTACAAGACCGTCTCTAAATTGATTTAAAATATCGATAAATGTTTGATAGGCTCCTAAGATTAATAGGATAAAAGCACCAGAGACACCCGGCAATATCATGGCAATAATTGCAATGAATCCGCAAAAAATCAGGTACCAATTGCTATCAGGAGAAGCAAAGGGTTCTGCTATGGTAATAAAATAAGAAACTACCGCAGCAATAATGACTCCTATCCATACTTTTGGGGTCCATTTGGTGATTTGTTTTCCTATGTAGAATATACTGGCAATTACCAAACCAAAGAAAAATGCCCAAAGTAATAAGGGTTCGTTATGCAATAACCATTTGATGAGTTTGGCTAAAGAAAGAATACTAATAGCAATGCCCAAAAACAAAGCTACTAAAAAGGAAAGGTTGTATTTTTTCCACGATACCAGAAAACCTTCTTTTTTCCAGGTTTTGAAGAAACCAAGATCAAGTGAGTTGATGGTTTCAATTAATTCTTCATAAATACCAGATATAAAGGCGATGGTTCCTCCAGAAACACCAGGGACAACATCTGCTGCGCCCATAGCTAGCCCTTTAACCGAAATCACTAGGTAGTCCTTAAGATTTCTATGCATTCTTTTTGTTTTGGTTATAGTCAAACAAATGTATGCATTTTTATGATGGAATACGAGAAGAAAAAAAGGTGTTTATTTCTTTTACTTGGTGTATTCTGAGACGATATTTTTTACCAGGGTAAGGTTGTATACTTTTTCGAATAATTCCTCTAATACGATTAGATATTCATGATCCGTAGCGAGTCCTTTTCTCAAATGGAATTCTCCTTTTTCAAAATCGGCGTTTTCATAATACAGCCCGGCTAATCGATAGTGAATTTCAGCATTTTCGGGATAGAATTCTACCGCTTGATGCAGGTTTTGAATAGCTGCTTTGGGCTCTCCCAAAAATCGTAAAATATCAGATCTGTTGTTCCAGGTTTCTAGTTCATAATTACCTAATTCGATGGCTTTACGATATCCTCTTTCTGCTTCTTCAAAAAACGCAAGCTTATTATTGATTTTTGCATATCGTTTCCAATACAACACGTTTTCTGAGTCTATATTGATGGCTTTATTGATATAGTATAATGCCTTTTGGTAATTGCGTTTTCTCATATAGAAATCGGTGATTGCAATCCACCCTTTATCTAATAAAGGATCTTCGTGCACCGTTTTGGTATAATGCTGAAGTGCTAAATCATCATTACCTAACTTTTCAAAACATTTACCGATACGCAATAAGGCAAAAGAAGTAGGGTCATCTAATTCTAGCGTGATTCTATAATTTTCTATAGCTTCGTTATTGCGGTTTAGCTTTTCTAACACTTTTCCTTTTTCCAGGTAAGCTCCAATAAAATATTCATCGCTAATGATAGCAAAGTCAAAAGCTGCTAATGCTTTTTCATAATCTTTTAAATCGAAGTATTGTTTTCCTACCTGATGCCATGCTACTTCGCAATAAGGATTTTTGTCCAGGAACATATTGAGATAATCAATGGCCTCTTCATGTTGTTCCAGAAAATCAAAACAATAAATCACATTATACAAAGCAGAGTAATCTTGATCGTCTGCTTCGAGACATCTCATGAAATTTGTTTTGGCATTTTCAAAATCGTCCATAAACAAGTATTCCATTCCTATCAATGAATACACATCTGCAGGGTCATTCGTATATTGAAGTGCCATGTTTAATAATTCTATGGCTTTTTTATGTTCGTTTTGCTTGGATAAAATATTGGCTTTTTGAATATAGATTTCTTCATTCTCTGGCTCTATGGCGTGCAATTGCGCTAGCAAATTATCCGCTTTTTCCAATCGATCTTCAAAAACCAATACTTCTACCTGTAGTAATTTCAAGTTTACGGAAGATGGGTGTTGAGAAAGTCCTAAAGAGATCGCTTTTTTGGCTTTGGCAATTTTACCGTTTTCAAGATAATGATGGATAATGGACTCAAATTCATCAGAATCAAAAAACTTCACATCATTAGATCTCAGCATAGACTCATATCGAGTAATTGAGAAATTATTTTCTTCTTCGTGGTTAAATTTCATACACGTTGATTAAAGATGCTCAATAAATGGACAGTAAAGTCAAACTGATTTTGTTTTCCCCAACAAAAACGAATAATTAATACATCCCATACTTCATTTATTTTCGCACTATTGATTTCCTCAGTATTAAAATTACAAATGAAATTGCATGTTTGAACTTGAGCAATCAATTGTTTTTAACAAACTAATTAACAAAATATGTACCATTTGTAAAATGACCATATTTTGTCAGTCACTATGAGTTTTTAGAAAAGAGTAAGGATTGTGTGTTTAGTCGGAATAGTAGCTTTAAGATAACATTTTTGAGGACAAAATGCTAATTTTTAATTAGTTTTCTTTCTTTTAAGAGCTCATCTAATACAGAGATGATGATGGCACAACCTTCTTTTATTTCTGCTGTAGAAATAGTAAGAGGAGGGGTAATGCGTACTGCTCTTGGCTCGAATAATAACCAGAATAGGATAAGTCCTTTATCCTGACATCGTAGTACTACCTCGTTCGTAATTTCTGAAGAAGGAGTCATAAAAGCTAACATGAGTCCGATTCCTCTAACTTCTTCAATCAAAGGGTGTATCAGCAAAGATCTGAATAGTTGTTCTTTTTCCAGCGTTTCTGCCATTAAGTCACTCTCGGTAATTTCTTGTAATGTTGCCAATGCGGCTGAAGCAATAACCGGATTGCCTCCAAAAGTGGTAATATGACCTAGTTTTGGTTGATCTTGTAAAGTATTCATATGGTCTTCAGAAGCCGTAAAAGCTCCAATAGGTAGTCCTCCTCCCATACCTTTACCCATAACCACAATATCGGGAGTAAGTCCATAATTTTGAAAGCCAAATAGCTTACCAGTTCTCCCGAACCCTGGTTGTATTTCATCCAGTATCAGAAGCGCTCCAACTTCATGACATCGTTTACTGACTTTTTTGAGATAGTCATTACTTGGAGTAATAAAACCAGCACCACCCTGTATTGTTTCCAAAATTACTCCAGCCGTACTTGTAGTAATCTGCTCGAGTTCTTGTTCGTTATTAAACGTTATGAATTTGATATCGGGTATCAAGGGTCTAAATGCTTGTTTGCGTTCTTCATAACCCATTACACTCATGGATCCCATGGTGTTTCCATGATAGGCATGCTTTGCTGCAATGATTTCACTTCGTCCGGTAACCCTTCGTGCTAATTTTAGAGAACCTTCAATGGCTTCGGTACCTGAGTTGGTTAAATACGTTTTTGACAGAGGAGTAGGTAGGTGATGTGCGAGTAATTTAGTCAATGCTACCGCTGGTTCCTGGATATACTCACCGTACACCATTACATGAAGATATTTATCAAGTTGCTCCTTTATGGCTTCTACAACTTTAGGATGCCTGTGTCCCAAGCTACATGCAGATACTCCAGCTACAAAATCTAAATATCTTTTACCAGCACGATTATAGATATAAGAACCTTCGGCATGTGATATTTCCATGGCCAATGGGTGAGGTGTGGTTTGTGCCTGATATTTGAAAAAGTCCTCTTTCAAGATACGATGGTCTTACATTAATAGTTGGATAACCTTTGCAAGCTATCCTTTTGCTTGACATGCTTTAGGGTAGTAACCGTAATACTGTCTCTTTGCCTGGCCGTGCGTTGTAGATCCATATCGATAAAAGAACTCTTTTTCTTAGTGTCTTTTTTTTGAGTATCAATTTCCTCCTGTATTTTTTGCTGAACAGGAGAAGAAATGGAATCCAACTCTTCGTTGGTTTTTTTCAATTCAGCATCTTTTAACTCTTGCTCCAGCAAGCGAGAGCCTTCTGATTTACTTTCTTCCAAACGTTTTACTGTTTCCTCATCAAAGAAATCTGCTTCATCTTTTGGTAAAGGGATTCCTGTTATTTTAGTTAATTTAGGAGGCTTTTCACCTCTAAATAAGTCAGCCTTGCTATTAATTCTTTCATCACCTCGCCAATGGAATCCAGATAACTCTCTGGCATTCTCTGGCAAATCAATTTCTCGGTACAAGGTGCCATCAACGTTTTGATAATAGTAAACATCCACGATTTCTCTTTGCTCTAATAACAATTTAATAGAACTGGATAATACTTTATTGATACCAATAAGCTTAAGCTCTCCTTCACTTTCTCTTTGATAAAAGATAGTTTCGGTGTTTTTATCAATATCAACCTGATAGATTTCATTATCCTTAAACAGACCATAAAGCGTTTGTCCTTTTACCTGATTAAATCCAGCTTTTAAAGTATCTTCTTGAACCAAGAATGCGTTTTGATAGACCAGCAATGAATCTAGTTTTTCGGTCTCTTTGTTAGAGATAATTTTTATGGTATCTCCAGTCATTTGATTTCTTTGGGACCAAATGATAGGCCTTCCGATCATTTTGGTATACCCAGTAGTTTGATCTACATTAATAGAATCACTTTTACCGCTCATATTACTTTTGTAAATCCTTACATCATAAAACCCATTCATGATTCGATGTTCCGGTTTTCCGGTAACCATCAAGGTGTCACTATGGATATAAATCGAATCGTTTTCTTGTAAAGTAGCGGCAAGTGCTCTTTTTGTGATAAATACGGAATCTTTGTCTTTGAAAACTTCAGCATAATGCCCTGTGATTACTGAATTGTTAGCAGTATCGAGCACTTTTATGTTGTTGGTAGCCGAAGCAAATTGAATAGCACTATTATAAAAGATACTATCTCCAAAAACTGTTCGATTGTCATAATCAATACGCGCATTTTTGATAGCATATCCTGTTTTTACTTTGGTGTCATAGAATCCACGCTCACAATAGAGTGTACTTTCTTTTCCCTTTACTGTGGAGGGACCATACAAATAGGCATGCCCGTTTTCTGTATAATAATCCAATCGATCTGAATCTACAGTGTTTTCAGGGTTTACAATTTTTACATCGGTATTAAACGAGTATTGTTTTCTATCCATAAAATAGCGTCCAATACGACTAGTTAATGTGTTCGAAGAATCCCTTACAGTGCCCCCGCTACGGTAATAGGCCTGTTGTCGTAATCGATCAAAAAATAAGGTGTCTGTTCTTAAAGTATTCGAAGGAGTCTCCATAAAAACATTTTCGCTGGCATATGCGAATTGGGTATCCCCATTGTATTCTGCGTATGTGCTAGTCATGGTAATCGTATCCCCTTGGATCATTTTTACATTTCCCAAGGCTTTCACGAATCTATCCTCACTATAATGAATGGCTTGATCACACCAGATTTCAATACCTTCATGTTGCATATATACCTGTTCATCTACTTTGGCCAGGATAGTGGCCCCAGGAAATCTGTTTTGATCCTTTATGGTACGATCAGACTGTACTTTGATCGGTTTTCCTTCCTGAGCAAAGGATAAAGCACTCAGTAGAAGATAAAAAACAATATAGAGAAATGTATTTTTCAAGTATTTCAAATTTGTATGCAAAATAACGAAAATTGTATCTAATGATTGTTCAAATAGTAAATACTTATTCTTGTTTTTGGTGTTGCATCAAATTTAGTTTTTTCAATGTCCCAAACAAGAAAGTTTTTTGTCCTTTATCACCCTAATATATAAGGGGTGTCCCTCATTTAAGAAAGGGGAGTGTTTGCAGTTTTTTTTACAGAAATTGAAATTTTCGGTTTTTTTAACATTATATATATTTAAGTATCAGTAAATTGTCCTTCGCTAACAAAAAATCATGAATCAATACTATGGGGATAGTATTGATCGACACTTCTTTTACGATTCAATTATTTAATTTTTAGAAGGTACGGGAAATACCTTTTGAGAAGCTATGTTATGTATTTGAATAAAAGGAGACTAAAGTTGTAATACACTCAACAAAAAAATAAAATATGTTTTTGAGAAAAAACCATTTGGGGCTGTTTTTTTTCTCGTTTTGTGGGATGTTGTATTCCCAGGGGAAACAATTGGAGTTGGTACGTCAGAATCTTGCTGATTATGAGTATGATGATAACCAATCTACTTTTACATTGATAGAAGAAGATGAAGCTACGTCAAATGACTATGTGGATTTGTTGGATAGTTTTACTTCATTAGCGATCGAGTCAGAAGGATATGAACTCCATATTTTAAATATCAACTCCAAAAATTCGGATTATGCTCCCTACTTTCATAATGAGGAACTTGTGTTTTCTTCTTCTAGAAATACAAGGAGTATTTCAAAATCTTACGATGAAGAAAATAAACAACCTTTTTCAGATTTATATATAGCTTCGAATAAATCTGATAAGGAGGTCATCAAAAAGGTAAAAGGAAACATAAATACCAGATTTCATGAATCTTCTGCAGTATTTAGTGAGGATGGAACAACTGTATATTTTACAAGGAATAATTACGTCAATCATAGATGGAGTGCTAATGCCGAAGGCGAAGTACTTCTAAAAATTTATAAAGCCACTAATAAAAATGGGAAATGGGTAAATGTAGAAGAGTTGCCCTTTTGTAGCGATGAGTATTCGGTTGCGCATCCTGCGTTGTCTGCCGATGGAAAGGTGCTATACTTTGCAAGCGATATGCCTGGAAGTTATGGTAAGTCTGATTTATATGCGGTAGAAATTTTTGAGGATGGAACATTTGGTACTCCCTATAATTTAGGAGAGCAAATTAACACACCAGGTAGAGAAACATTTCCATTTGTCAGTGACAAAGGGAATTTGTTTTTTGCTAGTGATGGGCATATTGGCTATGGAAATCTTGATGTTTATATGGTATTGCAAGATGAAAATGCTATGTCTAAAGCGTACAATCTAGGTCATCCGATTAATGGACCTAAAGATGACTTTACATTTGTGATTAATGAAGAAAATAAAGTAGGTTATTTTGCTAGTAATCGCGATGGAGGAGAAGGTAATGATGATATTTATGGGTTTAGGCAATTAGTACCTTTTCCAGAATCAGGTTTAAACAAACCTAAAACCATGAAAAAAATGGAACGTATTATGAATATCAAAGAAAAAGATGTGGAAATTACTTCCTGGTAATTTTTATTTCTTGGTTATATAAAAGAAAAAGCTGCCTGAAAGGGCAGCTTTTTTGTATGATACTAGTTATATCGTTTTATCTATGGATGGTTTGTTTTCTATCTGGTCCGACAGAAACAATAGTAATTGGAGTTTCTAACTCCTTTTCCAAAAATGCGATATACTCATTCAGTTCTTTAGGAAGTTGGGAAGCCTCAGTCATTTGAGTAAGGTCTTCTGACCATCCCTTCATCTCTGTATAAATTGGAGTTACATTTTCTGGTTCAATATTATATGGAAGGTGATCGATCGTTTTTCCTTTGTAAGAATAGGCAGTACAAACTTTAAGCGTATCAAAACCGCTTAATACATCGCCTTTCATCATCATTAGCTTGGTAACACCATTTACGTGAACTGCATATTTTAAGGCTACCAAATCAAGCCATCCACATCTTCTGGGTCGACCAGTAGTAGCTCCAAACTCATGACCTACACGAGCCATTGTTTCTCCGTTATCATTAAATAATTCTGTAGGGAAAGGACCGCTACCCACTCGAGTCGTATATGCTTTGAATATACCAAACACATCTTTGATTTTGTTTGGAGCAATTCCAAGACCTGTACATGCTCCAGCAGCAGTGGTGTTCGAAGAGGTAACAAATGGATACGTTCCAAAATCAATGTCTAAAAGTGATCCTTGTGCGCCTTCTGCCAAAATTGTTTTTCCTTCTTTTTGTGCCTGATGCAAGTATTCTTCGCTATCAATAAAAGTCAGGGTTTTTAAGGTTTCTACGGCTTCGAAGAATTCATTTTCTAATTCTGCCAAATCGTACTCGATTTTAGCATCATAAAAATCGATCATGGCTTCATGTTTGTTGGCTAGATTACGATAACGTTCTTTCCAGTCATCAAGCTCTAAATCACCAACGCGAATACCGTTTCTTCCGGTTTTGTCCATATAAGTAGGACCAATTCCTTTAAGCGTAGAACCGATTTTTGCTTTTCCTTTAGATGCTTCAGAAGCGGCATCCAAAATTCTATGAGTAGGTAAAATTAAATGTGCTTTTCTAGAGATAAGTAATTTGGATTTATAATCCAGATTGAACTTATTTAAGTTATCTAATTCTTTCTTGAAAATTACAGGGTCAATTACGACTCCGTTTCCGACCAAATTAATGGCTTTGTCATGAAAAATCCCACTTGGGATTGTATGCAATACATGTTTGATACCATCAAATTCTAAAGTATGTCCTGCATTTGGACCTCCTTGAAATCGTGCAATAATATCATAATCTTTGGTAAGAACGTCTACAATTTTTCCTTTACCTTCGTCTCCCCATTGAAGACCTAGCAATAAATTTACCGCCATTAGTTGTCTTGATTAGTTGGTTTCTTTTTAGTTCCGTAAAAATATAGTGAGTGGTTAGTGATGTCCACATCAAATATTTCTTCTATTGTTTTTTTAATGGATTGAATTCTAGGATCACAAAACTCAAGAACATCTCCGGTATCGGTCAAAATCAAATGATCGTGTTGCCTGTCAAAATATGATTTTTCATACTGGGCCTGATTTTGTCCAAATTGATGTTTTCGAACCAGTTTGCACTCCAAAAGAAGTTCGATAGTATTATATAGAGTAGCACGACTTACTCTATAATTTTTATTTTTCATTTTGATATAGAGTGATTCTATGTCAAAATGCTCGTCGCTTTCATAAATTTCCTGTAGAATCGCGTATCGTTCAGGTGTTTTACGGTGTCCGTTTTCTTCTAAGAAACTGGTAAACACGTTCTTAACGATATTTTGGTCATTTTGTGTAGTTGCTCTAGTACTCATACGCTCAAAAACGCAAAGTTACATTATTTTTTATTCACGAACTACTTTATCAATACCACTTATTTTGGAAAGATTTTTCATTACTGTTTTTAAGGTGTCTTTATTTCTTACTCCAACAGTAATTTTACCGGTAAATACACCATCATTAGTATCAAAATTCATATTGTAGATAGCCAAATGCATATTGTTTGAAATGATTTGTGTTACCTCATTTACTACTCCAATATTATCAATACCATTCAATTTAATAACGGCTTTAAACTCTTCTTGCGAAGAATCGATCCACTTTGCCGGCATGATACGGTACGCATAATTACTTTGTAGCTGCAGTGCGTTTGGACAATTGTTTTTATGTACTTTAATACCTTCGTTTACGGTAATAAAACCAAAAACATCATCTCCGGGAATAGGATTACAACAGTTAGAAAGTTTATATTCCAGTTTTTCGGAATCCTTACCAAAAACTAGTAAATCGTATTTCGAAGTAATTTCTTCTTTGTCTACATCTTTCACGTTTCCTCTGCGAATTCTATTTTTAATAAAATTCATGAAAACATTACTTCGAGTTGTAGCAAATTCCTTGATTTTCTGGTTGTCTATAGTGCCAATACCAACCCTGTAGAAAAGATCCAGACTTGTTTTCAATTTAAAATAGAGCACCAATTCGTTGACCACTTTTTCGCTCATGGTGATCTTTTGAGAACGAAGTTTTCGTTTTAAGATCACTTTACCCTCTTCTGCAATTTGCTTTTTCTCGTCTCTAAGTGCAGATTTTATTTTTGATCTGGCTCTAGCTGTGGTAGCGTAATCTAACCAACTCGAAGATGGTTTAGACTTAGGGGAAGTAATGATTTCTACTTGATCCCCGCTTTTTAATTCATGACTGAGTGGGACCAATTTTCCGTTTACCCGCGATCCTCTGGTTCTAAGACCTACCTCGGTATGTACACTAAAACCAAAGTCTAGTGCTGTAGCTCCTTTTGGAAGTGATTTAAGGTCCCCCTCGGGAGTAAACACAAATATTTCTTTGGAATAGAGATTAAGTTTAAACTCTTCAACAAAATCGACAGCATTAGCTTCAGAATTCTCTAGAGCTTCCTGCAAGCGGTTCAACCATCCATCAAGGCCCTGGTCTTGTTTCTCTTCGGTATTTTTGTATTTGTAATGTGCAGCATATCCTTTTTCTGCAATTTCATGCATTCGCTCACTACGTATTTGTACTTCTACCCATTTACTATCAGGTCCAATAACGGTGATATGCAAAGCTTCGTATCCTGTGGATTTGGGTTGAGAAATCCAATCTCTTAAACGAATAGGGTTGGGGCGATAATAATCAGTTACTACCGTATAGATCTTCCAGGCAATGAACTTTTCATTTTCAAAATCTGATTTGTAAATAATCCGAATGGCAAATTTGTCATATACTTCATCAAATGAAATATTTTGTTTTACCATTTTTCTTCGGATCGAAAAAATAGACTTTGGCCTTCCTTTGATATCATAGGTCAATCCTTCTCTATCAAGCCCTTCTCTAATTTTGTCAGAAAACCTTTTGATATAAGCATCTTGCTCTTCTTTACTTTCTGTTATTTTTTCCAGAATATCTTTGTAAACCTCAGGCTCTGTGTATTTGAGTCCTAGGTCTTCTAGTTCTGTTTTAATATTGTAAAGCCCGATTCGATGGGCGAGAGGTGCATAAATGTATAGGGTTTCGGATGCAATTTTGACTTGCTTATCAGGTCGCATGGCATCCATGGTTTGCATGTTGTGTAATCGATCTGCAATCTTAATGATAATTACCCGAACATCATCATTAAGGGTAAGTAGCATCTTTCTGAAGTTTTCTGCTTGCAGCGATATATCTTTATCCTTTTTTAAGGAAGAAATTTTGGTAAGTCCGTCAACAATACGAGCCACAGTTTCTCCAAACATCTGCTCGATATCTACCAAGGTGTACTCGGTATCTTCTACTACATCATGAAGTAAGGCTGCGGCGATAGATGTTGCATCCAAACCTATTTCGCTAGCCACTATTTTGGCAACAGCAATAGGGTGAAAGATATAAGCTTCACCACTTTTGCGTCTTTGGTCTTTATGAGCATCTACAGCAACATCAAAAGCCTGTCGTATTAGTTTTTTATCTTCTTTAGAAAGATCTCTATAACTAATACGAAGCAACTCTTTGTATTGCTTTGCAATCTGTTTATTTTCTTCTTCGATAGCAGCTTCGGTCATAACTTAAAGTTTTCTAAGAAAGCCCTATTTAGCGTCTTGTGTGATATCCCCTTGTGATATATAGTGACAAAAATTGTGCCTTTCACTATTCTTGTCAATCAACCAGAAATTGTGGCATATAATAATTAAAAATACAATTAAGAATTGTAACCACCAAGTACTTATAATTGATTTATTTTCTCAGGTTTCTTATTCGCTGAAGCAGAGTAGGGTGCGAGTAATGGATAAACACCATAGCAGGATGCGGTGTTAAATTGCTGAAATTATTTTTAGAGAGTTTTTTAAGACTATTGATAAGTGCTTCGCTATTGTAGGTCT
This sequence comes from Aquimarina sp. AWH4_224, assembly GCF_056160245.1. Taxonomy (NCBI): domain Bacteria; kingdom Pseudomonadati; phylum Bacteroidota; class Flavobacteriia; order Flavobacteriales; family Flavobacteriaceae; genus Aquimarina; species Aquimarina sp. AWH4_224. The sequence goes on along the minus strand of NZ_JBSWWU010000003.1, from coordinate 9,222 downwards.
CTTTTGCATAATCATCAGCCTGATACTCAAAGGCTCGTGATACCACATTCATAATCAAACCAGTGATTTCAGAAATAGGACTGTACAGAACACCAAAAGTAATAAGACCAATATGAAACGACGGAGTATCTACTTTAAGCGCTTCAGATAATAAAGGATTTGCTATAAAAAGTGATAAGAACCATAGCGTAATACCAGTAAGTGCAACGGATAGCAAAAGATTGATGATTACATGACGTTTCTTATAATGTCCAACTTCATGCGCAAGCACAGCAACAATTTCCTCCTTATCCAGATCTTTAATAAGTGTGTCGTAGAGTGTGATTCTTTTTTCACTACCGAATCCAGAGAAATATGCATTCGCCTTGGTACTTCTTTTGGAGCCATCGATGACAAAAATATCTTTTAATTGAAATCCTACTTTTTTAGAATAGGCTTCTATAGTATTTCTCAGATCGCCAGGTTCTAAAGGAGTTTGTTTGTTGAATATAGGAACGATCAATTTGGCATAAAACATATTCATGGCAACTGTAAAAATTGAAACCAATGCCCAGGCATATATCCAAAAAGATTTTCCAGTAAGTTCATAAAACCACATGATCAGCGCCAGCAGGCTTCCTCCTACAATGATCATCATAATAATCCCTTTAAATTTATCGATGATAAACGTCTTTCTGGTAGTCTTGTTAAAACCAAATTTTTCTTCGATCACAAAGATTTTATAGTATACCGTTGGTGTGGATAGGATATCACTTCCGATCATAATGATTCCGAAGAAAATGAGACCAACGACCACAGGATTGTCTGAAAAACTTCTTGCTAGCCGATCCACCCAGGCAAACCCATCTAAAAAAAAGAACAAGAGCATCATGACCAAAGAAATAGCAGAAGAAACTAGTTTGAACTTGTAGTTTGCCCGTTTGTAGGCAATAGAATCTTCGTATTCTTTTTGGGGATAAACATCAGAAAGTTCTTCAGGAATTTTATCGTTATAATGTCTTGCATTAAGAATATCCAATAAAGAATCAATTAAAAAGACAATAACAATAATGGCAATGAGTAAGTAAAACAGCGAGGTTGGGGTCATTAGTTATAGCAATTAGTCGTTCAATCCTTCTTGGGGTCAGTAGGAGAGGGTAAGGTAGTGATTTTAAATCTATTTATGACATAAAACTATAATCTTTTCCTAAATGAAATCTCTTTGGCGTTTGGCTTCGAATACCAAAATTCCTGCAGCTACCGAAACATTCATAGAGTCGATAACTCCACTCATTGGGATTTTAATATTCTGGTCTGTACTGGCCAAGAAGACATCACTTAGTCCAGTGGCTTCTGTACCTACTACTATAGCGGTTGGCTGGGTGTAATCTTGTATGTGATAATCTACGGCATCTCGTAACGCAGCCCCATATATGGTAATATGTTGTTTTTTGAGAAAATCGATAATCTCAGAAGAGCTACCTACAGCCAAATTGGTAGTAAATAAACATCCAATACTTGATCTTATGATGTTTGGATTATATACATCTGTTTTTGGATTAGCAATTAATACAGCATCCAACTGGGCTGCATCAGCCGTGCGTAGTAAGGCTCCAATATTTCCTGGTTTTTCAGGTGCTTCGGCAACTAGAATCAACGGGTTTTTGGATGGTAAAACAAGATCTTGAATATCAAGATTCTTAAAAGTCGCTACAGCTATAATACCTTCGGTTGTGGTTCTGTAAGAAAGCTTTTGATAAATTTCAGTAGTAATTTCGAATACCATCACATGATCTTGAACTTTACTCAGAATAGTATCAATGGTTTCAGAAGTAATGATAGAAGAGCAGTAGTACAGTTGTGTAATGGTGTATCCTCCCTCTAATGCTAAGGAAAGCTCTCGCTGTCCCTCAATAACAAAAAGCCCTTCCTTCTTTCGAACTCTTGATTTTTCTTTAAGTTGATTTAGGAATTTTATTTTAGGATTTTGAAAGCTGGTAATCGTGTTTTGCATAAAAGCAAAGATAAGAATAGCGACCAGAAAAGAATGGGTTAGGAGTTAGAAGGAGTAAAATCTTTTGCACATTTTTTTATCTCTTCTATTACATTTGGGTAGGACTCATCCAAGTTTTCAAACTCCTTTTGAATCAAATCAAATTTTTGCTCTTCCCTTGCAGCGGTTTCTATGGTTTGTAGAAGTGAAGCTTGGTTTGTTAAGCCAATAGTTTTGAAACTTGATTTTAGTTTATGCGCAAACTGTTGGGTTAATGTGTGATCTTTTGAAGCGATGGCATCAGATAATTTTTGATAATCTGTGGGTGTCGCGTCCAAAAAGATTTGTAAAACCGAATGGATGATTTCGGCATCATTGTCAAAGGTTTTCTTTAGAAAGGATAAATCATGAAAAACTTTTTTTTCTACTAAATGTGGAGTAGAATTAAGATGAGCATGATCTTTTTTAGGTATAGTACTGTTATGAGTATTCGGTTTTAAACTTAATAGAATTTCCTCTAACTCATTTTCATTTATTGGTTTTGTTAAATAAAAATCCATTCCAGATTCGGTAGCTCTTCTTTTGGATTCGGGGAAGACATCTGCAGAGCAGGCTATAATTGGGATTTGACTAATTTTTGGGTTTTTGGAAGCTCTTATTAGTGCAGCAGCCTCTGGACCATCCATTACGGGCATGTGCATGTCCATCAAAATTAAATCATAGGTTTCTTGTGCGACTAATTCTACAGCGATTTTACCGTTTTCAGCCATTTGAACACCTACATTCCAATTTGATAACAATTGTTGAATGAAAAACTGATTCATCTTATTATCCTCGACCACCAATACTTTTAATTCTGATAAATATTCGTTATGCTTTTGTTGATTGTCGGTGCCTTTTTGATGATTAAGATTTCGTTTAAGGATGCTAATTTCATATTCAATAGTAAATTCAAAAGAAGACCCCTTGCCAGGTTTGCTTTTGGCAATTAAGTTGCCTCCCTGCATTTCTATAAGCTGCTTGGATATCGAAAGCCCTAAACCAGTTCCTTCTATTTTGTTTTTACCTGGCTTGTGTACCTGGTAAAAGCTCTCGAATATGGAGTTTAGTTTATCTTCGGGGATACCGATACCGGTATCTTTTACCAGGAATTGTAAAGCCACTTTTCCCGAAGTCATGTTTTTTGTGCTCACCTCTATCGAGATTTCTCCTTCGTGTGTAAACTTAATGGCATTACCCAATAGGTTGATTAGGATTTGATTAAGTCTCAGTTGATCGCCAATAATGAACTTGGGGACTAATGGTTCGATCATCATTTTATATCCCAATCCTTTCTCGTCTGCTTTTATTTTGAAACCTCTAGAAACGTTAGAGATTAATTCATGCAGGTTAAAATCTGTTTTTTGCAGTGTAAGCTTACCAGCTTCAATTTTAGAAAAATCTAAGATGTCATTAATCAAACCCAATAGATTTTCGGCAGAGAATTGAATACCATCCAGATTTTTTTGATCTACCATTGGATTCGTGAAATCACTCTTTTGTAAAATTCCGGTTAGTCCAAGAATTACGTTTAGCGGAGTTCGTATTTCATGACTCATATTAGAGAGAAAGACGGATTTTGCTTTGGCGGATTTTTCAGCCATTACTTTGGCTTCTCTAATCTCATTATCAATGATTTTTTTGTTGGTAATATCTCTAAAAAATGCATTAAACAGATAATCGTCTTTAGTTTCAATAGCAACAATGGTTAGTTCTATATATACAATACTACCATCTCTTCTGTTTACCGAGGTTTCTACTCTTTTGTTAATCAAATCATCATCTCCGGTGGCGATGTAGTTGTCAAAACTATTCCGTAATTGTTGACGTAGTTTATAAGGAACCAAAGAATAGATGCTTTTCCCTATAGTTTCTTCTCTTTTTAGTTCTAAAATATTCTCGGCTTGCTTATTCCAATTGAGAACCGTTCCCTGGCTATTGGTTAGGATGGTGCCATCCATAGCCGTTTCCAAGATAATAGTTTTGAGGTGCTCGCTTTGCTTTAGTTCTTCTTCGACTTTTTTTCTTTCGATAATCTCTTCTGTAAGTCTTTCATTTATTTGTTCGAGGCTAAATAATTGTTTTTGCAACATTTTTAGCATTTGTTGCTTGCTAGGGAAGGTGATGAGATCTTTGGATAAGATTTCTTCCGGAATTACATTGAGTATAGAGGTGAAAGATTCTAACAGATGATAAGACTGAAAGTATTTTTTATAAATATTGAGATAAATATTGGTGATGGCATTAATGCCTAAACTGCCTTTTATCTTCGAATAAATTTCATTAGAAAAATCGAGAAGGCTTTTTCTTTCTTTTATAACATCAATAGTTTTAAAATCATAAGTAGATTCTAAATATGTTTTTATTGTAATAATTTTTGGATCATTAAAATTACCGATCAACTCTGAAGATCTCTGCAATACTCGTAGCAGAAAAATTTTGCATAATATCAGTTCTTGCTCATCGACTGGGTGAAATAATAGTTCAAAGTTTCGGTATTGTTTTAGAAAAGGATACTTATGCTGTATTTTTTCTCGAAGCGATTCTGAATCTAAGTTTTTAGTGATGATATATTTTTCGAGAAATAAATAAGTTTCAGGTAGGGTTTCTATCTTTTTTTGAAGGGAAAGGAATTCGAAAGCTTTTATTTTGTTTTCTAGATTGAAGTCGATAGAAGACATGTCAATCTTCTTCCTTAAAGAATGGATCAGATCAACGATTTGTTGCTCTTCTTGATTCTTTGGAAGTTGGGCTTTTTTACTGGGGAGTATTCTTTTAAGCCACTGAATCATTCACTACTAGATTTTACTCGCTTTATATATTTTGTAAAAGCCCAATGCCGACAATGCCCACGTAAGGATCAAAGCAACAAACCAAATGTAGTTGCCCAAAGTATCCCCAAAAAGATTTTTAAAAATGTTGAAATTAAAAATGTGCGCAATTTGCATATGAAGGTGCCCAAGAGCCATGACTACAAACCCCCATGCAAGAAGGGTCATTCCAGAACCAAATTTTCCGCCTTTTAATCGTGTGGCGGTAAGAAAACTAAAGACCAATGCAATTGCTAGAAAGGGCATTTCTAAGAGTCCAAATATTTGCTCCGCCTGAAGTGTGTCACTGGAATGCGCCGAATGTTCTTGTGCAAAGAGTCCTATGGGCGTGCCAAAGAATACCAGTACAGCAGTAGTGTAAGATTTTTTCATTTTATTTTGGGGGTTTTGATAAAAATAATGAAAAAATCCTTGTTTTTGACATTTTTTACAGACAAAGTGAAGGGTTTTGTCGATAAAAGTCGTATTTACGGGAGCTGTAAAAATGAAAAACCCGCGTATTTCGCGGGTTTTTTATATAAGTGAGATTGTTTATTGTTATAAAAAAATTACTTTACTTTTTCTACAATTGCTTTAAAAGCTTCAGGGTTGTTCATTGCTAAATCGGCAAGAACCTTTCGGTTCAATTCGATATTGTTAGCTTTTACTTTTCCCATGAATTGAGAATAAGACATACCGTGTAAACGTGCACCCGCATTAATACGAGTAATCCATAAAGCACGGAAAGTTCTTTTTTTGTTTCTACGGTCTCTGTACGAATATTGCATCGCCTTGTCAACCGCATTTTTTGCTACTGTCCAAACGTTTTTACGTCTTCCAAAGTAACCTTTTGCTTGCTTAAGAACCTTTTTTCTTCTAGCTCTTTTTGCAACAGAATTAACTGATCTTGGCATAATTTTAAATTTTTTAGTAGTAGGCGGCCGATAATCGACACTTTGTTTGTTTTTTGATTCTTATAATTTGCGAATCAAATTTTTAGAGCCTAACTCCTGGGTTTATATTAATTTTAACCTTGATTAAATTGTAATTACTTCAAACGTAATTGCTCTTTAATACTATTTTCATCGCTTTTGTGCACTAATGTAGAGTGCGTTAAAGCTAGCTTACGCTTTTTAGATTTTTTTGTCAGGATGTGACTCTTAAAAGCGTGCTTTCTTTTGATCTTACCGGTACCTGTCAACTTAAAACGTTTCTTGGCACTGGATTTTGTTTTCATTTTAGGCATTGTATCCTTAGTTTTATAATCTCACTTATTATCTTGAATTCTTGAGCATGCAAGAATTGACTTTACTTTTTGGGAGCGATAAACATAATCATACGTTTACCCTCTAGCTTAGGCATTTGTTCTACTTTTCCATACTCTTCCAACTCTTGAGCAAGCCTTAATAATAGGATTTGCCCCTGGTCTTTGTATATAATAGAACGTCCTTTAAAGAATACGTAGGCTTTTAATTTTGCACCTTCACTCAAAAATTTGATCGCATGTTTCTTTTTGAACTCATAATCATGCTCATCAGTGTTGGGTCCAAAACGTATTTCTTTAATAACTACTTTGGTTGCTTTGGCTTTAAGAGCTTTTTCTCTTTTTTTCTGTTCATAAAGGAATTTTTTGTAATCCATTATTTTACAAACAGGTGGATTCGCTTTGGGCGATATCTCAACAAGATCAAGCCCTTGCTCTTCTGCAATTTGCAATGCTTTTCTGGTAGGATATACTCCTACTTCTACATTGTCGCCAACTAGTCTCACTTCATCAACTCGAATTTTGTTGTTGATTCTGTGAGCGTCTTCTTTGATTATTCTGGCTGGCCTTTGAGACTTTCTTCTTCTTATTGCTATGACTTAAATTTTTTTAATTAAACTTTATTTTATTAGCCATTAAAGGCTTTTAAGGTATTATTGATTTCTTTTGTTACAATTTTCGAAAACTCATCTATTGTTATGGCTCCTAAATCTTCACCGCCATGCTTACGAACAGATATCGTTTGATCTTTCTCTTCTTGTTCACCTATGACAATAATATAAGGAAATTTATTCATTTCAGCTTCACGAATCTTTTTTCCTATCGTTTCATTTCTATCATCTGCAAGGGCGCGAATTTCGGCATTTTCTAACAAATTTAAAACTTTTTCGGAGTATTTTTCATATTTCTCGCTGATAGAGAGAACAATAGCTTGTTCAGGCATAAGCCATAGCGGGAAGTTTCCACCGGTGTGTTCTAACAAAATTGCAATAAATCTTTCCAAGCTTCCAAAGGGAGCTCTGTGGATCATTATCGGTCTGTGTAATTCATTATCACTTCCTTTATAGGTAAGGTCAAAACGCTCCGGTAAATTGTAATCTACCTGGATGGTTCCTAGCTGCCAGCTGCGTCCAAGAGCATCTTTTACCATGAAATCCAGTTTAGGGCCATAAAATGCAGCTTCTCCGCTTTCTACTACAAAATCTAAGCCTTTGTCCTTAGCAGCATTGATGATAGCATTTTCTGCCTTTTCCCAGTTCTCTACATCGCCAATGTATTTTTCCGGTTTGTCGAGATCACGTACAGAAACTTGTGCCGTAAAATTCTCAAAACCTAAGGATGTAAATACATAAAGCACCAAGTCTATTACTTTTTTAAACTCTTCATCCAACTGATCAGGAGTACAGAATATGTGAGCGTCATCCTGAGTAAAACCTCTCACTCTGGTTAACCCATGCAATTCTCCACTTTGCTCATATCTATATACGGTACCAAACTCTGCATATCGTATCGGTAGATCTCGATAAGACCAAGGTTGACTTTTATATATTTCACAGTGGTGCGGACAGTTCATGGGTTTTAATAAAAACTCTTCACCGTCTGCAGGAGTATTGATAGGCTGGAAGCTATCTTCACCGTACTTAGCATAGTGTCCAGAAGTTACATATAGTTCTTTCTGACCGATATGTGGTGTAGAAACCATTTCGTAACCAGCCTTTTTCTGTGCTTTCTTCAAAAATTGTTCAAGGCGCTCTTTCAAAGCAGCTCCTTTAGGAAGCCACAAAGGTAGTCCCTGACCAACAGTTTGAGAAAAAGTAAAAAGACCTAATTCTTTTCCTAGTTTCCGATGGTCTCTTTTTTTGGCTTCTTCTAGTAGTTCCAGATATTCCTTTAACTCTTTCTGTTTAGGGAACGAAATACCATATACTCGAGTTAGCTGTTTGTTATTTTCATCTCCTCGCCAATAGGCACCGGCAACACTCATGATTTTTACAGCTTTTATAATTCCTGTATTAGGGATATGACCACCTCTACATAAATCGGTAAAGGAATCGTGATCACAAAAAGTGATGCTTCCGTCCTCTAGATTCTCAATAAGCTCAGTCTTGTATTCGTTTCCTTCAGTTTGATATTTAGACAAAGCATCTGCTTTCGAAACCGATCTCATCTTGAAATCGTGCTTACCTCTGGCAATCTCCAGCATTTTGTCTTCAATCTTTTTGAAGTCTTTATCTGAAATGGTGTTTTCTACAAGATCCACATCATAGTAAAAGCCATTTTCAATTGCTGGCCCGATAGATAATTTTACTCCAGGATACAGCTCTTCTAATGCTTGGGCTAATACATGCGAAGAAGAATGCCAAAAGGCAGTTTTTCCTTCTTTGTCTTTCCATGTATATAGAATAAGGTTACCATTGGTGGTTAATGGGGTAGAGGTTTCAATAGTGGTATCATTAAACTTTGCTGAAATAACATTTCTGGCAAAACCTTCACTAATATCTTTGGCAACACCCATAGCAGTAATACCGCTATCGTATTCTCTAACCGAACCGTCTGGCAACGTAATTTTGATCATCTCTTTTATTAAATTAAAGTTGCAAAGATAATACGATAATAAAATCCTTACAATACTATAAGTAGATATTTAATTGGAAATAAGTATTAAGTATTTTGAACCCCTTATATATGTGTCAAAATAGATAATTTTATTTTTTTTTAATTGTAAGTAATGGTGTATTAGTAAGTTGAGTTTTTAGATTAAAAAAAGATTAAAAAAACTTTAAAAAAGTCTTGTTGGTAATTAAAAAGGCTGTATGTTTGCAGCCGCTAAACGGGGAAGAGATTTGAGAGGATGATTAGGTTTAGTAATGTTCATTGACAGCTTCGGAAAAACTTTTTAAAAATATTTCAAAAAAGTTTTGGTGGATAAAAAAGGGGTTGTATATTTGCACCCGCTTTGAGAGAGAAGCGAAGTTCATAGAAGAGATTACAATGGTTTAGGGTTAGTTTTTGCTAGCTGAGATAGGGTTCGATTCCTTTAGTAATAACGAAGTTTTAGGATGCTATTAATAGTGGCATTTGAATCTAAAGAAGTTCATAGACATATTGATTGACAGCGCGTACGATTTTTGGTTTTA